>JAVCDE010000001.1 GCA_030765185.1 Candidatus Aceula meridiana | reverse complement strand
TCATAGCCTTTCAGCCAAAGGATTTTAAGTCCTTCGTGTATGCCATTCCACCACTTGCCCAAAATCTTTTAAATGAACGAAAATTTATCTGGAGGCGTGGATCGGACTCGAACCGATGAATAACGGTTTTGCAAACCGCTGCCTTACCACTTGGCTACCACGCCGTAAACTCGGCTCATATTTTACATTAGCAAAATCTAAACTTAGCATTTTATCTATTTTTTAAAAGAGCGCAAACTTTTTTTACAATGGTCTCAACTTCAGCCAGGTGCCCCTCTCCTGTTGTTCCGCAAGCAAGCTTTCCTTTAACAGGGTCTATGAACTTAGCGCCTTTAGATTTCAATTTTGCAATGTTCTCTTGAACAATTTTATTTTGATACATCGCCGTATTCATCGCAGGCGCTATAACAATCGGTGCTTTTGTTGTTAAGGCAACACAGCTCACTAAATCATCAGCTAGGCCATGCGCCATTTTTCCAATCATATTTGCGGTTGCCGGCGCAACCAAAAAAAGATCAGCTTTTTGGGCCAGGCTAATATGTTCCATCTCCCAACTGCCTGAATCCTCAAACATATCTTTATAAGCTCTTGTACCAGAAAGACTTGCAAGCGTTAGAGAAGAGATAAACTTTTCGGCTGACGCAGTCATAACAACAGTAACATCAACTTGTTTTTTCTGTAATGAGCGAATGATTTCGCAAGCTTTATAAGCCGCGATGCTTGCCGTTACAGCTAAAACAACTTGTTTTGTGTTGTCTTTTTTAACCACGTTTATTCGTCCTTATCCTCATCTTCTTCATCTTCTTCTGCCTTCGCTTCCTCAGGCTTGCCTGGATTCCCTTGACTTTCACATCCTTTAAGAACAACCTTCCCTTCTAAAATTTCATCTAAGGCTAGCGTCGTTGTCTTAACGTTCGATGGTCTTTCAACGAGACTTGGCATTCCTTCGGCTAATTCTGTTGCTCTCTTCGCTGCTAAAAGAACAAGCCTATAAATACTGTTGGCTGCTTTTGGTAAAAGTTTTTCAAGCGGCTGATACGCCATAAAATGTTTCCTCCCTTTTCACGTTAACTCTTTTAAAATAATTTGTTCTAGTTCTTTTTCTGCTTTTAAAATCCTGTCGTTGACAAGCACATAACGATATCGCTTAACTTCTTTAAGTTCTTTTCGCGCAACCAAAAGGCGTTTTTGTAAACTTATCTTATTTTCTGATCCCCGCTTTGCTAATCTCTTTTTAAGCTCTTCCAAGGAAGCTGTCCTTACAAAAATGCCAATAGCTTCTCTCTTTTGGCGAAAAATATCTTTGGCTCCTTTTACGTCAATGCATAAAAGAACATTTTTGCCTTTTTTTAACAATTGCTCAACAGGCTTTTTAGGTGTTCCATAATAATTATCAAAAACTTTTTTCCACTCTAAAAAGTAGCCTATTTTAACTCGGTGCTGAAACTGTTTCTGTGTAAAAAACAAGTAGTGTTTTTTATTTTTCTCGCCTTGCCTTGGTGCTCGCGTTGTCGCCGAGATAGTTTTAACAAGCTTGTTTTTTATTTCTTTGCTAGCAAGCAGTTTCTCATGCAAGGTTGTTTTGCCTGAGCCGGACGGCCCGGAGAGAACAAAAATCTTTCCTTTTTTCTTCTTAAGATTATTCAATGTTTTGTGCTTGTTCTCTAAGCTTTTCAATTTTACTTTTTAAAACAACAACAGCTGTTGAAACAACCTTGTCTTGCATCTTCGAGCCAATCGTATTTGCTTCACGCTGCATTTCTTGGCCAATAAAATCAAGCTTTTTGCCAACCGCAACTTGAGCGCTTAAAAGCCTTTTATATTCTGCAACATGATGTGAAAGCCTCGAAAGCTCTTCGTTAACATCAAGGCTTTTTTGAAAAGCCTGAAACTCTTCTGTTGTCATTTTTTTCTTTTTAACAGATAAAATATCTTTTTCTCTTAAACGTATCTTCTTTATCTCCAACAACATAGAAGAAGTCTGTTTCCGCGCATCTCTAGCGGTGCTCACTCCCTCTCTCTTTCGCATTGCCGATAAAGAAACAATCGCTTTTTTCAAGCCCCTCTGAATTGCCGGCCACAAAACAGTTAGTTTCAATTCTGACTCTTTAACGTCAACAACGCCCGGCAAACGAATAAGTTCCGTTAAAGACAAATCCCCGGAAAGTTTATATTCTTTTTTAATCACGCGTTCATTTTTTAAGTAAGTATTAATAACTTTTTTGTTAAACGTAATCGAAGCCGCTTCTTTTTGAGAAATCTTAATACAAAGAGTAACGCGTCCTCGCTGAATATTTTTTTGCAGGCTTTGGCGAATTTTTTCTTCCAAAGAAAAAAACCCTGGCGGCAAAAAATAAGCAATGTCTAAATATCGATGATTAACGCTTTTAATTTCCACGTTACCTTTTGTTGCACCACAAGTAAACTCGGCGGCTCCAAACCCTGTCATGCTTTTAATCATAATGTGCCTTTACGTTTTAATAATTTTAATGATTCGATCAAGGTCGTCATGCGAATAATATTCAATAACAATCGTGCCACGTTTTTTCTGTGCCTTAAGGCGGACTTTTGTTCCAAGAGCTCTTTGAAGATCCTCCTCGACGGAAGCAATATACGGATCACCCTTTTCTCCTCGAGCTTTTCGTATTTTTGTCTGCCCTTCCCCTCTTGTTAGATTTTCAAGCTCGCGGACAGAAAGCCCATTGTTTATTGTTTTTTTCCACAACGCTTTTTGTTTTGATAAATCTTTAATAGCTAATAAAGTACGGGCATGGCCCATAGAAAACGTACCGGTTGATATGCTTTGTTGAATTTCTGCCGGCAAAGATAATAACCTCAGAATATTTGTTATCGTTGTTCTATCTTTCCCAACTGATTGTGCCACAACATCTTGTGTTAAATTGAATTCTTCAACAAGACGCTTAAAAGCCTGAGCTTCTTCAATCGGATTGAGCTCTTCTCTTTGAATGTTTTCAACAAGCGCTAAAACCAAAGCTTCTTGATCTGTTGCGTTTTTAATGATGACCGGAACTTTTTCAATGTTCAAAGTTTCTGCTGCGCGCAAGCGCCTCTCTCCTGCGATCAGTTCGTATCCATCCTCTTTTTGTCGGACAAGCAATGGCTGAAGAACACCGCGTTCTTTAATTGAAGAAACTAAATCTGCTAGTTGTTCTTGCCGAAAATTTTTGCGCGGCTGCATTGTATTTTTCTTAATCTGTTTTGGACTAAGATACGCAATGCTTTCTCCGTTTTCTAATTTTACATTTTCCGGAATGAGAGCTGACAAACCTTTTCCTAAAGCGCCTTTTTCCATTTTGTCATCCCCTTTTAATTATTTGTTTGAACAGCTTCTGATTTTTGTTCTGAAATTTTTTCGTCTAAAAACTCACTTGCAAATTCTTCGTATTTTTTTGAACCAATTGAATTACTGTCATAAACATGAATTGGCTTACCAAAGCTCGGTGCCTCACTCAAACGAACATTTCTTGGAATAACCGTTTGATATGCTTTGTCTTTAAAAAAATTTCGAATTTCGTTAATGACTTCGTTTGTTAAGTTCGTTCTAAAGTCTGCCATGGTCATCAAAACACCCTCGATCGAAAGCAGCGGGTTCAGCCCATCTTTAATCAGATTAATCGTATTAAGAAGCTGTGAGACGCCTTCTAAGGCATAAAATTCGCATTGAATAGGAATAATAATTGAATCACTAGCAACAAGTGAATTTAAAGTAATCAGGCCTAAAGATGGAGGAGAATCAATAAAAATAAAATCATACTCCCCTTTTACTTCTTCTAAGCCTCTTTTTAATCTTGTTTCTCTGGACAGCGCGCCAACAAGTTCAATCTCTGCGCCAGTCAAATTAATATTACAAGGTGCGACCGTTAAATTCTCAAATTCAGTTTGAACGCTAATCTCTTTAATTTTTGCTTTATTTAAAAGAACATCATATATTGATTGCTCAATATTGTTTTTATTAATTCCAACACCACTTGTTGCATTTCCCTGAGGATCTGTGTCAACTAAAAGGATTCTCTTTCCTTTTTTGCCTAGCGCCGCTGATAAATTAACAGCTGTTGTTGTTTTTCCAGTTCCGCCTTTTTGATTACATAAGGAAATTATTTTTCCCATTTTTTTCTCCGTAATGTTTCACGTGGAACATTGGACTTTGGCTTCGTCCTCTTTTTGCTCTATTATAATATTATTTAATCAAAGTGACAATAATTTTAGCAGGTTTTTCGCCTTCCATTCCAAAAAGCCCTTTTTTCTCTTCACAAACAACCTTTACATCAATGTCCTCCCTAGAGACATTTAATTCTTTCAAAGCATTTTGAATAGCCTCTTCAACGGTATTTCCGTCTATTTCTAAGCCTTTTGGATTCTTCTTTGGTCCTTTGCTCATATTACGCTACCTTTTTTATTTTGGACATTTTCCACTGAGAAAGCATTGAAAAAGTATAAAACATCGTAAAATAAAGCGTTAGTCCGCTTGCAAATTTGTAAAAGATAAATCCTAGCATAAGCGGAAAAACTATGGCCATCATTTTCTGTTGCATTATCTGATTAGGATCTGTAGCAACCATATTTTTTGAAGAAAATTTCTGCTGAAAGAACATAATCACCATCATAAAAAGAGGTAAAATGTTTAATTCGTTCCCAATAACAGGCAAAGTAAAAGGAAAAATAAACAATCTGTCTGGCGCGGATAAGTCTTTAATCCATAAAAATCCGGCCCCCTTGAACATCACAGAACGCCATAGCGCCTGATATAGACCAATAAAAACAGGCATTTGAAGCAAAAATGGAAAACACCCGCCAAAAGGATTAACTCCATCCTTCTTGTACATTTCCATGATTTCTTGATTCATTTTTTGAGGATTGCTTTTATGCTTCTCTCTCACCTTTGCAATCTCTGGCTGTAAAGACTGCATTTTTTTCATGGACATCATACCTTTAAGCGTTAATGGATACATAGCTCCGTAAACCAAAATGCTCACGATAATGATGGCAAATCCCCAGTTTGGAACAATTTTATACACAAAATTCAAAATTTTAATAATACCCTTAGAAATAAAATCCAGAATCTTAAAACGACTAAAGGCAACAACATCCTCAAAACCCTCACCATAAGCCGCCATGGTTTTAATGTTCTGAGGCCCAATATATGCTAAAGCCTGAAAGCTTGTGCTTGCGCCTGCCGGGATTGTTGCGTTTTGAGTTTCGAAAAGTAAGCTTAGGCGGTTTTCGCCTCCAAAAACAGATTGATAGTCTTTTGTAATAAAATCTGGCTTAACAATAGTACAAAAATAACGATTACGGAATGAGCACCAGCTTACTTTACCGCTTTTTTGTTCTTCATTTTTTAAAGAAAACTTAAAAGCGTTAGATTTTCTAGTAGTTGCGCCATCTAGGTCCACAGCGTATTCATAAAGCCCTCGCTCGCGGCCCAAACTTTTATCTTTAGCTGCTTCAGTGGTTTCAATCGTGAGAGCATTAATTTTTATGCTTTTCACTTTGGACATTCCTGAAATATTTTTTACCTGGACATCAAGTCCAATCTGATAGTCCTGTCTGGACAAATCATAAATTTTCTTTATTTCATAAGATTCATCTGTGTAAGAATAAATAATTTTATTATTTGATGAGGATTTAAGGACAAATGGCTGTTGTTCATATCCCGAAAGTCCAAAAATGTCCTGTACAGGCAAAGTCTCATCATATTGCTTCATTGTGACAGATTTAAGCGATCCTCCTATGTTTGAGAATTCGGCAACGAGGGCGTCGTTTTCGAAGATGCGTGTTTCTTTTTTTACGGCAGAAGAGAGAGGGAAGGCTATTTTTTCCTCAGCTGGCTGAATCTTTTTCGCTGGAGATTCTGTAACTCCTTCTTCTTCAACAACTTGCATATCTTTTAAAACATTAACCTGAGGCTTTACAAAAACCTTCTGATATCCAATTAGTATTAATAGTGATATAATAATTGCTACAATTGTTCTTTTTTCCATTTTAATCCTTTATTAGTTTAAGGGGTCGTATCCTCCCCGAGAGAGGGGGGAGCAACGCAAAATACGTTTGATTGCCTTGGCTGAGCCTTTAGTGGCACCATACTTCTCCAACGCCAAAATGGCATACTCTGAACATGTTGGATAAAAACGACAAGTTGAGAATCCAAAAAGTTTTTTAATGCTTTGGTACATTCTTATGATGCAGTGGAGAACTTTTGCGATCATTAGACAGCTAGCTGTTTACGGCCTTTTTTACGGCGATTTTTTAAAATTTTGCGCCCGTCGGCAGTTTCCATCCGTTTTTTAAAACCGTGCTTTCTTTTTCCCTTTATTTTCGTCGGGGTCTTAAGGTTTTTCTTCATGAAACTCTTTCCTTAGGTTTAGATAAAACATTAATAAAAATCGAAAGATACCGAGGGGTCAGTATCTTTTTATGAAAATAATACGTAATGTTGAATCAGTATATCATAGGGCGAAAGTGAGTCAAGTTTTTTCTCTTTGAGTCAAAACAATCATAGTCTCAAAAGGTTAGAAGACAAGAGAGCGGAGGGGAGAAATTTTGATTTTTGTAAAAAATCACCCGAGAAGAAGGAGGATTTCTTTTTTAATTTGCATTAAAATTTTTCTTTGTTATAATAAGGACACTTTTTTGCTGGTTAAAAAAATACAAAAAACCGCCAGCAATTATTTTATTGCTTCTCGCTGTGGAAAAACTGTGGATGTTTTTAAAAACTCTCTGCTGAAGCTTTTTAAAACAATATTTACCTCTTAAAGGCCTTATGAACCCTCTCAAAAGTTGGGAAAACGCACAAGACAGCATTAAGTCTCAGATAGGACAAACATCCTATGAAACATGGTTTGCCTCGATTCACGTCAAAGAGGTCCTTCCCGACACAATTATCGTAGAAACGCCGGATGAATTTTTTAAAAATTGGATCGTCGAGCATTATCTTACCATCGTCGAAAATGCATTAAACGCCGTCGCTCCTCAAAGCATTAACATTGAGTTTACTATTAATCCACAAATCTTGGACAAAAAAACACATTCCCGTCTTTCTCCGATGGAAAAAGAATTTAAGAAAGAAGGCCTTCCAAAAACAGCACCTATTGCATCGAGATTTACTTTTGAAAATTTTGTAGTCGGTCCATCAAATCGTTTTTCTCATGCGGCTTGTCTTTCCGTAGCGGAATCTCCAGCAAAAGCATATAATCCTCTTTTTATCTATGGAGGCGTGGGTCTTGGAAAAACACATCTTATGCAGTCTATCGCAAACCATATCCGTCAAAAAAACCCTGAAACAAAATTTTGCTACATTTCCTCGGAGCGCTTTACGAATGAGCTTATCGACGCTATTCGCCGTGGGGCTACGCCTCAGTTTAGAAGTAAATATCGGAAAGTCGATGTTTTGCTTATTGATGATATTCAGTTTATCGCAGGGAAAGAAGCTACCCAAGAAGAATTTTTCCATACATTTAACGACCTTCATGAAAACAAAAAACAAATTGTTATCTCCTCGGATAGGCTCCCTAAAAGCATTGTTAATTTAGAAGAAAGATTAAGCTCTCGTTTTACGTGGGGACTGGTCACAGACGTTCAGCCGCCGGACTTTGAAACCCGCGTTGCTATTTTACGCAAAAAAGTTGAACGAGAGCCGACCCAGGTTCCCGATGATGTTATTTTGTTTATCGCCGAGCAAATCAAAACAAACATCCGAGAGCTCGAGGGAGCACTGGTTCGCGTTATGGCATATTCTTTATTAGAAGAAAGCCCAATTTCTTTAAACATGGCTAAGGTGATTCTAAAAGATATGGTTAAAGACGCTTCAAAAATTATTAACGTAGACATGATTCAGAAAGCCGTGGCAAACCACTTTGACATTTCTTTGTATGATTTAAGAACAACAAAACGTAATAAAAACATTGTTTTGCCTCGCCAAGTAGCGATGTACTTAACGCGTCAGCTTACAGGCCTTTCTTTCCCGGAGATAGGAGCCGCATTTGGGGGAAAAGATCATACGACGGTTTTGCATTCTTGCAAGAAAATTAATAAAGAACTTGAGGTCAATAACAATTTAAAAAATTCTGTTGAGCAGCTATCCACAGAAATAAAAATATAAAAACAGTTTAACCCACAGGATTTTCACATATAATATTTTTGTAACTCTTTTATTCGCTAAATTTTCTTAAGTTGTTCTAGTTATCCACAAGAACTACTACAACTATTACTATTTTTCAATTTTATTTAATAATACTATAGCTCAAAGGTGTTAAAACAATGAAAATTAAAATTACTAAAGAAGATCTTGTTCTAGGAATTTCAAAAGTACAAAATGTAGTATCTTCTAAAGCAACACTCCCAATACTTGCCAATATGCTTCTTGAGACCAAAAAAAATTCTTGCCTTAGGATCTATGCAACTGACCTAGACATTGGCATTTCCTGTGAAATACCTGTGCAAATCTTTGAAGAAGGAGCGATAACTGTTCCAGCTAAGAAGTTTAGCGATATTATTAAGGAATTACCACCTGGGGACATCAGTATTACAACCAAGAAAAACCACCAAATTGAGATTGAAGGAGAAAATTGTCAATTTAAACTAATTGGCCTTCCTAAAGAAGATTTTCCAAAATTTCCAGAGTTTAAAAACACTGAAGTTCTTCCCTTGAATCAAGGAATTTTAAAACAAATGCTCCAGACAACCGCTTTTGCGGTTTCTCATGAAGAAGCAAGGTATATTTTAAATGGAGTCTTATTTGAAATTTCAGATAATATAATTCGATTAGTAGCAACAGACGGAAGAAGATTAGCAAAAAGCGAAGAACAGCTTGATACTCCTATTAAAAAAGATATTCATCTCATTATTCCAACAAAAGCAGTTCATGAAATTATTAGGAATTTAAAAGACGGCGGCGGCGTTTCCTTATTAATTAGCACAAACCAAGTTTTATTTGACATTGATAATGTTTTAGTGGTAACAAGAATTATAGAAGGAGAGTTTCCTAATTATAATCAAGTTATTCCACCGGAACAAAAAACAAAAATTAAAATTAACACACAGGATTTTTTATACGCAATACGAAGAGCAAATCTTTTAGCCACGCCGGATTTTCAAGCGGTTAAATTTGAAGTTTTTAAAAACAAGCTTGTTGTTTCAAAAATTACGCCCGACGTCGGAGAATCCCGAGAAGAAGTTGAAATCGTTTATGGAGGGGCAGAGATGATAGTTGGTTTTAACCCGGGGTTTTTTATTGAAGTTCTTAAAAATATAAACGAAGAAGAAATTGAGCTTGAATTGTTAGGCCCGGACAAACCTGGGGTTATCCGTCTTAAAAATTATTTGTACTTAGCTTTACCAATGCGTATTTAAAATGGAACAGATTAAAGATATCGTTTCTCAGGTAGTGGGAGATTTAGCGCAGCGCGTTCCGCAAAAAGAAGAAACACTGCAGCGTTTTTGGAAAAGCGTTATGAAAGGGAAAGCCGCGAAGCACACCTCGATTTACGGCTTAAAAGAAGGAGTGCTAAAAATTTCCGTGGATTCGCCAGCATGGGTTTTTCAACTTAATTTAAATAAAAGAAAAATTTTAAAAGAACTTCAAATATGTTTCGCAGACGTTAAAGACATTCGTTTTAAAATAGGAAAGGTCACATGAAAAAAGCAGAGAAAAAAGAAATCCAGGTAAAAGAAATATTAAAAGCGCCTAAAAAAGATCCAAAACTTCCAAAAAGCACGGAAAAGAAAGATGTTTATGACGCAACTAATATTTCGGTTTTAGAGGGAACAGCAGCGGTTCGCATGCGTCCAGCCATGTATATTGGAGACACCACTTCTCGCGGGCTTCACCATATGGTTTATGAAGTTGTAGATAACGCGATCGATGAGGCTATGGGAGGCTACTGCGATAAAATCGAAGTTCATGTTAATGATAATGAAACAATCAGCGTTGTTGATAATGGCCGCGGAATACCTGTAGATATTCATAAGACCGAGAAAAAACCTGCGGTTGAAGTTGTTTTAACAACTTTGCATGCTGGTGGAAAATTTGATCATCGTGTTTACAAAGTTTCGGGTGGGCTTCACGGTGTAGGTGTCAGTGTTGTTAACGCTCTTTCCTCATGGCTTGAGGTTGAAATTAGACGCGAAGGGAAAGTGTATCACCAGAGATATGAAAAAGGAAAAACAAAAAGTAAGCTTACGACGATTGGCAAAACTAAAGAGACAGGGACCAAAGTTACTTTTAAGCCGGATAAAGAAATTTTTAAAGAAACGCAAATTTTTTCATATGATATTTTAGCTAAGCGCTTAAGAGAGCTTGCTTTCTTAAACAAAGGAATTTGGATAAAGCTCGTCGACAAAAGAGGGGCGAAAGAAAAAGAAAACATTTTTCAGTTTAAAGGAGGGATTGTTCAGTTTATCGAACACCTTTCGGCAAATAAAGAACGTTTACACAAAAAAGCTATTTATTTTCAAACAGAAAAAGACAACGTTGTGGTGGAGGCCGCGCTTCAATATTGCGATAGTTATGCTGAAAACGTTTTTACCTATGCAAACAATATTCATACCACGGAAGGTGGAACGCATTTAAGTGGCTTTCGATCAGCCTTAACACGTGCTATTAATAATTATGCAAAAAATAAAAATCTTCTAAAAAATAATTTAGCTATTACAGGCGAAGACACACGGGAAGGGTTAACCGCAGTTATTAGCGTTAAGATTCCAAATCCACAATTTGAGGGTCAGACAAAAACAAAGCTAGGTAATTCAGAGGTGGATGGATTAGTCGCATCGTCGACGCTAGAGGCTTTGAATATGTTTTTTGAGGAAAATCCTTCCGTAGCTAATAAAGTTATCGATAAGGTTATTGTGGCGTCAAGAGCCCGCGATGCGGCTAGGAAAGCCAGAGAGCTTACCCGGCGTAAAAGTACTTTAGAAAGCGGAGGGCTTCCAGGAAAGCTTGCGGACTGTTCAGAAAAAAATGCTGAGCATTGCGAGCTTTATTTGGTTGAGGGTGATTCCGCAGGAGGATCTGCTAAGCAAGGACGTGACAGAACCTTTCAGGCGATTTTACCGCTTAAAGGAAAAATTCTTAACGTCGAGAAAGCCCGTTTAGATAAAATTTTAAGCAATGAAGAAATACGAACCATCATTACTGCGCTGGGAACAGGAGTTGGTGAAGAATTTAATCTAGAAAAACTCCGTTATCATAAAATTGTTCTAATGTGCGATGCTGACGTAGATGGATCTCACATTCGAACACTTCTTTTAACGTTTTTGTATCGCCAAATGAAGCCACTTATTGAAAATGGATACATTTATATTGCGCAGCCGCCTTTATATAAAATTAAGCGCGGAAAAAGAGAAGAATATATTGAGACAGAAGAAGAAATGAATGACTTGATTTTGGAGCTAGGAGCAGAGGATTTAGAATTTACAAAAATTAAAGGAAAGCAAACTTTGAAGGGAAATGCTTTCCGGGAAGTTTTAGCTTCCTTAGTCAGTCTAGAGACTCTTTCTGAGAGATTATTAAGAAAGGGAGTGGATTTTGAAGAATATATAAATAAAATAGACAAGAAGACCAAAAAAGCACCTCTTTATATGCTAAAAGGGGAGCAAGTTACCCATTTCTTATATAACGACAAAGAGCTTGAAAAGGCGACCAAAGGACAAGAAGATGCTAAATATATTGAGCTTTTTGAATCTGAAGATATTGAAGAGATTGAAAAGAAGCTTAGCAAAAACGGATTAAGCATTGCAGATTTTCCAAAGGTAGAAAGTGGAACTTCTTATGGCCTTGCTAAAGATAAAAAGAAGACAGAAAGCAAAAAAGCGGAAAATAAAAAAAACCATGCGGCCAAATTTGTTGTAGTCAGTGAAAAAGAAAAACAAGAGTATCATTCTTTAAAAGAAGTCTTAGCTTTTGTTCGTGAGCAAGCTTTAAAAGGAATTCATATTCAACGCTATAAAGGGTTAGGCGAGATGAATCCTCATCAGCTTTGGGAGACAACCATGGATCCTGAAAAAAGAACAATGCTTCGCGTAACCTTAGAAGACGTTCTTGAGGCAGATAATACGTTTTCAACGTTGATGGGCGATCAGGTTGCCCCTCGGCGAGAATTTATTGAAGCCAATGCTCATAAAGTTAAAAATCTTGATGTTTAACCCGGCTTTTGCTGGGGCAAAATTCGCCCGCAGGGCCGCAGCGGCGCAGCTTGGTGCGACTTGCGGAGTTACCCTCGCTGTAAGGCGTTTTGCATTTAATAATTTTTAAAAAGAAAAAAATACTCAAATGCAAAATACGGGTTAAAAGTTAGACATTTTATTGTAACAGTAGTTTGTAAAAAACTTTTAGCAAACTACTACTGTAGAGAAAGGCAATTATTTTATGAAAGATTTTACAACTAAAGAAAAAATTCTTCCCATTAACATTGAAGAAGAGATGAAGAGTTCTTATTTATCATATTCGATGAGCGTTATCGTCAGCCGCGCTTTGCCGGACGTGAGAGATGGGCTCAAACCTGTGCATCGACGCATTCTTTATGCGATGAAAGAGCTTAGTCTCGAACACAATAAGTCATACAAAAAGAGCGCGCGTATCGTCGGTGAGGTTTTAGGTAAGTACCATCCTCATGGAGATTCGGCTGTTTATGAGTCTATCGTTCGCATGGTGCAGGATTTTTCTTTAAGATATCCCTTGGTTGATGGACAGGGAAATTTTGGATCTATTGACGGAGACTCTGCTGCAGCTATGAGATATACAGAAGCACGGATGGAGGCAATTTCTGAGGAGATTTTAAAAGATTTAGACAAAAAGACCGTTGATTTTGCGCCTAATTTTGACAACAGCCTTGAAGAGCCTAGAGTTTTGCCTTCAGCGATTCCAAATTTACTTGTAAATGGTTCCAGTGGTATTGCTGTTGGCATGGCAACAAACATGGCACCTCACAACTTAGGAGAAATTGCAGACGGCCTTACAAGATATATTGATGACCCTGATGTGAGCATCAAAGAATTATGCAAGCATGTTACAGGACCAGATTTTCCGACGGGAGGAATTATTTGTGGGCGTCAGGGAATCATTGATGCCTATAATACTGGACGAGGAAAAGTAACTCTGCGCGCTAAAGCTGTCATTGAGAGGCAAAAAGGTAACAAGGACATGATTGTTGTTACGGAAATTCCATATCAGGTCAATAAAACGAATCTGATTGAGAACATTGCTCGACTTGCTCAAGAGAAAAAAATTGACGGAATTACTGATATTCGAGACGAGTCCGACAAAGACGGTATCCGTATGATTGTTGAGCTTCGCCGAGATGTTCAGCCACAAATTGTTTTAAATTACCTCTATAAGCATACGCAGATGGAAACAACGTTTGGCATTATTAACTTAGCCTTAGTTAGTAATCAGCCCCGTGTTTTAAATCTAAAAGAGCTGATGCGTTATTATGTTGAGCACCGTCGGGTGATTATCCGACGTAGAACTCAGTTTGATCTTGACCGTGCGCTTCGACGGGCACACATTCTAGAAGGGCTGAAGATTGCCTTAAAATTCATTAATCAAATTATTAAAACGATTAAAAGTTCTAAAACGGCTCAAGATGCTAAAAAAGCCTTGATAAAGAATTTTAAATTGTCAGAGCTTCAGGCCCAGGCAATTTTAGAGATGCAATTGCAAAGGCTTACCGCATTAGAGCAAGGCAAGCTTGACGCTGAATACAAAGAGCTTATAAAAAATATTGATTTTTATCGTTCTATTTTAGAGTCGGAAAAGAAAATTGACGGCATCATTAAAGATGAAATTTTAATGGTGAAGAAAAAGTTTGCTGACGAGAGGCGTACAGAAATTGCCGCTAAAGCTGAAGAAATTGAAATCGAAGACTTGATCGCAGAAGAAGATATGGTTATTACGATTAGCCATACTGGCTATATTAAGCGCTTAGCCGCGGATGCCTATCGCAAGCAAAAAAGAGGAGGCAAGGGCGTTTCGGCGATGACCACGAAAGAGGAAGACTTCGTCGAGCATCTATTTGTGGCATCATCAAAAGATTATCTTTTGATTTTTTCCGACAAAGGAACGGTACGCTGGCTTAAAGTTTACGAAATTCCGATTGCTTCCAGAAACGCCAAAGGTAAGGCGATTGTTAATCTTTTATCCGTCGGAAAAGATGAAAATATTAGTTCTATTGTGGCTGTTAAAGATTTTAGCGAAGATAAATATGTTGTCGCTGCAACGGCCCTTGGCAACATCAAAAAGACAAAGCTTTCTGCCTTCAGCAATCCGCGCAAAGGAGGGATTGTTGGAATATCGCTTGTTAAAGATGATGCCTTAATTGGGACGGCTATTAGTGACGGTAATTATGAAATTCTTTTAGCAACAAGAGAAGGCAAGTCTGTACGGTTCCATGAAAAGCAAATTCGCGACATGGGGCGGAGCGCTAAAGGAGTGCGTGGAATCAATCTTGCGAAGAACGATGCGGTTGTCAGCATGGATGTTCTAGCGCCGGGCATTGAAAAAACAGGAAGCACATTTTTAAGCGTTACCTCTAAAGGGTTTGCAAAGAGAACTGATTTTAAAGACTATCGGCAGCAATCCAGAGGAGGAAAAGGGATTATTAATATTAATGTCACAGAAAAGAACGGATATGTCATTAGAAGCCTTGCAGCTACTCCAGAAGACGAAATTATGGCCATGACGAAAAATGGCATGGTTGTTCGGTGTGTCGTTAAGGACATCCGTCAGACAGGGCGCAGCACACAGGGCGTGCGCTTGATCAATTTAGACAAAAGCGATATCGTTAGTTCTGTGGCAACTGTTGTCGCCAAGGAGTAGGAAATGCATAAGGTTTTTTCTTGACTGATAAATTTTTGTGGCTATAATGGAAAAACACTTTTGAAAAAAATCATGACCCCATCGTCCAGCCTGGTTAGGACACAAGCTTTTCAAGCTTGCGACACGGGTTCAAATCCCGTTGGGGTCGCCATATCCAGAGCCTCCTTGTAAAACAAGGAGGCTCTGTTGTTTTTAAGAATAACCCACTATTAAAAAAAGGAGACATCTCAAGTGATTGAAAAAAAGATATTTTTAAGCGAAAAAGATATCCCTAAACAGTGGTACAACCTGATGGCAGACATGCCGACACCTGTTTTACCTCCTTTAGGGCCTGATGGTAAACCCATTACACCAGATATGCTTGCGCCTGTTTTTCCTATGAATTTGATAGAGCAAGAGGTCTCTACTGACCGCTGGATCGACATTCCCGAAGAAATTCTAGAAATTCTCTATCGGTGGCGACCAAGCCCGCTTCGTCGCGCTGTTTATTTGGAAAAATATCTTCAAACACCGGCTAAAATTTATTATAAAGATGAAAGTGTATCACCCGCCGGAAGCCATAAAACAAATACAGCTGTGGCACAGGCATGGTATAACAAGCAATTTGGCATTAAGAAACTGACCACGGAAACCGGTGCCGGGCAATGGGGAAGCGCATTGTCTTTTGCCTGTAATTTAATAGGCTTAGAATGTAAAGTTTATATGGTACGCGTAAGCTTTGATCAAAAACCTTTGCGGAAGGCTATGATGCAAACATGGGGAGGAACATGTATCTCAAGCCCAAGCGATAAAACGGAAATCGGTAGGAAGATTTTAAAAGAGATTCCCGACACTCCAGGCAGCTTAGGGATTGCTATTAGTGAAGCTATTGAAGATGCTGTTAAAGATAAAAGTGGAGAGACAAGATATTCTCTAGGAAGTGTTTTAAATCATGTCCTGCTTCATCAAACGATTATTGGGCTTGAAGCCAAGAAACAATTAGAAATCGCCGGTGAGAAAAAAGTCGATGTTATTATCGGATGTGCAGGTGGGGGAAGTAATTTTGCGGGGCTTTCTTTTCCGTTTGTTTTGGATAAGATTAATGGCACAAAAATTGACATTATTCCAGTTGAGCCTGAAGCCTGCCCTAAGATGACTAAAGGACTCTTCTCTTATGACTTTGGAGACTGCGCTGGCATGACTCCACTTATGGCTATGTATTCGCTTGGTCATGGGTTTATTCCTCCACCTATACATGCAGGAGGATTAAGATATCATGGAATGGCTCCACTTGTTAGCCAGGCTATTGTTGAGGGGCTTTTAGCCCCTCGCGCGTATAACCAAGTCAAGTGTTATGAGTCAGCACTTTTGTGGGCAAAGACAGAAGGAACAATTTGCGCACCAGAAACCTCTCATGCAATTGCTTGTACTATTGACGAGGCGCTTAAGGCCAAAGAAGAAGGAAAAGAAAAAACAATACTCTTTAATTATAGTGGGCATGGGCTGATGGATCTTTTAGGATACGAGCGGTTTTTAGCGGGAAAGCTTGTTCCATACGTTCTTTCCAGCGAGGAGATAGCAGTATCTATTGATAAGATTAAGGGCCAGCCTAAAGCCGAGATAAGAAAATCAGGAAAATGGTAAGCCAAGCAGAATATGATATTGTTTTTTACGAAGCCTTTGAAGAAGAGCAGGAGCTTTTAAGAAAGCTTGTGCCTGAACACCTTAAGGCACGGTTTACCGCGCAAACTATTCAAGAGGCTAAAGAAAAAGGTGTGCCTGCCAAATTAATTAGCATCCGCACCCAATCAAAGATTCCCTATGAGTGGAATAGCGATCTCGACGGTATTTTAAGCCGAAGCACAGGATATGATCATCTAACGTCTTATAGGCAGAAAACAGGAGGAGAGGTTGCCCTAGGGTATCTTCCTTTATATTGTGCGCGGGCAGTCGCTGAACAAGCCATGCTGATGACATTGGCTCTTTTGAGAAAGTTTAAGAAACAGACCACATCTTTTGATTCTTTTTCACGCAACGGCTTGACCGGCGGAGAATGTCAGGACAAAAAACTTTTTGTCGTAGGCGTTGGCAATATTGGTTGTGAGGTTGTAGACATCGCCAAAGGGCTTCGCATGAAGGTTGCTGGATTTGATATTAAGGAAAAAGTAGCCTCGCTAGAATACACAGAGTTAAAAACCGGATTGGCTTGGGCCGACATTGTTGTCTGCGCGCTACCGTTTACGAAAGTTACTGATAAAATGCTAAATTACGACGCGATGAAAATGTTAAAAGAAGGTGCGCTGTTTGTTAACATTGCTCGAGGAGAGATTGCCCCTTTAGCAGATTTAAAACGCCTCTTAGATGAAGGTATTTTAGGAGGCATTGGGCTTGATGTTTTTGAAAAAGAAAAAACCATTGCCGCTGCTTTGCGGAATAAAATAGAACAAGATGATGAGGCCGTTAAAATTATTAACGAGCTTAAAACAAAAGAAAATGTTATTTTAACGCCGCACAATGCGTTTAATACTCTTGAGGCCGTCGAGCAAAAGGCAGAACAAACCATTGAAGCTGTTGCGATGTTTTTGACTCAAGGAAAATTTCCTAACCATATCCCTGAGGAGCAATATGCTTAAAATTTATGGAGGCGACCTATCGTCTTTTTGTAATAAGGTCCGCTTTGCCGCGAATGCAATCGGCGTAGAATATGAGTATGTCAAAATTAACTTTAAGGCCAAAGAACACAAAACCGATGAATTTTTAAAAATGCATCCGGCTGGGAAAATTCCTGTTATCGATGATAACGGATTTTTTGTTTTTGAGAGCAACGCTATTATTAAATATCTAGCAGATAAACATAATTCAGAGCTTTATCCTAAAGATTTTCAATTAAGAACAGAAATTGATCAATGGATAGATTTTTGCTCCTTTCATGTGGGAAGCGCTATGGATAAAATTCTCTTTAATAAAGTGTTTGCCCCGCGCATTCCTGTTCCCGTAGATGAGCGTGCTATTGAAGACGGATATTTATTCTTAAGTCGTTATTTACCAATTGTTAATGAGAAAATTGGCCAAGAGACTCGGTTAGTCGGACAAGAGACAACACTTGCAGATATCAACCTTCTAGCAATTTTAGACCCTTGCGAAACCGCTGAAATTGATCTTTCTCCACATGAAAACATTGTCCGCTGGCGCAAGGATTTAAAGCAAAAAGAATTTTACACAAAGTGTCATCGCGAGTATGGATTAGTTTTAAAAAGGATGAAGGCTTAAGGATATGAAAATAGCACTTCTTCAATATCATGCCGAAGGAAACAAACAAAAAAATGTCATAAAGGCATTAAAGCTCAGCGCAAAAGCTGCGGCAAAAGGGGCACAATTTATCTTGCTGCCTGAAAGTTTTAATATGCAAGCCGGCAGCAATAACGCAAAAAGTGTCTGCGCCGCCGCAGAAATTATTCCTGGTCCATCGACAGTGCCGTTTTTAGAATTTGCTAAAGAAAAAAAAGTTTTTATTTTGCTCGGCTCTTTGTATGAGAAAAGAAAAGGACAACAAAAGCCGTATAATACTTCGGTTTTAATCGGCCCTAAAGGAGAGATTGCTCTTACGTATCAGAAAATTCATCTTTTTCATGCCCGCATCGACGGCAAAGAAATGAAAGAGGCGAACAGTTTTTCACGAGGAAAAAATCTTAGTATCGCGAAAGTCAAAGAGTTTCAACTTGGGCTTTCGATTTGTTATGATTTAAGATTTCCTGAGATGTATGCCGAATATCGAAAAAAAGGAGTGAGTTTGTTTTGCGCCCCGTCGTGTTTTACGCATAAAACAGGGGAAGCGCACTGGGAGGCTCTTTTGCGCGCACGGGCTATTGAAAATTTATGTTATATTGCAGCGCCGAATCAAGTAGGCCGTGGAAAAAACGGTGTCTCTCTCTATGGAGGCAGCATGGTCGTTGACCCTTGGGGCAAAGTGATTGCGTGCGCTTCAACAAAAAAAGAAGAAATCATTTACGCTGAGCTTAATTTAGCTAGAATGAAGAAGGCAAGACGCGCTTTACCAGATTTTTAGAAAGGAAAAATTTTAGGTTATGACAACGCTTAACATCGCTGTTACCGGAGCGGCCGGGCAAATCGGCTACGCGCTTTTATTTCGCATAGCAAGCGGAGAAGTGTTCGGCCCGGAAACAAGTATTAATTTGCAGCTGCTTGAACTTGAAGCTGCTTTATCTTCGCTTAAAGGTGTTGTTATGGAGCTAGAAGACTGCGCCTTTCCTTTATTAAAAACTATCACAGCAACATCGGACTTAAATGTTGCTTTTAAAGATGCAGATTGGGCTCTTTTAGTAGGCAGCGTTCCGCGCAAAGCCGGCATGGAAAGAGGCGATCTTCTAAAAATTAATGGAAAGATTTTTGTTGAACAAGGTATGGCGATAGATGAGAATGCCAAAAAGACATGCAAGGTCTTAGTTGTTGGAAATCCTTGCAATACAAACGCTTACATCGCAAAGAGTGTTTGCAAAAATATCCCTGAAGAAAACTTTTTTGCCATGACCATGCTAGATGAAAATAGGGCAAAAGCACAGCTTGCCAAAAAAGCAGGTGTAGATGTCAAGGATATAAAAAATGTTGCTATTTGGGGCAATCATTCTGCTACGCAATATCCAGATTTTTATAACGCCACGATTTGTGGTAAGCCTGCCACAGAAGCAATTGACGAGGAGACATGGTTTCAAAACGATTTTATTAAAACTGTTCAAACCCGGGGTGCAGAAATTATTAAAGCGCGAGGCATTTCTTCGGCAGCCTCAGCTGCTAATGCTGCGATTGCAACAGTTCAAAAATTAATTACTCCAACGCCAAAGGATGAATTTTTTTCTGTCGCGGTTTCATCCGACGGAAGCTACGGCATTGAAAAAGGATTGATGTTTAGTTTTCCTCTTGTCAGCGATGGGAGTGAATGGAAAATTGTTCAAGGCTTAAAGTTGTCTGATTTTGCCAAAGAAAAAATTAAAATAACAACCCAAGAACTTTTAGAAGAAAAGAAGAGTGTATAAAAATGGAAGAAAAGACTCCTCCTCAAAAGCCGGAACAGACTCAAGAAGAGCCAAAAATTGACGATGTTTTAAAAAAGATGGAAACTTCAGAAGGCGCACCTCAAGAAGAAAAAAAAGACGGACCGAAAGACGAACAGCTTGAAAATTTAAAAGAAGTTCTTTCTGAGGCTGATGCGCAAGCGCAACCTAAGGAAAACAGCGACGAGGCTCCTGCGCTGGAAGAAAACGAGCCAACAAAAGAAGAGACGCTACAAGAAGTTTCCGAAGAAACTTCGGTGAAAGAGGCGTCCAAAGAATTTCCGGAACCTGAAGAGCCCAAAAGGGAAACGCAAATTAAAGATGCGCCAGCAGCGGCTGAAGAATCTCCGAAAGAAGGAAAAAAGGACATCCCCTTAAGCGAAAACGTCCAAAAGCTCGACCAGATAATTAAAGAATACAAAAAAGCAGACTAAAAAAATTTTTATGATATACTCTAAATATCAATGAACTTTTTTAAAAAACACCCCTCATCGCAATCTACCATTGAACTAGCTGTTGTTTCTGTTTTAGTCTTGGTCGCTATAACAGCTATGGGCCCATATGCT
>JAVCDE010000024.1 GCA_030765185.1 Candidatus Aceula meridiana | reverse complement strand
CTTTCAGGCGGTGAGCGTAACCGTATTTTTTTAGCGCGTCTGTTTACGAAGCCATCTAATTTTTTGGTGATGGATGAGCCTACCAATGATCTGGATATTGAAACTCAGGAACTGCTTGAAGAACTTTTGATGGAGTATTCCGGTACATTGATTTTGGTAAGTCATGATCGTGTTTTTTTAAATAATGTCGTCACATCAACGATTGTTGTTGAAGGTGAGGGGGAGATTTATGAGTATCCCGGCGGATATGACGATTGGTTAAGACAGCGTCAACCTGTTGCGGTAGTAGGTAAACCCAAAGGTAAAAAGAAATTGATCGTGAAGGAGAATAAATCTACTCCTCCTCGCAAGCGCTCCTTTAAAGAGAAGCGTGAGTTGGAATCTTTAGTGGTGAAGATTGAAAAGCTTGAGGCCATGCAAGATGAGCTTTATGCCCTTTTGGCGGATGGTGATTTTTATAAAAAAGAAGCTACGAAAATTGTTCAAACTAAAGCAAAGCTAGAGGAGGTTGAAGATGAGCTTCTTGTTGTCTTTGAACGCTGGGAGCAGTTGGAAGAATTGGGAGCTTGAGTTGAGCCCAAGTCAGATTCAGGGTGTTTTTTAAATAATCTGTCCTACATATTTCGTGTGTGGGGTATTCGTCCGCTGAAGCGGACTCATTAAAGAGTCATCGGCCAGCGACGCTGAGCGAAGCGGAGCAGTGGTTGAGCGCAAGCGAATACCACGAAGTACTTGAAGCGTTAGCGAGAGTATTCAAATCCTTCCTTAAACAAAAAAGCGGAGTGTCGCAACCTCCTTTATTCTTGGCTACGTAGTCACTACGTAGTTATAATATTTGCATGGACGAAGTCAGAAAACTTACCATCACCGGCAAAACCACCTATTACCTTACTCTCCCGAAAAAAATGATTCGTGAGCTCGGCTGGCGCAAAGGCGAGAAAAAGGTTATTCGCAAAGATAAAGATAAAATTATTATTGAGGATTGGAAAAGACATCCTGAAAGAGAGTAAAAAAATGAGAGTGCTTCATATCATGATACGCATTACGGATTTAGAGAGGTCCATTCGTTTTTATACAGAAATTTTAAAAATGAAGCTTTTAAGAAAAAATGACTTTCCCGAGGGTAAATTTACGTTGGCTTTTTTAGGATATGGCGAAGAATCGCAAACAACCGCCTTGGAGCTGACGCATAATTGGGAAACAAGTCAATATGATTTAGGCAATGCCTACGGCCATTTGGCTATCGGCGTTGATGATGTTTATCAGGCCTGCGAAGATATCAAAAAAAGCGGCGGCAAAGTCACGCGCGAGCCCGGGCCGATGAAACACGGCTCGACCGTCTTGGCTTTTGTTGAAGACCCCGACGGCTATAAAATTGAATTGCTGCAGGATGAGAAAACAAAAACGAACTAGTCTCCTGCCAGTTAATCTTCCCTCAAGGATCCGAAAGGTCAGCACAGCTTTACCCAGTGCTTTGTGGAGGGTTTCTCATTCCGCTAAAGCGGAGTTCGTTTAAAGGGCGTTGGTTTAAGCCATCCTCAGTTGACATAACTTAGCGTCTCCTTTAGAATATTTGCATGCCTGCAAAAGCATTATCCACCCTAACCTACAAAACCCTTTTAACCGCGTTACAAAAACAACTTGCAATATCTCAAGAAAATATTCAGCGGCAATTAGTCATAACATATTGGAGTGCGGGAAAGAATATCGACGGATATCTTAAAAAGAATCCTAAAAGCTATTTAGCTGCGCTTACCCGACGGCTTTCTAAAGACCTTAAAATCCACGAGCGTACGCTTCAGCAATGCCATCAGTTTTTTAGCGTTTATCCTCGCCTTGATTTTAAAGTGCCGATTACCTGGTCTCATTACCGCGTTTTATTATCAATAGATTCAGAAAAAGAAAGAGGCTATTGGCAAAAGCGCATTATCAAAGAAGATTTAAATCAAAAAGAACTGCTGGTGTTATTGCAGGAGAAGGGCGCCATTAAAAATGGCGCCCCAAAAGGCAAGCTTCCCAAACCCACACGCGGGCTTTTGTATCATTACAGGCTTGTTAAGGCAAGCTATGTAGACGGGGAGAAGGAAAGTATTTTAGTTGACTGCGGATTTGAAAACCGTATTGTTGCGCCTGCTCATGATGGCACACTGACCAACAAACGTATTGTACGCTGTGAGCGTCAAGAGGACGCCTATCAAATCAAAATGACTCGTGATGTTACGACAAAAGATATCTATACCTTTAAGGCGCATGTTGAGCGCGTGATCGATGCGGATACGCTTTTATCTAACGTGGACTGCGGCTTTGGTATCTGGTCGCGTCAGCGTCTAAGGCTCAAAGGTATTGACGCGCCGGAGATCGCAACTGTTGCCGGCATCCGCGCCAAACAGTTTGTTGAAAACGCGCTTCAAAGCTGCCATCTTGTTATCGCCAAGACCTACAAGAGTGACAAATACGACCGTTATCTGGCGGACATTTTTTTCGCGCCTCACGAAGCCAACCCCCACGCAGTCGCAAAGACCGGCACCTATCTAAACCAGCTGTTGTTGGATAAGGGCCTGGCTAGTTTGTATTAGTAGGCCCACGCGCTAAGCTGCAGTTCTTGAAACTTGCCTAATTTTGAGGCGAGGAGTAGAATGGAAGAAACCATTTTAATTCTTGAGGGGAAATTATGAAAAAATTACTAATTGTTTTGATGTGTTTAAGTTTTGTAGGCTGTGCCCGAGGGCAAAGATATAAGGGATGGGAGCATGT
Source organism: Candidatus Aceula meridiana (assembly GCA_030765185.1). Classification (GTDB taxonomy): domain Bacteria; phylum Omnitrophota; class Gorgyraeia; order Zapsychrales; family Aceulaceae; genus Aceula; species Aceula meridiana. The sequence goes on along the minus strand of JAVCDE010000024.1, from coordinate 535,176 downwards.
TAGGATTCAAAAAGAAACTCCAAATGATAATTGTGATTATAAACTACAAGAGGCATGCAGAGATACTGTGCCAGGTTGTTATCAATGGTATAAAAAGAGAGCAACCATGTTTGATGCTAATACTGTTGTTATAACTGAGGCGTCAGAAGAAAGCATGGCTGTTTCCTATAAATTGTTCTTTAGGGCTGATATGGTATCTACTATGATGGCTGACTACTATTATTGTCCCCAAGACAAAATTTCAAATGATTAAACACGCTGATTTATTCAAGAAACTTTATAAAGAAGCACGAGAAGCCAAGAGAGGGTTGTGGAGATGAGAAAACTAATAATTATTTTGATGTGTTTGTTTTTTGTTGGGTGTGCCTCTGTCCCGAAAGCTCTTCCAATGAAACGCGAAATGCTTCCTAATTTTCGTGTCTCGAGTGAGATAGCGATAAAGAATGTTTCAGAAGATAAGGAATTGAAGCCATGGACAAATTCGATCGTTGAGTTTCTTTCCTCTGAATTGAAAAAGAGGGGGGCAATTATCACAGACAACGCACAAATTGTTTTGAAGGTGGATTTAACGAAGAGAGACCAAAATCAATTTTATGCTTATTGGGCTACCAAGTGTACGATATCTTTTTTTGTTGAGACTGGAGATGGATATAAAAGATTTCTTGAAACATATGATGTATCCGGGGATATTCAGCGCGCATGCGATTTTTCTATAACAAAAGGAGTTGCCGCGATATTGACAGATTCTCGTATTTTAGAATATATCAAAGCCGAAAAAGTTTCATACTAAAACAATAAGACAGGGGCGTAAAATATTCTTTATAGAAGATATCGTTCGAGGGTCAATTTTTCATTAATTTCTGTAAATATGTTGATAATTCGGTAATTTTTTTCATTTTTAAGCAGGGATGTAACTCCAATAGAGCCAACATTTTATATTGTTGGCATTTTTTTATGTTTAGGTGTAAAATATTTATCTTTAAAATTCTACTAATATAAATAGATATATTATATTACCTAATAGCAAGAGTAGTTTTTGCGGAATTTTTATTAATTTATACCTATATATACTAATATTTATAGAAAAGAAAGGATACCCTCCATGTGTACCTACCGAAAAATATTTCATGTGCCACTAACCATTATCATAGCCATATTGCTTATCGCATCAACGAGTTATAGCTCGTATGCCCAAGAAGCAGATGAGCCCGAGAAGGATACTCCGTATTATAAGAGTTTTTCTTATTTTACCGGATTTGCTAAAGGGGAGCTTAGCGGAGAGAATGATTACAAGATCGTTCCTTCAATCTTTCGATTTGCTTTTGATGTGGATAAGCTCGGTATTGGAGCAGCAGATATTGTTGAATACGTCGCAGATAAAGTTTTTGGTAATCCCGATCTCGATGCTAAGGGCGAAACCGAATTTTTAGTAGAACCTTTTTTAAATACAATTATCAGTCCGGATAATAATATTGAAGCGGGATTTGATATTCTTATGAAATATTCATATCCGGTTACAGAAAAAGTAAACCCGTATCTCTTTGTGGGCGGTGGCGTTCTCTATATGTCACAAAAGACAAAGGAACAATCAACATATTACAATTTTATTCCTCAACTGGGCGCAGGGATTTCTTATGACTTGAAGGAAAACTTGTCTCTCGACGTTGAGTATAGGTATCGGCATTTATCGAATGCAAATAGAAGATTACCTAATGACGGCATAAATGTGAACATGTTTCTTTTTGGGACAACATGGAAATATTGATCAATAAACGGAGCATAAAATGAGTGAAATAAAAAGTAAAATTGCACTAGTCGTCGGGGGAAGCAGGGGGATAGGAAAAGCCATCGTTCTTAAATTGGCAAACTTGGGTTTTGATATATGGCTTACCTATAAGAGCAATAATGATGCTGCCAATAGTGTTAAAAAAGAAGTAGAAAAGATAGGGCGCAAATGTGAATTATTTTCATTTGATGTTTCTAGTCACGCTGAAACCAAGAAAGCCTTGTCCGATAAAGCTGATCAAATGCCTCCTCACGCAGTCGTTTTTAATTCAGGCATTACTAGAGATAACCTTTTAATGTGGACAACGGAAAAAGAATGGAATGATGTTATCGCAACCAATTTAAGTGGTTTTTATAATGTTACGAACTCTGTTCTTTTCCCCATGCTGAGAGAAAAAAGAGGAAGAATTATTGCCATCTCTTCAACGGCAGGAGAAGTTGGTCAAGCAGGTCAGGTTAATTATTCTGCGTCTAAGGCAGGGCTTATCGGGGCATGTAAAGCCTTGGCGCGAGAGGTCGGAAAGAAGAATATTTTCGTTAATGTTGTATCTCCAGGTTTTATCGAAACGGACATGACTAAAGATATACCAAAAGATAAAGTTTTGCCTTTGATTCCTTTGAACAAGACAGGAAAACCGGAGGATGTTGCTTCTGTTGTAGGTTTTTTATGTAGCGAGGAGAACATGTATATACACGGGCAAGTCATCGGGGTTAACGGAGGACTTGTCATCTAAGGCTATCAGCATGAAACATTACGACAGCATAGTTGTGGGCAGTGGAATAAGCGGCTTAACACTCGCGAACCTTCTTGCATTAAATGGGCAGAAGGTTTTAATTATTGAGAAGTCAAATCGTATTGGTGGGAGTATGTCCCGCTTTGTTAAGGAAGGGATTCCTTTTGATACGGGATTCCATTTTACAGGGGCATTTCTACAGAATGGGATTTTGCATGACATGCTCAGTGTTTTAGGGATAGAAAATAAAATTGAGCCAGTGATACTTTCTGATGAAGAGGGCCAGGTTTATGTTTTTGAGAATGATAATAAAAAATATTATATGCCGAATGGGGTTTTACATTTTATCAAGAAACTCAAAGAAACTTTTCCCGGAGAGGAAGAGGGTATTGATTATTTCTTTAATTTAGGAAAGAAAATTTATGAGGAGACTATTTCTTTAGACCTCTTAAGGATTACGGAAGCTCCTCATGCTTTGGACGAAGACTATATCAGCTTACAAGAAGTTTTAGATGAACGCATTAAGAGCGGGCATTTAAAGGGCATATTATCAACACTTTGTATGTGTTACGGAGTAAAACCTTCAGAGGTCTCGGTTGCGAATCATTTTCGTGTTGCATATGGAATGTATGATAGCGTTGTGCGGATTAAAAAAGGCGGAGGAGCGTTTGCCGGTGCGTTTAAGGACACCTTGCTTAATCTCGGAGTTGATATTAAGACAAAGTGCACCATTGATGAGTTTTTAGATATTGAGGACAACATTGTTAAAAAATTTGTTTTAAGCACCGGGGAGGAGTTATCTTGCAACCAATGTATTTTTACAATTCATCCTAAAGCCATTATTGAAAGCCTTCCGAAAGAGAATTTGACTAAAGCTTTCTTGGCGAGGGTTAGTGATTTTGAACCTGCGTCTGGGTTCTTTTCTATGTTTGGTACTATTGAAAATGATGATAAGGACTTTACTCCAAGCATTGTTTCCATTCTTCCTTCAGATGATGTGAACACACTGCTTGAGCCTTCTAATGATGGTTGTTCAGCCCTTGTACTAATGACTTCTTATGAAGATATTGATAACAAAAGAGTCAGGATTCTGACAGCTATGGAACCTTCGTTTGGTGAAGATGTTTCTCAATGGCTGGATTCTAGCGTTGGAAATCGGCCGAAGGCTTACTATGAATATAAAGAAAAGAAGGAGCAACAGATTAAAGAAAGAATTTTTCAATATAATCCGGCTTATAGAGATTCATTTAAAGTCCTTTGTGCTGCTTCTATTCTTACGTATAGGGATTATTTGAACTCATATGAATGTACAGCGTATGGGATTAAACAAAAGATGGGTCAGTTTAATGTGTTCGGAAAACTTCCTTTGCGAAATCTTTATGCGTGTGGTCAAAGTTCTGTTTTGCCTGGGGTTGTGGGAGCGATGATGTCTTCTTTTATTGTCGCAAGAAGCATTGTCGGAAGAGATGATTATACTAATTTTATTAAAACAAGGTTGCGCCGATGAAAAGAGTTGTCATAACCGGGATGGGTGTCGTCTGCCCTTTAGGATCTAATGTCGAAGAGTATATTAAGGGACTAGAGAACAACAAGAGCGGCATTCAAAAAATGGAAAAGTGGAAAGAGTATATTGGATTAAATACATTAGTAGCCGCTCCTGCAAAAATAGAGAATGAAAAAAGTATCCCAAGAAAGAAAAGACGTTCTATGGGGCGGATGGGAATTTTTGCCGCGCAAGCAACAGAAGAAGCCGTGAAGGATTCCGGCTTAAGCGAAAGCGTTATTACTTCTGCTCGCACGGGATGCATCATCGGATCCACGATGGGTGGGGCTGAAGCAATGAATGATACGTTTGAAATAATGCTTCCAGAAAAAGATTTGTCTAAGTTATCTTCAATGAATTTTTTCAAATGTGTTTCTCACACAGCAGCGATGAATGTTTCGCAATGTTTTGGAATAAAAGGATATGTTATGGCAACATCAGCAGCTTGCGCATCTGCCCTGCAGGCCGTAGGTGCGGCTTATGGGCTTATTCAGTCCGGCAAACAAGATGTTGTTCTTTGCGGAGGGGCAGAAGAGTTGCATGCAATCGTTGCAGGCTCTTTTGATATTCTTTTCGCAACGTCTACGCACTTTAATGATAATCCGGAATGCACACCAAGACCTTTTGATAAGGATAGAGATGGATTGGTTTGCGGTGAAGGAAGCGGAATTCTTGTTTTAGAAGATTATGAGCATGCACAAAAAAGGAATGCAAAGGTTTATGCGGAAGTATCCGGGTATCATACATGCGGAAGCGGAGAGCATGTAAGCCAGTCGAACAAGGAAGCAATGGTTTCCTGCATGAAGGAGACTCTCAAGAGTGCAGACATGCAGCCAGATAACATTGATTATATTAACGCGCATGCAACAGCTACCATTCATGGAGACAAGCAGGAGGCTGAAGCTTTAAAGGAGATATTCGGCGATAAAATACCGGTCAGCAGTTTGAAGGGGTACATAGGGCATACCTTAGGCGCTTCAGGGTCGATCGAATTGATTGCTGCTCTTAAAATGATGCAGAAAAGTAAAATTTATCCTACGAAGAATTTGAATGATGTCGCAGAAGACTGTAAAGGCATCAACCATGTCATGAAAATTCAAGAAAAGGAAATTAATTCTATACTAAAGAATTGTTTTGCTTTTGGAGGGATAAATGCGTCTTTAATTTGTAAAAAGATACTTTAAAAAAGGAGAAGTTATTTATGGATAAGAAAAAAATAGAAGAGATGGTTAACCAAGTTTTTGAGGAGTCTTTTGAAATAGACAAAGGAGATTTGTCTCCTGAGAAGGGCATATTTGAAGACCTCGGTCTAGACAGCCTTGACATTGTTGACTTGGTCGTTGCTCTTCAAAAGAAGTTTGGTGTAAAAATTAGAGATGATAATAGGGTTAGAGAAATAAGGACATTAGGCGATATTTATAATTTTATTGAATCTCTTTATAACGAAGGTAATTTTTCAGCTGATAAATAAGCGAGCGTATTTTGGAAAAAATTAAAAAATTCATTCTGAATTTAGTCTTTTATGTGATGTTTTTTGTGTTTTCGATTATTGCTATTCCTCCGGTCGTTTTATTGGCCTTATTGGGATCTTTGATTTTTCCAAGACGTGTCGTGTTAAAAAGATGGCGAAGAGCCATTAGCTGGTATGGAAAGATTGTTATTTGCGTTCTTCCTTTTCCATTTATTAAAGTTCAGTACAAGGATTTTGGCAGAGACGACAACAGAGAAGGGCCGTTTATTTTTATTTGCAATCACAGAGCTGCTTCCGATGCGTTCTTGATGGCATGTTTGCCTTTTGAATGTATTCAGATAGTGAATACTTGGCCCTTTAAGTTACCTATTTTTGGCATTGGCGCTAAGATGGCCGGATATTTGAGTGTTAAAGAGATGCCCATTGATGTGTTTTTGTTAAGAATGAAAAAGCTAATCGGAGAGGGAGTAAATGTTATTTCATTTCCGGAGGGGACGAGATCAGAAGGTAAAGAGATGGGGCAATTTTATAGTTCTATTTTTAGAGCAGCAATCGAAACAAAGTGTTCCATCGTTCCTTATTGTATTTCAGGAAATGAAAATAAGCCGCCTAAAGGCTCTTCTGCATTAAACCCCGGGATCATAAAGATTCACAAATTACCAGCCTTGCGCTGGAATGACTACAAAGACCTGAATTCCTTTGTTTTGAAGAATAGGGTGAGAGAAATTATGAGAAATGAATTAATAAAAATGGACCAAAAATAATGAGAGATTTTTATAAATATCAAAATATTGCATTTGAAAATAAAGAAGCAATTGAGCAAGTTCAAACGCAGTTGCTTCAAGATCATCTTAAATATTGTTTGAGCCAATCTCCTTTTTACAGGAAATCTTTAGGAAGCTTGATTAAGGACGCTGAAAAAGTTAATCTTATGAATTTGAAAGATATTCCTTTGACGGAGAAATTGTCCATCGAACAAAACAACGATGGATTTTGTGCAGTAAAGCTAGAGCAGATTGCGGATATTGTTCTTTCCTCCGGAACGACAGGGCAGCCTATTAAGATTATGTACACAGGGCACGATTTAAAACGTCTTGCCTATAACGAGGAGAAATCATTTGCTGGTTGCGGCCTGACAAAAAAAGATATTGTTCTTTTAACGTGCACTATGGACAGATGTTTTATTGCAGGCTTAGCTTATTTTCTAGGAATAACTAGCTTAGGAGCAGCTGCAATACGCAATGGGCATGGAAGCTTGGATAGCCATAAAGAAGTCATTGGCAAAATGAAACCAACAGCTATTGTAGGCGTGCCATCTTTTGTCAGAAAGCTGGGACTTTATATAAAAGAAGAAGGGGGAGACCCGTCTTTATCAAGCGTGAAGCGAATCATTTGCATCGGTGAACCATTGCGAAATGAAAAAGCAGAGTTGTTAGATGTTGGCCTTGAGCTGGAAGAAATTTGGGGCGCAAAAGTGTATTCCACTTATGCATCTTCAGAAACGGTAACTACTTTTTGTGAATGCGAAGCACAGCGCGGAGGACATTTGCATCCTGATTTAGCAGTTGTTGAGATTGTTGATGAGCAAGGAAATGTTTTGGAAGATGGAATGGCCGGAGAAGTAGTTGTGACTCCTCTTGGAGCTGAGGGGATGCCGTTGATACGCTATAAAACAGGGGATGTTAGTTTTTTGATGAGTGAGCCTTGCAAATGCGGAAGAAATTCAAAGCGTTTGGGGCCCATTCTTGGAAGAAAAAAACAAATGATGAAAATTAAGGGAACAACTCTTTATCCGCAAGCTGTTTATGCCGCGCTGGACAGCATTAAAGCGGTTCAAGAATATTATATCGAGGTCACGAGAGAGGGCGCTCTTTCTGATAGTTTGATTATTCATGTAGCTGCCAACAATTCTGATTTTGATTTAGAACTTCTACAAGAAAGAATGCAGGCAAGCTTACGCGTGAAACCAATAATTATTCCAGAAAAAGAGGATGTTGTAAGAAAAATTGTCTATACCCAAGAGAGCAGGAAGCCAACCCGATTTTTTGATAGGAGAAAATAATGAGTGACTGTAATAAGAGAATTTTTAATGTTGATTTTACAGATGAAGAGATCAGAAAAGCAAAAGAGGACGGACGATTGCTGTCTATGGAAATTGAGTTCAGCACTAAGTGTGATTTTCAATGTCCGTATTGCTATGTAAAGAGCGATTCTTTTTTTGATAAGGAAATGGACTTGAAACAAATTGAAGATGTCATTCTGCAGGCAAAGAGCTTAGGGGCAAAAAAAATTATTATTTTAGGTGGAGAGCCGTTGATTTATCCTCATATTTTAGAGGTTTTGTCTTTTATGCGTGATCAGGATTTGGAAGTAGAGATGTTTACCAATGGCTCGCAGGTTAATGAGGTTATCGCCAATACATTGTTCGACTTAGGGATAAATGTTGTTTTAAAAATGAATTCATTTAATAAAGAAACGCAGGATATGCTTACAGGGATTCCAGGGTCACATCTTATGATAAGAGAGGCTATTGAGAATATTCAAAAGGCGGGATATCCGGCAAAAGATAAATATGCAGCTGTGAGCACAATTATTTGTCAGCAGAACATAGACGAGCTCGCTGATATGTGGATATGGCTTAGGGATAGAAATATCCTTCCCTATTTTGAGGCGATTACCCCTCAGGGAGAATTTAATAATCACAAATGGTTGGAAGTTGATTCTTTAGAGTTAGAGAAATTATTTAAGAAAATTGCCAAGATTGATAAAGAAAAATACGGAAATATTTGGGAGGCTCAGCCGCCGCTCATTGGGAATAAGTGCTTTAGGCATCAGTATTCTTGTTTTGTCAATGCAAGCGGAGATGTCATGCCTTGCGTTGGGGTTACAATCCCTATGGGGAACATTAGAAACAAGAGATTAAAAGATATTTTAGAGACAAGTGAAGTTATAGAAGACCTTAAGAATTATAAGAATCTTATTAAAGGTCCTTGCCGAACATGTGATGAGCTGGATCATTGCTATGGATGTCGAGGATCAGCCTATCAGCTAACGGGGGATTATTTAGCTTCAGACCCTCTTTGCTGGAGAAATCATAATAGGCAGGCAGAAATAGTTAAGCTTCCGATTAGTGTTGAGAATATAATTCCTCAGAAAACTCCGATGAGAGTTATTGATAAGTTGTTGAGTGTCCGTGATCGAAGGGCAGAGGCCTCAGTATGCATTTCAGAAAATATGGCTTTTGTCGATAAGAGCGGGCAACTTAATAGTGCAGTTTATTTAGAAATGATTGCGCAGACCTTAGCAGCACATAATTATTTTAAGAATATAGGGAATCCTGAGTACAAGGTAGAAGGTTTTTTATTAGGAGCTAAGAAAATGGAGATCTTTGGTGGCGCGAGCATAGGAGATACTCTTTTGATTTCTATAGAGAAAAAAGCAAGATATGGGAATTTTGCGATAGTGGAAGGAAGAGTCGCAAAAGGTAATAAAGTTTTAGCAAGAGGGGAAGTTAAGATTTGGCACAGTGAGAATGCACAAGAGGGGAGGCTGACGCTAGTTCAATGAGACGCCTAAAGATCCGAGTTTTAATTTTAACAATTTTATTTATTTTTATATCTGCTTTAGATGGAATTTGCGAAGAATCTAATTCTACTTTGATAAAAGATCTGAAGTCCATAGAGGAGAAAATGTCAAACATCACGACACTTTCAACGCAGTTTATCGAGGAAAAAAACTTGGCTTTATTTGATCAGAAATTACTAATCAAAGGTTCTTTGTATTTGCAGAAGCCGTCTTCTTTTGCTTGGCACATTAGCTCACCCTTAAAACAAAGGATTATTTTAACGGGTGATGTTGTTGCTCAGTGGGATGAAGACACCAATCAAGTTCAGAAAATTAACTTAGCAAGCAATCCATCGTTTAACGTTATCACAAATCAAATGAAGCGATGGGTTTCGGGTTCATATTTGTCTCTGATCGATGAGTACAAGATTGAAATAATGCAGTCTTCGCCGATGAAGTTAAAATTTGTACCTTTTGAGAATTCTATGGCGTTCAAGATGATCAAGAGAATCGTTATTCTTTTTCAAGAGGATGAGAAATATATTGATACGATCGATATATTAGAAACAAATGGCGATTCAACAAAATTTCAGTTTTTGGAAACATCGCTTAATGTCAATTTGGATCCACGGGTATGGAAAGTTAAAACAAGTGATTAATCATTTATTTGAGAAAGTATATTCCTTCCTAGACAAAAAAAGAAAACTAACCATTCTTTTGGTTACCGTTGTCTTGTTGATTTCAGTCTTTCGATTATTTTCTGCTTCTTTTAATAATGATGTCGAGCTTATGCTTCCGAAAGACGCAGAATTCTCAAGATCGTTGAAATTTTTAAGAGAATCCGATTTCTCAGATAAAATTGTTCTGTCTCTTCATCTTAAAGGGGAAGACAAGACGGTGGCTGATCTTATTAAAGCTGCTGATCAGCTAAAAAATAGTTTGAAGTCACCTCTTATCAGGAAGATAGAGGAGGGAATAGTTGAAAATGAAGTCCTAGGAGATATTGAAGAATTTTTGGGCTATGTTCCGCAGATTGTATCAGCAGAAGACTTGTTTGCCGTTGAGAAAGAGATCAACCCTAAGAACGTTAAAGAAAGATTGAAACAAGGTTACAAGAATATGCTTTCGATGAATAGCATGTTTATGAAATATTTTATCCAGAATGACCCTCTCGGATTTAAAACAAAGTATTTAAGAAAAATAAAGGACTTGGCCGAGTCGATAGGATATCAGGCACAGTTTAAGCATGGGCATTTTGTAAGCATTGACGAAAAGAATGTGATGTTAATATTATCAACATCGGTTCTCATAACAGACAGCGCTAACGCAAGAAAGTTAATTAATCATATACGTGAGCAAATCAAATTATTGCCAGACTATATTGATGTGGATATCATCGGCGGGCACCTTCACACAATAAGCAATGAAGACATCTTGAAAAGGGATATCTCCAAAACAGTCTTCGCTGTTACTCTTATCCTTTTGATTTTGCTTATTCTTGTGTTTAGAAGTGTTCGCGCGCTTTTAGTGTTTATTATTCCCGCAGCCGCGATTGTTATTTCTATGAATATTGCTTCGATGACGATGGGGTCACTTTCACCTTTTGTCGTTGGTTTGGCTGCCGTCATCGCGGGAATAACAGTTGACTACGGTATTCATATTTATTTGGCCATGCAGTCAGGCGGAATGGAAAAGGTAAACAAGATTGCGAAGCCTATCTTGGTCGGAGTATTTACAACAATGGGGGTTTTTGCATCATTTTTCTTTTCTAGCATTTATGGTTTTCAGCAGTTTGCGTTATTGACGAATTTGAGCATTATTGTCAGCATTTTTTTCTATTTGTTTATTTTGCCGAGATTGTTTTATGAAAAAAAGAAAAGGATTCCTTTTGCAAAGATGAGCTTTCGCAACAAACACCATATTTTGGGTGACCGAGCGATGGTTCTTTTGTGGATTATTATTTTAAGCGCGTTTGTTCTTTTTTCTCAGAATTCGACATTTAGTAACGATATAAGAGTTTATGATGGAAGTTCAAAAAGCATCTTTGATGCGGAAGAGCGATTTCGCAAGATGTGGGGAGCTAATAATGAATTTGCTATGCTGGTTGCACAGGCACCGAGCAAGGAAAAGGTACTTAAGGTGAACGAAGCGCTTAACATGCAAATGAAAAAAAGTTTCAGGAGCAAGGAATTCTCAAGCATTGCAGATATTTATCCGTCTCTTGAGACAAGGGCAAAGAATCTATCAAGGTGGGATTTATTCTGGAAGAATAAACATGGAGAAGAGTTAGGAACTCTTCTCCGGGAGCAGGGAAGTGATTATGGATATTCTGAAGACGCCTTTAAGCCGTTTTTTGATAGTTTATATACAAGCCATCGGGAAGATGCCAAGCTCCAAGACCCAAAATTGCTTGATCGGGTCAAAAGGCGTTTTTTACAAAAAACAGAGGGCGGGAATTATGCGATAACCTATTTTCCGGATAAAAAAGTTTTCGTTGATAAGGCTCGAGAAATAAGCAGCAAGATGGCAGATGCATTTGTTATTTCAAGAAATAGCATGGCTAAATCTATTTCGGAATCAGCAGGCCAAGAAGTTAAAAAACTTTCTTGGATAGCCGGATTATTAATCGTAATCTTAACAATTTTGTTGCTAAAGAGTATTCGATTGACCCTGCTGGCCTTACTCCCTGTTGTAACGAGCATTTTTATGATTATTGGCGGTTTTTCATTGCTGGGGTATTCTTTGAATGCGCCGTCAATGATAGCGATTTTGGTCGTTGCCGGGCTTTGCATCGATTATGGGGTCTTTATGGTCTACGACTGTAAATTTAAGTTAGAAGCGAGAACTTTTTTAGCTGTCACGCTATCTGCCGCAACAACTATTGCCGGAGGAAGCGTTTTGCTTTTAGCGACACATCCGGTTTTGTTTTATGTGGGAGTGACTATGGCGATAGGAATATTTTCAGGTTATTTGGCTGCTGCTTTTGTAATTCCGGCTTGTTATAGGCTATGGATCTCTCCCGGAGGCACTCGGTGAGAAAACAGGTTTGCTTTTTCTTGCTGTTTGCATGTTTTATCGGGGGATGCAGTTTTGTGCCATTTAAAAAGACAGAATACGTATTAATCAATGATATAAATCCTGAAGATGTTTTGCAGAAGCATATTGCGTTGACACCAGAGAGCTTCAAGATTATTAATACTGTTGTTTTTCAGTTTAGAACAAAGAAATTTCTTTCGTTGGGATATCTTTCTGTTGATGAAAATGAAAAAGCATTCGAATTAGCCGGCATGAATTCTGTTGGAGTAAAGCTCATTGAAATTGCAGCGAAGAACGGGGAAGTTACGGTAAACAATGTTATCGATGAGATTTCTAAGAAGGGAGATATTTCAAAAGTTTTAGTTAAGGATATTTACCGCATATATTTTGACCAGACACCACTAAAGCCTTTTGAAATTAAAAAGAAGAAAAGAGAAATCGTCTTTAGCCAAAAACAAGACGTTGGGACTACGGAGTATATTTTTGCAGGCAAAGAGAATTATTTGATCGAGAAGGCGCATTATGAAGAAAAAAAGAAGATTTGGTCGGCGAGATACTATGAATATATGGAGAAAAATGGCAAGGTGTATCCTAAGGGGATAATTTTTACAAATAACTTGCGTGGCTATAAGCTAACAATCAACGTCAAAGAGGTGCTATGAGTCGAGAATTGATAGGCGACATAAATAGATGCATGCGCAACATAGATGTTATTGATACGCGTATGGCAACGGCAAATTTTATTTTTGATAAGGATTTTCTTGGTTTTCAGGGGCATTTTGAAAACAATCCTGTTTTGCCCGGAGTTTGCAAGATTTTATCAGCGGTAGAGGTTATAAAGAAGTGGAAAGGCAAGGATGATCTTGAGCTTAAGGAAATAAAACTTGCAAAATTCTTTCGACCCATAACCTGTGATGAAGAATTGATATTTAAATGTCTTGAGAATGAGAATTTAGAGAATTTTTCGGTTAAAGTTTCCATTGCCAAAGAAGAGGAAAAGGTCGCCGAATTAAAGCTGATATTTTAACGAGGTTACATCATGAGAAGAAAACTAGGTAAATATTTTAAGATAATTCCAGAAGGGCCTGCTTCTTTGACTGTGCGTGTTAAAAAGAGAGTAAGTTTCAGCGATGTTGATGTGATGGGAATTGTGTGGCACGGCAGGTATGCAGAATATTTTGAGGAAGGGTTTGCTGCTATAGGTCGGAAATTTGGCTTATCTTACCGGGAATTTTACGAAGCAGGATTACGTGCGCCCATTGTGCAAATGCACGTTGACTATCATGCGCCTTTGACCCTTGATGAGGTTTGTCATGTCGAAGCAAGCATGATCTGGAGCGAAGGGGCAAGGATTAATATTGAATATGCAATTATTAAGGAAGACGGACAAATTGCGGCAACAGGATATACTGTGCAGCTGTTTATTGACGCTGAATCTCAGGAACCATATATTGTGACACCTGTGATGCTTGAAAAATGTCGTGAAAAATGGATAAAGGGTGAATATTCATGCTGAAGGCAAGCCCGGTCATAGTTGGTTACAACGCGGTTACTCCTTATGGAGAAGGAATAGATGTTTGCTGGCAAGGTTTACTTAGCAATCAAACTTCAATAGATGACATTAAAAGATTTGATACCAGCCATTTCAAATCAAGCAAAGCAGCTACAATCAAGGATCTTGTTCCCGGGAAAGGGAAGTCATTTGTTTTTCAAATGTTGGAAAGGCTAAAGAAAAATATTAACAATCCGATGCCGGAAGATGCTGACCTAATACTTGCGTCTTTAAATGGCGAGATTGATTTCCTCGAAGATGAGATATTAACAGGGAAAAAAGGTTTAGAGGAGAGTCGATTAGGTCTTTTATTGGCAAAAGCACATGATCTTTTTAAAGTAAAAGGAAGAGGCATGGTGATTTCTGCTGCATGCGCATCTTCTAGCGTTGCTATTGCTCGAGCTGCGTCATTGATTAGGTCTAAAAAGAGCGACTGTGTTTTAGTTGTTTCTTGTGACTGCGTGAGTGAGTTTGTTATATCCGGATTTTCATCGCTAATGGCTTTAGATAAGCAAAGCGCTCGACCATTTGATAAAAATAGAGAGGGTCTTAATGTTGGGGAGGCGGCAGCTTATATTCTTCTCATGTCGAAAGAAAGAGCTGATAAAGAAAAGAGAGCCGTTAAGGGAAGTATTTCAGGCTGGGGAATTTCTTGCGATGCAAATCATGTGACCGGCCCATCCATAGGCGGAGAGGGCTTATTCTTAGCTATAAATAGAGCGCTAGAATCAGGAGGTATGGCAGCCGAAGAAATTAATAGTATTTGTGCTCATGGGACAGGAACGGTATATAACGATTCGATGGAGATGAAAGCATTTAAAAACATCTTTGGTGAAAAAGTTCTTCCAACATATTCTATCAAAGGGGGAATCGGGCATACTATGGGATCAGCGGGTCTTATGGATGCTTTGGTGGTGCTAGAGACGATTCAAAGTAATGTTTTGCCACCTACAGTAGGGACGGAGAATGTTGATGAGGAAGCTGCAGGGTGGATTAAAAAAGAAGAAGTTAGGCTTGAGAATGATGTTGTTCTGTCAACAAATTCTGGATTTGGTGGAATTAATTCTGCGCTAATAATAGGATTATAAAAATAATGATTAGCATGCAAGGGATAGGCTGGATTACAGAAGATAGGTTTGGAAGTATATTCAGGGAGAACATAACTGAATATACAGACAGGAAGAAAGTGCACTCAATTTTCAGAGATGCTTCTATTCTTCTAGCGCCTATAAAGAATTTTGGAAGATTTGATAAAGTTTCAAGAAATACATGCCTTGCAATTTCTTTAGCTTTGTTTGACGCAGGCATTGATTATTCAAAGGGAACAATGCAGGATTTTGGTATTTTGAGTACAGATGAAGAGGGATGCTTGCAATCAAACATAGAATATTTTAAAGATTATGTTGAGTGCGGACGGAAGCTGTCTCGAGGGAACTTATTCGTTTATACGTTGCCCTCAACGCCAATAGCAGAGGCGGCTATCAATTTTGGATGTCAAGGGCCTGTTCTGTATCTCACGTTTCAAGAAGATCAAACAAACCAGATTCTTGAGCAAGGACGGATAATGATTGAATCAAAAGAAGCTACGAACTTGTTGATAGTTAATGCTAGTGAAGAAGAATCAATTTGTTTTCTTTTAAAAGAAGAAAAAGGTGCTTTAAAGAATGGATGGATGGATTTGGAAGAAGTACAGCGTGCAGTAAAGGGCATAGGGGTGTTGCCTGAGGTTATAAAAAAGATTTTGCAAAAGGACAAGAATGAAGTTATTGATTATATATCCTAAGTGGCCAAAACTTAAGGAGCAGACAACATTCAATTTGCCGCCGCATGGCCCTGTCTGTTTTGCTGCGGCCTTAGATCCAGATATTGAAATTTCATTCTACGACGAAAACGTAGAAGACATTAATTTTAATGAAGATGCCGACTTGATAGCCATGTCTGTCATGCTGACATGTCAAATGCCAAGAGCATGGGAAATAGCAGATTTGTATCGGGCAAAAGGGAAAAAAGTAATTTTCGGAGGCATTGCCACAATGCTGCATTACGAGGAAACAATTCCGCATGCCGATGCTGTGTTTTTAGGGGAAGCGGAAGGGGTGATTGGAAATTTGATTAATGATTTTAAGAATGGTGAATTAAAACAAGTTTATAATTATCAAAACCAATTACCGGACATTTCATTAGTAGGTACTGCACGACGAGATATCTTAAAGCATGAGCTATACAATTTTAAAGGCGTGCAGATGGTTGACTTGGCACACATGTCTAGAGGATGTAAGTTTAATTGTTTTCCTTGCTGCGCACGATTTTTAGGAGGGAAATGTTTTAGGCCTCGACCCATTGAGAAAGTTGTCAAAGAATTGGAGAGCATAAAGAATAATCGGTTATTTATTGTTGATAATTCATTAGCACAGGATGACGAATGGGAGAAAGAATTGTTTAGAGAAATTGCACCATTGAAAAAGAAATGGATCTCCCACCCGATTAAAGACGATGATGAAATACTTGATTTAGCGGCTAAGGCAGGGTGTTGGTATGTATATCAAGCTATTGTGGACACTTCGGATTATATGCGTAATAGAGTTAAAAGGCTAAAAGACAGGGGCATCGGAGTTGAGGGGACAATTCTCCTTGGCCTGGAACATCACGATGAAGATTACATTAAGCGAATGGTAGATTTTCTCATGGACATAGATTTGGATTTAGCCGAATTCACTATCTTGACGCCTTTCCCGGAGACACCCTTTAGAAGAGAGATGGAGGATCAAGGAAGAATTTTGCATAACGATTGGATAAAATACACCTGTGGCGAAGTTGTTTTTCAGCCAAAGCTGATGACAGCAGATTCTCTGCAGAAGATGTATCACTATGCATGGGATACTTTTTACAGTGATTGTTGCCAGGAAATAAAGATGGCAAAGTTGTTTATGGATGTCATTAAGAAAGAAAAAGCTGACGGGACATTTAGAAAACAGAAATTAACAGCTGATAGGCGGTAATGTAAATATGAAAGTTTTATTAATATCTTCAAATGTCGCAAAAACACCTTATACGATCTACCCTTTGGGGATGAGCATGGTCGCCGCAGCTTTAAAGAATGCAGGAATTAATGTTGAGCAAAGAGATTATTTAAAAAGCGAGAAGTCTCTGGATGTTCTTAAGGAGGGATTAAAGAAAGTTGAGCCGGATATTGTAGGGATTTCCATTCGCAATATTGATAATGTGAATTTAATGAATGAGCAGCGGTATATTGATGCTGTTACAGATATTGTTGCGATGATAAAGAAAAACTCAAAAGCTGTCGTCGTGTTAGGAGGCTCAGGGTTCTCCATCATGCCAAATGTTATTCTTCAAGAAACAGGAGCAGATTATGGAATTGTAGGCGAAGGGGAAGAGCTGATGGTTAAATTTGCAAAGGATATTGAAAAGGGGATTTTTCCAAAAGAAAAGTGTATACGAAGCAGAGCTCCTATCAGCGGTGGTGTCATTCCGAATGCTTTATATGATTCAGATTTAATGAAGTATTATTTGCAAAGCGGAAATGTTGCTTCTATTCAAACAAAAAGAGGGTGTTCTTGCAAATGTGTTTATTGTTCTTATCCTTTGCTGGAAGGATCAAAGATAAGGGCGAGAGATCCAAAAGCTGTTGTGGATGATGTTCAAGAGCTACATGAGCAGTATGGAGCAAAACTTATTTTCTTTACAGATTCTGTTTTTAATGATTCTCAAGGGGAATACTTGAAGGTTGTGAAAGAGATGAAAAACCGGAACATAAATGTTCCATGGACAGCGTTTTTTACTCCAAAGGGATTGACGGATGAAAGTATAGAGTTGATGAAAAGTACAGGGCTGCGCGCAGCTGAGTTGGGATCAGATGCACCGACAGATACAACTTTAAAGAAACTAGGTAAATCATTTTTGTTTAGAGATGTTATTGGATCAAATGACTTATTCGTAAAGCATGAAGTTGCGGTTGCGCATTATTATATGTTTGGATGCCCCGGAGAAACAAAAGAAACCGTTCTTGAAGGCATCGAGAATATTAAAAGACTAAAGAATTCGGTTTCATTTATATTTATGGGAATACGGATTTTACCAGGAACTCCGTTATTAAAGATCGCAGAGGATAATGGAGTTATCGAGAAGGGTGGGGATCTTTTAGATTCAGTTTATTACATTGATCCTGCAATTGAGAAAGAATGGCTGGAGAAAACATTAACTGAAGCCTTTAAGGGAATAAGGAATTGTATTTTTCCTCCGGACGCGCTAGACGGCAGTCTGCAATTTCTTCACAAGATGGGCTATTCAGGTTGTTTATGGGATATGCTTCTTAAGGGAAAAGAAAAGCGTAAAAGGCACATGAGCTATGACTCAAAGTAATTTTGAAAGAAAAAAGATTTGGTGCATCATTCCTGTTTATAACAATGGAAAGACCTTAAAAGACGTTGTTTTGGGGTGCAAAGAACAAGTCGAGAGCATTGTTGTCGTTGATGATGGGAGTACCGATATTGATGTAGGATTAACCGTCGCAGATGAAAGGGTTGTTGTTATTAAGCATGAGAACAACGAAGGTAAAGGCGCGGCAATCTTAACCGGATTGAAATATGTAAAAAGAGAAGGTGGCAGACACGCGATTACAATAGATGCAGATGGGCAGCATTATCCGCAAGATATCGCTAAGATCATTGCTAAAATTGGAGATCAGGCCGATGTCGTTGTTATTGGCTCCAGAGACTTTTCTTCAGAGAATGTTCCGGACAAAAGTAAATTCGGAAGAAATTTTGCCAATTTTTGGTTTAAAGTAGAAACTGGATTATCTATTGATGATTGTCAAAGTGGTTTTCGTTCATATCCTGTTGATTATATTTTGAAGCTTAATTTGAAGGGCGCACATTATGACTTTGAGACGGAAGCTATCACAAAGGCGGCTTGGGCTGGCTTAAGGATCAAGATGGTTGATGTTGGCGTGCATTATGCTAAAGAAGGAGAGCGAATTTCTCATTTTAAAGGATTTCTAGATAACTTAAGAATTTCAATGATGCATACACAGCTTGTTTTAAGGAGGCTTCTGCCTGTTCCCCACAAGAAGTTAATTCAGCGAGAGGAAAAAGGTATTGTTCATAAAGAATTAGCTAATCACCCTCTTAAAGCTTTAAAATTTCTTCTTAAAGAAAATGCAACCCCTGAAGGCTTGGCTGCCTCCGCGGCAGTAGGGATTTTGCTGGCTGTGTTACCTTTGATTGCAGTACATACTATTGTGATTGTTTATGTCACTACTCGATTGCATTTGAACAAAGTTATGGCAGTGAGCATTCAAAATTTGTGCGTGCCGCCATTTGTTCCCGTTGTATGCATAGAGGTTGGGCATTTCATGCGCTATGGAACATGGCTAACGGAAGTTTCTATCGATGTTATTTTTTATCAGGCGTTTGACCGAATTTGGGAATGGTTTTTAGGATCTTTGATCGTTGCACCTATATTAGCAGTATTTACTGGCTTTATGGTTTTTGGCATTACAAAATTTTTGCAGCGAAAAACAGAGAAGGGTGCTGTGAGTGTCTAAGAAGATTAAAGTAAAAAAAAGAGGAAACGAGTTAGGATTTCAGATCTTTATGATTTCTGTGAGGCTGTTTGGTTTACGAGGTGCGTATGGCTTGTTGTATATTGTCTGCACATATTATTTGCTGTTTGACCGAGCAGCAGTTAAAGGAGCATTAGCTTATATAGAGAAACGGTTTAAGGAAGAGGGATTCTTTAAGCAGTATTGGCGTGTGTATTTGCTCTTTGTTAGTCAAGGAAAGGCATTGATTGATCGGTATGCGATAGCGTCGGGACATGAAGGATTCACAATGCGCCTTAAAGGGTTTGATTCTGTTAAAGAAATTGTTAATCAAAGTAAAAAAGGATGCATATTTCTCACATCTCATGTTGGCAACTGGCAAGTAGCTTTATCTTGCTTAAAGGAGCTAAACAAGAATATATATCTTGTCATGAGGCCGGAAGACAATGTCGCTGTTAAGAAGAGTTTAAGAATTGATTCAGAAGAAGAAAAAAAAGTAAGAATTATTTCTCCGGAGGAAGACTTTGGGGGAATAATTAAAATGACAGAAAAGATTAACAGCGGGGATGTTGTTTCTATCATGGGTGACCGTCGATATGGATTCCCGGCTTTAGACGTGGATTATTTAGGGGAGAAAGCCGGATTTCCTTTTGGAGCATTTTTGATTGCAGCGTCTTTAGAATGCCCGATAATTGTTTTGTTAACAGCAAAATTATCCCATAAAGAATATCTCATCGATTTTAATAATGTTATAAGGCCAAAATACGATGGGAAAAAAGAGAAAAGGCAGCAACTAAAGAAATATGTGCAGGAATATGCAACGATTTTAAATAATTACGCAGAAAGCTATCCGTATCAAGTTTTTCTTTTTGCAGATGTGTGGACTGAGGTAAGTCATAATAAAATAATTCTATGAAAGGATGTAGATATGCTTAAAAGAACAGTGCTTTTTTTTACGCTAGTATCTTTAACGCTTATTATTTCCGGCTGTGGCGGATACTATGCGGGTAGGTTACCAAGCAATTATGTTGAAGATTATGTTGATGCTGTTAACCTGAATAGTGTTTCTGTAGCTGTAAAGTTTTTTGATTATGATGAGGCAAATGAGATATTTAGCTGTGATATGCGGGGCAGGGGAATTCAGCCAGTCTTCATTGTGATAGATAACAAGAGCGATGTGGCTTACGGATTTAGAAAAGCGAATGTCGAGGCTAGCTATGTATACGCAGAAGAAGCAGCAAAAAAGTGTGCTCGCAATCAGCTGGTATACGCTGGCCCTTGGCCACCTCTCCATGTCCGTATTATTAAAATAAACGATAATATTAGAAAAGATTATTTGGCTAAGGAAATTGTTGATGTTTCCGTTGAGCCAAATTCTGACATCAGCGGAGTGATGTTTATCCATCCTCTTGAGAGCGGCGAGAAGTTTAGAATTCCTTTAATTAATAGAAAAGATGGGAGTAGGTTGGTATTTGAATTCCAAAATCCATAAACATGACTAAGGAGGAAAGATGCAGGAATCAGAAGAAAAAAGATTGGTTGAAATAAGAAATAAATTAAAGGTGTTGTTGGTTGATCATCTTTCTCTTGAAGACGTTAAGCCCGAAGATATCAAAGACGACGAAATTCTTTTTGGCGAAGGGTTAGGTCTAGATTCTTTGGATGCCGTTGAGATTGTGGTTTTGCTCCAAAGAAACTTTGGATTAGAAGTTAAGGACATGAACAAGGGTCGAGAGATTTTTTATTCATTAGACACTTTAGCAAAGTATGTTGCAGCCAACACAGAAGATAAATCAGAATAAAACATGAAGAATCATCAGATTGCGATATCTGCAATGGGCTGTATTTCAGCTGCCGGCAGGAATATTACAGAAACGTTACAAGCTTTTGACAAGGGATGTGTCAATGTCGGCAAAGTTACTTTATTTGAGACGACATTGAACAAGCCTGTTTTTGAGGTTAGAGATTATCAGCCGAAGTGCAAGAACAGAACGTTAAGCTTATTATTGTCTGCTGTTGAAGAGGCCATAAAAGGCTATGATGGGGATATTTCTGATAAGAATAAAAGGGTTGGGGTTTGCTTTGGAACAACGGTAGCTAGCCAGCTGAATAATATTGAGTTTTATAAAGAATTTAGAGAGACAGGGCAAGCCGACATCACTGTTATCGATGAATATTTGAATGGAAACTTGGCAGAAGTTATTGCAAAGAAGTATAAGTTAAAGGGCCCCAGAAGTGTTGTTGTTAATGCGTGCTCTTCAGGAGTTGATGCAATTGGAGTTGCAGTATCTTGGCTAAAGAATGATATATGTGATATCGCCATTGCCGGCGGCGCAGATGAATTAAATAAAATTCCTTTATGCGGATTCAACTCATTGGGAATTATGAGCGATATGCCTTGTGCTCCATTTGATAAAGATAGAAAAGGGTTAAGCCTTGGAGAAGGGGCAGGAGTTTTAATTTTAGAGAGAGAAAAGGCGGCTAATTTGTATGTTTCAGCTTATGGCTCAGGATCAGACGCATATCATTTAACAGCTCCACATCCGGATGGAGCTGGGCTGAAGAGTGCTATTAAGGAAGCAATAGGGGAAGCAGGGATTGAATTGAGAGATATTGATTTTATCAATGCGCATGGAACTGCAACTTTAGATAATGATAAGGTAGAAGGGAAAGTCATCGGCGAGTTTTTCGGTCCTGATATTAAAGCGTTTTCTACGAAAGGTTATACCGGGCACACGTTGGGAGCGGCTGGTGCAATCGAAGCTGTGTTTACGGCTTTAGCTTTGAGGGAGGGATGGATTCCGAAAAGTGCTGGATTTCAGAATGAAGACAAAGAAATAGGGATTTCTCCATTAAAGAAAAAGACAGAAGTTAAGGGGCAGTACGCCTTGTCAACGTCATTAGCTTTTGGTGGCAATAATGCGGCTCTTGTAATAAAAAAAAGAGAAGAATAAAATGAATATTCAAGGAATTGGAACGATTTCAACTTTGGGAAGAGGAAGCGAAAGCTTTACGAAAGCGCTACATCAAGGCCCTGTTGAGCCCAAAATTGTAGAATATTCACCGGTAACAAAAAAGACAATTCCTGTTTTTAGCGTAGATGATAAGGTTTTAAAAGATAAGGAAGCACTAAAAAGTTGTCGACGAGCAGATCGGTTTTGTAAAATGGCTGTTTTGGCAGCGGGGGATGCGCTTAAAGATAGCGGAATAGAAATAGCTGAAGATGAAAAGATTGGCGTTATTGTTTCCACTGCGTTTGGCCCTCATCAAACAACATTTAATTTCTTAGACAATATTCTTGATTATGGTGAAGCCAATGTTTCTCCAACGATATTTTCACACTCTGTTCATAATGCTGCGGCATCATATATTGCGTCTGCACTAAATATTCAGGGGCCGGCAAGTACTTTGACGGACTTTTGTTTTTCATTTTCTAACGCTTTACAATTAGCTGATGCGTGGATTAATCAAGGAAGATGCAAGTATGTCCTCGCGGGAACTGTTGATGAGTTAAGTCCTGCCATGGAGTATATATGCGACCAAAAGTTAAATATTTCAGAACTTGTTCCAGGAGAAGGAAGTACCTTCTTTTTGCTGAGTGCTGGTAAAAGAAAAGCAAAGTATTGTGATATCGAGTGCAATCAGAGTTCAAAGGGAAAAGAAGATGATGGAAAGAATATATCCTCTTTTAATAACTGCCCAGCCTGGGGATGGATTGCGTCAGGTTCAAGTTTTTATTGCGCGTCAGCAGCTTTGATGCTTAAAAATAAGCATATCTATCAGAATTTTATAGAATTAAAGAAAGATGTTAGCGCTGAGCATTCGGATAATATTAAGAATATAAGATTTTTTGATAAAACTAAGAAAATTGTTTTTAATTTAACAATATCGTAAAAGGAGGGGGGATATGTTCAGGAAAAGAATTCTTAATTTTGGTTTAATAGTAGCATTGCTGGTGTCAGTGCCAGTAGCAATCGTGTATGCAAATGACATGAATTTTGCAGGGAATTCGGAATATAGAGATAAACATATGACTCCGGAGCAGAAAAGGAAAAGGGAGATAGGGCAAAGAAGAGAAAAGTTAAGAACTATGCAAGAAAAAGTTAAGAGTGAGGTGTTTTATTTGCGTTCGAACATGTGGTTTGAAAAAGAAAAGAATTTTGTTTCAACAAATTTTCATAGAGGGACAATAATCCCTGCAGGAACAGAAGTTAGAGTTGAGAAGTTTGGGGGAGATAAAATAAAGTTTACTGTTGTATCCGAAAACAGAGCGTACACATATACGCGTGCGGCGAAGCACAGCAAGATAGATTTATACGAGTTGTTTGATAGATATTTCTCAAACGATAATCCTTTGAAAGGAGATTTTAAAAAGCTATCAAGCCAAGAGAAAGAAAATATTGAAAATGGAAAAATAGAAGTAGGCATGAGCAAAGAGGCAGTTTTAATGGCTTACGGGTATCCGCCGACACATAAAACGCCGTCTATTGATCTTGACTTATGGACTTATTGGGAAGGCCGGGCTAAAAGTTTTACGGTTCACTTTAGGAATGATAAAGTCAGTGAGATTAACGGGTATACATTTGAATAATCTTAGGAAGTAGTGCTATATGAATTGTGATATACAAGAAATTCAGAATAAGTTGGTGGATGAAATTTCTATGATTCTATCGATAGAAGTTGAATCTATTGATATTAATGAGCCGCTACATTCTATGGGGCTTGATTCTTTGAGTTTTGTTGAATTACTTGTTTCTATAGAAAAGAATTTTAATCTTAAATTGATCAACACAAGTTTATCTAAAGAAGACTTCAATACAATAAATTCTTTATCCCAACGCTTATTTAAAGTTGTTCATGACCAATAAACGATATTTAACAGGTATTGATTGGTTGATTCACGCCTTCGATCATATGAATCAAAAAAAGATCGGTAAAGGAAATGTGTTTCATATCGTTTTTGAAGTGAATGGCTTGGTTAATGTTGATCTTTTTGAGCAAGAGCTGAATCAATTTATTAGTAGTCATTTTATATTTAAAGGGCGCGCGGCAAGGGCTTTTAATCTTGCTCCTTATTGGAAAATAGACAAGGATAAAGAAGTTAGCCCTGTCTCTATTTCCTCCCGCAGAGTACAAGAAGCTTCTAAATTTATTCCTTTCTGCATAGAGATTTCTCAAAAATACGACCAATCCAGCGAAGGCTATCTTTATTGTGATGTTATATTTCATGATGAGAAATCGTATGTTTTTTTTACTTTTAGCCATAAACTTTTTGATGGCCTCGGAGCGGAGCTTTTTGTAGACGCTTTTGAGCGATACAGAGAAGGCAAGCAGAGTTATGTTTTTCCCGATAGGCGCTGTCAGCCTTCTCACCTGAATAGGTGGGGTGAGAAATTCAAGGCGGGAAGACATGTTAACCGAAAATTACTTTGGTTATCGCCAGGAAGAAAAGTGAGGGCCCTTCCTATTAAAAAGGGGAAGCAAGAGTATCAGTATAAAGTTATCCAATTCAATGAGAATCAAACGAAGAAAATCATTGAAAGGGCCGATAAGGAGGCTGGGTATTTGCTGATAATGCCTTTTTTATTGTCTCAGGCCATCTATGCGTTCAATCAGCTTTTCAACAGGAAGGGAATTCGAAATGATAACATGGTTGTTCCTGTCACGGTGAATGCGAGGAAAAAGGGTGAAGAGAGGGAGATGTTTTTTAATCATCTATCTTTCATGTTTTTTAAATTCACCGACAAAGAAGCAGAGAATCCTATGGAATCGATAAAGAACCAATTATATGAACAAACAAAATCTAGGTTTTCTGAAAAATTCAGCAGCAACGCAATGCTTATGAGAATTGCGCCAATTCCAATTTTAAGCAATTTATTAGGGATTTACTCTAGGGGAAAGATGGCTTCATTTTCGTTCTCCTATTTAGGCGAAACTGTTTTTAGCGGGAGAAAGTTGCTTGGGAAAGAAACAGCTAATCTATTTCATTTACCTGTCCCATCAGTTCCTCCCGGGCTAGGAGTGTTCGTTAATAACTACAATGGAAAATTTAATCTTACGATATCTTATTTAAATACATTATTAAATGATGAGGACATAGAATTTTTAGTTAATGCTCTAAGGGAAATGCCTAATGGATAAAGCGGTAGATAAAATTATTAAGTGTGATGTTGTTGTTATCGGGGCAGGCGTTTCGGGTGTATGCGCAGCTGTTACAGCGGCAAGAAATGGCTTAAAGGTTTTATTGGTTGAAAAAAATAATTATTTAGGAGGGGCTGCAAATAAATGCATGCACAAAGCCGTTTGCGGATTATACGCAAACAATCAGAAGGGACCTTGTGACGTTAACGACACCCTTAATAAAGGGATTTCGCAGGAACTAGTTCATTTCTTAGAATCAAAATACAATATTACTGAAACAAAAAGAATTGGCAAAGTATTTGTTCTCCCCTTGCCGGATAACAGCCTTGCTTCATTCTTGACGACTCTTTTAGACAGCCAGAAGAATGCAATCTCTTCGTTAAATACAGAAATTTATGCAATAGATAAAAAAGGCAACCAGCTGTCATCTTTGAAAGCGAAGAAGAGCGGAGAAAGCATCAGCATTGAGTTTAAGATAGTTATTGATTGCAGCGGAGACAGCGTTGTTTCAAGGCTGGCAGGAATACCTTTTCTCACAGTAGATAAAGAAAAGCAGCAGCTTTGTGGATATATAGCCAAGGTCGTTAAGATTGAAGGCGGGGATGAATCTTTAATGATTAAAGTGCCTTACTGGGCAGATAAGTTTGTTGCTCTTGAAGGCGCTCCTGATTTCTTGAAATATACCACGTACATCCAAGGAGATACTTTGGAAGAAGGTTATCTAAAGATGAACATCCCCCATTCATCAAGAAATTTAAAAGAAGAATATTTGACTAAGATATTCCAATTTATTACAGGACATCTTCAAGAAATGAAGAATGCTCAGATCGAGAAAACAAGTGAAGAGGTTTTTGCTAGAGACAGCTCAGGAACGGCAGGAGAATATGTTTTAACCGAAGAGGATGTGTTAGGGGCAAGAAAATTTGACGATGGGGTTATCAGGGGAGCTTGGCCGATTGAACAATGGCTTGAAGAAAAAGGAACTTGTTATAAATATGTCAAAGAAAATGATTATTATGAAATACCCAAAAGATGCCTCAAGTCAAAAACAATAAGCAATCTTATTAGTTCAGGGAAGTGCATTTCTGCGTCGCATGAAGCCGTAGGCTCAATTCGCGTAATGGGTACATGCATGTCTTTAGGAGAGGCTTCAGGCTCCCTGGCTTCGGAGATGATAAGAAGATGAATATTGTAGATATCATATTTGATGAAACAAAGAATAATTTGAGTAAAGTTGCCATTGTTGATTGCGACAGAGAAATTACATATGCAAAGTTAGTAAAGGATGTTGAATCTCTCAAGAAGGAATTATCAACTCTCGGAATACATGGACATAAAAAAATAGGACTATTTTTAGAAGATAGCATCGAATACATAGTGATATCTTTAGCCGTTTTATCTTGCGAAGGAGTTATGGTTCCTATTTCTCCATCTTTGGCGTGGGACGAAGCTGAAAGCGTTATTAAGAAGATTGATGTCGATTTCTTAATATCGGGAAGGGAAGTAGAATTTCTCGATAGCAGCAAGGCTGAACAGTTAAGCTGTGGAGGCAGGAAATTCTTTGTTTACCAAAGAAAGACGGAATCTGAACTGCCAAAAGAATTCTGCGATACAAATCCTGCATTTATAAGATTTTCATCAGGCACAACAGGTGTAAGCAAAGGCGTTGTTATATCGCACGAATCGATTTATGAAAGGACAAATGCTGCGAACAAAGGCCTTGGTGTTACTTCTGACGACAATATTGTTTGGGTTTTGTCTATGAGCTATCATTTTGTAGTAACAATAATTTTATTCTTGAGAAAAGTAGCAACTATTATTTTATGCGAAAAAGATTTTCCCTCTGTCATGATCGAGGCTTTTGATAAGCACAAATGTACCTTTATGTATGCGTCTCCATTTCATTACAGAATAATGATGAACAGCGCTGATGTCGACAGAGAGCATCTTTCTAATCTAAGAATGGCTATTTCTACTGCAGTTGGTTTTACTGAGAAAGAAAGCTCACGATTTTTTGACATATTCGGCATTGAGATCAGCGAGGCTTATGGCATTATTGAGGTAGGATTACCGTTCGTGAATACAAGAAGGGACAGGAAATCAAGAGGGTCGGTAGGAAGAGTTTTGCCAGACTATCGAGTTCAAATTAAAGATAAGAATGATGAAGGCGTAGGGGAAGTCTGTGTAAAGGGAAAAGGCATGTTTGATGCATATTATTCCCCTTGGCAAGCTAGAGATCAGGTGTTGGATGGAGGATGGTTTAATACAGGGGATTTAGGGTTTCTAGATAATGAAGATTCTCTCTTTATTAAAGGAAGAGAGAAAAATGTAATAAATTATGCTGGAATGAAGATATTCCCTGTCGAAGTAGAAGGGGTTCTGAACTCGCATCCTGATGTGAAGGAATCTTTTGTATATGGCGTTGCGCATGATATCTATGGGCAATTGCCACAAGCGGATGTAGTTCTAAAAAAGGAATCAGATAAAGATTTAGCCAGAGAATTACGAAGATTTTGTTATGATAATGTTGCGGCACATAAGGCTCCGAAGGAAATTCGGATAGTGAAAGAAATTAAGAAGACGGAGAGTGGGAAGATATTAAGAACGTAAGGCTTTTCGGTTTCTAATCGTTAGAAGAAATAAGAAATTATTTAAGGAGGGGTGTGATGAAGAATTTTTCTTGGATTATTGTTCTAGGGGCCAGTATTTTCTTCTCAGGGTTGGTTTTTGCCCAGCAAGGCTCCATAATTGATAGCCAGGAAGGCTTTTATGGGACGGTTTTTGATACGGATTCGGATGTTTCTATGGTTGTTGTAAAGCGAGCGCTTAACGAAAAAGAAGGCACCTTTAAAGAAGTGAATTGCTATGTGACCGATCAGACAAAAATTATTAAAAACGGCCAGGTCATTGGCATGGATCAGCTTTTCCCGGGTGACCGCGTCTATGTTGAGCTAGAAGTTACAGTTGAAGATCAACCCGCTGCGTTTTTAATCAGAGTTGTTTCACCAGAAGCGGAATAAAAAAAGCAAGAAGAGATGTTGCGATTTTTCGTGCTAACGCTGTGCTAACAAAAATATTGTTGATTGATGGTTAGCGCAAACCCTTCGCCAAGGATTCGAAAGGTCAACGTAGATTTATCCAGCATACGCCGGATAAATTCAGACAAATGACTTACGAGCGCTTTGCTCCGTAAGTCATGTTTTCATTTATCTGGCACATTGAAAAAGTCTCTGAGAATGAGAGAAAGATGTTATAATATTTTATTGTTAATTATTTAGGGTAACCGAAGGGGGGATGTGAAAATGGGAGATAAAATCGCAAACAAAAAGAAAGCCAAGAAAGCCAAGAAAGTTAAGAAGTAATTTATTTTCTACGAAGTAATAAGCTGTGAATTACAGACTCCCCGTGACTAAAAAGTTGCGGGGTTTTTGTTTAATATACAATAGTTGGCACAAATTTGGTATTCTTTTGCCACGCCTTAATTTTGAGTCTTGCCGAATTCTTAAATGTAGGGTAAAATGAATGACATTTGTTAAGGAGGAAAATAGAATGAAAGTTGTTATTTTAGCCGGCGGGATGGGAACAAGAATTTGCGAGGAGACGGAAAAAATTCCTAAGCCTATGGTAACTATTGGGGGAAAGCCGATTTTGTGGCATATCATGAAGATGTATTCTTTTTATGGATACAATGACTTTATTATCTGCCTGGGATACAAAGGCTCTATCATTAAAGAATATTTCGCAAATTATTTCTTGTATCAAAGCAACATTACGATTGATCTTTCGAATAATCAAATAAAAGTCCATAATAATACAAGCGAGCCCTGGAAAGTTACGCTCATCGACACGGGCCTGGAGGCCATGACCGGCGGCAGAATAAGACGAATAAAAGAGTATACCCAGGGCGAGGCATTTATGCTGACGTATGGAGACGGCGTGTCCGATATCGATATTTCAAAAGTATTAAATTTTCACAAGAGTCACAAGAAGGCCGTAACGACTACCGCCGTTCAGCTTGATAGCCGGTTTGGTAAATTGGATTTATCCAGCGATCAAAGGGTGCTTCAGTTTTTGGAAAAACCGAAAAAAGAAAGCGGATGGATCAACGCGGGTTTTATGATCTGCGAACCAAAGGTTTTTGACTACATTCCTCAAAATGATGACGTAGTTTTTGAGCTCGGGCCTTTAAAGAAGATGGCAGAAGACGGCGAGCTATATGCTTATAAGCATGATGGGTTTTGGCAGTGCATGGATACCTTAAGAGATAAAATACAACTTGATAAGCTATGGGATGAGAATAAAAGTTTTTGGAAAGTATGGAAAGATGATGCCGTTTAATTTGGAAGAATTTTACAAAGGAAAAGTTGTTTTAATCACAGGCCATACCGGATTCAAGGGTTCTTGGCTTTCTCTCTGGCTAAAAGTATTAGGCTGCGATATCGTAGGATACGCGCTTGAGCCTTATACCGCCCGAGATAATTTTGTGGTAACAGGGCTTAAAGACAAAGTTGTTCATATCATCGGCGATGTCAGAGATTATCACCGCCTAAAAGGCGTTTTTGAAAAATATAATCCCCAGATTGTTTTTCATCTTGCGGCCCAACCCATCGTACGCGAGTCATATGTAAGCCCGAAAGAAACCTACGATATCAATGTCGGAGGCACGATCAACGTGCTCGAATGCTGCAGGTTGACAAAGTCGGTTGGGACAATTATTAATGTTACCAGCGACAAATGTTATAAAAAAAATGAATCAGCGCGTAGTTATCTCGAGAGCGACCCTTTAGGCGGATATGATCCCTATAGTTCAAGCAAGGCCTGCTCCGAGCTGATTACTGAGTCCTATCGAGCATCTTTCTTTAACCCCCGCGATTTTAAAAAACACGGAAAAAGTTTATCATCCGTAAGAGCGGGTAATGTTATCGGAGGTGGTGATTGGCAAAAGGACAGGATTATTCCTGATTGTATAAAGGCGCTGGAGAGTGGGAAAGCCATTGAAATTAGAACTCCGATGGCAACACGCCCCTGGCAGCATGTGTTGGATTCCCTTTTTGGGTATTTGTTGCTGGCATCGCGTATGCAAGATGATGCTGAAAAGTTTTGCGGAGCTTGGAATTTTGGTCCCGACAGCCGTTGCATAAAAAAGGTTGGCGAAATTGCCGATATGGTTATCGCAGAATGGGGGAAAGGTTCATGGAAAGAGGTTCGGGAAAGAAACAGGCCCTATGAGGCTATGATGCTTAGCCTTGATATTACAAAGGCTAGATCATTTTTAGATTGGGCTCCCGTCTGGGGCGTTAAAGAAGCAATCAAAAGAACTGTTGAGTGGTATAAGGCGTATGAGCAAACAGATCCTTACCAGTTGTGCCTGGGGCAATTAGAAGAATATTTGCGGATGTTATCTGCGGGAAAAAAATAGGCTTTCGCCAGTACAAATAAATCATGAAGCTTGACGTTACTTATCGCAATGTTTGTCGTATCTGTGGGGCTGAGAATTTATATTTATTCTTGAGACTGCCGGATATGCCGATGTCAGACGGCCATGTGGATCCGAGCAATAGAGAAGATCCATTTTTGGCCGATCTTAATATTTACTGGTGTCCGCGGTGCGGGGTCGTTCAAACGCTCCATGATGTTGATCTTTCAGATTATTATCATAATTATGACTACACTGTATCACAGTCTGCGTTTGTTCAAAGATTTATGAAAAAATTTGCGGATGAGACTTGCACCCTGTTTGGTATAAGAAAAGGCGATACGGTTATCGAGATCGGTTCGGGCGATGGTCTTCAACTAAGATATTTTAGAGAGCTGGGTGCCCGGGTTCTGGGATTTGAACCTTCGCAGGGCCTCTGCCGACAAGCGATCAAAAACGAAATCGATACTGTTGCGTCTTGTTTTTCTGATGATGCGGTTAAGTTCATTCCGGAGAATATGAGCAAGGCAAAGGTTGTGGTCTGCCAGTATACTTTTGATCATGTGCCGAATCCGGTTGCGTTTTTAAAAGATATTTCGAAAATTCTGGATCCGGTTTTTGGTGTTATTATTATTGAAGTGCATGATTTTGAAAAAATCGTTCAACGCAACGAAGCGTGCCTGTTTGCACATGAACATTCGGTCTATCTTACCAGGGAATCAATTTTGTCGGTTTTGCGTCATGCGGGTTATAAGCCCGTATCTTTTAATTTTATTCCTGAGGATATGTGCCGCGGAAATTCTTTGATAGTCGCTGCCGTGCTTGAGAAAAACCGGCTGCCGATTGCGCTGCCACAAGACAATGGTTTTCTTTTGCGGCTACGGCAAAGGGATTTGTATCGTGACTTTTCCGCGATGGTTAAGGAAAGCCACAATCGGCTATTGAGGCATGTCCGTAAGTTGCGGACAGAGGGCAAACGGGTTGCTGGCTACGGAGCGGCAGGCCGGGGGGTCCATACAATGGCGATTGCCGGTCTGACAAAAAAAGAAATAGAATGTGTTTATGATATGAATTCAGCATTGCATGGATTGGAAATGCCGGCAACGGGGGTTTTGGTATCAGATCCCAAGAATTTATTTAAAGACCCGGTTGACGAGATTATTGTTTTTAATTACGGGTATCTTGGCGAGATCAAGAAATACCTTGCCTCTTACGTTAATTCCGGAGGTCGTGTTACGTCCGTTCTTGAGTACCTTGGGAATAGAGATCGAGATTAAGTTTAACGATAAAACATGAAGAGTCTTCATCAATGAAAAGAGAAATACCTTCAGGCGGTCCGTGGATTACGGAAAAAGAAGTCGCTTATGTTACAGATGCCTGTCGAAACGGGTGGTATCAAAATTGGCATAATTACCTGGACAGGTTTGAAGCTGCGATGGCAAGCTTTACGAATACAAAATATGCGATCGCAACCTCAAGCTGTACCGGTGCGCTTCATATTGCCATGGCCGCTCTTGGCATAAAACCCGGCGATGAAGTTATTATACCGGAGACGACCTGGATCGCAACGGCCTCATGCGTATGCTATCTGGGGGCGACACCCGTATTTGTCGATGTCCATCGAGATACTTGGTGCATGGACCCTCAGTGTTTTCAGGCTGCGATAACTTCAAAAACAAAAGCCGTTATCCCTGTGCATATGTTTGGACATCCGGCAGATATGGATGAGATCAACGCAATTGCAGAAAAACACGGCGTAACAGTCATCGAAGATGCTGCTCCGGGAATTGGATCGCTTTATCATGAAAAACCAGCTGGGTCACTTGGATTTGCGGCGGCGTTTAGTTTTCAGGGGGCCAAGCCGTTTACAACGGGAGAGGGCGGAGTCCTTGTGACAAATGATAAGAAATTTTACGAACGCGCATATTACTATTGGGACCATTGCCGCGATAATTCGGGGATGCTGAACGTGACAGGTATCGGATTAAAGTACAAGATGTCGAATATTCAGGCTGCGCTTGGGCTGGCACAGGTCGAACGCGCCCAGGAGATCATCAATCACCGGCGCCAGATCTTCTTTTGGTATAAAGATCGATTGGGGGACGTCGTAGGGATGTCCATGAACGTTGAAAAGCCAGGCATCTATAATAATTATTATGTTCCCACCATAATTCTTGATAAAGATTTCGGAATTACGCGTGATGAGGTCATAAAGCGGATGGATGATGAAGGAATTCGCAGTCGGCCTTTTTTCCGCTGTATTAGTAAGCTTCCGATGTTTAAGCCCGTAAAAACACCTGTTGCCGACCATTTGGCGGCATGCGGTATCAATCTTCCTTGCGCTTCTAAGCTTAGCGAGGATGACATCTCCTACGCCGCCGGGATTATACGCAAAATATTGGGGGTTTCATGAAAATTTATTTATTGGCTAATGACTGGCCGGGAGCGCAGGTCGCAAAACATTTGGTAGAATGCGGCGATACAATCGAGAAGCTTTATTTGCACAATGCCAATGAGCAAAAATACGCAGACCAGATCAAGGCCAACGCAAAGGTGCCGGAAGACCGAATTTACAGCGTTGATATTTTAAAAGATCCGGAACATTTTAAAGAGATGAGGCAGGACCCTCCGGATTTTATCATTACGGTTTTTTGGTCTTATCTGCTTAAGCCTGATTTTTTCTGTTTGGCAAAAAATACTCTAAATTTTCATTTAGCGCTCCTTCCCACCAATCGCGGCTGGTACCCGCATGTCCACAGCATTCTTGACGGAACACCCACGGGAGTCACAATTCATCAGATTAACGAGAAGGCGGATGCCGGTCCCGTTTGGGCGCAAAAAGAAGTTTCTTTATTAGACGAAGATACTGCCTATGATATTTATCATCGTCTGCGCAAGGAAATCATAGAATTATTTAAAAAAAAATGGCCGTTAATCAAGGCAGGAAAAATTAAACCGGTTGCCCAAGACGAGTCTAAGGCCGTTTATCATAAGAAAAAGGAGGCTGATTTCTTGGATACCGTTGATTTGTCCCGCCTTTATTCCGGATCTCAGATCATAAACTTGCTACGCGCGCGTAGCTTTGGAAAAAAAGGATTTGCTTTTTTTGAAAAGAACGGAAAAAAAACTTACCTTAATTTAAAACTTTCTAAGAATCCAGAGTTTGACAATCCGGATAACTCAAAATGATAAATAGAGACTTCGAAAATTATCTGGATTCTCACCTCTTTGCGTTAAAAATTAGAATAAAATCTTTGCAGATGGTGCATGCCGCTAAATCTTCGCACATCGGTGGAGCCCTTTCGGTTGCCGATTTGCTTGCCGTATTGTATTCGAGGGTTTTAAATATTGATCCCAAAAACCCGCTTTGGGATGCGAGAGACCGTCTTATTTTTAGCAAAGGACATGCCTGCGCCTCTTTGTATGCCGCGCTGTCATATCGAGGATTTTTTCCGGAAGAAGAGCTGGAAGGCTTCGGTCAAGACGGGTCTTATTTTCTAACTCATTCAGATAGGAAAGTACCAGGAGTAGAATTTTCTACAGGGTCTCTCGGTCATGGGTTGCCATTTGCTTGCGGCATGGCCCTCGCGGCAAAACGAAAAGGTAAAAATTGGCGCGTTTTTGTCATACTAAGCGACGGAGAAATGGAGGAAGGGTCAAATTGGGAGGCTTTTTTATTCGCGGCGCACCATCGCTTAGATAATTTAATTGCGGTGATTGATTATAATAAAATGCAGGCCCTGGGGCAGGTGTCAGATATTTTGGGATTAGAGCCTTTAGGGGAAAAATTAAAATCATTCCGTTGGTCTGTTCGGGACATTGACGGCCATGATCATGATCAAATTTATAAAAGCCTTTCGTCGGCACCTTGGCATAAGGGTAGTCCATCTTGCCTTATTGCAAATACAGTGAAAGGCAAAGGGGTTGATTTTATGGAAAACAAACTTGAATGGCATTATAGATCGCCGAATGCCCAACAGCTTGATCTGGCGATTGCAAAGTTAAAAAAAGGAAGCCATGCGTAAGGCGTTTATTCAGGAGCTTGTTGCCCAGGCGCGGATTCATCCCGATATATTTCTTATCGTCGGAGACTTAGGCTTTTCCGTGATTGAGCCGTTTGTGGAAGAGTTTCCGGAAAGATTTTTAAATGCGGGAATCGCCGAACAAAATATGGCAGGAGTGGCGGCCGGCCTTGCCTACGAAGGATACCGTGTTTTTATTTATTCAATTGCCAATTTTCCGACTTTAAGATGTTTCGAGCAGATACGAAATGATATCTGCTATCATTCCTTGCCGGTTACCATAGTTTCGGTCGGGGGCGGATTGTCATATGGAAGCCAGGGCTATTCTCATTACGGCCTGGAAGATTTGGCAGTCATGCGCGTTTTGCCCGGCTTGACGGTGATCGCTCCGGGAGACCCCGTGGAGACCAGATTAGCGCTACGGGACATTCTCAGGCAGAGGGGGCCATGTTATTTAAGGCTGGGTAAAACACAGGAATTAAAAGTATATGAAAACGAGCCAGAATTTCAAATTGGCAAAGCCCTTATATTGAGCGAAGGCTCGGATATAACGTTGATTAGCACAGGGGGCGTATTGGAAAAAACCGTGAAGGCCGCGCAAGAGCTAAAACGTAAAAACATCAGCGCCACGGTTTTGAGCATGCACACACTCTCACCTCTAGACAAGGAGTCGTTACTCAAGTGGGCCTTGGCAACGGGAAGAGTTATGACAATAGAAGAGCATGGTGCAGGCGGCTTGGCTGCTGTGGTATCAGAAGTCTTGGCAATGGCGGGAAAGCCTTTGAAATTTGTTTGCCTTTATTTAAGGCAAAATGAAATTGATGTTTCCGGAAGCCAGGAGTACCTTTGCCGTCGACAAGGTATCTCGGATGAAAATATTGTTCAGACGGCATTAACGATGTGTAAATAAATAGAAAGCGTGGGACTATAATGGAAAGCGAAAAAAAATTTATAAGCGTGATTACTCCGGTTTTTAACGAAGAATCAAATATCTTTGATTGCTATGAAAAAGTACAGTTAATATTCAAAGAGGAACTCGCGCAATATGAATATGAGCATATTTTTTGCGATAATGGATCGACGGATAATACGGTAAACGCTCTCAGAGAAATTTCTCAAAAAGACAAAAATATTAAAGTAATTATTAATTCAAGGAATTTTGGAATCCTTCGATCGACCTTTAACGGGCTGATGAACGCTTCGGGGGATGCCGTTGTTGTTTTGCTGGCCGCGGATTTGCAGGATCCCCCGGAGGCCATTATTGAATTTGTAAAGAAATGGGAAGAGGGTTATGAGGTCGTTTTTGGCGTAAGAAAAGTACGCAGGGAAAACATTATAATGAGAATGATAAGAAATTTCTACTACCATATCGTTCGTAAATTTTCATATATCAGCATTCCGTTTCATGCCAACGCCTTTCAGCTTATTGACAAGAAAGTTCTGCAGGCCTTAAAGCAATTTGATGATTATTATCCGAGCATCAGGGGAATGATTGCCAGCTGTGGGTTTAAATCTATCGGTGTTGATCTGGAGTGGAGAAAGAGGAAGAAGGGGATGTCTAAAAACACTTTTTATCATCTTTTTGACGAAGGCCTCAACGACCTCATTTCTTTTTCTTTTTTGCCTATGAGAGTGGCCATCATCGCCGGGCTGTTTATTTCTTTTGCATCTATTGTGTATGCAATCTTTTCTTTGATTACGGTTTTGTTTTTTAATGGTGGAAACGCTCCGTCTGGAATTCCGACGCTGATTGTCGCACTGTTTTTCCTTTCAGGGATTCAGCTTGTTTTTTTGGGTATTTTGGGCGAATATATCTGCGCTATTCATTTTCAGGTAAGAAAACGACCCCTCGTGATCGAAAGAGAGAGGATAAATTTTGATAAGTAGATTTTTAAGGGAGAATTTTTTTGAGGAATTTTAAATTATTATATCGCTATTTTAAAAAGTGTGACTTTTTAATCCTTGTATCCTTCTTGTTGGTCTTTAATTATCCGTATTTCCAAAAGCATTTTTTCCCCCTGCATGACACGCAGACCATTTTTGGTGTGTTTCATTATTTTTATAGCGAATTATTCTTTAATAAAGACCTAGCCTTGTGGTTGCCCTTTCACAGCTATGGGTTTCCCGGGACATTACTGCAGATTCATAATGTGACGCCCATGGGGTATCTCGCGGCCCTTATTGGCTTTTTCTTAAAAATAAAAAGTGCTCTGTTTATTTTTAAGCTTTCGATTTTAGCTAATCAGATGGTATTTTTATCAGGCATGTATTTGCTTTCGCGCTTGATTTATTCGCGAAGGAGCACCGCGTTTCTAACCTGCCTGGGCGCAACCATGAGCACGGTTTGGTTTTCCCAGATAGAATTCAATTTTTATATTTATTACCTGCTTCCCTGGGCATTTTATTTTATCGTCTTGTTTTTCAAGAAAGAACGTCCGGAATTCTTATGGATCAGCGGCATAGTTATGCTCAGCGCCTGGGTTGGGGGGACGGTTTTGTATTTTGTAGGATTATGGCTTTTTCTTCTTTTTGTTTTTTTCGTTGTATTATGCCTGAAGTATAAACGTTTTTGGCGCTGTCTTTTTTTAAAATCTTTTTCTAATATTTTTTTATTTTTATCTTTTGTCGTTATCTCAGTTGCTTGCATTCTTTGTGGAAAGATGATATCGCATGAAACCTCGCTCTACTTGACCCAGCGAGACTTTGCCACCGGCACGACTTCTCTTTTTACATTTCTAAATTATGGCGGCCCGGCACAGCTTAAAGACA
This sequence comes from Candidatus Aceula meridiana, assembly GCA_030765185.1. GTDB lineage: Bacteria > Omnitrophota > Gorgyraeia > Zapsychrales > Aceulaceae > Aceula > Aceula meridiana. Next base: position 497,583 of record JAVCDE010000024.1, on the reverse strand, counting down.
TTATTCAGCACTTCTTTTTTCAGGGCTCTTTGTTCTTATCTTCAACGGGAAAATTTAACAGCACCGTTTATATAGGATTGTTGCCGCTGGTCTTTTTTGTCTGGTCTTTGCTGAAAGTGAGAAATATTTTATTTTTGGCATTTCTTAGCGTTCTTATTTCTGTTTTTTGGTTTTCTTTCGGGGGATTTTTTTCGGCAGGCGTGTATTTCTTTCCCGCAATGCATCTCTATCGACACATTGGTTTTGTTTACGGAATTATAAAAATTTTAATTTTGATTTGTGCGGGTTTCGGGCTGGATTATTTTTGGAAAGTGAGGGCAAGAGAAAAGCTGGGATATTTTTTCATTATTTTGGCGGTTTTTGTATTTGTATTTGACGTTCTTTCGATATCAAGATATGTACTGATTAGCTTGCTGGATCCGCCTGTGGTTGAAAAGCTTAAAGCAATGAATTTAATGCCGGAAGGTTTAAGAGAGTTCATTCCCACCGTAGGGAGGTATTTTCTTTCCTTTTCCTTTCTTTTTATAATGGCAGTAATAACAAATTTTATTTCTAAGAAAAAAGGAATCGGCAGAGAAAAGAAAGATAGTTTTATTTATGGTCTTATTGTCCTATCTTTGACTATTCCTTTTTGCTTGGATCTTTTTTCTTTTCAGTGGACAGCGTATCACAATGCTCCAAAATTTTTAAGGACCAACCAAATATTGTTAGAAAGTGTTGAGGTTAATCAGCCCCAGTTTCAGGAAGCGCGGGTCCTGGAGCCGTTTCTTGAAAGACAAAAAAAAGCTCAGAAACTGATGAGGCGCAAAGAAGGGTTTGGAGGGCCGTATCAACAGGATAGTAATTTTATTCAAATTGACCGTTGCATGGTTGTTGATCAAAGCAAAGCATATTTTTTGTCTGAAAGGGTCGATAGGTTGCTGAAGATCTCAAACCCCTCGAATCCTTCTTTTCGTAAAATACTAGGATGGCATCATCCAAAATTACGGCTTGTTTCCAGGGCAGCCTTTTGCGATACGATCGAGGACGCGAGAAAACAAATTCAAGAACATCATGACTTAGAAAATACTGTCATACTGAGAGGAGTGGATGAAAGAACGCGTTCTACGGCAAATAGCAAATCGAATTCGGAGATTAGGCAGAACATTAAGGTAATAAAATTTAGCTCAAATGAGATAACAATAGAAACGAACGTCGTCGATGAGGCAGGAGCTTGGCTTGTTTATGCGGATGCGTTTCATCCGGGATGGCATGCGACTGTCAATGGGAAAAAGGTGAATATTTATGAGGCCTACTTGGCTTTTAAAGCAGTTCATGTCGGGAAGGGCAAAAGTCTTGTGCGTTTCTTTTTTTATGACGGCTTGAGATCAAGCTTGAATATTTTTATTTTCATGTTTTGTCTTGTGATGAGTATTGTTTTTGTTTTTGTTTTTCTTGAAATATTAATTTTTGATATGAAACACATAGAGTTTCTTCTTGATAGAATATCTAACAAGAGTTAAAAAATTAAAAGGCTTGAAGCACGTTTTTGATTTTCGCAAGGTGATGATAGTTTGCCAAAAACAATCTGTCCGTTCAATGTAGACATCATAGAGAAAGACTAGAAGAGAGTTAAGTAAAATCTAGGCGAACGTTTAAGACGTTGGTTGCTCAGGCACAAATACTTAAGGTTTAAATCTTTGTTGATACCACGGCATTTCATGTTTGGTATAAATGGCGCCCGCCTTTTAATTAAGGGCGGGCTTGTTGATCTGGGCATTGAAAAAGTCAGTTCTTATCCATCCTTCGCAGAAAATCACGGGATTGCCCGTGGGTGTATGTGAATAAAATATAAGGCATTTTCTGCTTCGGAGGATGTTCGCCTTTTTCTGGATGGATAACCCTGCGAAGCTCCCAAGCGAACCCTACACCTAAGCTTGCACATGGTTCAGGGGGAAGCTTTGGAGTGAAGCCGGGTCATTAGAAGGGACCACGACTTTAGTCGTGGGACTCCATAACCCCATTTGATCAGGCTTGAAAGCATTTCGGTTCAATTTTCAGATAATTCATGTTTTTTATAATAAGTTGTATAATTTTATTCGCAGAGTTATAATTTAAAATATCAATTCTAGTGAATTAGAAGAATCAAAAATGAAAACATCCTCTAAGAAAATTACTGATTCCAAGCGAAAGCTACAGAGTTTGAAAAAGAGTAAGAAAAAATCGAGTGCTAGTGGGCAAAAGAAAGCAAAAAAGCCGATTTTGGAGAAAAAATCTGGCAATGAGGATCGTCAGCATTGTTCTAGGCGGGTTTCTGATAAAGATAAAACGCATAATGATCTAACCACGATGGTCAGCCACCAGGCGGATGAGCTAAAAATTAAGAATGGACAAATAAAAGCATGGATCGACAAAGAAAAACTATCAGAAGAGCAGGTCTACATTCGCACCAAGGTCATGGACTCGGTATCGGATGGCATTTTTATTATCGATGCTCAAAAGACTGATTTTCCGATTATTTACTCCAATCAAGCATTCCATATGATGATAGGTATGCCCAAGAAAGACATCGTCGGGCAAAACTACTTTTTGCTTTACGGAGCTGCTGCTGACCCGAGAATCGCTGAAGAAATAAAAAACACTTTACATCAGGACAAATCTTTTCATGGAGAGATGCTTAATTTTCGGAAAAACGGAGAGAATTTCTGGAATTACCTGCGCATTGCTCCTGTTCGTGATGCAAACGGCATCGTTACCCATTATGCGGGGATTCAGACGGATGTTACATCCATGCGACAGAAGGATTTAGAAATCAAAGAACAACGTGAAGACCTTTTGCATGTCACGAGAGTGGGAAAACTTGCCGAATTTGTTTCATCCCTCGCTCATGAAATCAGCCAGCCCTTAACGGCCATTCTTTCGTACACTCAAGCTGCACAACGCATGTTTGCAGGAAGGGAACCTCAGCTCCAAGAAATCTTACAATACATCGTTAATGATGACCAGCGGGCGTCGGAGGTCATCCGGCGGCTTAGGTCTTTATTGAAGAAAAGCGATCCTGAATTTAAGCCTCTTGATATGAACGCGATTGTTAATGAAACGGTTGTTCTTATTACGACAGATGTTACTGTAAGGAATAAGGTCGTTAAAGTTGAGTTAGCTAAGAAGCTTCCTCTTATACGCGGTGATCGAATCCAATTGCAACAGGTTCTTCTGAATCTGATAAGTAACAGTTTGGACGCGATGGAATCTCGCGATGAATCTCGTCAACTCATGATTCGCACATCGCGTAAGAATTCTAATACGATTATGGTGGAACTCGAGGATTCCGGATGTGGCATTCCGGTAGAGAACATGAAAAAGCTCTTTAAACACTTTTTTACCAGCAAGCTTGATGGCTTGGGTATGGGGTTGTCTATCAGCCGTTCTATTGTTGAAGCTCATGGTGGACGTTTAGAAGCTAAGAATAATCCTGATCGTGGCGCGACTTTTTATTTCACTATTCCTGTGATATCTGCGAAAAGCACAGGGATAAAGGATGCGTTATGACCAATCGTAATCTTATTATTTATGTTGTTGATGATGATCTTTCTGTGCGCCGGGCCTTGAAGTTATTGTTGAAAGCACACGGGTTTATTGTCGAGGCGTTTTCAAGCGCAGCAGATTTTTTGGCTTTTAAACATCCAAAAGTTACCTCTTGCTTGATCTTGGACTTACGTCTTCCGCATATGGATGGACTTGCTCTTCAGGAAGCATTGAAGGTGCGAGGCCTCACCATTCCTATTATTTTCATTTCAGGACACGGGAGTATTCCCAAAAGCGTGAAAGCGATGAGGGGGGGCCGTAGATTTCCTACCCAAACCTTTCACTGATAAAGATCTGCTGGAGGCTATCGATCGTGCGATTGCAAGAGATAAAATTATAAACAAAGAACAAGCCGAAATTGATAAAATATGGCGTCGCATCAAAACTCTTTCGCCTAGAGAACTTGAAGTTTTCCGTTTAGTGGCCACGGGGATGTTGAGTAAGCAGGTTGCCCGAAAATTAGGGACAGCCCTACAAACAATCAAAGTTCACCGTTCTCGTGTCATGCAGAAAATGCAAGCCAAGACTATTACCGAACTCATCGGTTTTGCCAAAAAAGTCGGGCTTGTCTCTTCCAAAGAATAAACATTCCTTAGTCCATTCTTTTCCAAAATATCTTTTCCAAAGTTTTCTTAAAAAGCCGGTATTATACCCAGGTACAATTGCTTTTATTCTAGTAGCTGCTATAAAGGTACCATGCTATCGGAAAAGATTGTCCTTGATTATTCAATACCCAAAACCCTTTTTATTAAATTAAGCGGAGATTGGCAGATTTCCGCGGGCCTCCTGTCGGTAAATGAGGTTACCTCGCAACTCACCAGCCATTCTGATGTCACAGAAGTCAATATAAATGTTTCCGAAGATCTAAAGTGGGATAGTGGGCTTATCGCTTTTTTACTTAAGTTGACCAAGGAGTGTGAGCAGAGGAAGATTTCTGTCGTTCGCGAAAACTTACCGCAGGGGGCTCAAAAACTTCTCTCGCTTGCTTTAAAAGTACATGAAGAAAGAGTTTTGTCTAAAATTTCTCATGCATCATTTTTTGAGAAATGCGGAGAAAAAGTTTTGCAAATCAGGGAAAGCTTAGCGTCAGGGCTTGATTTCTTAGGGGATATCGTCGCTTCTTTTATCCGTCTGATTGCAGGAAAAGTATATTTTCGCTGGGATGATTTTCTTCTCATTGTGCAGAAATGCGGAGTCGATACCTTGTTGCTTGTTTCTTTGATAAGTTTATTAGTCGGCATGATCCTTGCCTTTGTTGGGTCGATACAACTTAAAATGCTTGGGGCTCAAGTTTTTATTGCCGATATCGTCGGAATCTCCATGGTGCGCGTATTGGCAGCGGTGATGACCGGTATTATTGTGTCTGGACGCATCGGGGCGTCTTTCGCGGCGGAACTGGGGATGATGCAGGCGAACGAGGAAGTTGATGCGCTGAAAACTTTAGGTGTTTCTCCTGTTGAGTTTTTGGTTGTACCGCGTGTTTTGGCATTAGTCATTATGATGCCAATCTTAACCATCTATGCGGATCTTATGGGCGTATTCGGTGGTTTTATTATTAGCACGGGGATGCTTAAGCTAAATCCGGTAGAATATTTGAATCATACTCAAACGGCTGTAAAGCTTAGTTATGTGTGGATTGGCCTTATTCACAGTATTGTTTTTGGCGTGATTGTTGCATTTGCCGGATGTCTGCGCGGTCTTGAGTGTGAAAGGAACGCAGCCGGCGTGGGAAAGGCAACTACCTCGGCAGTGGTTACTGGAATAACGGGTATTGTTTTTGCAACTGCCATCATCACCTTTATTTGTCAGGTTTTGGGAGTGTAAATTATGAATTTAACAGAGATGCCAATCGTTGAAGTGCAGGATCTTGATCTAGGGTATAACGATAATCCGGTGATGAGTAATATTAGTTTCAGTGTGAATAAAGGCGATATATTTATTGTCATGGGGGTCAGCGGATGCGGAAAGAGCACTTTGCTTAAGAGCTTGATCGGCCTTAAATCTCCGACGAAGGGTAAGGTTTTATACTCCGGAAAAAGTTTTTGGGATGAGGATGAAAAAGGGCAACATGATATTATGCGGCGTTTTGGAGTTCTTTATCAAAGCGGAGCGCTATGGAGTTCTTTAACTTTAGGGGAGAATGTTGCGCTTCCTTTACAGCTTTATACAAAGTTATCTTTCGGCCAAATAAAGGAAATAGTAGATTTTAAACTTTCGTTAGTAGGGTTGGAAGGACATGTGGATTCTTTCCCCTCGGGAATAAGCGGGGGGATGCGTAAAAGAGCCAGCCTTGCGCGGGCCATTGCACTTGATCCGGATATTATTCTTTTTGATGAACCGTCTGCTGGACTTGACCCAATAAATGCACGGAAGCTTGATGACTTGATTCTTGACTTAAGAGATGGTTTAGGCGCTACGGTAATTGTTGTTACGCATGAGCTTGCCAGTATTTTTGCCATTGGGAATAATTCCGTGTTTCTTGATGCGGAAAGTAGAACTATGATTGCGACCGGTGACCCCAAGGATTTGCTGGCTAATTCTAAGGATCCCAGGGTCACTCAGTTTTTAACTAGAGCCAGAATGCAAGGAGTTTAAATAATGAGCAGAAAAGCTAACAAAAAAATGATTGGTTTATTTGCAGTAGGGGCGCTGGTACTACTGATCATAGGAATATTGGTTCTTGGTTCGGGGACAATTTTTAAAAAGACAAATAAATTTGTTTTGTACTTCGATGGTTCTGTGAAAGGTCTTTCCATAGGAGCCCCTGTTATGTTTCGTGGGGTTAGTATCGGTATCGTCAAAGATATCAGCCTGATTTACGATTCAAAGGCCGGGACCATCATACTTCCAGTTGTTATAGAGATTGAAGAAGGCCGCATTGAGGGAACTCCAAGCTTTAGCGAACCAGGCGGAGTTGAGAAAATGATTGAGTTCGGCCTTCGAGGGAAGATTGAGGTGCAGAATTTCTTAACCGGTCAGCTTATGATTTCATTTGATTTTTCTCCGGAAGAACCGGTGCAATTACGGGGTATTTCGAAAGCTTATTCGGAATTGCCCACGCTTCCAACCTCCGGAGACATATTTGAACTTATGAATGAATTGCCAATTAAAGAAATTGCCAAAAATTTGGAGGCTATCGCTAAGGAAATCAATAGATTAGTAAATTCGAGTGATTTACGGGAAAGTTTTTACGAACTACCTGAAACTCTTAAAGAGACAAAACAATCAATGCGTTCTTTTCGGTTTCTTACCGAGTATCTTGAGCAGCATCCGGAAGCGATCTTAAAAGGAAAGACAGGAGAACAAGATGAATAAGATTTGGATTCGTTCATTCATAATGATTATCGGGGTAGGTTTTGCCTTGGTTTTAGGTGGTTGCATATCAGTATCAAATAGCCCAACGCCGCGGTTTTATGTGCTTCAGGCTGGATATGAAAATCAAGTAAATAAGAAGATAGGTGCTACTTCTGATTTTGTTATTGGTATCGGGCCGGTTAAAATCCCGGAATATCAGGACAGAGCCAAAATTGTAACCAGGGGTAAAGACCAGATGCTCAAATTTTCTGAATTCGACCGCTGGGGAGAATCCCTTAGCCTTGGCGTGACGCGTCTGATTAGAGAGAATCTTACAGCTATGTTTCCGCGAGCAAAATTTATTTTGTATCCTTGGAATTCAGCCATTGAGGCTAAATACCAGGTGGTTGTGGAAGTTATTCAATTGGATAGCGATCTTCAGAAGGAACTGTTTCTTATCGCGCAATGGCAGGTTATTGATGTGCAAAATACAAAAATCATGATTATCAAAAGATCAGAATTCCGCCAGCCGATCATACCGCAGAATTATTCTGGCTTAGCTAAAACGCTAAGTACGGTTTGCGCGTCATTAAGCAGGGAGATCGCTGAGTCCATCGTTACCATCGAAAAGAAAGAGAATGATTCGGCATCACAAGAGGCATCACAAGAGTGAACAAAGTGATGGTCTAACGATTACGTTATAGTTATACCCAAGTACAATTGATTCATTTTTAATTAGGACTACACTGAAAACAAAAGGAGAGCAGCATAGTGGCTATAGGCAGAAAGAAAATTTATGTTGTAGATGATGATGCGTCGATTTGCCGTGCTCTTAAATTTCTTTTAATTACGTTTGGATTTAAGGTGGAGACATTTTCTTCGGCAGAGAAATTTTTTAGCGACGTGCCCAATAGTGCCGAGGGGTGTTTAGTTCTTGATATTCATATGCCTGGACTAGATGGATGGGAAACGATAAAACAGCTTATTAAATCCGGTTGCACGCGCCCGGTCATTATCATTACGGCTGACAAGAATGGCCACCTTAGAGACCAAGTCTTAGATGCAGGGGCCGTGGGATTTTTACAAAAGCCGTTTAATGACCAGGCATTAGTTGATTTAATTAACCTGGCGTTTTAAAAAAAAGGGGGAAGTTATGGAAAGAGAACTCATGCCGGATTATGCAGCAGAGGAGTTTTATCGAAGTCTTATTCCTCAAAATATTTTCGAGAGTCCTAAAAAGTCAAAGGAAGATTCTAATCGGTGCGTTGTTTATTGTGAAAAGGTTAAGCCCGGCGTTTTGAGTATCCAGGGAGGTTTTGCTTTCGTTGAGGAAGAAGAAGATTCTGTGAGCTCGGGGATGCATACGATGAGTTGTCAGACGAGAACATTTTTTATTTTAAAAAAGTCAGGAGGTGTGTTATGAGAAACAAATGTTTACAGAAAGTAAAATTGATACCCGTCTTTATCGTGCTAATTTTAATGATTTCAGTTATGGGCTGCAACATGATGAAGGGCGCGGGGAAAGATATAGAGAATGCTGGAGGAAGTATTCAAAGAACCGTTGGTCATAATGATTAAGGGTCTTTCAAAAAAGATTCTTTATTAAAATAAAAGGAGGGGAATATGATTAAGAAATTGATAGGTGTGTTTAAATTTTCACTCTGTGCCATTTTGATTTTTCAACTGACCGGATGCGGTACTCTTTTGTATCCTGAGCGCAAGGGTCAAAAAAGCGGAAAAATTGATGCAGGGGTTGCTATTTTAGATGGGATAGGTTTGTTGTTTTTCTTTGTTCCAGGGATCATTGCCTATGCCGTTGATTTCAATAATGGGACGATTTATCTCCCCGGGACATCCAGAAGTTCTTTGGATATTCAGGATTTAAAACAGGTTAAATTTGACCCCAAGCATAGCACCATGGCAAGCATTAAAAGAATTATCAGAAATGAAACCGGGTATGATGTGAATCTGCATGAGAGTAATATGCAAATTGTTAAGTTGGAATCTTCGCAGGACATGCTGGCGCATTTTGCACAGGTTTTACCTGTAACGCAAAATGCCCGCGTTGCTTTATCAGGCAAGTGATACCGCGTGAAGAAAGATGTAGGCTAGGGCTTGCGATACGCTTGTGTGTGATAGCTGCCCTAGTTCTGCGTTCTTAAAAAATTAGGAGGAACTCAATGTCTACTGAAACGTTATTACTGTTTGTAATTATTGCTTTGGTCTTTGTCGCTTTGCCTGCATGGCCGCACAGCAAGGCTTGGGGATATAAGCCTATGGGTATTTTGACGATTTTGTTGGTGGCTTACCTTATTTGGGCCATCGCCGGAGAACGGCCACTTTTTAGAAAGACATCATTAGGAGATGATATTAGAAATACAGGTCGTGATGTGGCAGATTCTATCAGAGATACCGTTAATTAACTAAGGAAGGAGGTCATTATGTTACATTGGGCAGCAACATTTTTTGTCATTGCGATTGTTGCAGCGTTGTTGGGATTTACAGGTATCGCAGGTTCAGCTATTGGCATTGCCAAGATTTTGTTTGTTATTTTCTTGATGTTAGCGGTTATCTCTTTAATATTCGGAAGACAAAGATCAGCAGCATAAAAGTTTTTAAAGAGGTCGGATTAGATCAGGTTGTTAAGAATGATAAATCAAAAAATAAGCAGTATTACAAAGGAAGGTGTTTTATGAAAATAAATTATTCGAAAGTGTTAATCACGGCTACGGCCGCGGTATTGCTCGTGAGCGTATCTGCGCTTGCATCAGAAATGGATGATCGCATTGAATCATCTGCCAAGAGTTCTTATGTATTTAAAAAGTATCTAACGGAAGATAATATTAAACTTAAGTCCAGGGATGGCTATGTCACCTTGACGGGCACCGTCGCAGAAGAATCCCATAAGTCATTGGCCCAAGAAACGGTAGCGAACATGCCCGGGGTCAAAAACGTCTACAATAAACTGGAACTACAGGGCCCACCTGAAAAATCTGACGGATGGATCAGCATGCAGGTGAAATATTCACTTCTCTATAACCGGAATGTGAGCGGCAGTGATACCCAGGTATTCGTTAAGGATGGCATCGTAACGCTTAAAGGTGAAGCTGGAAATCAGGCACAAAAGGATCTAGCCGGTGAATACGCCAAAGACATTAATGGTGTTAAGGAGGTAAAGAACGAAATGACAATAGCCAAGACCCCAAAAGTTAAGGCCCCAAGCGAAACGAAGCAGACCATGGGGGAGAAAATTGATGACGCATCTATTACTGCCCAGATTAAAATGGCGCTTTTAACTCATCATTCAACCAGCTTCTTTAAGACCGGCGTTGCGACAAATAATGGTATTGTCACGTTAAGCGGCAAGGCTAATAGTCCTGCCGGAAAAGACATGGCTGGAAAAGTTGCCAACGATGTCATTGGGGTGACAAGCGTGATCAACAATATGACCATAGCAGATTCTTTGCCAGTGAAATAGTTTCATGGGCTACTTGTCCGCCTCGTCTATAACGGGGCGGACAGTGGTTTGTAATTATAATTAACAAATAGAAACAAAAACAGGAGGTGTGAAATGGGTGAAGAGAAAAAAGGAGTTATTAAATCAGTAAAGGACAGTATTGTTAGCGCGATAACAGGCGCAGGGGATATTGTCAACGCCATTGTTGACACAGTAAGTACAATGGTGAGCAACTTAGCAAAAGAGACAGGGAAAACCGGTGCGGCATTAATTGAATCTGCGCAGGAGATCATCAGTTCGAGTATCAGCGGAATCGTTGAAGCCGGAAAGAGCCTAGAAGATGGCGTGAAGGGTCTTGTCATAGGAATATTAAAGGGCTCCAAGACAATCGGAGAAGAAGCGTTTACTGCGATCGGAACTTTAGCCGGTAAGATCATTAAGACGACCGGCAACGCCGGGGGAAATTTGCTAGATGCAACAAAGGGCCTGCTCAAAGGAGTTATCCATTCGACAAAAGAGACAGGCATTGATGCAGAAAAAGCAGTCTCTGCAGCAGCCACAGGAGCCGTTAAAGCAGCGTATAAGATAAGCGCCGAGGCCGGGGACAAAGTTAAAAATGCGGCAACGGGAACGATTGACGGAGTCAAAGTTGTCGTTAAAGAACCTTTTGCAAAAAGCGAAGAAAAGAAGTAGCTCTTTTTACAGAAACTTTATTTTTTAATTGGCAAGAAGCAATAGTTTAAAAGAGAGCCTTTTTTTAGGAGGACTTATAAAATGAAGAAATATAGTCGTGGATTTATTTTCTTGATTGCGGGGCTTGCCATTACATCGCTCAGTGCTTGCTCTACATGCGGATCGCCCTACAAGAAAGAGCTAACCGGGGATTCTAGGCTAAGAGAAGCGAACATCAGTTATAAAAAAGCTAACCGGTGGATAAAGAAAGGCGAATGTGCAACAGTTGCCTTTAAAGCTCAAGAATCATACCGTAGTGCAAATTCGCATCTTTCCGACGCTATTTTCAAACTAGAAAAACTGGGACAGTATAATAATATTGACGTTAAGGACGATGTTTATTATTGCGAAAAAGCTAAGAGAGAAATAGACGTCAAGATAGGCCAGGCTGGAAGATAGATTACAGCAACAGTGATCATTGATGGAACCAAGACAAATGGTGAAGGAACCTTTCTCAAAGAAATAGATGGTATCCCCGGCGCCTTTTTAGAAGCAGGCGCAGGGGAATCTTTAAAAAACTAAGGAGAAAGAAATTAAGGAGGACATATTGAAAATATCGATAAATACGAAAAATGTTTGTTTCATCTTCGCACTATTTCTTTTTGTATCTATGGATACAGGGTGCGCAACGAAAGCTCCACCCCCACCGGAACAGGGATCGCATTTTAAGATTCAAAGCGGGGAAAATAGTGCGGAAATGACGTGGCCTAAATAACGCTTGCGAATTTGCAAGAAAAGAAGGAGTTATTTAAGAATGAAAACAAAGGGCATAATAATTGGAATTATTGTAACTGTTTTAGCTGTCCTTTTCATGTCTATCGGCATAAGGTCAATAATGAATTTGTTTGGGATAACATTTTAACGGCAAAATAGCGTCGACTAAATATTAAAATTAAATTATTAAGGAGAGAGATGTCCATGCAGCCAAAACAAATAGCTTTTCTTTCCGTCGGGATTCTATTACTCGTTGTATTGCTTCAGAATACCCATGTCGTAGCGTTTCATTTCTTATTTTGGAAGTTTTCTATGTCCCAGATCATTTTGATTCCGTTAATGATACTGCTGGGCTTCGGGATTGGATATTTTTCAGCAACAAAGACCGGATGATATTGCAGCGAATGATGTTGTATGGTTTTATGGTCGGCTAACTACCGCCATCCTTAGATAAATAGTCAGTGCTGCGATAGATGTTTTTTAGATAAAAGAATTACAAAGGATGATAAAGATGCAAACTAGCGATTTATTGTTTTCTACAATTACTATTGCGATAGCTCTTTTTGCAGGCGCAATTATATACTTTATTGCTATGTTCATATTTAAGAGGTGGAGCCGTATCGTTATTTTAAAGCGTGTCAAGATACGCCCTGAACAAATGAAAGGTGCTTTAAGATCGTTAATCCCGGCAGTCTGCGTTTTAATTGCGTTTCCTATTTTGCGGTTTAGCGAGGGCTTACAAGCTTTTATTTCACATATAGTGACCTTGTGGATAATCGCATCTATCGGATGGCTTGCGATAAGAGTCATTCATATGGTTTTCGAAGCAATCTTGGAAAACTATGACATGAAAGCAAAAGACAACCTTGCGGCTCGACAGGTATTTACGCAGATTAGATTAATTGAAAACATAATCGATGTAGGCATTTTTGTTTTAACGATAGCGTTTATGCTCATGTCTTTTCCTCATGTGAGACAAATTGGCATTAGCTTGCTTGCTTCGGCAGGAGTGCTTGGTATCATCTTAGGTTTTGCGGCTCAGAAGACATTGGGAAACTTTATCGCTGGAATTCAAATAGCCATTGCTCAGCCAATTCGGCTGGACGATGTGGTTATTATTGAAAATGAATGGGGTTGGATCGAGGAAATTACTCTCACTTTTGTGGTCGTTCGCATCTGGGATCTAAGACGGTTAGTTGTCCCCATATCGTATTTTCTTGAGAAACCGTTTGAGAATTGGACACGGGCTTCCGCAGATTTATTAGGAAGTGTTTTTGTCTATACTGATTATACTGTGTCCGTGGAAAAAGTCCGTAATGAATTAACGCGTATTCTGGAAAACAGCCCAAAGTGGGATAAAAAGGTCAATGTGTTGCAGGTTACCAATGCAACTGAAAAAACAGTTGAGCTGAGAGCTCTGATGAGCGCAGCGGATTCTCCTACTGCCTGGGGTCTGCGTTGTGAAGTTCGGGAAAAGCTTCTGGAGTTCTTGCAACAACGCTTCCCGGAATGTTTACCGCGGATACGCATTGAAATGAATAAAAGTGATTAGTATTGAAGAATAGAAAGAAAAGTTTTGTGTTTGTGAAATTAAGCGAATGAAGGAAGGATAAAAAGACATGGAAAGAAAAAAGAAAACTTGGCAGCAGGCATTTAAGCACATTATTGTTTCTTTTCAGCAGAAGATAGAATATTTTGTAAAGTTAAGGCCAAGGTTGGCAAAAAAAGAAAAGAAACTAAACGCACTTCAGAAGACGCTCGAGAGTCATGTCGATAGCCGCACATCCACAGAAAAAATTATCCAAAGGCAACTTCATGCCGAGATAGAAAAGCGTAAGCAATCAGAGCAAAAGGTCGAAGATGCTCTTGAATACGCTAACGGAATTATCAGTACCGTGCGTAACCCTTTAATTGTCTTGGACGCGGGGCTAAGGGTCATTTCTGCCAGCCGGTCATTTTATAAAACTTTTAAAGCGGAATGCAAAAATACCGAGGGGCAACATATCTATGAACTCGGTAATCGACAATGGGATATTCCTAAGCTACGCGAGCTGCTGGAAGATATCCTTCCTGACAAGATAAGCTTTGATAATTTTGAGGTGGAGCATCATTTTCCAGGGATCGGAAAGAGAACAATGATCCTCGACGCCCGAAAGATCAATCGTAAAATCGACAAGAGGCAGCTTATTTTGCTCTCGATCGAGGATATTACCAGGCGCAAGGAGGCAGAAGAAAAAATAAAGGATCTGGCTAGTCACGACGGACTCACGGGTTGTGTAAATTTCAAATCGACCATGGAGCTTTTAGAAAAGGAGATCGCCCGGTCCAAGCGCCATCACAAAAAAGTCAGTATCATCATGATTGATATCGATCAATTTAAGCAGATCAATGACGAGCATAGCCATTTGGCAGGTAATGATGCCTTGGTTACTTTTGCCAGTATTATTAAAAAGAATATCAGAAATATAGATATCGTGGGCCGATACGGAGGAGATGAGTTTATCATCATTCTTCCGGAATCAGATTCACAGCCTGCCTTTGTGGTTTTAGATAGAATCCGTCATGATTTTAACCAAAAAAAGATAACTTCACCGCATGCAAAGAACGAAAGCGAGCTTAAATTAAAGTTTAGCGCGGGAATAGCTGTTTTTCCGAACAATGCAAGCGATCTTAAGGAATTGATTTGGGTTGCCGACAGTGCCCTACGCCAAGCGAAACGTGAAGGAAAAAACAAATCGGTCTCGGAAAGAAGAAGGATGATAAGGCTTAATCCTACCTCAGGCACTAAGATTGAAATGATTGATCCGTCGAAAAAAGAAAATGTTAAAGCTCTTGAGATAGCCAATATCTCAAAAAGAGGAATGTTGCTTCTTTCCACTGAGGATATTCTTGATAAAGAACTTTTATGTCGGATTTATCGACCTCGAGGCGAGGCTTCCTTTGAGCTGACGTGTAAGGTTATGCGTAAAGAAAAGGCAGAGGGCGAGTTGTACCGCGTCGGCGTTTATTTTCCAGAGGTTTCGGAGGATATTCAAAAAGAATTATCAAGTTGCATCGAATCTCCGGAAGAATTAGATTAGATTTTTACGATTGGCTGCGTGCTTCGCCTTCCTTGTTCAATAAGCGGTGGAGTGGCGCGACTCTTGCTATTTTTCTCTTCTTGTCTTTGCCTCATTCTTTGCATACGATGCCTTAGCTCAGTTGATTTATACAAAGTTTTCATCTAAAATATAATTCTATGAAAATATTTTTAAAAATCCTTTTTATTCTCATTGTCCTTACCGTTATTGTGGGCTTTGCAATTTTTTTGACTGCGTGCTCTTCTCCGAAAATCATGGGAAGCATTCTAATGTTCAGCTCAAACAAATTTTTGGCTGATGTCACTATGAATGACTTGGTCATTAAAAACCAGGCTTGCAACTTGCCGCGGCAGTTTACGCTTGAAGATGTATCTCTGACGCTTAAACAAGGCAAAGACACCTATATGATGAGCTTCGGAGAGATTAAGATATCTGAAGTTATGAATATTTTTTCTTCGGGAAAGGGAACGATTTTGCAGATAAAGGAGGGTGCGGTTAGGTCTTCAGCTTTTCGCCTAGAAGGATTGAATATTGAGCTTGTTTCAGAGAGCATGCAAAAGTGGTCCGGCCCGGCCTCTGCTAAGAAAGTTGAGAGCAATGGTTTTCAGGTGAAAGGCATTAATGCAAAGGTGGTTGTAACAGATAAAGACGCTGTTATCTCAGGGATCAGCGGAGATTCTTATAAAGGAAAAATCACCGGAAACGCGCATGTTTATTTTGTACCGACCCCACATTATGAGGCGGACATAGCATTTGAGGGGTTGGATACCGCAGAAATGGAAGATATCAATTTGTCATTTTTTTCGCAGGTGCGGGGTCGGATATACGGAGTCATCGAGGTCATTGGCCCGGCCGGGGGAATTGAAAATATTGACCTGGATATGCGTCTTGGAGAGGATGGAGAAATTCAGGCCAAAATGCTTGAGCCGTTATTGCCCTATATCCCAAAGAGCACTCAGAGAGAAAACATCAAAGCGGTTATTAAAAATAACGGCCGTATTCGCGTGAATAATGCACAAATGAACTTGGCCGACCAAGATTCTAAAACTATTTCTGCTGATATTCGAATTCAAAGCGAGTATCTTAATCTTGATATAAATGTTACCGTTGATGTTATAATTGAAGGCGGAATACAAAGCCTTTTGAAGAACCTTAACCAATTTTCTTTTTTTAAGAAAGGATCTTAAGCCAATGATTCGTAATAATATTCCTTTTATGTTTTTGGTCTTTGCTTTTTTAGCCGTAGGGTGTACGGTTAAGGCAGTGGGCGACCCTAATCGTCCGATTACTATTAATGCCCATATTGTGGTGGACATTAACGGCTTGCAGAACACCGCAACAGGCATCGAAGATTATGTTAGCGGCAAGACATCAAAGAAAAGCTTACCCATAGAAAAATAAGGAGGAAAACATGTTTCGCAAAGTTTCTATTTTTTTAATGTTCTTTTTTATAATATCAATGGTATCCATGACATCTTTGGCTCCTATTGTCTGGGCTGCTGAGAAATATACGATCAAGGAAATGACGCCTGAAGTTATGTCTGCTTTAGAAGACCGTAGAAGTCGTTATGATGAGCTACAGAGAATAAAGCAGCAGGGTAAAGCTGGAGAAAATAATCGAGGATATGTGGATGCTTTTTCGGATGAAGCAGATGTCAAAAGGCTCGTTGATTTAGAAAATAAGGACAGAAAAATCATTTATCAAACGATTGCCAGGCAGAATAATCTTGAGAGTGCCATCGCTACGATTGAGAAAGTTTTTGCTCAAACTCAAAGGGATAACGCAGAACCCGGCGAGAAAATTCAGCTTGAAGACGGTCAATGGAGCACAAAGTAGGTAATTGCTTTATTGATCTGAAAAGAAAGATTGTAAATCCTCTGAGGCGCATTTTTTAGAAATAGTTTTTAGCGAAAGAGAGTTGATATGCCAAAAAAGGCGAAAAATCAGGTTTGGAAAGTTAAATATAAAAGCATGGATAAAGATGCGCTTAAAGTAGCTTTCCATGAAAACAGAGAATACGCCATTTCAAAAGATAAGTATTCTGCCACGATGAACGATAATTATTGGGCGACGGCTTTAGCCGTGCGGGATAGAGTCGTGGAAAGATGGATCCAAACCCAGCAGAGCTATCATAAGCAAAATGTTAAACGGGTATATTATCTCTCTATGGAATTTCTCATCGGACGGTTATTAGGCAACTATATGTATAACCTCGGGCTAGAAAAAGAATTAGGGGCTGCCCTGCAAGAATTAGGTTTTGACGCTGAAGAACTTCGCGAACAAGAACTTGACGCAGGCCTGGGCAACGGGGGGCTAGGCCGGTTAGCTGCGTGTTTTTTAGATTCGATTGCAACGCTGGGGTTGCCAGCCCATGGATACGGAATTCGTTTTGAATATGGCATTTTTAATCAAAAGATAAAAGATGGATATCAAGTTGAGCTTCCTGACGAATGGCTTCAAAACGGCAGTCCTTGGGAGTTTGCAAGGCCCGAATATGCAGTGAAGATTCAATTTTATGGCCGCAGTGAATCTTATACTGATAAAAACGGCCAGTTAAACTTTAGATGGGTTGATACGCATGATGTCTTGGCTGTTCCATATGATTTTCCTATTCCGGGATATAAAAATGATATCGTCAACACTCTGCGCTTGTGGGCCGGGCGCAGCACAGAAGAATTTGATTTTGATTATTTTCGTCACGGAGATTATGAACGCGCTGTCCAACAAAAGATTTTATCGGAGAATATTTCAAAAGTTCTTTATCCCAGCGATGATATCAGCAAGGGCAAGGAGTTGCGCCTTCAGCAGGAATATTTTTTTTCCGCGGCTTCTATCGCAGATATTATCCGCCGTTTTAAATCTGAGAATTCCGATTTAAGAGAATTGCCGCAAAAGGCAACGATACAGCTTAATGACACGCATCCTTCAATAGCGATTGTTGAGCTTATGAGGATTTTGTTAGATGACTATAGTTTTGATTGGGATGAGGCCTGGAATGTTACGGCTAAGACATTTGCCTACACAAATCATACCTTGATGCCGGAGGCATTGGAATGTTGGCCTGTTGACTTGTTCGAACGGATTTTGCCTCGCCATCTTCAAATTATTTATGAAATAAATGCAAGGTTCTTGAGCGATATCGCGGGTCGTTATCCGGGCAATACAGATTTGTTGAGGCGTGTATCCATTGTCGAGGAGGGGTATCCTAAGAAAATCCGAATGGCATTTTTATCTATTGTGGGAAGTTTTTCAGTCAATGGCGTTTCCAAGCTGCACACAGAACTTTTGAAAACCAAAATGCTCAAAGATTTTAACGACCTCTATCCCGAAAAATTTAATAATAAAACTAACGGGATTACTCCAAGAAGGTGGCTGCTTAAAGCAAATCCGGCTTTATCCGGCTTGATAACGCAGGCCATCGGCAAAACGTGGGTCACGGATTTAGACCAGCTCAAAAAATTGCTTCCGCTTGCGCAAGACAATCCCTTCCGCGCACGCTGGCAGAAGATAAAGCAGCAGAACAAAAATGAGCTTGCGGAATATATTAAAAGCAAAACAAATATTATTATCGACCCGGAGAGCATTTTTGATATTCAGATTAAACGTATTCACGAATATAAAAGGCAATTGATGTTTGCGTTTTTTATGATTTCTCAGTATTTAAAAGCCAAAAATGACCCTAAGAGTTTTATTCAGCCCCGAACGTTTATGGTTGGGGGAAAGGCCGCGCCGAGTTATTCTATGGCTAAGCTTTCAATAAAATTAATTAATTGTATCGCCGATATTGTTAACAGGGATAAAGCGGTGCAGGACAAAATGAAAGTTGTGTTTTTGGAAAATTATCGTGTTTCTCTGGCTGAAAGAATATTCCCCGCCAGTGATCTGTCCGAGCAAATTTCGACAGCCGGGACCGAGGCCTCCGGAACAGGCAATATGAAATTTATGCTCAACGGGGCCTTAACGATCGGCACTTTAGACGGGGCTAATATCGAAATCGCGGAGCTTGTCGGTGAAGAGAACATCTTTATTTTTGGAAAAAATGCGCAAGAAATTGACCAGCTTCGCCGGCAGGGATATCGTCCTGAGGACTTCATTAATCGGTCTACAAAACTAAAAGAGGTTCTTGAATTAATTTCAAAGAATTATTTTTCTGCTTATCATCCGGGATTATTTAATCCCGTTTTAGATTCCGTCTATAACGCAGATCCCTTTTTTATCTGCGCTGATTTTGATTCTTACTGTGCGGCGCAAGATGCTGTTTCGAATTTGTATTTGGATAGAGAGGAATGGTTTAAGAAATCAATTATTAATGTTTCCCATTCCTATGCTTTTTCAAGTGATCGAACAATTCGTGAATATAACAACGAAATCTGGAAAGTGAAATCTCTTAAGGCCTGATGCCGTCTTAAATTGTAATAGGCCAAACTCAAAAGCCCAGTTCTTAAAAAGAACTGGGCTTTTTTTGATGCTAAAATTTTTAAAAGGAGAGACTTCGCTTTTTATACTCCTAAAAGCGCTCTTATGGTTGTTCGGGCGGTTTCCATAATGCCCTTTGATTTGGTGCGGAGGTTGTCATATTCATTGCTGAATAAGGCATATTGCTCTTCAAATTCTTGATCACTTACGCCATCTTGCTTTCTTGGCTCATGAATTTCCCGCCACAACAAAGAAAGCATCCTTTCGATTCTTTCAATTTGATCGATGCATCCTCTGTAGTCCCTAAAAGATTTATTGTCAGATAAGGTTCCTAAAGGAAAAATGGAAATATCATATTTCCAATTTAACTTCTCATAGTTCCAGCTTTTGATAAGAAAGTTTAGAGTTTGTTCATAAGCAAAATTCTTGTTATTAATCAAAAGATTACTTAAAACAGATGTCTTAATATTAAGAAATTCAGACCGCGGCCGATTTAAAGGCAGGGACCTGATGCCTTGCGAGATCTTAGGAAACCAGTTTGCCAGGAGGGAATAGGTCCCATAAGTGTCAACCAAGCTCTTTGCGCTATATTTATCGCCTGTTATAAAATCGCCTATGGTAATATCTGAGGAAGGTGTTTCAATAAAGTTTCCGAGATTGTTGTAGAATTCAATGTCCTCGTGAATATAGTCAATATCCCCGGGGATTTGCACAAGCCTTTCGGCTTTCGGGTAGTTGTCAAGCACATGGCCCCACCCGGCAAGCCATGTCTGGCACGTATCCACAGACCAGGTTTGGATTACCTCAAGAGTTTTGTATCTTTCATCCTCAATGAAAGAGACAGCATCGCCTCGGATGACCGTGTCTCTGGATAAGACAACAATCGGCTTGGGGTCAATTTCTTTACACCTCTGAACGGTCCACCAAAAATACCATTCACATTGTTTATTGTTTTCGTACCCCTGGTGGGGAAAAATAATCAGAGGTTTTAATTTTAGACTTTTATCAGAGACATTTTTTGTCATGCGCCACCTTGCCTTATGCTTTTCCTCGTCGTTCTTCTAGCTGTCTACGGACTTCGTAGGCATCTTTTTCCGAAAATTTAATAGTTGTAATAAAGCCAATCGCGATTAAAGAAGCTATTATGGGAATACTAACATCAAGAATTCTCATCCATAGCAACGTGTCTAAAGACTGACCAGTGCCTTTTGCTTGATCAAATCCTGTCCAAGTGAGCATGGCTCCACCGAGAAGACCCGAAACGGCTAACCCCATTTTGACCATCCACCAGTAGACTGCGGTAAACATCCCTTCGCGGCGTTCTCCTGTCTCAAGTTCATCAACATCACAGGTGTCTGCGAGCATCGATAAGAAAATAGTAAAGATTGATCCAAGGCCAAAAGCAATAAACGGTGCACATGCCAAGAGAAGCCAATGCTCCATGGCAACAAACCAGCAAACTTTCACGAAGTTGATAAAACCTGGTGCACTTAACATGGACCAGAGTTCACTATTTGCCGGATGGACTTGTAAGTATGCAGGCCATTTCATTGCAAAACCAACAATAGAAAGGGGGATGGTGATAAAAAAGGCACTCCTTTTTCCTAGCTTTTTGGTAAGCCATACAATCCTTGGGATAATAAGAGCCATACAGATCGCACTAAAAGTTCCGTAGACACCAAGCAGTTTTCCTCCTGCAGAATAAGCCAGTCCTGTGTCAGGAGCATTTTTAAAGAGATGAAAGAAAATAACCCAAAGAATAAAAGTGGAAGAGAGCATGAATCCATTAAAGACTAAAAATGTGCCTGCACAAATTTTAACAAAAAGTTTAATTTTAAACGTAAGGGCAATATTATCAAATAATTTTTTAAGTACAGGATCCGCATAGAGTAGCATGAAGACACCTGAAAACACCGCACCGCCTAAGGCAATAGCCGCAAACCTTACGGGTAAGGTAAACCAAGGAAAAGCTTCCGAGCTAATATAAAAAGAAAAGAGAAAGGCAAGTGCAGAGCAAATAATGTAAAGCCTGGAAAGAAATTCTTTGCTTTGCGACGTTAGGTTCTTAATAAAGTCGCCAGTTATTTTCTTTGGCTTAGGAAGATTGGCAAAATGTTCTTTATTAAAAATGGCTGGAAGGACGCCGCCGGCAATGATCAGACCACCGATAATAATTGCGACAAGGCGAGCTCCCAAAACAGGATCGGCTTCACCTGTTTGAGGATTAGAAAACCAATTTTTGTTGTAGAGAATAGCCCAGCACCAAGGAGAGATAAGCCAAGGTATTTGCGCCATAACCCTACTCCAACCCTGCAAGGCTGTTCGTTCATGATAGTCAGGGGTTAACTCATAACCCAAGGCAAGCCAGGGAATGGAAAAGCAAGTAAAAGCCGCAAAAAATATGACTTGCAATATTAAAAAGTACCAGCCGTTGAAGGTATTGCTGTTTTCAGGATAAAGTTGGAACATAAGCGCATAACAGATACCCGCTATGATAGCCCCCCAGAAAATAAATGGTTTGCGTCTGCCGTATTTTGTACGTGCGTTATCTGAGCTAAAACCAATGATGGGATCCAAAACACCATCAAAAATACGAGGGATAAATCCTATTAGACCAACTAAGGCAGGGCTGATGCCTAAGCCAAGGATCAAAATAGCTACCATTTGGCCAATCCAAGCAGCTTGACTGTCATTGGCCATTGATCCCATGCTGTAGGCAAGTTTTTGAGAAACCGGAATACGATCTTCGGGAGCTGTTTCATGATGGGTTGACTGATTCATGTAAGCACTGTCTCCTTAATTAATAATAAAATTAGTAATAATTCTAATAAAGAATTGTTTGTTTGAATCCCGATTATAACAAACAAACCCAACGTGTACAATATTATTTATAGTTCGATATAGGCATGTTCGGCAAGGTAATTTAACTTGCGGTTATTTTATGCTGGAGGTACAATACCACCACTTAATAAGAAATGAATATTTTATTTATAATATAAAAAAGGAGGGAGCAAAAATGAAAGCAAAAGTTGATCAAAATTTATGCGTTGGAAGTCAGGATTGCGTTGATACTTGCCCTGAGGTTTTTAAGATGGAAAATGATAAGGCAGTTGTTCACGCCGCAGAGGTTCCTGCAGGACTAGAAGATAAATGCAAGTCCGCAGCAGATGCTTGCCCAGCCGCAGCGATTACGGTTGAATAGTTATTAAAATTTGATACAAAAAAGGCCCATGACGATGGGCCTTTTTTTACCCCTATGCGTTTCGAACACGGGGTAAATTCGTGCATATATCTTAGCGCTCCCTTTTAGTCGCGCAAGAGATGTGTTCATTTAAGAAAAAATACATTATATTTGATAACATGGTATAATAATCGAAAGATTAGAGGATCTTAAAACCGCGAGGGAGACAACTAACCTTCGCGGTTTTTTTGGACCCTCGAAACGAAAGGGATTGTTATCAAAAAAATAAAAATTTCGCCAAAAGGAAGAAAATGTAAGCATCCTCATTGCAAACATACTTTGAGCATTTACAATGAAGATGCTTTTTGTAATGTTCACAGCGATTATGCGTCACAAGAAAAAAGAGCACAAAAGTCTCAGTCAAACTAAGGAAATCCTGCGAGTGCGGGATAAATTCATCCGTTATTGATTTAGTGGCGGACTCATTTAGGAGTAGTTAATGAAGAACAAAAAAATTGAAACAAAAGACACCCTAGAAGGTAATGCACAACCGCTTAGTTTTTATGGACTGGGAATTGCCCCAAAGATTATTGAAAAGATTGGTCAATTAGGATTTAAGAACGCGACGCCTATACAGCACAAGGCAATACCGATTGCTTTAGAGGACAAAGACTTTATCGGCATCGCGCAGACCGGGACAGGCAAGACCATGGCTTTTGCTATTCCTACGGTTCAGAATCTTGCTAAAAATAATTTATCGGCGTTGATTTTAGTTCCAACCCGAGAATTGGCTTTTCAGGTTGAAGAAAGTGTTGCTAAAATTGCCCGCCCATTTAATATGAAAACAGTAGTTTTGATAGGTGGGGCTCCGATCCATACTCAGATAAGAGCTTTGCAACAACATCCAAGGATTTTTATCGCGACTCCGGGGCGTCTCATCGATTTGATGCAACAACGGAAGATTCATCTGGATAAGGTTGGCATTTTGGTCTTAGATGAAGCTGACCGTATGCTGGATATGGGCTTTGCTCCGCAGATTGAGAAAATATTAAAAGTTGTAACAGGCAAGCGGCAGACCATGCTTTTTTCAGCCACCATGCCATCAACAATCGTTCGTATTGCTACCTCTTATATGAAGTTTCCGGTTCAGGTGGAAATTGCCCCTCCGGGGACTTCAGCGGAAGATGTATCGCATGAGTTATTTATTGTCCGCAGAGAAAAAAAGATTGAGGTTTTAGGAAAAATACTAAAGCAGTACAGAGGGTCAGTATTGCTATTTTGCCGTACGAAAATTGGAACCAAAAAAGCCGCCCGTGCAGTTCGTGCCTTAGGGCATCGGGCTGCGGAGATCCATTCAGACCGTTCTCTGTCCCAGCGCAGGGAAGCCTTAGAAGGATTCCGCAAAGGCCGATATAGAATTTTAGCTGCAACTGACATTGCCTCTCGAGGCATCGATGTTGTAGGAATTGAGCTAGTTGTTAATTATGATTTGCCTGAGGATACAGAGAACTATGTTCACAGAATTGGTCGCACCGGACGCGCCGGAATGGCCGGACATGCGATTTCGCTTGCTACGCCTGACCAACGACAAGGTGTTAAAGATATTGAACGCTTGTTAAAAGCAACTATTCCGCTTTCAGTTGATGAGGGCAGCTCTCTAGAGAAATTTGATAAGCCTCAAACGGTGTTTAGCTCCCGCAGCTCTGGCAGGGGACAACGCAGAACATATAGTTCTAACCGTAGGAGGCGTTAAGGTTAGTTAGAATTTTGGTTGTTAAGCCAATCAAAGTTTTTAAGAAAGGGAGAAAAAGGCAGATGAGTGGCGAGAATCAAGAAATAAAAATTGTCGGCATTGATAAAGATTCGATCAGAATCAGCTCGGATAATAAAGATTATTGGGTTGTCTCTTTTAAGCTTGCGACAAGTCCTGATCAATCTTGGCAAAAGAAATTTTATGAAATTCAAAAGAAGGATTCCGACATTGCTAAAAGAAAAATGTGGTTTATCAAGGATTCGATTTGCGTAGAGGTCTCTGCTGTAGATGACTTGCAGAAGGTCCTTGATGCTTTAAAAATTGAAATTGCGGAAGTAAATGTTTTGTGCGAGCAAGATCATCAGAAAAAGATCAAAATTCGCCAGGAATTAGCAACGTTACAGCAAGTACAGCGGGATGCTACTTTAAAGCTTAAGGAAGATTCTGATAAGTTAATATTTTAACAGGGGTTGATCTAAGATATGATAGAAGTAAAAAAGACGCAGAAAAAAAAGAAATATAGTCATGGTTTGTTCTTAAATCCTTACACTGAAAGCAGCTCTACCAGCGCGATGAGGATTTTTCCTCCGGTTGGTCTTGAGTATATCGCCACAAGCTCCAAGGATTATATGGAGAAAATAACGGTCCTTGACTTGAGACAGGAAAAAGAATTGTCTGATACGAATAATTTAGTTGATTTTATTCGGCAAGAAGAAATTGATTTTATCGGAGTAAGTTTAACCTGGGACCGCCAATTTGATGAAATTTGTGATTTATTAAATAAAATTCCTAAAGAAATTCCTTTAATTGTCGGTGGGTATAAGGCAACAGAATGTGCGGTTGAGTTGCTTGATCGGTGCGAAACAGTTGATATCGTTGTGCGAGGAGAGGGAGAGGTTACGATCAAAGAAATCTTAAGTGATGTACCTCTTAAAGATATTTTGGGGATTTCTTATAGGGAGAACGGTGAGCTTATTCATACCGGCTTTAGACCGTTTATCGACGCGGAAGATCTTGTTCCTCCAGATCGAAGTCTAAGACGTTACAAATATCTTTTATCGCTAAACGGAGTTGGCGTTGCGAATCTTTCTTTTGATTCTGTTTTGACAGCGAGAGGATGCCCGTTTAATTGTAAGTTTTGCACGTTTAATTTGAATCCTCTAGGGCAAAAGCGAAAATATTCTGAACGCAGTATTAAATCTGTGGTCGATGAAATTGAAAATACTACCGCTGGCGTTATTTTGTTTGGGGATGATGAAGTTTTTGCCAATAAGAAAAGATCAGAGCAGATTTGTGATGAAATTATTGCTCGTAAGCTGAATAAGCGTTTTATTGCCCAGACAAGAATTGATATTGCCAAGCATCCGCAGCTTTTGGATAAAATGGTCAAGGCAGGATTTAAGGCGCTTTTGATAGGAATAGAATCACCTCATGACTGGGTGCTTGAGCAGTTTAACAAGGGGTTTAATTCTAATGATATCAGAGAGGCTTTTAAGGTTCTTACAAAATATCCGATTTACTGTCATGGATATTTTATTTATGGAAATATCGGTGAAACTGAAGAAGAGATGTTGCGCATTCCGGAGTTTGCTAAAGAAATCGGCGTTGACGGAATGACGTTTAATAAATTAAGAATAGAAAAGTTTTCAGCGCTAAAAGAAATTGCCGAAAAAACTCCGGGCTATCATGTGACAGACAGAGGAGAGCTTTATTCGGATATGTATAGTCACGCTGCCTTAAAAAAAATTGGTCGAAGAATGCGATATTCTTTTTATACACCTGGCCGGTTTGTGAAAATATTAAGGAAGAACATTTTTGAGGTGAAATTTTTTAGGCCTTCAGAGTTGATATTGTTTGTTTTAACAGCGCCAATTCTTATTCTCGCAGCTTTATGGGGAGAGCTCAAAAAAGGACGCTTAGGCGACACTTTAAAGCGAACATTTATTAAGAATACTTAAAGGCCTTTAAAAGTTTTTAAAATTGATGAATAAGGGCCGTCCATATCCAGACGGCCCTATTTTTTTTGATTTAACAATTTTTTAGAATTCATCTTAAGTGCATGTTAGAATAATTTAAAGTAAGCCCTGGCCTAAGTCAGCCAGGGTAAATTCGCCCTGCTAGGGCGGGGCTCATTTTAAGGAGGGGTGTGATGAAAAAAAATATTATTATTGTTGTCGTAAGTTTTATGGTCGTTTTATTAAGCAGTCAATCGGTGTTTGCGCATCCGCCTGTTCGAATTGATTTAAGCTATGATGCTGCCACCAAGATCGTGACTGCGGTCATTGTGCATCCGGTTCGAAATCCAGACCAACACTACATTAATAAAATCGATGTTTCGATAAACGACAAAGAAGTAATTGGGCAGCAAATTTCTTTCCAAGAGACACCGGACACGCAAACAGTCAGCTACCGATTGCCGGACATTAAAGCAGGAGATATTATCGGGGTGGAAGGTTATTGCAATATTAACGGTAAGCTTGAAAAGACCATTGAAGCTAAATGAAAAACAAAATTGCCTTTATTATATTACGTGCTTCCTTAGGAATTGTTTTTTTGATTTTCGGCATTGGAAAATTTACCGGCGACTATTGGGCGCGTAGCATGGAGGCGATGCCAGTCGTTCAAGCCATGCCCTGGCCGGCGCAATATTCTGTTTGGGGCTTAGGCGCTGTTGAAACATTAACGGCGCTTTTGCTTATCAGCGGGCTTTGGTTACGCCCGGCGGCTATTGCCGCTGCGTTACAACTTGCTGCTATTCTTATTGCCTTGCAGTTTCAGGAAATACGCGATATCGCGCTTTTGGGTGTTGCGGTTTTTCTAGCTTTTAATCCAAAATCTAACAATTGAAAAGGAATTTTATAAGATTATTTTTTTAGAATTTTTGAAATCTTCTTTAACCCCATGCTAAAATAATCTCTGTAACTTACTAAAAAAAGAGAATGTTTTTTAAATTTCTAGGTTTATTTATATTATATATTAGGGAACTTTTGTTGAATAAAAACTGTCTAAGGGGATAATGGGAATATTGTTTATACCTTTAGATAAGGATAGAAAATATGCTTGAAAAGTTCATTTCGTATTTCACCAAACGGCACCTTCTTGCCAATCTTATTTTTATCAGTGTTTTTATAGGCGGTATTTTTGCCTGGAACAATACCAGCAAAGAAGAGCTCCCGGATATTACTTTTGACCGGGTTAGGATTTCTGTTTCTTATCCAGGGGCTCCGGCGGAAGATGTTGAATATTTTGTGACTAAGCCTATTGAAGAGGTTGTCCGGGGGCTTGATGGTGTCTACCGCGTGACAAGCACGACGAGTGTGGGCCAGTCAAATATTAATATTGAAATTGAACAAAATTATCCGGACATCGATCAGGCTGTTACAGAAATTCGTAATACGGTTTTGGATGTTAATTTGCCTACTGAGGTGATAGACGACCCGGATGTCAGGGTTTTTAAGACCAGTAAAAAAGCTATTATTGATATTGCCCTTTATGACGAAGATATTCATCTCCTTAATCCCGAGCAAAGGCGTGAACTGCAAAAATATGCTTTTGCTCTTGAAAGTCAGCTTCTAAACCTTCCGCAAGTCAATAGCGTAAACCGCCGAGGATACTTAGACCAAGAACTTCAAATTAAAGTTTACCCTGAAAAACTTCTCAAATATCAAATTCCTTTTAATACAGCCATGAATGAGATTAAAAGTAATCATGTGCGCAAGCCGGCCGGAAATATTGAAAATGCGCAAGAACCTCAAGTCTCTTTGGTTTCCGAGCTGGATAGCCCTGAGAAACTTAGGAGTTTGATTATTCAGGGCGGTTTTGAGGGACAGGTTGTCCGACTAGGTGAAGTTGCCAGCATCACAGAGGGTTTTGAAAAAACCAAAGAAATCCGCAAGGTTAACGGCCGTCAGGCGGTTATTTTGAATGTTGTTAAAAATAGTTCATATGGAATTATTGAGGCTATTGATGCCGTTAAGAAAGCTGTTAAAGATTTTGAAAAGAATAATCTTCAGGAAACTTCTCTTAAGGTTGTTTTGCTAGACGATGAGTCGATTGATATCCGCAACCGGTTATCGCTCATTGCGCTTAACGGCAGTCTTGGTTTTATCCTTGTCGTCCTTATATTGTTTCTTTTTTTAAGCCGCAAAGCCGGGCTTTGGGTGGCAATGGGCATTCCTTTTACGCTTTGCTTTACGGCTATTGCAGCACCGTTGATGGGGCAGACCATTAACGGCATGACGCTTGCGGCCATTATTATTGTGATGGGGATTATCGTCGACGATGCCATTGTGGTTGCCGAGAATATTACGCGCTTGTCAAACGAGGGCATGGCGCAAAGCGAGGCTGTTGTTAAGGGAACGGCGTATGTGATCTTGCCCGTCTTAGCCAGCATTATTACGACGTGCGTGGCGTTTATCCCGTTATATTTTTTCACCGGGCATTTTGGGAAATTTATCCAACCTATTCCGACGATTATTTTTCTTGTGCTGGCGGCTAGCTTTGTCGAATCGATTTTTATTTTGCCGGGTCACATGAATTTAAAATTTCCTTTTTTAAGCAAGTTAAGCGGAAAAAGAAAAGAACCTGGCCAGATGAGTCGGCAAGGCCATTGGTTTGAAAAAATTGAAGATAAGTATGGGCGCTTTATCGAAAAAGTTCTTTTGTTTAAAGGGTTTGTTTTTCTTGCCTTTGTTGTTTTGTTTATTATTTCGGGCTTGCTTATCAAATATCAATTTAAATTTGTTATGTTTCCGCATGAAGAAACTAGGGATATTATGGTTTCCGGTAAAATTCATGAGGGGGCGAAACGTTTTGAAACTGCGCAGGAAACACGTAGAATTGAAGATATTATTCTTAGAGACTTTAATAAAGAATTGGTGGGGGTTAGCACTGATATCGCGCGAAGCAGACGAGGCGGAGCCGTAGAAGAAAATAATTTTAGAATTTCTCTTGAGATCGTGTCTAAAGAAAAGCGTAAGAAGTCAGCTGATCAAATTGTTGAGAAGCTTAAAAAGGAAGTTGAGGGGCTTGAAGGTTTTGAAAAACTTAATTTTAGCAAAAGCCGCTGGGGTCAATCGTCAGGCAGCGCTATAGAACTTTTGGTTCAGCAAAATAATGATGCAGAACGTGAGGCTATTTCTCAAGATTTAAAAAAGAAGTTACAGGCGTACCCGTCTTTGGAGAATGTGGAGATTGACGGAGATATGCGCATTGATGAATACCGCATTGATATTGACAGGGACAAGGCCAAACGGCTTTCGATTAACTCAGGTGATATTGCCTCGACATTTCGCGCCGCTTTAGAAGGGAATATCCTTTATGAATTTACTGGCCCCTACGAGGATATTCAGACACGCTTTTCTATTGTGGATTCGGCCAAGGGGGACATTGAAGAAGTGCTTAGCCTTCCGGTCGAAAATAAAGGGAATTATTTGGTCCCTTTAAGGGATGTTGTTCATGTTGAGAAGACTACGGTCTTAAACTCAATTACGCGCGAAGATTTAAAAAGGACGACCACCATTGATGCGGATTTAAAAAAGAAGCATGCACAAACGCCTTTAGAGATCGCCCAATATTTTGAAAAAGAGGTTTTTCCTGGGATTCTGAAGAAATATCCGATGACAACATTATCTTTTACCGGAGAAGTTGAAAGCACCAGAGAGTCCAAAGCCGATCTGGCTAGCGCGATTATTTTGGTTCTTTTGCTGATTTATGTTGTTTTAGCGGTATTATTTAATTCTTTGATTAGGCCTTTGATCATTATGCTTTCTATTCCTTTTGGTATGATTGGTATTATTTTAGCATTTTGGTTGCATGGCAAAGTGCTCTTTGGGTTTTTTGCAGCCATTGGAGCATTGGGCCTCGCGGGGGTTGTTGTCAATGATTCGATTATTATGTTGGTTAAGCTTGATCGAGAATATAAAAAGGATAGAGGAAAAGAAGAGGCCAGCGGGCAAATTGCCAATATTGCTAAGACCCGACTTCGCGCTGTTGTATTAACGACATTGACGACGGTAGCCGGGATTTTACCAACGGCTTATGGGTTTGCCGGATATGATGCAATGTTGGCCGAGATGATGTTGGCTTTGGCTTGGGGGCTGATGTTTGGCACGCTTATTACGCTTATCCTTATTCCATGTATTTATTCTTTTTTGAAAGATTTTGAACACAAGTTTAAATTGAGTATTTAAAAATGAAAACAAAAGATATGAAACAAAAAATGATTTTTATTACCCTAGTTGCACTCGGCATGGCATTGTGTTGGGCAGGCGTCATGATGGCCGAAGAAAAACGAGAGATGCCTCAGCCCCTTGAAAAACAAGAGGATCAGGAAACCAGAACGCTGCCGCTTGAAGAATTTATTACATTGGCAGCTCACAATGACACCGAGTTTGAGCGTATTTTAATTGATGAGCTATCCTTGCAATATCAGAAAGCCATTAACCTTCCTGCCGGCGATTTAGTGCTTGCGGCCAAAGGGCAATATGATTTTATTTTTGGTCAGGAGAGAAAAGAAGGTGAGGGGACGTTATCTTTAACGAAATTATTTCCGTTTACCGGCACAAGTCTTGAGGCCCAATATATAACCAATGCTTCGTATTCATCGGCTAGCAATTCCAGCGAAGTCGGCATCGGTATTGCCCAGCCTATTGCCGAAAATGCCTTTGGCAAGGCGACCCGCTTAAAAGATAAGATTATCGGAGTTGAGGTCGACGTAGCTAAATACCAAATTATCGAGGCCTATGAAGATTATTTGGCAACGATTATTATCGGATACTACGATTGGTATGAGGCGTATGAGAGCTTAAAAATAGGCGAATCTTCCTATCAGCAAAACATGAAATTATTTGATAACATCCTTGAGCGACAGAAAAATAATATTGCCCTTCCCGTTGACGTCAACAAAGTGCATTTGCAGGTGTTGGCTAAGAAAGAAAAACTCATTGAGCTTAAAGAGGTATATGCAAAGACACTTAACTTTGTTGAGAAGGCCATTCGTCATAGCGGCCAGAAAGAGCTTGTTCCTGAAGCGCCGGGACTTTATTCTGAACAGGCTGTTTCTTTTGAAAAAGATTTTCAAGAGTTTAAAGAGGTCAGCCGCACGTATGAAGTTTTGAATCTTTTGGAGAAGAAAAGCTTCCTTGAAGTTGATAAAGAGGCGGACGATCTTCTACCGTCTATTAATTTGCTTTTTGGGTATAATGTGCAAGGAAAAAACTTAAGCCTTAAGAATGAAGATAGTATGGTTTATGCCGGCATCTCGTTGGATTGGCCGATAGGAGATCAAGTAGACCGCGCCGAGCACGAGGTCTCAAAAATTAATTTAGATAAAACAAGGTTGTCTAACACAGGAACACATTTTCAGCTATATACGGATATTAAGAATTTATCAGTCCAGATGGAAAGCGAAGAGAAATTGTTGAATATCGCCAAAGAGAAAATAGATTTGGCGAGGTCGATTTTGCAGGATGAGACGGAAAATTATTCATTCGGGCGCATCACGCTAAACGATTACATCGCTGCGGTTAATGTGGTGGACACTAACAGGTTTAACGAAATTTTTCATGACCTGCAGTATAAAAAACTTTTTATCGAGTGGCTACGCATGACCGATAAGCTTGTTTCCAAAGAAGATGTTCATAAAAAATAACTAAAAATCAAATCGGTCCTTTTAAAGGGATTTTTTAATGTCACCTATTTTTCCCTATAAAGCAAAAAATAGTAAATTAGAAGATGTCTCCGGAGCCGTCGAGGCCCAAAGTATGGATGAGGCCATTAAGAAAATACAAAAAGAGGGACTGCTCATTCTTTTGATAGAAGAGGGCAAGGCCGATGGTAGCAGCTTTAAGCCTATCGTGAACAAACGACATAGTTTTGTATCAGACATGAAAGAAAATATTACCGAATGGTGTGAGGAAAGAAACGGGTTTTTTCGCCTTCCTTTGCTGATATGGTTTGCTTATCTTTTGATCCGGTATTTAGGCAACCCGGATTATCAGAGTATTTTCGGGAATCTTAATTTAGGGATTCATGAGCTAGGGCACATAGTTTTTTCTTTTGATGGAAGGTTTCTAGCAGTTTCCGGAGGTACAATGCTGCAACTTTTGGCGCCTTTTTTTCTTGCTCTTAATTTCTTAAGACAGAGTGATTATTTTGCTACAGTGCTTTGTTCTGGCTGGCTTTCTACTAATTTTTTCAACGTGGCAACATACGCCGGTGACGCTCAAGCTATGGTGTTGCCTCTGGTAACGATTGGGGGCGCAACACCGGATGTTAGCCACGATTGGAATTATATGTTAACGCAAATGGGAATATTGTCTTTTGACAGTGCAGTTGCTTTTTTCTTTCGTGCTTGCGGGTTTTTATCTATGGGATTTTGTTTGGTTTTCGGTGGATGGATGATTTTTTTAATGATAAAAAATCCTTCAAAGTTAAAAAAGCGTCCTGCTAAGGTATAATAAGATTTAGGATTCCTTTGATTGTTGTGCTAAAATAAAATTATCAAAAAAGATTTTGATGGAATTTAAATAAAGGGATTCGTCTTCAAGCGGCGGGTTACCAAAAGCTTTGGTAGAACTCTTCGCATCGGCATAGGAATTTCTAAGACCACACAGCGTAGCATAAGAAAATAAATTTAAAACTATTTCAAATTTTAGAAAAATGACCCAACTTAAGAAAACTTTGTGCGTTGCCTTTGCCTTTTCAGCTGGCTTTTCTTACTTAGCGTACAGCATTCAGCGAGCGGCGAGTTCTGTGTTTGATTCTTGCAGTTATTTAGACCCCGTTGTAATTGATATTGTTTCCTTGGCGGCAGGGTCTTTTCTCTGTTTGGAAGCTATTTTCGATATAGTTAGCCATCAAGAGAGCGCTATCAAGAATCAATTAGCCCGTTGTTTTCGTATGGCTCTGGGGTCTTGCATTGTTACAATTCATATTATGCAGTTTATCCATAAGTAGATTATTGTATATATCCGTGATTTATTTCACAGATACAAGAGAAATAAAAATATCTTAAGTGTATGCCATCCAGTAGTTAACAAAATTAATAAAAAATATCTAAAATATCCTCTTGACAAATGAGCATTCAATGCTATATTAGTGAAATAATTCACTAAATATTTCGGAGGATTAAATGGATTTACCGAACAATACAATTGATCGTGTTTGCCGGATTTTCGGATGCCTCGAAAGCCTTGAGGAAAGACAAGTGGATTTTGTTTCATCAAAAGATTTAGCACAAGCTATCGGTACCACTAATGATACCATTCGCAAAGATATTAGCCTTCTGGGAGTAACCGGCTACACGCGAAAAGGCTATTCAGTTGTCTCTTTGAAAAAGGAATTAGGTCAGACACTCAAGCTTGATAAAAAACGTAAGGCCTGCATCGTAGGGTTGGGCAGACTTGGAACAGCTCTCTTGGATTATGAGAGATTTAAACAAGACGGATTTGAAATCGTTGCGGGATTTGATAATAGCATAAACAAGTTGGAGCGCATTAAAACACATATTGATGTTTTTGCTATCAGCGAGATGGAAAATATTATTGCACAGAAGTCTATTGAGCTTGGCATTATCACGGTGCCCGCTAACAACGCTCAAGAAGTGGCTGATGAGCTCATTAAGGCAGGGGTCAGCGGCATCTTAAACTTTTCCCCGGAAAAAATAGTAGTTCCTAAGGAGATTATTTACCTAGATATGGATTTTACAAGTGCTTTGCGGTTTATTGCCGCGAGGTTTATTACTAACAAACTAAGGAAGTCCCGCGTCGCTTAAAAGCGTTCCTGGGATAAAATCGCTCCGCTAAGGCGGGCTCATTAAGGGGGATAAAATTATGACACGAGTATACAATTTTAGTGCAGGACCGGCAACATTACCCGAAGAAGTCTTAAAAAAAGCTGCCGGTGAAATGACAGACTATAAAGGGTGCGGCATGTCTGTTATGGAAATGTCTCATCGAGGCAAAGAGTTCCAGGGCATCATTGATGAGGCTGAGGCAACGTTAAGGGCAATTATGAAAATCCCTGAGAATTATAAGGTGTTATTTTTACAGGGTGGGGCCTCGATGCAGTTTGCCGCTGTGCCAATGAACTTGATGACTAAGAATAAAAAAGCAGATTACGTGCATACCGGGCAGTGGACTAAAAAGGCCATTGCTGAGGCTAAAAAGCACGGCGAGGTTAATGTTGTTGCATCTTCGGAGGGTGATAAATTTACTCGCATTCCTGAGTTAGACCCGGCAACATTTACAAAGGATGCAGATTATTTTTATATTGTCACCAATAATACGATCTATGGGACTGTTTATCCACAGATTCCGGATACCGGCAATGTGCCATTAATCGCTGATATGTCTTCGAATATTTTGTCTGAGCCGATTGATGTTACAAAGTTTGGTATGATTTTTGCAGGGGCACAAAAAAATATTGGACCAGCAGGCTTAACGATTGTGATTATCAGAGAGGATCTCATCGGCAATGCCGTTAAAAATATTCCGATACTCTTGGATTATCAAGTTCAAGCTAAAAATGGATCTATGGCTAATACGCCGCCTTGTTACTCTATTTATATTGCAGGATTGGTCTTTCAATGGATTAAAGAAAAAGGTGGGTTAGCGGTTATGCAAAAAGTAAATCAAGATAAGGCTAAAATTCTTTATGATTATTTAGACAATTCAAAGCTTTTCAAAAGTCCGATTGAAAGACTAAGCCGGTCTCTGATGAATGTTCCTTTTGTAACGGGCAATGAAGAGCTTGATAAAAAGTTTATTGCAGAAGCTGCCGAAAAAGGGTTAAAGACTCTTAAGGGCCATCGCACCGTTGGAGGAATGCGCGCGAGCATTTATAATGCGATGCCTCTTGAGGGTGTTCAGGCCTTGGTGGCTTTTATGCAGGAGTTTGAGAAAGAAAACATTTAAAAGGAGGCCCCGCGTCGCTCAAGAAGCGCTCCTGGGGTAAATTCGCCCCGCCAGGGCGGGGCTCATTTAAAAAAGAAAACGGATAAAACATTTAAAATCTTTTAATTGGAGACCATCATTATGTATAAAATTAAAACACTTAACAAAATTGCAAAAGACGGCCTAGCGGCATTTCCGCTAGACCAATATGAAATTGGAACTGAAATTACGCAGCCGGATGTGATTATTTTGCGTAGCTTTAAAATGCACGATATGGAACTTCCTGCATCTTTATTGGCCGTTGGTCGTGCCGGTGCCGGAGTCAATAACATTCCAATTGAAAAATGCTCTGAAAAAGGTGTTGTTGTTTTTAATACGCCTGGGGCCAATGCGAATGCTGTTAAAGAATTAGCGATCGCGAGTTTACTCTTAGCGTCTCGAGATATTGCCGCCGGTATCGCGTTCGCGCAGACTTTAAAAGGGAAAGGCGCTGATGTACCGGCTTTAGTTGAAGAAAACAAAAAGAATTTTGCCGGAGGCGAAATTGCCGGAAAAACATTGGGCGTTGTCGGCCTTGGAAAAATTGGCGTGATGGTTGCTAACAGTGCATTGGACTTAGGAATGGAAGTTATTGGATATGATCCGTTTATTTCTGTTGAATCGGCTTGGGGTTTATCCAGAGAAGTGCAGCGTGCTGAAGGCATTGATGCCTTAATTGCTAATAGTGATTATATTTCTTTGCATGCACCACTAACCGATGCAACTCGCGGAATGATTGATGCGGAAAAGTTTGCACGCATGAAAAAAGGAGCAAAAATTCTGAATTTTTCACGCGGTGGAATTGTTAACAATGATGACTTAAAAGTAGCTATTGAGCAAGGCATCGTTGCGCGTTATGTTACAGATTTTCCGGATGATGAACTTTTAAACATGCATAATGTTATTGCAATTCCGCATCTTGGAGCCTCGACGGCAGAAGCCGAAGGCAATTGTGCGTCTATGATTGCTAAGCAATTAAGGGATTTTATTGAGACTGGAAAAATTAAGAATTCTGTTAATTATCCAAATTGCAAGCTAGACCAAAGCTCTGATTTTCGTCTTGTGATTATGAATAAAAATGTTCCCAATATAATCGGACAGTTTTCTTCGATTTTGGCTAAGGCTAATATTAATATCGCAGAAATGCTTAATAAAAGCAAAGGCGATTACGCCTGCAATGTGATTGATGTCTCAAGCGAGCCAACGGAAAAGATTATCAAAGCCCTTTATGGGATTAAGGGTGTTGTCAAGGTTCGTGTATTGAATTTGAAGAAGTAGTCTAAGTTTTTAGAAATTTTAAAGAGCCCGTTTCTCCTTTCTCGAGAAACGGGCTCTTTTCTTTAATAAAAATAAGTTTTTAGAAAGATATTGTTATTGTGACAAAACCTCGTTATAAATTTCTAAAACATCATCACTTTCTAAATGCATAAAATGACCGATATTTTTAATAATTTTAATGCTGCAATTAGGTAGCTGAGTGGCAAGATATTTGACATCGTCTAAGTCGATGATAGTGTCGTTTTCTCCAGCTAGTAAAACCGTTTCTGTATGGATTTCTTTAAAATTTACCACGTCCCGCAAATTTCTTGCAGCGATAACCAAAAGACCGTGTTCGTAAAAAGCAGATAGGCGTTCAGGGGTCATTGCCATAAACTGACTGGCAATTCGTCTCTTGACTGGGCTAGGAAGATTTTCCCCAAAACTATTAATTAAAGTCTTGGCGATTTGTTCACGGTTGTCCGAATCGATTTTTGTCCCGGATTTAATTGTCTCAACCATGCGTTTATTGGGCTTTGTGCCTAGGCTTCTTAAAACAAGGCGCTTGATGAGATGAGGATACTTTGTCGCAAACGCCAAAGCCACGACTCCGCCCCATGAAGCTGAGCAAAGGAAGGTGTCTTTGACTTTGGTAATCTTGGCAACCTCATGAAGAATCTCAACCTCTTCATCTAACGATACTGAAGAAGATCCGGACAAGACGCGTCCTTTTCCTTGGCCCGGAAAATCAAAAAGGACAATTCTGTAGTGAGCTGAAAATCGCCGGATAAAGCTCTGCCACATAGCCATGGACTGCTGAACACACCATTAAGACAGATAATATCAGGACCATTTTTGTCATAGATACGATAGGGGATGACAAAACGGTCTGTTTGAATTTGGTCTTTAACAATAGCGGCAAATTTCATGAGTTTTATTTTAGCGTTTCTTAAAAGAATACAATCTTAGTTTCTTGGCTTAATTATTTTTTCTTTTATTGTTAGAGCAAATTCTACCAATTGGTGATCGTTGGTGTGGAATTTGAGAATTTTATTTACAAGACTAAGCGCCTTGTCCTTTTCGCCGGTTTCGATATAAGCGTTAACAAGCAGGAGAAAAGAATCTAAGTCTGATTGACCCCATCGCAAGACTGGAGGCTCGATAAAGTTCTCAACCCGTGCTTCTAGGGAAGATAAGTTAGCTTGCTGAATTTGTTCCGGCGTCAAAGAAATAATATAGCGAGGATTTTCTTTTTGAAAAAACATTGGATAAATCATTTGCGTATAAGCATAGGGTTGTTCGCCTGGGACGGGCGGTTCTTTTTCCAAGAACGGCATGGGGGTTATAGAGTTTTTATCAATGATAAAGGTAAAGCCTTCCTCGGTGCGATGGGTTTTGATAAGGTTTCTGGCTTTATTTAAAACTAATAAGCGTTTTTGAAAAACATTTTGATAACGGCGGTTTAGCGTGAGGATTTTTGACGCATTCACAAACATGAGCAAGAAGCAGAAGGCCAGCAAAAAATTTTTTGAATTTAAGAATTTATGGAAGCAAGCATTTTTTTTAAAATTAATAAGGCTATAAGAGGCGACAATCAGATAAAACCAGAAGAAATAGTTGTAGTAACTGTTGTTGGCAAGGGCCGGTTGATCAGCCCAAATTCTACGGCCAACAACAATGACAACAAGGTGAACAGCCCAAGCGCTTAGAACTAATATGAGAAACGGAAGCCTCTGTTTAATAAATTTTTTTGTTAATCCTTTTTTAAGTAGAATAAAGAAGCATGTGGCCGCGCCGAAAAGAGATATTAATCCTAAGGCTGCTGTGGGATGATTAATGAGAAAAATAGATCTTGGGTTTAAAAAAGCTCCATTGTAATAAAAAATAACTCTCTCGCCTAAGGCAGGCTTTAAGAGCCAAGGGAAAAGCCCTGTTGAAAGCCACCAGTAAATGCTCATGCCGATTGCTTTAAATATTTGGAAAAAGGAGGCATGGGCAATGTGTTTTGTTTCTGCCAGGCCTTGAGTTTTCGAGAAGAACACGACAAGGTTTAGCAAAAGATAGAAGAGCCCCGGAAAAAAAATCATGAAGCGCCAATACTTAGTGGCAAAGGATTTTTTTTGTTGTGGAGTGGTTGTAATAAAATAGGAAGCCGCGAAAAAGAGAAAGGACATTAAAAATCCGACTTCATAAATAAAACAGCTGATAAAAAATAGTAGAAATAAAAGCCAGGATTTGTGCGTAGTTATTGTACGGGTCTCATCGACATCATAAAAAATATAAAAGCATGTGAGGATGCAGCTAACGTAAATCATGTAACTGCTGATATTGTGCCAGATAACCATCTCGACATTTCCGTACATGACTGTAAAAAGTAAGGTCCACATTCCAGCCAACGGGCCTGAGCGAATTCGAAACAGGAGGCTTAGCAAGGACCACGCGACAAGCATGTGCATGAGAAATCCAGTGATTTGCCAGAGACGGAAATCGTATTCAAACAAAGATAGCTCTGTTCCCAAGACAAAGTAAAAAAGCGGACGAAACAAGAGGGGGTCGCGTTCGGCGAAGGCGTAGTGTTTTCTATTATATGTTAAGGAGTTTTGCACGGCCAAAGAAAACCAGCTTTCTTCCCCTGTCCGGTTAGCAATATAGTGAAGATGGTCGTGCCGCGCGATTTGAGAGAACGAAGGAAGGAAAATAATCAAATTAACGATAAGAATAATCGCGAAATAGAATATTTTTTGTTTTTGTGACGGATTCATTATTTCTTTATTTTTTAAAGAGGAATTTAATTAAGCATTATTATATATCATAAGAGATTTTTATCGAAATAATAATATTTTTCATAAATTCAGTCCTTGCGCCAAGGATGCTTGGATTTGTTACGGAAGGTGATATTTGTTGAAAAGATTTGGGTTTTTTGTATAATGAGGGATACTCAAAATCAAAACAATGGCTGAAGAAAAGAACCTTTCAAGCGTAATTTTGCCTCAAGTCGACCTTCCTGTAGACACAGACTACATTGGAGTCTACCTAACAAATCGGTGTTTTCTTTCTTGCGAATACTGTATAACAAATTATAATAATAAATATATTAATATAAAGCAGGGTGAAGAAGTGGGTTCTTCGCAATGGATTGCGGCGCTCAATCGGCTAAAACTTCCTAACGGCGTTCCTCTGACATTTCAAGGAGGAGAGCCTTTTTTATATAAAGGTATTTGGGATCTTCTGGAGAACATTCAACACAAGGTCGATATCCTTACAGCCTTACCACCAAACCTTACGCCAAAACATTTCCAATCACTAAAAACGCTTGATTGGAATAAACGTGATGCGCCGTATCCTACAATTCGCGTAAGTTATCATCATGGACAGAATGATTACCGACAGCTAATTGACCGTATTGCAGAATTTCAGAAAATTTTAAGTATTGGGCTTTTTCACATTGAACATCCGGCTTATCCCAATCTCGTCGAAGAAATAAGAGAATACGCCAAAGAAAAAGGTGTTGAGTTTCGCACAAAGACATTTCTAGGCGAATGGGATGGTAAAATTTATGGCCACTATAAATATTCTGATGCTTGCATAGGCAAGGCGACAGGAAAAAAAGTTAAATGTCGCAATATGGTCTTGCCTATTGCACCTGATGGGACTGTTTACCGATGTCATGCAGACCTTTATTCCAATAGAAAAGAAGTGGCCATTGGTAATCTTTTAGACCCAAGTTTAAAAATCGAGTAC
Organism: Candidatus Aceula meridiana; assembly: GCA_030765185.1. Classification (GTDB taxonomy): domain Bacteria; phylum Omnitrophota; class Gorgyraeia; order Zapsychrales; family Aceulaceae; genus Aceula; species Aceula meridiana. Next base: position 457,459 of record JAVCDE010000024.1, on the reverse strand, counting down.
GTGCATAGGGATTGTTCTCGTTATGGGACTTGCAGCCCATGTGACATAAAAGTAAAAACTAACCATCTTCAGCAGGATGGCTTTTGTTCAACCGATATTTTGTTTGAATAACATGAAGAAGAAAAGAAAAATACTTATTATCAAAACGGGATTTTCTGAATTCTTAGACCGTGGTATCTCCACAACAGTAAGCTTAGGAGATGTCCTTTTTTGTACGACCCTGCTACATCTTTATAAAAATGACCATGTCACGTGGGTCACATCTTCTGCGGCTAAGGGGCTTTTCAAAGACAATCCCTTCATTCATAAGCTTCTTATCTTTGGAAGCCAGACGTTTCGTAAGATTACGTGCAGTCATTACGACATTTTTATTAATTTAGAAAAAGATATTGGTATTTGTGCATTTTTAAAGCAAGTTAAGGCAAAAAAGAAATTTGGATTTTATTTTAACGAAAAGATACATGATATCGCAACTTGTCGACAGGCCACCCGCTATCTTCTTGCCGGCCAAGAAAATCATCGATTTATTAATTGCAACACCGCTGAGCTTCTTTATCAAGCTGTTGGAAAAAAGTGGAATGGACAAGGAATGATTTTGACCCGAAAGGGAAAAAGGAAGCCCATTTATGATATCGGATTTAATTATTCAGTTGGAACAAAGTGGCCGACTAAGGGCTGGCCTTTGAAGAAATGGAAAAGCCTCGAGAAGTCTTTAAGGTCTGATTTTACGGTTAGTTGGCAAAAGGGACATAAAAATATTCGTCAGTATATTAACTGGATTGATAGTTGCAATATGATTGTTACTTCTGATTCTTTAGGCCAGCTTATTGCCCAGGCGCTTGGGAAGAAAGTGCTTACTTTGTTTGGTCCTACAAATCACAAGCGCATGAGGGGGATACCAAATATTTCTATTTTGCCGTCAAGACTGAGATGCTGTTATCGACCGTGCTATTTGCCAATTTGTAAGAATAAGAAGTTTTGCATGGAAGAAATTTCTCCTTTAGAGGTGGCTACGAAGGTTCGAAATTTGGAGGGGCGTAGGTAAATTTGGAAAATTGTTATGCTGAGTCTTGTGGTAGTCTTATTAATAAAATAAGGAAAAAATGGATAAGTACAAAATAGATTCTCATAAGCTTATGTACCACATTCCTAGAGTCAATGATTGGCTTAAAGGTGAGAATATTTCTCCTATTTATATGGAAATAAGCCCTACGGGCGCGTGCAATCATCGTTGTATTTATTGCGGGCTTGACTTCATGAAGTATCAACCGCGTTTTCTTGATAAAGATATTTTGATGGAGCGTTTAGCAGAGTTGGGTCAGTTGGGTCTTAAGAGTATTATGTACGCTGGTGAAGGGGAACCTCTTCTTCATAAGGATATTGTTGAAATTATTAAGCATACAAAGAACTGTGGTATTGATGCGGCGATAACAACAAATGGGGTCTTGCTAAAGAAAGAAAAAGTAGAAAATCTACTTTTTTCTTTGAAATGGATTAAAATAGGCATCGATGGGGCAACGGCGCAAACATATGCAAAGATTCATCGATGTCCTCAGGAAGATTTTGATAAAGTTATTGAGAATGCGTGTAATGCTGCTGAGATTCGTAAAAACAAAAAATATGATTGTACCCTTGGCATGCAGATGGTTCTTTTACCGGAGAATGCGCAAGAAGCGATTTCTCTAGCTAAATTAGCAAGAGAAATTGGAATGGATTATTTTGTTGTTAAGCCGTATTCTCAGCATCCTCAAAGCATTACGAAAGAGTACAAAGACATCAAGTATCAAGAATATGAAAAATTGAGCGATGAGTTACAACAATTTAATTCAGAGTCTTTTTCTGTTATTTTTCGTCTGAAGGCAATGAAAAAATGGGATGAGGCAGCGCGTGATTATAAGCATTGTTTGGCTTTGCCGTTTTGGTCTTATCTTGATGCAGGCGGTAACGTCTGGGGGTGTAGTGTTTATTTGGGTGATGAAAAGTTTCATTATGGGAACATTTATGAAGAGGCATTTGAAAAGATTTGGAAAAGTGATAAAAGGAAAAAGTCTCTTGAGTGGGTGCAATCAGAAATGGATGTTTCTTGCTGCCGTGTGAATTGCCGCATGGATGAGGTTAACCGATATTTGTGGGATTTAAAAAATTCGTCTGCACATGTAAATTTTATTTAAGTTTTAAATATTTTTTTAAATACTTAAGGCACGTGATGGGAATAAAGATAAAAAATGAAAGATTAAAGAAGTTATCTGTTCAAGCAGCGAAGAAAAAGGCTGATTTTGTTCGCCGGGATCTTTTGCGAGTTTGTATTCAGAATAAAGCAGGGCATATTGCGCCATCTTTATCTTGCGTGGATATTCTTGTTGCGCTTTATTATCAGGTCATGAGCTTGAGCTCTGATCCGACATGGGAAGGGCGCGACCGACTGGTTTTTTCAAAAGCCCATGGGTGTTATGGGCTTTATGCGATTCTTTCTGATTTTGGGTATATTTCTCAAAAAGAATGGAAATCTTTTTATAAAAAAAGTTCTTTGACTGGCTGCGTTGAGCGCGATCTTTCGCGTGGGCTTGAGATGAGTTGCGGCTCTTTGGGACATGGGCTTCCTCAAGCGGTGGGAATCGCTTTTGGGGCTAAGCTGCAGAAAAAGAAATATCATGTTTACTGCATTGTCGGAGATGGAGAGATGCAGGAAGGGAGCAACTGGGAGGCGATTCAGGCGGCAGCTAAATTCGGCCTGACAAATTTAACAATTATTGTTGATCATAACCGTCTGCAGGCTATGGATTTCTTAGAAAATGTTTTGACTCTTAAAGGAAGAAAGAATGATTTACAGCAGAAAATAAAAGGGTTTGGGCTTGAGGTTAAGACATGCAGCGGGCATAGCTTAAGTGAAATGACTTCTATTTTTAAACAATGGCGTAAAAATATGGGTAAGGCAAAAACACCTCGCGTACTTATTTCAAAAACAATAAAAGGGCATGGGCTTAAGTGTATGGAAAATGTTCCTAAATTTCATTTTCGTGTTCCTACTCAAAAAGAATTAGAAATGGGAAATTGTTGTGAAGGATAAAGATTATAGAAAAGCAATAGGACGTGAACTGTTGGCTTGGGCAAGAAAAGATAGCCGTATTGTCCTTTTGGTTTGCGATATGGGCTTTGGCGTTGTTGATGATTTTAAAAAAGAATTTCCAGAGCGTATTTTTAATTTTGGGATGATGGAGCAGGCGACTGTGGGGATTGCCTCCGGGATGGCCGCGTCAGGACTGATTCCGGTTGTTTATTCGATTGTAAATTTTTTAGCCTTTCGTGCTTTAGAGCAGATACGCAATGATGTTGTTAATCAGAATTTAAATGTTAAATTTATTGCAACAGGTGTTGATAATTATTTTCGATTCTTGGGGATATCTCATTGCTGTGGAAAAGATGATAAGGCTTTGATGAAGATCGTGGGGCTAAAGGTTTATGATCCCTATAAGGGCAAGCCCAATTTTTCTAAGATGGTAAAGCAATGGATGAAAAGCCGAGAACCCGGCTATTTAAGAGTGTAGCGCTATGAAAAAAAGAACAAGCAAGAAAAAGACGGTAACATCGCAAAAGATTCAAGTTGTAAAAAGCTTGAAGACGACTTTACATGGAGGGCATGCGCTTCGAACAGGAAAAGAAGTGGTCGACCGGTCTCTTCTGGGAAAGAGTCCCGATAAGTCTCAAAAAATTTCTTTAGGTAAAAAGAAGCCTAATCAATATACTGGACATACTTTTAAAAACAAAAGTGAGCGTTTTCGGTTAGATGGACATAAGCTTTTGCATCATTTGGATCGTGTTCTTGACTGGCAAAGGAACAAGCGGATTGCTCCTATCCATATTGATATGGGGCTTACAAAATTTTGTAACATGGGGTGCGTTTATTGCATGGGCGTTGCGCAAGGAATGGTTAAAGGGGCGCTTATCAAAAGAGATGCTTTGATGCGGTTTATTGATGATTGCGGACGACTGAAAGTGCGGAGCATTGCTTTTATCGGAGACGGCGAGCCTACCCTAAACCCAGCGATGTATGATGCTGTGGTGCGCGCTAAAAAAAGAAATATTGATGTTGGCATTGCTACGAATGGTCTTCTTTTGAGAATGGACCGGGCTCATGATCTTTTGAAAAATGCGACGTTTATTCGTTTTAATTTAAGCGCTGGAGACAAAAAAGGTTTTGCGAGGATTCATCAAGTGAGTGAGAAAAGCTTTGATGTGCTTATCGATAAAATAAGAAATTTTGCTAAAATTAAGAAAGAAAATAATTATAAATGCACGCTGGGAATCCAGATGATTTTGTTGCCTGAGAATTTTGATCAGGTTCTTAAATTAGCAAAGCTTGGAGTAAAGCTCGGGGTCGACTATTTTCAGATTAAACAATGTTCAGACACTGAGTATGGCGAGATTGGCGTTGATCATGCGGCATACAAAAAGGCTCAAGGCATTCTTAAAAAAGCAGAAAAATACAGCAATGATTCTTATCTCGTGCGGGTAAAGTGGAGCAAAATTAACATTAACGAGGAAACACAGCTTTATAAAAATGGTTTTCGCAAGTATGACATTTGCTATGGCACGCCATTTTTAGGCCAGGTCAGCGGCAATGGAAAAGTTTATCCGTGCGGCCCTTTTTTCGGAAAAGAACGTTTTTGCATGGGCGACATTCATAAAAAGTCTTATTATGGTATTGTCCAGAGTGCAAAATATTGGAAAGTTCACAAGGACATTGCTGAAAACATTGATGTTCATTGTGACTGCACAGTAGGATGCCGTCAGGACTACATCAATAAATTCTTGTGGGACATTAAAAATCCCCCTGAACATATTAATTTTATATAGTAAAATGACAAAAGACCTCACGATTATTATTCCGGCTTTTAACGAAGAGGGCAATATCCGGGCAGCTATCGAAAGCGTTGTGAACGCAATCGATGGGCTTGTTGAGGATTATGAGATTATTGTCATCAATGATGCTAGCGAAGACAACACTCAAGCCATTGCACAAGAGAAGGCGCATGAGAATTTAAGAATAAAAGTTGTGGCCAATGAAATCAACAGCGGGCTTGGGGGCTGCCTTCGCAAGGGCGCCGCTATAGCAGAAAAAACGTATACCACTTTTTTCCCGGGCGATAATGATCTTGCTTGGGAGTCTTGGCGCGATGCCGTTAAAGAGATAGGCTCTGTAGATTTGATTATTTCTTACAAGGCAAATCATAATAAGCAAGGCCGGTTGCGTAAATTTATTTCAAAGATTTTTACGGTTTGTATGAATGTTGTGTTTGGCCTTCGCCTTAAAGGTTACACGGGACCTTTTATTTGTAAAACCAAACATATGCAAAGCCTTCATGTGCGGTCAAATGGGCTTGCAGCGATTGCTAGCTATAACATCCGGTTTTTAAAATCCAGATGCACTTATAAGGAAATTCCTTTCATTGATATCGGCCGTCGAGAGGGAAAGACTAAGGCTTTGCGTCCGCGCAGTTTTTTGAGGACACTGAAAACAGTTTTTATTTTACTAAATGACATCTATGTTAAAAAGAATCTTTGAGGATTACAATCAATCTGCTGCCTTAAAGGCGATAGGAAGAATTTTTAAGTTTTTTATTCCTTTTGGGATTTGGGTTTTTATTTTTGGTGGTTTTTTGACAGGGGAGAGTTCTGTTGTCGGAGACGGCCATATTATTTATGGGCTGGTTACCTATTTTATTAAAAACATCATTAGGGGGGACTTCCCCTTGTGGAACCCTTTTGTGGTGTGGGGAGTTCCAGACCTTGTCGGGAATAACTTTTTTGGCATCTTTAATCCTATCTGGTGGCTTGTTTTTATCCTTCATAAAATAGGCATTTCGTATTATTTTTCTTATCTCTATACCAATGTTATCTTTTTCTTTTTTGGGATGATGGGTTTTTATTCTTTTGCGAAGGCTTTTTTAAAAGATAACCTTGGTGCATATTTATCTTTTTTGATGATGTTTTTTGCGATGCAATGTGTTTTTGAGAATTTTGCAACGATATCAATTATTTATGTTCCAATGGTTTGGTTCTTTTATTGCTGGCTTCGTCTTTGTGAGACGCAAAAACCAAAATTTTTTGTTGGGCTTATTTTTTGTTTAATGGTCATTGCCTCGTCCTATTTCCCTCCGTATTGGTTAATGGTCTTCTTTTTTGTTATTTTTACAACCTTTGTGTGCGACTTTAAGTTTGCTGTAAATTCTGTCGCCTCTATGGTTACCTTTTCTAAGAAAAATTTTATTTTAATTTTTGTTTGTTTTTCACTCTTAGGTGTAACTCTGGTGCCTGTTTGGCGGGCTTTTGCCATGTCCAAGAACAAGGAGGTTGTTTTTCACGACCGCCATCCACAGGGTGAAGATGCCCTTTCAAAAAAAGGAGGAGAGATGAACCCAGACGAGCTTCTTTCGGATTCGTTTGATTCCAAAAGTTTCTTAAGTCAGCATTTCTCCAATAATTTGTATTTTCGTGGTTGGTGGAGCGATTATATTCTTATTCCATTTTTTGTTGTTATTATTTTTTTGTTAGGCGCTTTCAACCGTATTACCCGGAAGTCTTTTACCTTGCTTTTGATGCTCATTCTTTTATATTTTCTTCTTTTAGGCCCTCCAGGAAAGATGTACGCGGTTTTTTACAAAGTTCTTCCTATGTTTAAAGTTATTCATTCGTTTTCGTCTTTTTGGCCGGCCTTTGTAGGTATTTTTGTCCTCTTTACGACGTTGCAGTGGCGCACGATTATCAAAGAGCAATTTGTTTTAAGCCAGAGGGGAATTTTTTGGGTTCTGTTTGCGGCGCATTTAGCTGTTTTAGCATTTCTTTTTTGGCAAAAGAACACAATCGCCTCTTTTTATATTACAATTTTCTTAAGTTTTATATATTTTTGTTCTGAGTTCTTCTTTAAAAACAAGATTTATCGATGGTTATCGCTTTTGATTCTTTTTGTGTGTGTTTCGATTCAGCCTCTTCAAGGGATGTGGCATTATCGCGGTGATCCTTTTAACGATAAGAGCTATGCGATCGATTATATTTTCCCGCCTTCAGATGGTTTTTTATTTCGCTATGTCCGCCCTGACTATGAGGGAATTGTTAACAGCAGGAGTCACATTCGGCATCTTCTCCAGATGCGCGACTTCATCAGCTATGTAGGAAATTCTCATTTTCCCTGTTGGTGGACGGCTTATCTTTTTGAAAATTTGCCAAAGGAAACAGTTGAAGAATATGTAAAGTATAAATTTTATATTTATGATAAAGGGCGAGCGCTCTCTGGCAAGAAAGAAGAAGACCTTGATCTTGTGAAAAAAGTTTTTCAGGAGGATTTAAACTTGGCGCTTGTTGCCCAAGAGGACTTTGATGATGATCTTAATTTTCTTCAAGGATCATCAAAGGTCTCTCAAAAGGCTAAGATCGTTAAGGGCCCGTCGCAAGAACTTTCGGTAACCCACTTTGACACAAATTCAATTGTCTTAGAAACAAATTTTGATACAAAAAAGTTTTTAGTCTATAACGACAGCTATCATAAGGATTGGAAATTGTTTTTTAATGGTAACCCTACGAAGATATATAGGGCTAATATTGCTTTTAAGGGAATTGTTTTGCCTGCGGGCAAGAATGTTATGCGACTTGTTTATTCTCCTTTAGGCGGTGCAGAAATATATGTGCTGATCCTTTGTATTTTTAACGGAATGTTTTTGTGGGTGATTTTTTTATTTATAAAGGATTTAAAATATTTTAATCGTAGCAGGCAAAAGTTATGAAAAAATTTTCTTGGATAAAATACTTTCGGGTAGCCTTTACACGATACTTGTGGTTGTATTTTGTTGTGGGTTTTATTTTCTTTCAGTTGGCGCAAAGGCAGCCTTTTCAGGTTGAGTTAGCTAGGCTGGGGAACCAGCAGCATTTTGAAGGGGAACTGGTTGAAAGGCTCTCCGAGGGGCAAGAGATGCGCAGTTTTGATTTTGTACGGGCTATTAATTATTACAAAGAATTTTTGCATATGCTCCCCGGACAAGATTATGCGTATGGGAACACAGGGTACTGCTATGTTCAACTTAACAATCTTTCAAAGGCAATTAAATTTTACGATAAAGCTATTCAAGCAAACCCTTATATCTATTCTTATCTTTTTGACAGGGGAATGATTTTCTTTGATCGCAAAGAATACGAGAAGGCTATTTTAAATTTTCAACAAGCCTTAAAAGTTATGCCCCAAACATTAGATTATTATCGCAAGCTTGTTAGCCGAATAGGGGCTACGAATTCTAATAACACGTTTAGCCGGTATCTTGCCATAGCGGCTAACCAAGCAAAGGAAGATGAGTTTATTGCTCAAATTCAGGTTGCTAGGAGCCGTTTTTATTTAGATAAAATGCAGGGCCCTTCGACAGGAAAATTATCCCCTCAGGAGAGAGAAAAGCTTGAAAAGATTTTTTCTGCGATGGAAGAGAAATATCAAGATAATCTTAGCGTGAAAAGGAATGTGCATTTTGACTCTATGTTTGGCCCTTACCTTGGGAAAGGGCTGTTATTTTTAAGGCTGGATGCAGAAAAGAAGCGCTAAGAGTTTTTTTCGTCACATTTTTCTTTAGGCAGATAGGACAATGTTTAATTCTTGAAAGGGAGTATTTTAAGAATGAGCAAGAAATTTGTAACAGCGATCAACTGCATGGATGGGCGCACACAGGAACCTGTTGTTAAGTATTTAAAGAATAAATATGGCTGTGCCTTTATCGACATGATAACTGAGGCGGGTCCCAATAAAATGTTGGCCGAGGGCAAAGAAAAGGCAGGTGTTTTATCCATCAAAAGGCGCGTGGAAATATCTGTTTTTAGGCATAAATCCCAAGCTGTTGCTGTTGTCGGCCATTTTAATTGTGTGCGCAATCCCACAGGCCGAGATGAACAAAAGAAACAGACTTTAAAAGCTATTGAAGAAATTAAGAAGTGGAATTTTCCTGTTAAAGAAATTATTGGCCTGTGGGCCGACCGAAAGTTTAAAATCCGTCGGATCAATACACCTACGGTTGGCGCGTGGTATGTTTATATTTTGGAATCTCAAAAAAAGACGCTTTATACCGGGATTACTAATGATATTGAAAAGCGCATGGCCGCTCACAAAAATGGTAAGGGCGCGCGTTTTACAAAAGTTTTTGGTTTTGAAAAGTTACTATATTCAGAGAAATTAGACGGACGGGTTGAAGCCATGAAACGCGAGGCGCAAATTAAGAGCTGGCCTAAAAAAAAGAAATTAGCTTTAATCGCGGGCAAGAGCGTTTAAAGCCGTGACAAGAATGTCGGGTGTGCTGACAACAATCGTGTTTGGATAAAGCCTTTTGACTTTTTGCTCGAATTCCTCGTTTCCATTTGAAACAAAGATAGCGGTTGTGTCATTTGAATAGTGGAGGGCAGCCGGGATCATCGGGATATCTGACGGAGTATCTCCGCAGATTAAATTCCCACCTTTTGCCATATGGAGGGAAGCATGTTTCTCGAGAAAAGCGACGCCATCTCCTTTATCAAAATCTTTCGGATCTAGACCTGACTGAACGTTCTCAACAGTTAGAATAATTTCAACATCTTTACCCGTGTCTTCGATACGGAAAAATTGTTTTTGGTTACCTATACGGCTAACCAAATTTTCAACAAGCTTTAAAAATCTTAAGGATTCGTCTTTGGGAATAGATTTTGTAATGTCTTGTCGGGCGATGGTCGTTTGGCCAAATTTAAACTGCAGGCCTGATCCTATTAAAGCAAACTTTGCATATTGCGGATTTTTAACAAGAGAAGAAAGCTCGGCGTTAAATTCATCGAGTTTTTTTTGTTTTTCTTCCTTTATCGGAAAGTGGCAGCGCTTGTTTTTTTTATTGATGTATTCTCGCCCTTTTGAGGCAGCATGGATAAAAGCACCTTGTGGGACAACGCTGATATCAACAAGTCCGATACTTCTAAGAGGGGCGGAGGTTAAAATAACGGCATTGTCTAGTTTTTTAGCAAAGCGCGTTAAAAAGACTGCATTATAAACGGATTGAATCGAAGAAGCATAGCGACCGCAATAATTGTTTACAGTGCCATCACGATCGGTAATGAGCGTATGAAATTTCTTTGCGCTAAGCGCAGACACGACGCTTTTAATTTGTGTCTCAAAATCGGCATGAATGTTTTCTAGAAATTTTAAGAGCGCATCTTCGCCTTTTTCTAAAAAAAGAAGATCCTTTTTTAATTCATCAATTTCATAAGATAAGTCAAGGGCGATTGTTTTCTCACCTTCCAGCTTTAGAATATATTGATTTTCTTTCTTTGGAGTTGCTTCGAGTGTAGCAAGAGCTTGTTTTAGAGGTAAGATGTCCTTGTGTTCGAGCGTTTTGTTTTCAAGGCAATCTAAAACAAGAAGGCGTCGCGCGTCTCTTGTTTGAAACATTAAATCATAAAAAGTTTTAAGTGTTTCCATTTTAAGAATTAATAATTCCAGTATTTAAATTTTTGCCCGGCTGCAGACGCCTCGACCATTAGTCCGCCTTTAACAAGAGTAAAAATCGCGAGGCCCTCGTTAAAATCTGCATCCATGGATGCGCCAAGCGTTACAATGGCAGCTGAGGCAGTTGCCCCAAGCTTGAAATTACCTTGTTTAAATTGGCTAAGGGTGTCACTATCTTTAAAAAAGATAATTTCGCTGTAGCCTTGCCCGCCAGCTTGAAACCCAAAACTAAGTTGTGTTAATGATGCGTGGCCGATAGTTTCTTTTTTTTCGTAAACAAGGCCTTCGCCGTAAGCGCCGCCAATGCCAAAAGCAGCTTTGCCGACAGTTGGGAAAATCGCCCAGCCGTAAGCTCTTTCAAAAAATCTTTCGATTTCAGGATCGGCATATTTAAAATTTTGAATGGCTAAATTCGATTCTTTTAGGAGCATTTCTTTTTTATGCGGGCTTTCTTTCCATCCGGCAAGAGCTAAAGATGAGAATCCAAAGATAAAAGTTAAGATGAGAATGAAGACTATTGTTTTTTTCATAGGGATTTTTCCTTTTAAAAGTTTATTGATGTGGCTATCTTATCAGTCAGAGATTTTGTTGTAAAGATTTTTTGCTTGAAATCTGATGAAAATGTAGACACCCCTCAAAGAAATTGCTAATATGGTCAAACTTACCCCTCTAAAAGACTAAAAACATGACAGACCCTAAAAAAAATCTTATCTGCAAAGAGTGCCCTAATGGTTGCAATTTAAGCCTTGATTGGAAGGATGAAAAGACCGTTGAGGTTAAGGGTAATAAATGTCCTAAAGGCATCGTGTATGCAGCACGTATTTTAAAGTCAAAAAAAGAAACCCATATCGTTGTTAAAGAGCGCTATCCGACTGTTAGCCTCGAAGTTCTTCATGAGGTGGCAGGACTTTTTGGGATTACGCTAAAGGCTTTGCATTATGATATTCTTATCGAGGGAAGCCCCGAGCGAAGTGTTTTTCGTGTTGTTGCTGAAGATGAAAATAAGAATTTCTTTTTACTTGAGCAAGTTGAGCATAAAAGCCTTGAAACAAAAAGAAGAATTGCCCGCACTCTAGAGTTTCTTGTCAAAGAACATCTTTCTCTTGTCCGGCCTTATTTAAAAAATAGGCAAGGCCAGCATATTTTAGAACACAAAAAGAGTTTTTGGCAGGTTGCGCATTTTATTCCAGGCGTCGCCCTTGACCGCACAAAATATATTTATGAAAAATGGCGTGGGCCGCTTTTAGCGGATTTCTTGATTTCGCTTTACGCGAAATCTAAAGATATTTTTCCCGAGGACCGAAAGAAAGATTTTTCACTCAAAGGCTACATTTATAAGTTGCAGCAATCGATTAAGAGGCATTATCCACCTATTGAAGCCCAAGTCGATGGTGTGATTAGTTTTCTTGAGAAAGATTTTATGAAAGTCTACGACAGCCTACCAACTCAATTTTGTCATGGAGATTATCATCCCATGAATATTGTTTGGGGCGAAGATAATATAAGATGTGTCATTGACTGGGAGTTCTGCGGCATTAAGCCGGAGACCTATGACATAGCTAATCTCATAGGATGCGTCGGCGTTGAGCATCCTTCAAGTCTTTTAGGAGATTTAGTCATTTCTTTCTTAGAAGAGATGAAAGCCCCAGGCACAATCTCGGTGACAAGCTGGAAATATTTATTAGAATTTATTATCGCTCTTCGCTTTGCTTGGCTTTCGGAGTGGCTGCGTCGAAAAGATACGGAAATGATTGATTTGGAGCTAACGTACATGAATGCTCTTATTGATAATCAACATCAGCTCAAAAAAGCATGGAGCCTGTAAGAAAATATTAAATGCCTTTTTCTTGTCAAGTGCCTTAGCCACAAGTAAAATACTTATATGAAAAGAATTTTTATTCCCTCATTGTTAATTACGGTTGTTTTTGCAGCCCAAGTGTGTTTTGCCGGCAATCCTTTAGATGTTTTTAAGGGTAAGGCAAGCAATGCTAATGACCCTTATGGAGGATTACTAAGGCCGAGCCAGACTGCCGTTAAGGACGATGGCGGTGGCGGAGAGTCTTCCGAGAAAGTAAAAATCGACGGCAAAAAAGCTTTTGCAGAAAAATCAGAAGTAGGCCGTTCATCCGGTGATGAAAAGGGAAGCCTGCACGGTCTTGGATCCAGCCAGGATGATTTTAGCAAAGGACCCGGGGGCGCTAGAACACTAGGCTATGATTCTGAGGAAGGTGAGAAAAATGGACAGCCTTTTTTAGGAACCTGGCTTCGCACAGCTACCTATGTTGATGGAGCTTTAGCGGGCCAAACACCGGCAACGCTTAATCTACGGGCAAAGGACTACGACTCTAGCGGAACATGCTATACTTCGGGCAGCCTTTCCTCAGAGGATGATGCTATAACGCTTGTTATGCTGCAGTCTTCTTGTCCTGGCGGCGTCAAGCCACCGTTAACAATTACATACACATATACTATCTCAGAAGATAATACCGCTATGACAATTTTTACCGGCCCGGTTTTGGAAACATATATTCGTCAGAAATAACAAAGGGGGATACATGAAAATTGGTAAAAAGACAGTTAAAGTTTTTAAGATGAAGAATCGAAAAGGCTTTGCCGCTCTCTGCGATGGAAATTTAACAGAAGGCACGACCAAAGCTCAGGCTGCCGAGCGCATGAAAAAAGCTTTAAGCCGCACAAGTCGTTTAGGCGCTAAGAAGAAATAAAAGTTTCAAAACTATTCTGCTATTCTCTTGTCCCGGGTTATAAATATCCATATAATAAAATGCAATTAGAATAAGGCTTATTTTAAAAAACCTTTTATAGAGTTTTATTATGACCATTGTTGATATTAGTCAATACATTGAACACAGCCATATTGTTCTTGATGTCAAAGCAAGAACAAAAGAGGGCGTGATAGCCGAGCTTGTTGAGAAAATTTATCAAAAAGAAGGAATGGCTACGCATCCGGTTAGCAAAGAAAAGGCCTGCGCTGAGGTAGTTAGTCGAGAAAAAACTCAGACAACGGCGATTGGCAGTGGGTTGGCCTTTCCTCATGCGCGCATAGACGGCTGGGGACAATTCAAGATTGCAATGGGAATCAGCCGTCAGGGGATTGATTTTGATAGCGTTGACAAAAAGCCTGTTAAAATCATTTTCCTTTTTATCTCAGATTCGGCTGAGCCTTATCTTGTTCTGCAGGCTATGTCTGCTATTATCCGATTTCTTAACGATCAAAATAATATAGAGAAACTTTTAAAAGAAGACCTTTCCGCCCAAGCCTTGGCGGATAAATTTAAGAAATTTTATGTTAGTACGCCAAATCAGATTTTAGCGAGAGACCTTGCCCGCCCGGTAAAAGACATTACAACCCTTGAGACTCCGATCGATGAGGCAACGCGCATCATGCATATGAAACACATCGATATTTTGCCGGTGGTTGATGATTGTCGCCGTTTTTGCGGGGAGTTGTCTTGTCTTGAGGTTTTTCAATACGGAATGCCGGACTTTTTTAAGCAATTGAATACTATTTCTTTTGTTCGGCATATCGATCCTTTTGAGAAGTATTTTCATATTCGGAAGAATTTAAAAGTAAAAGATTTGTATATTAAGAATGTTGACGTTTTATTTGAAGATAAAACTTTGGTTGAAATTATTTTTGAGATGACCGTCAAAAAAAGATCTCATCTGTTTGTTGTTCGAGAGGACAAGACCTTGATAGGGGTTATTGACCGGTTTACCATTATTGATAAAATATTATTTTTTTAAGAGAGGAAGGTTTTAAGCGGTGGCTGCATTTTTGTCGATATTGATATTTATTATCGTTTATATTTTTATTGTAACCGAGAAGGTAAACAAAACCACTGTTGCTATTCTCGGGGCGTCAGCTGTTCTTTTTTTAAAATTAGTCACCTTCCAGCAGGCCGTTGATGCGGTAGATTTTAATGTTATTTTTCTGCTTATTGGGATGATGACTTCCGTCCATGTTCTTGCTAAAACAGGATTTTTTGAATGGACTGCAATCAGTGTTGCAAAATTTTCCAAAGGAAAGCCACTTTTTATTCTGCTTTTGCTGCTTTCGGTTACGGCGGTACTTTCTGCTTTTCTTGATAATGTTACAACGATTATCCTTCTTGTTCCTATCACCATCTTAATTACACAGCTGCTTGAAATTTCGCCTATTCCGTTTGTTATGCTTGAGGCCATTGTTTCGAACATTGGGGGAGCGGCGACGCTGATTGGAGACCCTCCGAATATTGTCATCGGATCAAAAGGGAATTTATCATTTAATGATTTTCTTATTCATTTGGGCCCTGTTATTTTGATAGTTTTTGCAGTCTTTTTGATGACAGTCTGGGTTCTTTTTAGAAAAAAATTTCATGTTCCCGAAAGAATAAAAATGCGCGTTAAAGACGCAATTCCTCGTTTAGCGATTGTTGATAAAAAAAATATGATTCGTTCTCTTTGTGTTATGGGGCTGATTTTTTTAGGATTTTTTCTGCATGAAATTATCGGGGTAGAACCCGGGATAATCGCCTTAAGTGGGAGCATGATAATGGTCTTGGCGTGCCGCTCTGAAAGCGAAGATTCCCTGGCACAAGTAGAGTGGGGTGTTATTTTCTTTTTTATTGGAATGTTTATGATTATTTCGGCGTTGGAGGTGAATGGTGTCATCGGCTGGATTGGATATAAAATTTTGCATTTGGCCGGTAAGAATTTATTTTTAGTTTGCATCATTGTGTTATGGGGTTCGGCTTTGCTTTCAGCGATTCTTGACAATATTCCTTTTGTCATTACAATGATCCCTCTTATTAAGCATTTTATTGCGCATTTTTCAGAAGCATCAGGGTCTGTGGCTGCTGGCACAATCCATTTGCAGTCAGTTCAGCCATTGTGGTGGGCGCTTGCATTAGGCGCGTGTTTAGGCGGAAACGGAACATTAATTGGCGCTTCCGCCAATATTGTTATGGCGCGTATTAGCAAGAAAAATAACTATCATGTCTCTTTTCTTCATTTTTTCAAATACGGTCTATTTTTTATGCTTCAGTCTGTTATTATCTGCACAATTTATTTAGCTGTACGATATTTTTAATGAATCTTTTAATGAATCAAAGAAGGGCACAAAAATCGCCTTAGGGTTATGGTATGTTTTAGGGGTGGATGTTTAGCTGAGGTGGCCAGCCATTAAATTGGCAATGGGCTTGGTTTGGTCAAACTCTTCTAAGATGAGTTTTATAACGGCTGTTAAAGGGATGGCGAGAAACATTCCGAGAATTCCCCAGAGCATTCCCCAAAAAATAAGCGCCATTAAGACAACGACAGGATGAATATCTAAAGAATCGCCTAGGATTTTTGGTTCGACAACATTACCAAAAATAAACTGAAGGATGCCAGGGATTACAATTGCGGAAACCCCCGCTGCTAGCGATATGTTGGAATTAAACATGACAACCGGTAGGGGCAAGAGTGTTGCAATAACCGGCCCTATGGTAGGGATAAAATTTAAGATAAACGCGGCTACGCCAAAAATCAAAGCCATATCAACACCTAAAAGTTTTAAAATCGAACCCACCATAATTCCTAAGAAAACAGACAGGAAGAATTTAGTCGAGATATAGTGTTTTATTTTTGCTTCACCTTTTTGCCATGTTTCGTTCTGATGAGAACGCGAAGGCCTTCCCAAAAGCAAGAATAAAACAAAAATAAGAACAAGGACCGTGCTCGAAAGAATCCCCAGTATAACGGAGAGGATGCTTTTGACCACAAAGCCAGCTGTCTTTGTAGCATTTTCGACAATAGGGCTTAGGAGTGATTGCCCGTCTATTCCAAGCTTTTCAAGGGGCAGCGTTGTCATAAGTTTTCCTAAAACATCTTTGATGCGTGAGTCATAGGAATCAACATAAGGCGCGATTTGGACAATTGAGCTTGAAATGAGCAGGTAGAATACAAAGACAATAATAACGCCTAAGAAAAAGGTAATCAAAACAGCGAGAGGATGAGGGATTTTTAGAAAACGTCTTTGGAAATCAATAGCTGGCGTTAGCATCAAAACAACAAAGATTGCCAAAACAAAAGGAACCATCATAGGACGCAACCAGGCTAAAGAAAAAGCCACAGCTATGGCAGTCAGAATAACGAGACAAGACAATAAGACTCTGTGTTCACGAGGTGATGTTTCCATTAAGAATTAGAATAATGAGTTTCGTATCCTAAGTCAAGACATTTTGGGACACTTTGAAGATGTGGACAAATTTCTCCTAAAGAGTATAATATTAAATTATTTTAACTTTTAATTTAAATATTTTAGGGATCCTTAATTATGAAAAAGATGTTTTTTGCCTTTTTTGTTAGTGTTACTATTGGGTTTTTACCTTTAGTCGTTTGTGCTCAAGATGTTTCTCAGAAGGCTCCAGAGGAAAAACAGCCAGTGTATGAGGAGTATTCTCCCCAAGATGTTCCGGAAGGCATGGAGGTTGTTGCTGTTACAGGAGGATACAAGCTTATTGTTCCTAAAGGATCAAAACTTCGTAAGGTAGGCGCTCAGATTATTGTGGAAGGCCAAAAAGAATATATGTCCCGTCATTTTGAAGAAATGAGAAAACGCTTTGATGAGGTGACTGCAACTATTGAAGAGCTTAAAGAAGAAATCAAAGTTATCAAAGGTGAAAAGCCAGAGGCTTCAAGTCCGCCTGCACCAGTTTTGCCTCCAAAACCTTCTGACTTATCAAGTCCTCTAGAGGACCCAGACGCTATCCTTATTCGATAGTTTTATTAATTTTTTGTCATTTTTAAGTTAAAAATAGTGCTATGATGAATGGAAGAATGCTCCACTTTTTAGTAAGAATCTCGAATTATATAGAAAAAACCCATAAATTATTGGAATTTATGGGTTTTTCACTCCACTCTAAAGTTATTGAAAATAAACAAGTTATGCCTGTTAGGGGCGATAACTTTTAAGCTTGTCCCATGTTTGCTTGCCGACAACGCTATCGGAGGTAAGGCCATTTTCTTTTTGAAAATCTGCAATTGCACTAATTGTCAAAGGACCAAGCTTTCCATCAACATTTCCATTATAGTAACCTGTACTTTTAAGGGCATTTTGAACATCTTCAACAGTTGCATCCACGCGAATCACGCCGAGGTGATCGTCAGTTTTTGTAATTGGTTTTGGTGCTGGTGTTAAGTCGCGGATGGTTTTATCCTTTGCACTGATATCTCGAGAGAGGGTATTGATTTGTTTTTCTAGCTTATTGATTTCGTGGTCCTTACTGCGAAGCGTATCTTCAAGAATGTGAACTCGGTTTGAAAGATTATCGATATTGGCTTGTGAGCCGGTTGTTGCACAGCCGCTAGCGGCAAGACTAAACAAAAAACAGATGATGATAAAGAATGAACCCTTTTTCATAACTCCTCCTTTTTTATTGTTTTTATTATAAGCGATTTTTTCATGTTGTCCAGATGATTTCATGAGGGTTTGCACGAGAAAGAAGTTGACAGCTCTTCGTTTTGATTCTAGCATGAGGGAACACTAAAAGGAGGGAATACCCATGTCAGAATGCTGTGCAAAAAAACAAAACCTAATTACAAAGTTTTTTAAAAATTTTTTTAATAAGCTTGATGAGAATTTAAAAGAGAAAGCCAAAGAAAAACCATGCTGCTCTAAGAGCGGGGAGAAGAAAAAATCATGTTGTTAGGGTCTATTGATTGGTTTGTTTATTCGTTACTAAAGCTCAACCCGGAGTCTCATCTAACCGGAGCCATCCATTTCTTTTTGTATGATACGGTAAAAATTTTCCTTTTGCTTTTTGTGATGATATCTGTATTGGGATTTTTTCGGAGTTTTTTAGATCAGCAAAGGTTAAAACGATGGCTTACCCAGCAGAAAATTTTTTCTAATTTTTACGCGGCGCTTTTTGGAGCACTCACGCCGTTTTGCTCGTGCTCCTCAATCCCAATCTTTTTAAGTTTTGTGCGCATTGGAATCCCCGTCGGAGTTATGTTTTCTTTCTTAATTACATCGCCCTTAATTAATGAATACTTGGTAGTTTTGATGCTTGGTTTTTTTGGTTGGAAAATAACAGTACTTTATGTTGCAAGCGGAATGACTATCGGAGTCTTGGTGGGAATACTTGCAGGAAAAATGAATTTAGAAAGGTATCTCGAAAAAGATATTATAGGAAATGAGGGCGGTGAGGAGAAACAGCCAACGTATAACAGCATTCGCGAAAGAGTTAGATTTGGTTTAGATGAGTCAATTTCCATTTTAAAAAAATTATGGATTTGGATTCTTGTTGGTGTTGGCATTGGCGCTGTTATTCACAATTATGTCCCAAGAGAGGTTATCCTCTCAGTTATTAACAAGACAGGAATTTTCTCTGTGCCGTTGGCAACGGCTTTAGGGGTGCCGATGTATGGCAGCTGCGCGGCTATTGTGCCGATTGCGGTTGCATTATTCCGCAAGGGGGTACCTTTAGGAACTGCGTTGGCTTTTATGATGGCCATAAGCGCTTTAAGCTTTCCTGAGGCTGTCATCCTGAGGCGAGCAATGAAATTGAAGCTGATTGCCATTTTTTTCGGCATCACAACCTTAGGAATTATTTTTACAGGATATCTTTTTAATTTTCTGCAGAATATTTTAATGGCCCCTCTGAAATGAAGAAAGTTCTTTTTATCTGTATCCACAATTCTGCTCGAAGTCAGATGGCTGAGGAAATTTTACGTTTACTATCTCCGGATAAATTTGAAGTGGCAAGCGCAGGGCTTGAGCCTGGGGAACTAAATCCTTTGGTTGTTGAGGCCTTAAAAGACCTGGGTGTTGATATTGCCGGCAAAAAAACGCAAAGTGTTTCTGACATTCTCAAGAATGGAAAGCAGTATGACTATGTCATCACTGTCTGTGATGAGGCCAGCGCAGAAAAGTGTCCAACCTTTCCCGGTAGTGCCCAAAGGTTGCATTGGGGCTTTCAAGATCCATCCCAGTTGCAAGGCTTAGACCAAGAAAAACTTAATAATATAAGGATAATCCGCGACCAGATTAAGGCCAAGATTGAAAATTGGCTCTTAGGACAATAATACTCTTAATTTATGAAACTTTTTTACTTTTTAAGATGTCTAAAAGAGTGGAGGTAGGAAATGAAGCCTGTTGCGCTTGAGACAATTACCAAGGCCGCCCAGGGCGATTTATATGCCTTTGAGGAGATCTATCGTACCTTTTGTAATTTTGTCTACAGCATTTCATGGCGGATGTCCGGGAACAACGAGGATGCCGAGGAGATTACGCAGGATGTTTTTTTGAAGGTTCATAAGAGTTTAAAGAATTTTGAACGGCGTTCCTCTTTGAAAACATGGATTTACCGCATCACAATTAACACGACGATTAATTATCAAAAAAGAAAACATCTCAAAACACCGGTTTCTCTTGATGAAGTTGGAATTGAGAAATTTGCTTCGCCGTTGCCATCTTCGCCGGATGAAGAAATTCAAGATCGCGTGAACAAGCTGCTTTCTGTTTTAAATGATGATCAAAAGATATGTATGATTCTGCGAAACATTGAAGGATTAAGCTACGAAGAAATCGCGCAATCTTTAAAAATTAATATCAATACGGTACGCACGCGTTTAAAGCGTGCCCGCGAAAAACTCTTAAGTTTAAGAAAGGAGGTCGTGCCTTATGAAGTGTAAACAAATTAAAGAGCTTGTTTTAACGGATTATTTAGACGATCAGGTTTCCAAAGAGCAAAAGCAAAGTATTGAGGAGCATTTAACCCAATGCACGGCTTGCCGAGAATTTGCCGCAGAGGCTAAGGAGGTTTTGAAAAATCCTTTCGAGAGTGTGCAGCCTATAAAAGCTCCTGACCATTTATGGAATAAGATTGAGGGTGCTATTGAAAAACATCGGCAGGAAAGTCTTATCCAAAAAGCATGGGATGCTTTGTCGGGTACCTTTGCTGCACACAAGCCGGTTTTTGCTCTTTCGACGGTTGCTGCAACTATTCTTTTGCTTGTTGCGGTTGTTAAAATTCCTGCATGGCAAACACAAACGGCAGCTAATGATTATTTGAATGAACAGTTTGAATACCTTGTTTATTCTGACGATCAAACTGACGTAGGGCTAAGCGATACTTGGGTTGATGAATATTTTTTGTAAACATAAGGAACTTTTTGGCTACTCTCGTTGTCTAAGAGGGTGAAAGGAGGAAATGGATTATGAAAAAAGTTGCACTACTAACTGTTTTAGGATTGTTCCTTTTTTCTCAGCTAGCTTATGCTGGATGGGGAGAGAAGGAAGGGAGTCACGAAAAAAACAAGGGGAAGCATCATGAGAATTTTATCCAGAGTCTTAATCTCACACCTGAGCAGCAGCAAGCGCTTAAAGAGCACCGTCAGCAAACAAAGCAGAAGCGGAAAGAAATTCAAAGTGCTGTAAAGCAGAAGAAAGAAGAACTGAAGGCTATGTTGCAGGATCCTAATTTTGATGAGGCGCAGGCACGCCAGATTTCGGGAGAAATTCAAGCTTTTAAGGGACAGCTTTCGGATTTGCGCATTGATGGGGTTTCCTATCTGCGTTCAGTTTTAACGCCTGAACAATATGTTCAGTTTTCCGAGAAAATGAAAAAGGCTCGTCATGATAGAAAAGGAAAAAAAGGAGGCCGTCGTAAATTCTCAGGAGCTGAAGAGGAGGAAAGCGACCGCCCTTAAAGGATAAGAAGTATTTTAAAATTTAATTTTTAAAAGCCCGCCACTGTAGCAACGGCGGGTTTTTTTTATTTTAAAAGTAGAATTTTTATAAAATCTGCGATAAGATGATACCTGAAAAAGGAGACGATATGTCCTCAAAGCGTTTTGGAACTTTTGAAGGTGTTTTTATCCCTAGCCTTTTAAGCATTTTTGGCGTTATTATGTATTTGCGCTTAAGCTGGGTTGTTGGCAGCGTTGGGATTGCTGCGGCTATTTCTATTATCGCTCTTAGTAATTTTATCAGTCTTTCAACAGGCCTTTCTGTATCCTCGATTGTTACCAATATCCGCATTGGCCATGGCGGAGCCTATTCCATCATCACAAAATCTTTAGGACTTGAAGCCGGTGGAGCTATTGGTTTGCCGCTTTATTTAGCGCAAGCCATTTCTGTTGCTTTTTATATTGTGGGTTTTGCTGAATGCTGGAAGTATGTTTTTCCGATGCATAGTTTTTTATTGGTTTGCCTTATCGCCTGGATAGGAGTTTTGATGGTTTCCTACTATAGCGCTCGATTAGCTTTCCGTATTCAATATGTGGTCTTGGTTATTGTGGGTTTGTCTTTTATTTCGATTTTTTTAGGAAAGACTTCCGGTGCTGCGCCGGCGCAAGATTTTAGTGCTGTTGCCGTTTCGTCAGGAAGTTTTTTTGAGGCCTTTGCTGTTTTCTTTCCGGCGGTTACAGGATTTATGGCCGGTCTTTCGATGTCCGGGGAGCTTAACGAGCCTAAAAAGAATATTCCTAACGGAACATTAGCGGCGGTTGGTGTCAGTATTATCGCTTACGTTGCTTTAGCTTTTTGGTTTGCAAAAAGTGCCACACCTCAAGCCCTTGTGAACAATACAAATATTGTTATTGATATGGGGCGCTGGCCATCTTTTGTTATTGCTGGGATTATGGGAGCCACACTTTCTTCGGCTCTGAATATGTGCGTGACCGCGCCAAGAACACTGTTCGCATTAAGCCAGAGTGACACACTTCCTTTATCAAGATTTTTTGTTCACCGCAATCAGAGAAACGAGCCTACCGCTGCGATTCTTTTGACAGCTCTTATTGCTTTGATTACGCTTTTGATGGGAACTCTTAACCAAGTGGCGACTCTTTTGACAATGTTTTTCTTAATCACTTACGGGTTGATTAATTTTTCTGTTTTTGTTGAACAAACCATCGGAATTACAAGTTTTCGTCCTTCGTTTAATGTCCCAAGAATTATTTCTTTCTTAGGGTGGGTTGGATGCCTTGTTGTCATGTTTCTCATTAACCCAATGTTTAGCTTGGTTGCCTGGCTTGTTATCATTTTGCTTTACATCGGCCTTATCCGGCGAGAAACAGAACGCTATTCTCCGGATGTTCGAAGTGGTCTTCTTATTTTTCTTTCTGAGCAGATGGCCAAGGCAGCGGCAAAGCTTCCTTATTATCCAAAAATTTGGAAACCGAATGTTGTGGTGGCCGTCGAAGATATTAAAAATTTTGCTAAAGCCTTTGGGGTTCTTCTCGCGATTGTCAGCCCAAGCGGACGGCTAGCGGTTTTTCGCATTGTTCCTAAAGTAACTGAGAGCTTGTCAAAGGAGCTGAATGAATCTATTGAGGAATTTAAACAGGAAGGAATTTTTTCAGAAGCTATTAATGTCGAGGGTGCTGATAGCTTAAAGGGAGTAAAAACAATTCTGCAAACACTCAAGGGAACGCATTTTCCTCCAAATATTTTGTTTTATATTTTACCGAAAGACGAGGCGCGAGATCAGAGCATCATTGAAATGATTAAACAGACCTGCCTAGAGAAGTTAGGAATTGTGATTCTTCAGCAGGGGAAGGCAGAGCTTTCCGACGATCTCAAGCAAATTAACTTGTGGATCCGAAAAGGAAGTCCGAATCTTGACCTATCGATTTTAACGGCAATTCAGCTTCAGAAGAATTGGGATGGGCGCATTCGTCTTGTTCAAATTGTAGACGTAAAAGAGGAAATTGATGAGTCTGTTGCTTATCTTTCGCGGTTAGGCGACTTGATGCGTTTTCCTGCAGATGTTGATATTCAGGTTTTGGTCGGAAAATTTCCAGATGTTCTCATGCAGGCGCCTAAAGCTGATATTGATATCTTTGGCATGCCGGAAGTTCCAGACATTGGACTTATCCGTAAGATTTCTCAAGAGATTGAAACTTCTGTTTTGTTTTTACGTGATTCTCATCATGAGAGCGCAGTGGCTTAAGAAAGAATCAGTTGTGTTTTTAAAGCGATAGAGTATAATGACCATTACGATTATTTATTAACCGAAAGGGGAGCAGATGAAAGAAGACTTGAATAAGAAATTAAAGATTTGGCAAGTTATTGTTCTTGTCCAAATGATTTTGATCATTGCCTTGGCTACATTCGCCAGCCAGCAGCAGAGAACTTTAAGCACTCAAAACTCAGCTATTTATGGATTAAGGGCATCTTTAGAGGACAGAGAGCAAAAACTTCTTTCAACGATGGTTTTGTTAAGACGGGCAGCTGCAGAAATATCTCAAGCTGGTCAACCTGCTGAATAAAAACAAACGATAATTTTAAGTTTATTCCTTTTTAAAGGAAGCGTTTTCTGGACAAGGCCTTTAAGGTCTTGTCTTCTTGTTTAAATATGATATCCTTTGAGTAGTTGGATCGTTCTTTTATAGTAATGTTATAATATTTTCTCGGCTGAAACCCCGTTTCGTTTGCCTTTTTTGTGGTAAGCGTAAGCGGGGTTTCGTTTTAAAAGAACTTTTTATATTGATTTTAGAGCCTTTTCAGTATAATAAATAGTAAGGAAGTTTTTAGAATTTGGTCAAAAAGGAGTTTTATGCCCACGAAAGATCTTCTTGTTTTATTAGGCGTTTTTGTTGCTGTTATTTTTGCTGTTCTTATTTTTTTCTTTCCGTCAGAAGAAAAGAGGCGTAAAAAGAAAAAGAAAAAGACACAAGAGGAAGAACTTTCTAAGGGTGAGAAAAAATGGCAGGAAACCGCCTTTGCCTTAAGAGACCGTATCCAAGGGTTCAAGAAAGAGATTGAGCGTAAGAATCAGCAAGAAAAGAAGCTTTTGCTGAATTTAAAAGAAGAGAAAGACAAGAATGTGCGGATTGAAGATAAGCTCAAGCGTGAAAAGAAATGGTTTTCTGAGCAAGAGTCGAATCTTGACCGGCGCACCAAAGAAATGAGGCAGATAAAAATGGACCTCGTCCGCGCCCAAACCGAGAGTGAAAAAGAATATTCCTTAAGGCTTGCCGCTGAGCGGGAAAAAAAGGATTTTAAAAAAGATTTTGATAGACTGAACAAAGAGAAAAAAGAATACATTTTAAAAACGACTCATCTTGATTTTACGATTCGTACTTTAAAAGAAGAAATCGATGACCTTAAAAAAGCCAACCACGACCTTGCCCGTGAAGCTGCTAAGAAAAATGAAGAAGGTAGTCAATGGATTGCTAAGTCTGAATTTGAAAAGATAGAAAAAGCTTTTAAGGAAAAAGAAAAAGAAGTCGAAAAACTCAAAAAAGACTGGAGAAGATAGTCTTTTCTTTATGTTTTCTAATCGCACTGGTTGGCCGCTAACTCCTAACCGTCTCATTACTCTTTTTGATAAATTTAAAAGCGAAGGAACTTTTGTTTTTGATTTAACGGTGTCTAATCCGACGCGCTGTGGTTTTGTTTATCCTCAGGAAGAGATTTTAAAAGCCCTTTCCTTGTCTGAGAACATGGGTTATGCGCCGCAAGCTTTTGGCTCCCCAAAAGCCCGAAAGCTTGTTTCTCAAGATTATCAGAAGAGGAATATTTCCTTAAGCGAAGAAAATATTGTCCTTACGTCCAGCAGTTCGGAGAGCTATTCTTTTTTATTTCGCTTGCTCTTAAATCCTGATGACCATCTTTTATTGCCAAAACCTAGCTATCCTTTATTTGAGTTTTTAGGAAATCTTAATGATGCTGCGATGGATTTTTATTCACTTTGCTATCAGGATCAATGGAGTATTGACCTTTTAAGTATTGAGAGGGCCATTGGCCCAAAGACAAAAGCTATTGTTCTTGTGCACCCTAACAATCCGACCGGGTCGTATCTCCAAAGTGAAGAATTAGCCGCAATCAACGCTTTTTGCGGAAAACATCACTTAGCGATTATTTGCGATGAGGTATTTCTCGATTATTCTTTAGAGGAGAGCAAGAGCCGATGCGCGAGCTTGGCTGCCAACAGCAAAGTTTTAACGTTTGCCTTAGGAGGGCTCTCAAAAAGTTTAGGGCTCCCCCAGATGAAATTATCTTGGATTGCTGTCAATGGGCCTGAGGCGCAGACACAAGAAGCTCTAAAGCGTCTTGAGATTATCGCGGATACATATTTGTCAGTTAACACGCCTTCTCAAAACGCTTTGGGAAAATGGTTTTCGTTAAAACCCGCTATTCAAAATTCAATTAAGGAGCGGTTAAGAGAAAACCAGAAAGTTTTTTTTGATACCTTTCCTGAATCTTGTTCTGCTATACCACTCAAAGTGCAGGGAGGCTGGTACGGTATTTTGCGGGTGAGCGAAGAAGTATGTGAAGAGGAGTTAGCTTTCGCTCTATTAGCAGAAGCCCATGTTTTTGTTCATCCGGGCTATTTTTTTGATTTTGACCAAGGACATCATCTTGTTATTAGTTTTTTGACAGAGCCAAAGATTTTTGCTCAAGGCCTTAAAAGTATTTACAAATATCTTTAAAGATCAAAATACCCAAATGAAAAATTCGTTTTGAAAAGTCACGGCGATTTGATACTATAAGTAAGCGATGAGTCAGATATTTCACGACTCTTTGTCCTGAGGAGAAAAACGACGAAGGATTTCTTAGGATCCTGCGTTTTTGTATTCGCACAGGATGACCTGTCGGGCAGGGCAGCCAAAAGTCCGACAGTTTAAGTAAATTATTATATTTATAGAAATATTAGTATTAGGAGGATTCATGGGAAATAGACCGGATTGGGACCAATATTTTTTGAAGCTCGCCATGCTAGCCTCAGAGAGAGCCACGTGTCCGCGTATGCATTGTGGGTGCATTTTAGTTAAGGATAAGCATGTTGTAGCAACGGGCTATAACGGTTCTATTCCCGGAGATGACCATTGCGATGATGTTGGATGCTGGGTTGTGGACAATCACTGCATTCGTACTAATCACGCGGAGATGAATGCATTAACACAAGCCGCTAAAAGAGGGCATGCTGTCGGAGGAGCAACGGCTTATGTTACGAATATGCCTTGCACGACGTGCGCTAAGGCTTTGATCGCCTCTGGAATTGCGCGTGTTGTTGTTTTTTCTGACTTCCATGATACTCTGGCATCACAGTTTTTCGCCAAAGCTGGCATCTTGATTGATAAAGCTGACAAGCCCGAAAACGAAATTAAATATGACCTGGGAAGCTATTCTTCCGCTCGGAAGTAATTTTAGTGGAACCCCTGAACAAAATCCGGGACATTTTTTTAACAATATATTATATGGCGCTGCTGCTAAATTAGGGATTCCCTCCCGAGGCAGCAGAATATTCATTCCTTGTTGAAACCTGAGGATTTCCGCCGAGGGATCAAGAAGGGGCAGCCACAGGTTGCCCCTCGATTCTGACAAAGAGATAGCCCATGAAAACACTCAAAGTATTAATCGCTGATGATGAACCAGACATTTTGGAGGTGATGGTAAAAGCTGTTAAAGGTCATGGGTATGATGTTGTAAGCGCTGAAAATGGCCAAGAAGCCTGGGATAAAATTAAAGAAGATAATCCTGATATTGTTTTGTTAGACCTTATTATGCCGGAAATGCATGGGTTAACAATTCTAAAAAGACTCAAGGAAAACCCTTCACCGGATAAATGGCAACCGGTTGTTATCATTTCTGCTTTAGGCGAGCTAGAAGATGTCAAAAAGGGATTTTCTCTTGAAGCTGATCACTACATTACCAAGCCTTGCACCATAGAAACTGTCTTGAAGGCTGTCGATATTATGGCTAGTCAAATTAAACAAAAAGGATAGGAAAAGGAGTTTTATGAAATTTCTTGTAATTCTTATTGTTTCGATTGTTATTTTTATTTTGGCTGTTAAGTATCTTGAACAAACTAGTATTTTTTATCCTGAGAAAGAAATTACAGATCGTCCAAACGACATTGGACTTGAATACGAAGATATTTATTTTAAGACCGAAGATGGAATTTTGATAAACGGATGGTTTATTAAAAATCTAACGGCAGAGTCTACACTTTTATTTTTCCATGGCAATGCAGGCAATATTAGCCACCGTCTTCATAAAATTAATTTGTTTCACAACCTAGGCCTTAATGTTTTTATTGTTGACTATCGCGGCTATGGAAAAAGTGATGGACGACCCACAGAAGAGGGTCTGTATAAGGATGCCCGTGCAGCCTATGATTATCTTTTAACACGACACGATATCCAGAAGGACAAAATTATTGCTTATGGGGCATCATTAGGCGGAGTTGCCGCTATTGACTTGGCAACGCATCGTGATTTAGTAGCTTTGATTGTTGACTCGTCTTTTTCAACAGCAAAAGATATCGCGAAACAAGTTTATCCTTTTGTTCCATCAATTTTGATATCAACAAAGATGGATTCGCAGGCAAAAGTCAAGACAATTGAAATTCCAAAGTTGTTTCTTCATAGCCGCGATGATGAGGTGGTGCCGTTTGAATTAGGAAGGAAGCTTTTTGATGCGGCTGTCAAACCTAAGGAATTTGTGGAAATTAAAGGTGGTCATAATACAAGCTATGAAGAATCTGAAGAAATACTTTCAAAGACTATTTTTAGGTTCTTAACCGGTCAGGAATTGTTGTAATGCTAAGTCAAGAGATTACAAGCCTACAGAATTCGCACATTAAAGCCGTAGTGAAGCTTCGAGATAAGAAGCATCGGGATCAGACCGGCCTTATGATTGTGGAAGGCAAAAGAGAGATTTCAAGAGCAAAGCAGGCAGGCATTGTTTTTAAAGAAATTTATTTCTCAAAGGATTTTCTAGCGCAAGATGCTAATCAAGAATTTCAAATGCAGGTGAGCGAAGATATTGAAGATATTTTTGACGTGGAAGATAATGTTTTTGAAAAGATTTGTTTCGGGCAGCGCAATGAAGGCATTTTAGCTGTATGTCTTCAGCCAAAAAAGACATGGGCTGATCTAAGGCTTGGCAAGAAACCTTTGCTAGTTATCCTTGAGGGGTTGGAAAAGCCGGGAAATCTTGGAGCCGTCTTAAGAACATGCGATGGGGCGGGCGTTGATGGACTTATTATCTGTGATGGCATAACGGATATTTATAATCCAAATGTTGTTCGTGCGAGTACCGGAGTAGTTTTTTCCATTCCTGTTATACAAGCAACGAGCCAAGAGGCGATTGATTTTCTGAAAGATCATCAAATCCTTATTTGCGCAACCTTGCCTGATGCTGAAAAAGATTATGCCGACGTTGACATGAACATTCCTTTGGCTCTTGTCATGGGTAATGAGCAAAAAGGGCTATCTAAAATATGGCAAATGAAGGCTGACCAAAAAGTAAGAATTCCAATGAAGGGAAAAGCGGATTCCCTAAACGTATCTGTAACAACGTCCGTTATTATTTATGAAGCCATCCGTCAACGAAAACGGAGCCATCATGACTAAAGCTATGGATAGGCGAACGTCCTTTGAAGCGAAGAACAATTCTTCTAATCTTTCACGAAGGACGGATAAAAAAATACGTCTTCAGGTTTTCTTGTCAAGAAGCGGCGTCTGCTCGCGCCGCCGCGCTATGGAACTGATTCAAGACGGAAAGGTCAGCGTTAATGGTCAAGTTGTTAAGGAGCCGTCGTATGGCACATCAGAAAGTGATAAAGTTTCTTTCTTAGGTAAGCCTGTCACAAAGAAAGAATTTGATTATGTTCTTTTAAATAAGCCGGTCGATGTTACGACAACGTTGAAAGATCCTTTTGCAAAGAAAACAGTTATAGATATTTTGCCTCAGAACTTGAAACATTTGAATCCTGTTGGACGGCTTGATAAAAACACTGAAGGACTTTTGTTTTTAACCAACGACGGTGACTTAGCGCATAAATTAACGCATCCAAAATTTAATATTGATAAAGTTTATTTTGTGACTATTTCAAAACCTTTAAAGACAAAAGATAAAATAAGGCTAGAAAAAGGTATTATCCTAGAAGGGAAGAAAACCTTTCCGTGCCGTATCGATGATATTAGGTCGATCCAGGGAGAAATATCTTTGCGCATGACGATTCATGAAGGCCGCAAGCGGCAAATCCGTTTAATGTTTTCTGCCTTGAGATACAAAGTTATTTACCTTAGGAGAGAAAAGCAAGGCCCTTTAATTTTGGGAAGCTTAAAGACCGGCGCGTGGCGTAAATTAACATCAAAGGAACTTGAAAGTCTTAAAAGTTTATGATTACCATTAATAATCTTTCAAAAGGATTCGCTAACCGTACGCTTTTTCAGAATATCTCGATTAGCATTTATCGCAATGAAAAGATTGGATTAACCGGTGCTAACGGTACAGGAAAAACTACGCTTTTCTCTATTATAAGAGGAGAGATGGAGTCAACCGCCGGAGAGGTGCAAATTCAAAAAAATATCAACATTGGTTACCTGCCGCAAGAATCTTCTTTTCCATCAAAGAGGACCGTTCTCGAAGAGCTTACCTCCGGTGATGACAGGATCATCAAGCTCCAAAAAGAAAAGCACAAGCTTGAGGAAGAAGATAAGGCCCATACGATGCGTTATGGGGATGTTTTGCATGAGCTCGAGCAGCTTGGGATTTATGAACTAGAGCATAGGGCAGAAAAGATTTTGAGTGGGCTTGGGTTTCACAGCCGTGACTTTCATAAGCCTGTGTCTCAGCTTTCAGGCGGTTGGCAAATGCGCACACTTTTAGCGAAGCTTTTGACGTATCATTACGATGTCTTGCTCCTCGATGAGCCTACTAATTATCTTGATCTTAATGCCACGCTTTGGCTAAAAGATTTTCTATCCTCATATCAGGGCGCCTTTGTTATTATTTCCCATGATAAGATTTTCTTAAACGATGTTACGAACTATACCATTGTTTTGGAAAATGGGCGCATCGTTAAGGTTAAAGGAAATTACGCAGAATATGAGCAAACTAAGGCTCAAGAACAGATAACTTTAGAAAAGAAACAGAAGGTGCTTGAGAAAAAGAAGCTGCAGCTCGAACGTTTTTGTGAACGGTTTCATGCGCAACCTAACCGCGCGGCATCTGTGCGTAATAAACGCAAGATGATTGAACGTATGGAATCTCTTGAGCTTGACCAGCACCGAAAGAGCATGAAAGATTTTGAATTTCCGCAAGCAAGGCGAAGTGGTTACAACACAATAACCCTCAATAAAATTAATAAGTCCTACGGAGACACGCGTGTTTATCAAGGTTTAGATTTTGAAATTACACGTGGTCAACGTGTCTGCTTAGTTGGCGAGAATGGAGCCGGAAAGTCTACGCTTTTAAAAATACTTGCCGGTGTCCTTGATTTTGAAGGTGGCAACAGGCGGCTTGGACATCAGGTTGATCTAGGATATTTTTCGCAGACACGACTGGATGTTTTAAATCCTGAGAGAACTGTTTTAGAGGAAGTTTGTGCGGTGGCTCAAGCCGGCGTTCGAGCACAAGAGGCCCGAAGCCTTTTAGGCCTTTTTAACTTTCATGATGATGATGTTTTTAAAAAAGTTAGGATTTTGTCCGGTGGAGAAAAAAGCCGTGTTATTTTAGCCAAGCTTTTGATTAGCCCGCCCAATTTTCTTCTTTTAGACGAGCCGACAACACACTTAGATATCGATGGAGTCGAGGCCCTAACCAAGGCTTTTAAGGCTTACGAGGGAACGATATGCTTTATTAGCCACGATTTGTTTTTTGTCAAAGAACTCGCCAATCATATTGTCGAGGTTGACCATGGACAGGTAAGGCATTTTTATGGAGGATTAGGCTATTATCTTGGCAAGCGTCAGGAAAAAGATGAACAAAACTCTAAAACTCAGAAAGAGCTAAAAGAAAAACAAAAGCAAGATAAAAAAACAAAGAAGCAAAAAGGGCCCGTCAATTCGGCAGTGGATAAGCTTCATCAAAAACACAAAGAGGCTTTAAAGAAGGTTGCTGATAACAAAAAGAAAATAAAGATACTTGAGAAGGAAAAAGAAGGTTTAGAGAATGAAAATTACATCAAGGCGCGTGTTCTTTCTGATTTTCAAAGCCGGCGTGATCCACAGACACTCAAAGAATACGGCCAGCGTTTAAAATTTATCCAAAAGCGTGTTCGTCAGATTGAAAATGAAATTGAAGAACTTTTAGAAGAAAACCGAGCAATTAAAAAATGAAACTCAAGGTCGATTTACATTCTATCTATGGCAGTTCTGATAAGATTGAGAGAGCAATTGCTGAGGCTATGCAAAAGGCTCAGGATAAACGTATTAAGCTCATTGAAATTATTCCCGGCAAAGGCTCAGGGCAACTAAAGAAGCATGTTTTAAGATTCCTGGAAAAAGGGTACAAAAACGTTTATCATAGGATAGAAAAGGATGATAAGAATTTTGGAAGAATCTTTGTTCATTTTCGGTGGTAATA
The DNA here is from genome assembly GCA_030765185.1 of Candidatus Aceula meridiana. Classification (GTDB taxonomy): domain Bacteria; phylum Omnitrophota; class Gorgyraeia; order Zapsychrales; family Aceulaceae; genus Aceula; species Aceula meridiana. Next base: position 425,654 of record JAVCDE010000024.1, on the reverse strand, counting down.
TAAGGAGACAAAAGCTTATGAAAAAATATTTGATATTATTTCTGATTTTTACTTTAAGCGGATGCGCTGCGCGCCATGTTAGCGAAATTAAGCGTGTTCAGGCGTACTCAAAAGATGGGGATTTGAAGCAGAAGCATGTTGAGCAAAAAGATGCGAAGTTCGAAGCCCTTCTTAAAATTGTTAAGTCCGGAGAGATCACTAATTATAAAACTCAAGATGATTTTTTAAAAGATTTTGATGAGCCTGTTTTTAGAAAAGACTCGAGAGAAGGCCAAGAATATGACCACTTGTGGCTTTATCGATATTATGCAAAGATGTGGGGTTCAGAAAAAGTTTATCTCTACTTTGACAAGTCAGGAAAGTTATTAAGATGGGAACATCGCCAAGCCGAGTCACAATAAGGCCTGCTGTTTTAAAAAAGATTTATAAAACGCTTTTTGTCAAATTTGGGCCCCAGCATTGGTGGCCGGCAAAAACACCTTTTGAGGTTGTTGTGGGTGCGATTTTAGTGCAAAACACCAACTGGACTAATACGGCTGCAGCTATTAAGAATCTTAAAACAAAGAAATTGCTTAATCCTCAAAAGCTTAAAAATATATCTCATAAGCGTTTGGCAGCAGTTATTAGGCAGGCCGGTTATTTTAATGTGAAGGCTAGGCGTTTAAAGAATTTTATTGATTTCTTGTTTGATAAGTACAGCGGCCGGATTTCTACGATGGCAAAAGAAGATAGCCAGTTGCTTCGTAGGCAATTGCTTAGCGTCAATGGCATTGGCCCTGAAACCGCAGATTCTATTTTGCTTTATGCTTTAAACAAGTCGTTTTTTGTTGTTGATGCTTACACGAAAAGAATTCTTTTAAGGCATAAACTTATTTTAAAAGATGCTACATATGATGAGGTCCAGGAAATATTTATGAAATCTTTAATACAGAACACAAAGCTTTTCAATGAGTACCATGCTTTGATTGTTCACCTGGCAAAAAAATTTTGCAAGAGAAAGCCGCTTTGTAAGAGGTGCCCGTTAAATTATTTAACCCCTATTTTAACCTAAAACAAGGAGGTTGCTGATGATGTGCCCAACGATGGGATCAGGATGCAGCATGTCGTATTTTATGTTAGTGAAAGCTGCTATTATTATCTGGGCGATTGTTGTTCCGATAATGATTTTATGGAGACTTGATAAAATCATTAAACTTTTAGAGAAAAAATAAATCGTTTCTGATTTTCATTGTCCAATGTCCACAAAAATCATTGCTCACATGGACATGGATGCCTTTTTTGCCGCTGTTGAACAAAATGATAATCCGCGCTTGAAGGGTAAGCCTGTTGTCATTGGCGCAGACCCGAAAGAGGGAAAAGGGCGAGGAGTTGTTTCAACGTGTTCGTATGAGGCGCGTAAATTCGGCATTCATTCCGCGATGCCTATTTCGCAGGCTTATCGTTTGTGCCCGCAGGCTGCTTTTTTAAGAGGCAGCCACAGTCGGTATTCGGAAATTTCTGACCAGATTTTTCGTATTCTTTATGATTTTACGCCAGACATCGAACCTATTAGCATTGATGAAGCTTTTTTAGATATTACAGGGACCTATCATTTTTATAAAACGCCAAAGGACACATGTCAGAAGATTCGAGAACGTGTTCATAGCGAAACCGGTTTAACAGCCTCGATCGGCATTGCCCCTGTTAAAATGGTAGCCAAGATTGCTTCAGATTTGTGTAAGCCCGATGGGCTCCTAGAAATTGCGCAGGAGGATGTCCTTAATTTTTTATGGCCGTTACCAATAGAAAAACTTTGGGGTGTGGGACCTAAGACAAAAAATTTTTTAAATCAAAAGGGTATCTATTTGATTGGAGATCTGGCTAAAGTTTCGCGCGAACGCTTAATTGATGACCTTGGCGAACATGGCGATCATCTTTTTAATTTGGCCAATGGTATTGATGAGAGAGACGTTGTTTTTGATGAAGAAGTTAAATCAGTTGGCCATGAGCATACTTTTGAAAAAGATACTAGCGATAAAGAGCTTGTTAATAAAACGCTCCTTCATTTAAGCGAAAAAGTTTCCAGGCGCTTGCGTCAAGATGAGCTTAAAGGCAGGACAGTTACTCTTAAAGTTCGCCTTAAGGGGTTTAAAACATATACGCGCGCTTTAACTTTGCCTGAATCCACTAATTTTATTGAAGATATTTTTATGACGGCCCAAGGTCTTTTTAAAGGCTTATATACGCAAGGAACCTTTATTCGTCTTTTAGGGGTGAGGGTTACAAATTTTAAGAATCTTTACATTCAAGAAAACCTTTTTGAAGATAAAGGAAAAGACAGGAAGGAGCGGGTCCATAAAGCGGTTGATAACATCAAAGATAAGTTTGGAGAGCGTTCGATCCACCGCGCGACTTAAAGCCCTATGGACTTTTCCCCAAAGGTCTTTATTGCTTCTCGAGTTTTATGAAGCGGATAAAAAAGACTTTACAGAAATAGGATCGTTAAAGATACTATAAGGACCATGAAAAATATTGTTATTCAACTAGGAGACATAAAGGTACGCGCCAAGCTTAACGGGTCACAAGCAGCAGGCCTGATTTGGGATGCTTTGCCTATCAAGTCATTTATTTCGACTTGGGGCAAAGAGATTTATTTTCAAATTCCGGTTAAGGCAAAGCTTGAAGAAGGCTTTTCATCTGAAACCGCAGAATTAGGTGATTTAGGCTATTGGCCTGAAGGAGATTGTTTTTGCATCTTTTTTGGGGCAACACCTGTAAGCAAGCCCGGCGAGATTCGCCCTGCATCAGCAATTAATCTTATTGGAAAGCTTGATGATGATTGGGAAATTCTAAAAACCGTACAAGAAGACCAACCCGTTATTATTCAAGAGGAAGATTAGGAATAGACTATGAGCGTATCGGTATTGATTATTTTAGTAGGATTAGCCGTCCTTTTAGGATTTGTAATTATGTTGTTTGTTCAAAAGGAGCTTCTCAAGAAGGAAATTCGAACAGAGTTTGATTTTTCTCGCAAGCAATTGGAAGAAAAATCTACTTCTGAACTCGATGAAAGAAAGAGATCTGTCGAACATTCTTTAAAGGACTTGAAAGACGAACTTAACAAGTATGGCCAGATGGTGCGTGAATTCGAAAAAGATCGTGCGGAAAAATATGGGAATCTTTCTAACGAGCTTAAAAGCGCGTCCCAGGCGACATCTAAGCTACAGGAGACAACAAATCATTTAACGAGCATCTTAGGCAATGTCAAAAAGCGAGGCGAATGGGGTGAGCGTATGGCTGAAGATATTATTCAGCTTTGTGGCCTGATAGAGGGGAAGAACTATAAAAAACAAAAAAAGATGGATTCCTCAACGAGTAAGCCTGATTATACTTTTTTTCTTCCTAATGAGCACAAAATCAACATGGATGTAAAGTTTCCTCTCAATAGCTATTTGAACATGGTTAATGCGCCTGATGCAGCTCAAAAGGATATGTATAAAAAAACTTTTATTACTGATGCACGCAACCGCGTTAAAGAAATTCAAAATCGTGATTATATTAATCCAGGAGAGGGCACGCTGGATTTTGTTTTACTTTTTATCCCCAACGAACAAGTTTATGGATTTATTCAGGAAAACGATGCTAGCATTATGGATGAGGCCCTTTTGAAGAAAGTTGTCCTCTGTTCACCGTTTACGTTGTATGCGATGCTTTCGATTATCCGACAGGCTTTTGAGAATTTTCATTATGAGAATTCGATTAAAAAGATTATTGAAACGATCAATCTTTTTTCTAAAGAATATGACAGGTTCAAAGATCGCTTTCAAGGCCTCGGGGATGCTATTAAGAAAACAGGCAGCACGTATGACGACATTAACGATAAAAATTTTAAAAGACTCGATGCTCATATCAAGAAGATCGAGGGACACAAAAAAGGAAATCTATCATCTTTAGAGGAAAAAGAGGTTATTGATTTCGTCCCAGAGCCCAAACAAAAAGAGTTTCCAAATAAAGTTTAATATTGTGAAACATATCGTTACGTTTGAGAAAATTTTCCCAAAAAACATTCTCGCCTTTACAACCGATAGGGCAGCGGATTTTCATTTTAAAAAAAGCACGCCTATTCTTAATCGCGCGCAAAAAATATTTTTAAAGAGTCATGCCGGCTTAGATAGCGCAGCGCTTTTTAACATTCAGCAAATTCATGGACGTCGTACTGTTTTAGGAAGGCCGCATCAAGCCGAAATTCTTAAAGCTGATGCCTCAATAACAAATATCCCTGGCGTTGCGCTTACAGTCCGCACTGCGGACTGTCTCCCGGTCTTTCTTTACGATTCAAAACACAAAGCTATTGGTATCGTTCACGCAGGGTGGAAATCTACAGATAAAAGAATTGTCATCCACGCTCTGAAAGCCATGAAGCGCAAGTACCGCACACAATACAAAGATGTTAAAGTTGCTTTTGGACCAGCGATGCATGTGTGTTGCTTTGAGACTGATAGAACTTTTTTGCGGCGCTTCCCAGAAGATACCGTTTTAGAAGGTGGAAAGTTTTATTTCGATAACGCCGCAGCCAACAAGAGGCAACTAGCATCACTTGGCGTGGTGCCTAAAAATATTTATGATAAGAGAGTATGCACATATTGTAATAAACAGTTTTTTTCTTATCGTAGAGACGGAAAGGATACCGGCCGCATCCTTTCCGTCATCATGCTAAAAATTTAAAAAAGGGCTTTGTCTCGGGGCTTCTTTTAGATACAATGAGCCCACAAAAAGAAAATAGTAGTCTATGAATATGGTTGTCTTAATAACAGTGAAAAGTGGTGCAGAGGCTAAGAAAATCAGCAAGGCTCTTGTTGCCAAGAAGTTAGTTGCCTGTGTTAATATTGTTAAAGATATTGAGTCTTTTTTTTGGTGGGAGGGTAAGGTAGATAATGCTAAAGAGACTTTGCTTATTTTAAAGATCCAAAAGAAATGTTTTCCTAAGATTGTAAAAGCTGTAAAAGCGCTCCATAGCTATTCGGTTCCTGAGATTATTGCATTACCGATTATAGCCGGAGAAAAGAAATATTTAAAGTGGATTAAAGATTCAACCTTTTGTTAACTTAGGAGAAGCGAGGAAAAGATATGAAAATTTTTAGCCGTGTTGTTATGCTTGTTATCCTGGGCCTTTTGGTTTTTGGTTTGTCAAAAAGTGGGGCCCAGTTTTTTCTTTTTGGGAATAGTCTAGAGGGAGAGCCTGCTCCAGAATTTAGTCTGCCAACCTTAACGCGTAGCGATGTTAGTTTAACAGAATATCGTGACGACAAGCCTGCCATTTTATTTTTTTGGGCAACATGGTGTCCTCATTGCCGCACGGCACTAAAAGGTCTTGATAGAGAATACCTGAACATCGAGAGTAATGGGATTAAACTTGTTGTTGTTGACTTAGGGGAAAGCAAGAAACAGGTCGTCTCTTATGTTAAACGCGCGGGTATTAGCTTAGAGATTTTTTTAGATGAAAGAAATAGCGTTGCTGATGAGTATCAAGTCGTGGGGGTTCCGACCTTTGTGCTTGTAGACAAGGAAGGCATTGTTATTTCAGTCGGACACAGCCTTCCTAAGGGATATGCTGAAGCTTTAATCGATTAGTTTTGTGAATTTTCAGTGGATTTTTCCAAAGCCTTCAGGTTATTCTGAAGCTGCGCTTTTATTCTTAAGCGCGTTAAGAATGCATTAAAGGCTTCCTCTTTTTTCTGCACTAAGAGCTTCTCGGAAAGAACTTCTTTTTCTTCTTCAAATTTTGCCTCATCAATTGGTTCAAATGAAACAAGCGACAAAATCGCGTAACCACCCGATGTCTCGATGACATCACTAATTTTTTCTTCGTCGGAAAGCATAAAGGCAGCTTGATGAAATTGAGGAGCCGGGCCTATCTGCGGAAGATATTGTCCGTGCGTAAAAAGAGGGCTTTGCTGAATGTTTTGGCCGACTTTTTTGACAGCTTGGGCGAATTTTGCGTTAGGGTTTTGAACGAGAAATTCTTGAATTTGCGCTAAAGCTTGTTTTGCTTTTTCTTGGGCAATAATTTTTGCTTTTTGGGTAACAATAGCTTTTCGAGCTTTTTCTTTCGCTTGTTCAAAATCAGGAACATAAGATTCTTTTTGGTCTTGAAGCTTAAGAAGATAGTAGCCTTTGTTTGTTTCCATCGGTCCTGCCAGTTCGTCTATTTTTAAAGAAAGTGCACGCTGAAAAATTTCTAAAGGCCAGCCTAAGTCCATTTTAGGCTGTTCCTTGCTAAAGAATCCACTTGTTTTTATTTCTAACTCATATTTCTTAGCAATGTCTTCTAAAGAAAGTTCACCCGCAATATCACCAGCAATATCCGCTGCTTTCTTTTTGATAGAATCCTTTTGTTCATCTGTGGCTTCTTTAGGGTATTCTAAGGCAAGGTAGGAGACATTAATGGTCGATGGGATTTTGAAGTCATTTTTATGACTCTCATAATATTTTTGAACTTCTTCCTCCAGGGAAGAGACTTCTTTTTCATAATCCGAGGTAGAGAACAAAACATACTCGACCTGGACTTTTTCGTTTTGTTTTTGGTATTCTTTAAGAACGTCATCTTCAGAAACATTAATAAACGCTGTCTCATCATCAAAGATTTTCTTAAACATTAAAGATTCGCGTACGCCTTCTTCAAAATCACGCGGCCGGCAGCGAAAAACATATTGAACAATTTGATCATAAAGAGCTTTGTCAAAGGCGCCGTCACGTTGGAAGAAAGGAAACTCCGAGACAGCCGCCACAACTTGCGCGTCAGGAATTTTGACTTTACGTTCTTTGGCCTCATGCAAAAGAATCAATCGGTCCCAGGCTTGAGAGTCCAAATCTAGAAATTGGCTGATTTGGTAAAAGTTTTCTCCGTAGCGCATGATGGCCTGATTACGCACGTGCAATAGGGCCCTTTGGAAGTCTTCAAAAGATACTTTACGGTTGAAAATTCTACCGGCAGATTTAACAGAACTTGTTTGTTGTAAAGATGAAGAGACGCCCCAGAGCATAAAAGAAAGGGTAATGATTATAGCCAAAACCCAAAGCAGCTTTTTAGCGATGCCTTTTTTACGTAAAATTTTTAACATAAATGAGCCTTTCTCAATAATCAAGCCCCAATGGTACAGAACGTTAGTGAGTGTAAATTTGAAGGGCGAATTTATCTCGTTTTTCGCAAAGCGAAAAATCGGGATTGTTTTAAATTTTAAAAATCTTTTGATAATTATATCTACCTCTATTGCTTTTGGCAAGGATTTTAACCCATTTTAACCCATTTTTTAGGTCTGTGGGTTTCTGGCAATCTGGGGGGAATATGCTATACTTGAAAAAATTAACTCTTATACAAATATAAATATATGAATCTTATTATTAACAGATATAGATTTCGATCTGTTTTTAAGGCTATTGCTATACTTATTTTAGTGGCCTTTACAGAGAACGTATGCCTTCCCCAGTATCTTCCTAAGGCAATAGCCTCCAATGTTTTAGGCCTTCCTATCCCTGGCGCTACAGTGCCTTTAAGCCCCTCATTTACTCCGGCGATTTTAAGAGGAATTCAAGTCTATCCCAAAGAGCCATTGAAGTTTAATTTTATTCTGGATAAAGGCCAATCTCGGCTTGAAACGGCGGAATTAAAAGGAGAGAGCGAAAAACTTGTACGTTACTTCTTAGCATCTTTAACTCTTCCTGAGGATGATCTCTGGGTCAACCTTTCGCCTTATGAAAAAGGCCGTATTGTGCCAGAGTCTTTAGGCGTAACCGAAATGGGCCGTGACATGCTTGCCCAAGATTATTTGTTAAAACAAGTCACAGCTTCCTTAATTTATCCTGAAGATGAGATGGGCAAAAAGTTCTGGGAAAGAGTTTATGAAAGGGCCTACGAAGAATATGGGACAACGGACATTCCGGTCGATACTTTTAGTAAGGTATGGATTGTACCTGAAAAAGCAGTTGTGTACGAGAACGGGGATAGGGCGTTTGTTGCTGAGAGCAAACTAAAAGTAATGTTGGAGGAAGACTATCTAGCGCATAGCGAACAGCGGATAGCGGATAGTGCGCAACGCATAGAAGAAATAAATAATCTAAACGCTAAACGCTCTACGTTAAGCGCTAACAATGCTAAAAGTTCTACGCTTACTTCTGATATTGTCCGTGAAATTATTATTCCTGAGCTTGAACATGAAGTTAACTTCGGGCGTAATTTTTCCCAGCTTCGTCAAATCTATCACTCCATGATTTTGGCAACATGGTTTAAAACAAAACTTAAAAACGCATTTTTAACAAAAGCGTACGCGGATAAAAGCAAAGTTAAAGGCGTTGATTTAGCTAAAGAAGGCGCCACTGAAGAAATTTATTCTCAGTATATCGAGTCATTTAAAAAAGGTGTTTGCGATTATATTAAAGTTGAATATGATAAATATACGCAAAAGAATGTTCCACGCAAGTATTTTTCCGGTGGAATCAATTGGAATATTACCCAAGTTTTAAGTTTTACTTCAACCATATCCGCACCTCTGCCGCAATGGGTAACATCCTCAAGCTTTCAGGATATTGATCTTGTTTTTGTGTCAGCTGGAGATAAGAGTGCGGCAAGTTTTTTTGTCTCTAGCGCAGTACAAGCCAAAAAGCAGGCAAAGAAAATCATCACCTCTATTAAGGAAGACTCATCAGAGCAAGAGGTCCGCACAGCTTTTGAAAAGCTTAGAGAGCTCGGATATTATCAAAATCCAGCCCAGGCGATTTATAATTTTACGGTTAATCAATCTGAGACTATGGATGCCCACATCCTAAAGGATATCGTGGCCGTAGCTGAGAAATTTGTTGAAGAATTTATTGCTGAGTACCAAGCTTGGGAGCGCACTGCTAAATCGGGTGAGAAATTTGTAGTCAACTTTGCAACAGGCGATACGCCTTGGGTGTCGTACCGTCTACTCGCTGATATTCTCAATACTTGGGATAAAGCAAAAACGCAAGAATTTTTAAACAAACCCAACATCGATTTTGGTCACAAGCCAGATATGAATCGTGTTGAGGCCTTTGCCTTAGACGGCCTTGCTCCTCAAAAGCGCACAGACTATCACTCTTTCCCCAATATTTTAAACAATATGCTTGATCTCTTGCAGGTTCCTGAAACTCAGCGTTATTTCTTTTACGGCGATCTTGTTGCTGATGGCAAAAAGCTTCGCAAGATGACAAGCAAAGAATATGAAAGTCTTTTAAAAGATATTGATACCCACGGCAGCAAAATTGAAGAATTTTTATCCGGTAAATTAAGCGAAACAGATGCCCAGTATCGCTTTTGGAATGCCATGAAAAAGCAAACCAAGCAGATGTCTGGAAAGCTAAAACTGCGTAACGGACCGAATATGGTGATCTGGGGAGTAGGGCCTTCTTATGAAGGTAAAGGCCATATGGCATTTTTAGAGGAGGGGATACGCCTCATTCAAGATGCATTTTTAGGTGTTCCTGGCCACTATGTTTTAGCCGGACATGCCAAGGAAAATGGCGGTTATCGCAACATGGTCAAACGTGGCTATGGGTTCATGACCTATGGTTTTAAAGAACTTTTAAATCGTAAAAAGAATCCAAAACATATCGTGTTTGCCACAACTGCTAGCAAACGTAACTCTATGCATTATGGTATCGAAGAAGGCCGTGTCTTTAAAGGGTCAGGAAAAGAGCGCAAGGTTGTTTATCCTCTACAGGCGGTGCGCGATCAACGCGGCAGTTATTTAGTCGCAGGTGGATCTGAAGAAAACTTGCGGCTCAGGCGTCATTTTTGGCATTTTGATTTGATTGACGAGTGGACACCTAAAATGATTAGGAAATTTTTTGTATATCTTGTCGATGATGTAAAAAAGAATAACCCGGAAAAAACTCTCCTTAATTTTAAACAGAAAGATGTGTTTGAATTTCTAGAAAGTGATGCTGCCAAACTTTTTGGTGCGCCACCGATTGTCCGCAAGATTGTCGAGTACAATTTAAAATCTCTTAAAAAGTATGGTGCTTGGGAAGAGCTAAAGAAAGAAATTGCTCAAGCTATCCGAGACAATACGATTACCCCTAATGGCATTATTGAGAAACTTGGCTGGGAGCCCGGCGACAGAGATAAAAAAGTAGATATTATTAACCCGCATCTCGATGATGATTATTTTGCAAAAAGGGAGAATATTCGCGTTTTGGCAAAGCAAGGATACGACATTGAGATTCATTATACGGCCAAAGGTACTACGGCTGTTGATGATCTTTATGTTGCTCAAGTTTTGAGGCGTATTAAGAGATGGGATAAGGCAAAGCTCGATGCTGTGAGCAAAAGAACTACAAGTCAAGTGGCGCAAGAGCTTATCCCGACCTTAGAAAGTCAAAATCTTCATACAAGCCCGTCAGATTTTGACCCTTGGACACACATGACGGAAAAAGAAAAAGACCTGCGCGCTCAGGCGCTCTTTTTAGAGATTTTTCATCCGCATTCTATTCAAGAGAACCGACAACATTTACTGCATCTTATAGATGCTCTTTTAGAATCTTTTAACGAAAAAGCTCGCTGGGGTGCACGGGATGTTGAGTCGATAGGGCATATTAAAGCAGCTATTAGAATTTTTGAAAACAAAACTGCCATGATGAGCTTGGGAATTCCTTACGAAAAAATTCATGACCCTATGGATTCGACTTTTTATTCAGAAGAAGGATGGGGTGGAGCCGCAGGAGAAGAAGACATCGAAAGAGTTAAAAATATTTTACGCAAACGAAAACCAGATCTTATTATTTCTAATGGTGAAGGCTTTGCCGATTACCGTGCCCATTCAAATACCGAAGCCATCGTAATTTCTGCGACTTATGATTTGATTGACGAGGGCGTGTTTAATCCGAAAAAATTAAAATATATGACTTATGCCGGAGTTTGGGACAGAACAAGAATTGATAGCCCCGACGTTTTTAGCGTGGTCCACAGTGAGCAACAGCTTAATGAGGGTGAGCGAAAATCCCGTCAGCATTTTTCTACGCAGTCACCAACTCCTATTATTGATTCGGGCTTTGCTTTTCCTAAATTTTTTTCTGAGACTGTTTTGCTCAATGCCGGTATTAGCCGAAAAGAACTTTTAAAATTTTTGCCAGGCCTTGTTGATCAATTTTCAATCTTAAAAAATAATTTGAGCGGTGTCCTCAATTATCGATTAGTAGACTTAAATGACCGGCAGACTGAAAAAGAACTTAAAGCTAAGGTCGAAGAACTTGGATATGTGCGCCCATATTTGAATCGTGCTAGCAATGTTGCTATGAACGGACCGGCACCTATGCCAGAATTTCGTCTTTTTGAATATGACGACATCCTTGATGATAATGAAAATGTTCGCGTGATTGGAGACATGGTAAAGGCTTTAGGGCAAAAAGGATATAAAACTCGTCAAGAAAAAGGAAAAGTTCTTTTTGTTGGGGCTAAAAGAGGGGCAAATCAATTTTTTAGACTTGCCAGGGAATTCCCGAGCGCAGAGATTTATGTTTTAGAGTGGAATCCGAGCTACTTCGAAAGCCTTAAGACAAGCTTTGGCGCGATGAGCGAAGACATCAAAAGACGATTTCATCTTATTGGAAACAAGCCGCATAATTTAAAAAGTATTTTTAAAGATGCGTCTGTTTCAACGGTCATGTTTGGCTCAGAAATTGATGCGTATTTTTTAGCTGAACAAAATCCTAAAGCAATTTTTAAAGAGATGGGCCGTGTTTTAAAACCGAATGGGTATCTTGCAGGAGATGCCTTATCTTATGCTGAAAAAAGTTTCGTCATCCTAAAAGGCTTAGGGTTTGAGAATTTTAGCATATCCTTAGAAAAAGTTATCGTTGCACAAAAGGCGTCGAGTTCTTCTAAAAAGAAAGAAGCAAAAAAAGATTTGGAAAAGCCAATCGTTGATGGCTATTTCTTTTTACCAGGGTCTCCGGATATTGCTGTGGAAACAACAGTCAAACCTGGCACAAGTATTTTTGAGAGCAGAAAGAAAAAGGAAGCCTTTAGACAGCTAGATTTAAAAGATGTTAATTATTATATTCTCGATTTGGCCGGAGTCATCATAGATGTTGAAAAGTTTGACCAAGCTCCCTTTGCCTTCGTGTACGCCATGATAAAAAATGGTGTTAAAGACCCTGAAGGGTTTACCCCCAAAGAAGCAGATCTGCAAGAGGGTCATCAGTTCCAAAAACCCCCAGGCCAATCTACAGGGCCAATTTTTAAACAACTGATTACATCTAAATTTGCGGATAAGTTTTCGTTTGCGTCAGATACTGATATAGATGTCTTCGTGGACAAACTTTATAAGTTTTATCAGCAGTCAAGAAACGATGCAGTTAATAAGGTTTTGACCCGCCCTAAGGATCAAGTTGAGAGAATACTGTTTAAGCCGGGCGTTGCTGAATTCTTAAAAGATAAGATAGCGCAAGGGGCAACCCTTGTGGTTCTTTCAGGAGCTAAGAAGGAAGATAAGCAACCTATTCTAGAGAAGCTTGGATTAATGGAAAGTTTTAAAGATATCCATTTTGCAAGAACGAGCAAGAATAAAGTCGAAGTCTTTAAGAAGTTGATTGATGAAATTGATCCTAATGAAAATGTTATTATCGTTGACGATTCAGCTAAGAATGTTAAAGAATTTAGAAACATTCTTACGCAAAGAGAGGAGCAAAAAGAAAAGATTTATGTTGTTGGATTAATCGAAGGCAACGAAGGCAAGGCAGAAAAGATGGACCCTCATGCAGACGGCATCGTAGATGACTTAGGCGATTTGGTTGTTTCGTCTGCTATTTCTGACCCCGCGCAGGAGGCGTCTTCGTCATTACGGAAGAAAATTGTAGAGGGGTATAACAATATTTTTACCAAGATTGGACTTAGGAGGTTTGACGAAAGAGATAATCCTAGGAAGAGCCCTTCCGATAGCAGCATTCAGGCAAGTTCAATAAAGGTTTATAATCCAGAAAGTTTGATTGATAAGCTTGTCGAAAAAGGAGAGATTGTTCTTCAATCGAATGATGGGGAAGAATTTAAATTTCAGCTAAAGGAGGACACTACCCCTGGCAGTTATCGTTTCGCAGTGATTCGAGAGGATAAAGAAGTAGGGCATTATTATTTGCGCGCTGATCAAGTAGGATTAAATCGTAAAGAGGTTCGTGTTGCAATTAGGGTTGAAGAGAAGAACTATCGAGGATTAGGAAGGGCTTTGGTTTCTTTTGCCCTCGCCCTCTGCAAAAGAAATTCGAGGGATTTCTTGGAGGCCAACAATGTTTTGGATTTTTCATTCTTTTATGAAATGGGTTTTGAGGGTCGAATTTCTAATATTAATAAACATCTTTATTTTAATCTAAAAACAAGTGAAATTCCTTTAATCCAGATTGTTGAAAAGAAATCATATCGATATCTGAAAAACGCTATTTTATATGAGGGTATTATTTCAAAAAGGAGAAATAGAGCCAAAATAATTCGAGAAGCTCAAAAGATAGCTCAGGATTATCCTGGAACGAAAGTTGCCATCTTGGAGGAAGGTTCGAAAGAATTAGTAAGGGTTGAGTCGCAATTTCCTGGGAAAGTTTTATTTGAGAAAAGCGCTTCTGTTTATGATTCTAACAAGGAAGAAATAATGCAAAAGGCAAGGAACAGAGCAGCAAAAATTAAGATAGAAAATCCTCGCGCTATGATTGTTGATCAGCGCGTAAATTACCCTGAAGGAGGAAAAGCTGTTAATTTAAAGGTCATGGTTGTTGAAGAAGATCGTGAGGCAGTATGGAGCGTTGCAAGTTCTGTCGCCTCCGCCCCAGAGCAGAGGACAGATAACCCAGAATTGTTTACTTATGAGAGCTTAGTGCAGAAAACAGATTTTTTAAAAGAAATCACTCGGTTAAATAATAATAAAGAGCCGGCTGTCATTAATGCCGTAGGTAGCTTAGAGGATGTTTTTAAAAAGGTGAGACAGAAATTAGAAGAAGCTAAGAAAAATAATAATTTGACCTTTTTGTTTGCGGAAATCATTAGAGATCACAAGACAAGCCATATTGTGATTCTTGATGAAATTGAAAATCTTGAAGAAGGACTATCTCATTTTATTGTAGATTCTTCATCCAGCAAGAGTTTAAATGATAATATATTATATTTAAGAATTGATTATGACAGGAAAAGGAAAGAATTTATGAGGGACGAGATTTCTGTAGGTCGTGGTGATAATTCAAGGTTTTCAGAAAGCAACATTCAACGAAAGGGTTTTGGCTCTGAAATATATGAAAAAACAGTTGAGTCTTTAAGCTTAAAATATCCTGGTCTTAAAATTAGATCTTATGTTGTTGATTCTTGGGCAGAAGATCGGTTTATTGAATATTTTAATCCTTCTCATGTTAATATTGAAGCTTTAGAAGGGACGATTCCTACTCTTGAACAGTTAAAGCTTATTAAGCAAAAGAAAAAAGAAGAGGGACAGTTTGCCGACCCTGCGCAGGGGGCGGATAGCGCTTTAGTCACGACAGCGGATAAGATGAAGGAAATCGGCCGATGGCTTGGCCTCAAACGAAGCGAAAAAGGGAAGAAGTATCCTGTCATTTGCGTCAACGGTCCGCCAGGCGCAGGAAAGACCATAGCCATAAGGGCCATTATTGAAACATTGCTGAAGGAAGAAGGGATTACTGATTTTGACTGGAAGGATGGCGAAGGTGATTCCGAGAAACAAGCGGCCAGAAAAGAGTTGGTGAATTATGGAATAAAATATTATGATGAATTTGATGAGCGGGATGGCGTAGAATATTTCGAAGCCTTGGAGAACCTCATTAATAGGATCGATGTCGTCATTTTAGAGACAGTACGCCAACCAGTTTCCTATGACTGGAAGGATCCTGACCGCCTTTTGCTGGTGAGAGTCGTTCCTGTTAATGAAGAAAAAAGAAAGCGAAAAATAAAAGAACGAGAATTAAGCTTAGTCGAGGTGGAAAGACTTTCGGACATCTCTTCCAGTCGCTACAGTGACCTTGACCGCGTTCCTTCCAATATTAAGAATATTATTACCATTGTTAATAGTTATTCGGAGAATCCTGAAGACCTGGCCCGAGGTTTTGAAGAAGGATTGACGGTGAGCAGTTCCTCGACTTTGACCTCCGGCGATAAAATATCTTCTTTTGCCCCCGATCTCGCGCAGAAGCCCGGTTCTTTTAGCGCTGTTGTTAATAATATGGAAATACCGAAAAAGAAAGAAGATCTTGCGGCAATAGGCAGAAATGAAAAACAGTCAAGTGCTACTCCTATAGAACCCAAGAGCATTGCCCAGGCCCATTCTTTTGTAGAGTCTTTGCCCGATCTTAAAGATCAAGAAGTTATTGTAGTTGGGCCGGGAGAGGATTACTTACATAACAAACTATATGTCAATATGGGATTTATTGCTGAAGAAGAATTTGCGAATATGATATTTTGGGAAGAGATGTTTTTGGAAGCAGGCGCTAAGGTGTCCCTTTATGAGCCAGATAAGCGGATCAATGGATTATGGCAGGAATGGGCTAATAAGGTAAAAAACAATAACTTGACTGTTGTGCCTGATGGGAAAGCAAGTTTTGATCAGGCTGAAATAATAAAAAAACCTGCCCAGGTGCTAGTGATGATGTCTATTTTATCAGATCCGTCTATTTTGAAAAAGACAAGGGTTAAGATTTTTCAGAATGCGATGAACGCGTTAGAGTTAGAGGATGAAGGTGTTATTGTTTTGGGTTATTATAATGATTATGGGGATTCTAGAGGAAAGGTCTTTTTTGAGAATGAAATAAAAAGAACAAAAGAAATTATTGAATTGGCTGGTTATAAAATTCAAGGTCAACCCTTGGCCAAAGGTAGCGAGCCCTCTCATCCTCAGATGAAATCTCACACGTGGGAGGCTTATCGAGTTGACAAGAAACAAAAACTTCTTACTGGGGAAGACTCTCTTGAGCAAGAGATATCGAAAATATTGTCTCCTTTAGATGAAGAATTTATTCGTGACCTTATTGAGCGAAAACAAAATACTATTTTAGAAGATCCTGATTATTTTAAAGAGCATAATATATTTTCTGAAGTCTTTGATGAACTCTGTAAGAAAACGGGCATGTTAAATTTTTTGATTAGTAAGAGTTTGGACAGACACCAGGAGACAATCCGCTTGTGGCGAGAAGGAGGGATATTATTTCCTCGTGCGCCTCAGGAAATCAAGAAAATTGCAGATTGGGCCGCTCCTTTTAATGAAGATCTCGCACGTTCTTTAGGGCTTTTAATGTTTGGCATCGTTAAGGAAAAAAGCGCTGATGAGCTTTTCGAAGATGTGAGAAAAGAAGACGGTTTTACGATTGGAGATATGATCAGGCAAATACGCCTTCAGAGATTTCAGTCGCAAGAAGATTTTTGGAAGGCAGTATCTGCCGGACAGGAAGATTTAAAAAATATTAAAGTAACAAATGGAAAGAAAAGAATTAGTAATATTGAAAAGTGCGACACACTGCAAGGAAAAAGTATTGCAGGTGCCCTTGCAGACTGTATTGGGATTACAGCGAAAGAAGAGTTTATTACCTATATTCCAAGGAAAAGTTTGACTCAAGATTGGGAGAATACTGAGCAAGTGAAGAATTCTCGTTCGCAGGCACAGTTGGTTGAAGAGATTAAAGAATTCTTAAAGGAAGGAGGGTTTGCACAATATGTTATTGATTTCGTTGAAAAGGAAAAGGGGGTTACCTTTTGGTTTGCCCGGGGTTTTGCCGCATATTTAACGGAGCGGCTTGAGAATGAATACGATAGAAAGATTACAACACGTATGATAGGTGAAGTATTGGACCTTAGTCATAGTAGTATTAGTGTAGGGGTAAATAGTACGATCGTGCCAACGGGAGTTCGTGGGAAAACAACTGCAGATAGTTTAATTAGCAAGTACATAACCTTTGTTGAGAAGGATGGAGATTTTAAGAATGGTGAGAAGGCAAAAGAATACTTTCTCGAAATATGCTCAAATAATCATGTTAAAGAAGTTTTCAAGGTTTTTGTTCCGGACATTATTGTTTCTTCCACGAAAGCTAAAACTCTCAAAGAAATGTGTGAATTTTTAAGAAATAGTAGACCTCAATTATACAATTCTTTATTTCAACATCTTTGGGAGAATTCTACTCAGAAAGTTATAACTTTAAAAGGTAACGATAGTACGCTCTATCGTGCTTTAGCGCGCCTTGCGCAGAGTGGAAGTGGTTCTTCTAGCACGATTGATGATGGGCAGGATGCTCAAGCAAAAGTTTATAATCCTGATGACGCTCATGCGTCGAGCGGGGCGGGGAACGAGGTTACTGATAGCGCGAAGGAAGAGGAAAAAATAATTGAGCCTATTTATTCCGAAGATGGAAAAAAGATTTCCTCTTCCGCCCACACCCCCGCGCAGTCGCTTTTGCTTTCTAATGAACGAAGAAAGAGGGACTTTATTAGCAATAATCCTCATTTTCAGGAATTGATAGCAGAATATAAGAAAGATTTTGATCGTCTCGTTGAACGTCATAGCATTGATATGTTTAATGATATTTATGATTGGTCGGAAGTAGACTGGGTGGGCGGCGAAAGTAAATATTTCTTCAGACATTTGCTTAAAAGAATGATTGAGGAATTTCCGTCTGCACAGCTAGATCTTTTGCTGCCTGAACTAATTGAGGCATGGAAACATTTGAAAAATTCCCGAACAGACTCCCGAGCAGACTCTTTCAATGCATTTTTAGACGCTAAGGCGTTGTACGAAGATCCTGATGATGCAGGAAAGATTGCGAGAGATTATGTGCGATTATCTGATACAGCTGGGCGAGGCGCTCAGCCTCTATTTAGAAGAAATTTACCAACATTGCTTAAAGGTATTGATAGCGAGACTCTAAAAACTATTTGGCCTGAGATTGTAAAATTAGGCGAAGAAGCTGGGGTTAAAAAAATAACGGCAATAATGACGGCTTTGGCAGGAATTACGGATAAACTTCACACGCCAGAAGATGTGCGTCAATATGGGGCTGTTCTGCTAGAGCTTGCGAATAATTCAATGGAACCAAGTGATCATTTTAATGAATCACCAACATTGCTTGGGGGGGTCGCTCTTGTAAGTCCATTCGTAAATTCACCAGAAGAATTAAGAGTTCGCGGACAGGCTCTCATTGAGAGCGAGAAAAGATTTGGAGACAATGCAAGTTGGTTATTTAGTGTTGCTGAAACATATAAAACATTGTATGACGATTTTGATGGATTTAATAGATTGATAGATGAATTTTTACAGTATAAAGAGACAGCAGGGTTTAATGCATTTAAAACTCTTAATGCAATGGGACCTTTAGTAAATACTAATGAGGATTTAAAATCGGTGATGAGAGAATTACAAAATATTTTTGGTCAACATGATGAATGGACGATTAGTGCGACACTTGAGAGTATTAAGAATTTGATAACAACAATTCCTGAATTAAAAAAAGCTGGTGAAGAACTAATTAAAGTTCATCAAAAGGGTGATTGGCAGATTTTAGGAACTGGATTTGAAGTGGTTAACATCCTAATCGATAGCTTGGATGGAATTGTTCCTATGGCTGATGAGCTTATTGGACTACAGATATCTGAAGATGAAAGAAGTGACGTTTTTCGGGGATTGGGAAATTTGAGAAAAATACTTGGAGACGAAGCCTTTCGTCAGTCTTGGGCTTCTACAAAAGATTTAGTTAATAAGGCAGGCGAATACGCACCTCATATATTAAATTATGGAATCGGAAATCTGAAACACTTAGTTCAAGACGAGGAATCTCTTAAATCTGTAGGAGACCAATTATTGTTATTAGCTCAAAGGCTTGGCTCGGGTAAGACATTTAATGCTTTTTCTGGAGGACTTAAAGCAGCAGTTTCTTTAATTAATAGCTCAGAGGATGTGCTGAGTGTAGGTTCTGAATTAGCTCGAATGAGAGAATCTGCTACAGATAGCGAAGAAATACTTTTTCGCAGTTTAAGTGTTTTGTCTAGAAGATTAGGAGAAGATCGTTTTAGGCAATTCTGGCCAGCTATTGTTGAAACTAGTGTTGATGCAGGCGATGAAGCTTGGAAGATTATTGAACATGGCGCAAGTGATATTGTTGCTATTTTGGATTCTGAGGATGACTATAGGACTATGAGTAAAATATTGTTAGATGCTTTTCTAAGGCTGCGATACAGAGATAGAAAAAATTATGATCTTCTCAGCGATGGAGTAATGGTTTTGCAGCACTTAATTACGGATCTATCAAGTTTAGAGGTTATTGTTAATGCTTTTGTTTCTCTTGAACATCGGTTTGATGGTCAGCAGGATCATTTTTATAGAGCCTTAGGTGATGTTATGCGAAGAAATAAAGAACGCATTACAGATTTAAGAAATTTAAATGTTTTTATGGATGAAGTGTATGAGTCGGTTAGAGATTATTCCAGAGGATCATATTCTCAAGGTGAACAGTCAGGATATGATAGTGATGGCTTCACAAAGGATAATGAAATGTATCAAAATTCATTGGCTGTTTTGGGTCTAGACGAAATACCTGGAAATTTAAAAGGTTTAAAAAGAACAAGAAACGCAAAAGTAAAGGAAATGTATAAAGAAGAAAGGTCGCCCGATCAAATACAGACAAGATTAGGTTTAGATGAGATGAAAACCGGAGAGAATTCTGAGTATAAAGAAGCTCATGATCAATTATCTGCTATTCATATTGCATTTGAATATTTAAGAAGATTTGTTAAGGATGAGCCTGATCTTCCTCAAAACAGTTCAAGTGGTGAAAATACAAATGATATAAGGCCTTCGCCATTTGGAGGAGAAAAGAGCGACTTCGTGCAGGGGGAAAGTATTTCGTCGCCTGCGCAGGGGGCGGAGGGTTCAGCAACGGATTCGGAAGGAACCAATTTCTCGCTGATGAATGAGAACGAGCCATTAGGCATCAAGGGAAATATTGAGTATGTAAATGCAGCGCTACAAAAATATCGGGATGCGATTAATCTCGTAAAAAATGTCTTAGGAAAACCGGAGAGAGGTAAGACGGAAAAAGAAAAAATAGAAGTACAGGCATATTTTGATCTCATGAAAGCTTTATCGGATTATTTCGGAGAGAATACTACTTATATTTATCCGGTCAGCGGTGCCGATTCTATCCCAGCGATTTTTAGAAAGACTTTTCCTATAAACAAGGATCAAAATGATTTTGACCGAGGAGAAGAGTTGATTAGCCGCAACCTTGGTGTGCCTTTGGCAGAGAGAGTTAATCTGGTTGATAGAACGGCTAAGAATTTTATTGATGATGCAGAGAGCTATATTGCAGAATTAAAAATTATATCCGGCAAGAAGGTGCTTTTGTTTAAGGGGCTTTTGAATTTTGTCGTTTGGCCCGGAGACAATCAATACGAGAAATCTTTGCAGATCGTTCAAAAGATTATAGAAGAAGTTCTTATCAACGAGGGTGATTCTGTCGTGATGTTGCGGCAGGTAGATCTGCTGCATGGGCCGCAGGAAAAAGAATTAGGATTTTTTGATATTTTGAATGTGAACCTTGGACCTTCCGGCCCTCCGACTAGGACAGGCGATGATGCAAAAGCTTTTCTTTTGCCGGATGTATGTAAAATTTGGGTCAAGGGCAAGACTAGCCCAACGGTATCTGCGGAGGTGAGAAAATCTGGCGGTATAGCAGCTACTTCTGTGCAAAAGGCGACTTTTGAGGCGAAGAAATATTTGGAAAGCCTGGGTATGAATTTTGATTTAGTAGGGAAGCAGCCAACCGTGGATTATTTCTCTCCCGTTTCAGGTGTGGAAGTAAGTGCGGATAAAATGTTTGAGGAGAGAATGGTTGCAAAAATATTGGAGTTGGCGCGCATATTAGATAAGACGATTGCCATCCATGTTTTGGCAGCAGAGCGTGTAGCGAGAATGACAGAATTCAGACATACAGGGCATGCAATGATTATTAAGCCAGGGTTTTTGGAATTAATAAAAAAGAAACATAATGAGGAATCAAAGAAAAGAGTTCCTTTATTTGAGGGGTCTATCTCAACTGAGAAGGAAGTTGCTGAACTATTTTTTAAGAAGTTTATTAAGGCGGTTTCGGAAACTTTTCATTATGGATATCGTATAGAAGATAACGAACCAAGTGTTCCTGTGACGATCTTCGTAGATTATGATTCAGGATTGAAGGAACAACAGCTGATGACTAGGGATGATTATTTATTTCCATATACAACTTTTGCATTAGATTTCGAAGACTCGAATCAGTTTCAGAGAAGGATATTAAATTTAATCCAATGGCATTCTGCAGAAATATCGGTTAAGGATAAAGATGGTGTTTTGAAGGGTAGGCCATATGTTGTCATTGATAGGCTGATTACCGAAAGATATCTTGATGCACTTATTGAGATTGCAAATAAGCCTTTACGGGATTTGTCTGCTGCTGAACTTTCCTCGGCCCCTGGTGGTATCGACTTCAACCCGCAAGCCCTTGATCTTCAAATCCAAGGCGAAGGGGTTGAGTTTGAACTGCCGGTAGAACTCCAAGGCATAGACTTTAACAATATTGAAGGTTTTGTGCCTGTTATTATTAATATTACGCCTGTCACGAATATTTGGACTTTAATGGGCCTTAATAAGGAAGATTTTGATGATAGTGAGTGGGCGCAGGAGATAGAGGCCGATGAACCCAAAGAGTTGAGCTATTTAAATTAGGCTCAAGTTTTCTTCCCTTTACTTTTTACAAAACTCCATGTATAATTCACTTCACTTTTGATATACTATTATAGTTATATTAGTATCGAATTTTATTAAATGAAGGGTATCCTCATGAGAAAATTAAAATTAGGACTTCCAAAAGGAAGTCTCCAAGAAGCCACTATCAAGCTGTTTGAAAAGGCAGGATTCAAAGTGCATGTTTCAAGCCGTTCTTATTTTCCGGCCATTGATGATGGTGAGATTGAATGTGTGCTTTTGCGTGCACAGGAGATGTCGCGCTATGTTGAAGATGGAACGCTCGATTGCGGCATTACAGGCGCGGACTGGATTGTCGAAAACAACTCTAAAGTTGTAGGTTTAGCCGACCTTTGCTACGCCAAACAAAGCACGAACAAAGTACGTTGGGTATTAGCTGTGCCGGAAGCTTCATCAATCAAGTCTGTCAAAGGCTTGCAGGGCAAACGCATCGCCACAGAACTTGTCAATGCGACTAAAGGTTACTTAAAAAAGAACAAAGTTAAAGCTGATGTAGAATTTTCTTGGGGGGCTACCGAAGCTAAAGTAACATCTGGCTTAGTTGATGCTGTCGTCGAGCTTACCGAGACAGGCAGCAGCCTTAAAGCTAATAATCTGCGCATTGTTGCAACAGTATGTGAGTCTGTTACGCAATTTATTGCTAACAAAAAGACTATACAAGATGCCTGGAAAGCAAAAAAGATGGAGCAAATTGTTATGCTTTTAAAGGGTGCCCTTGAAGCTGAAAATATGGTTGGCCTTAAAATGAACCTTAAAGAAAAAGATTTGATGAAAGCAATTAGCCTGCTTCCATCTTTAGAAAATCCAACCATTGCTCCTTTAGCTGAAGCAGGTTGGGTTGCGATTGAAACGGTTATCCCCGAAAGCGTTGTACGCAATATTATTCCAAAGCTTAAAGACGCCGGGGCAAAAGGAATTATTGAGTATCCATTAAACAAAGTTATTTATTAACCCTTGAGGAAAACAAGTTATGCCTTGCGGAAAAAAGAAAAAAAGAAAAAAGATTACAACTCATAAGAGAAAAAAATTAAGAAAATCTCTTCGCCATTTGAAGAAACGCGACCATAAATAAGATAAAGAGTTAAGATGCGTCTATTTGTTTGTGTTATCTTAAGCACCTTTTTTCTGGCAACTGCTTTTTCTGCTTTTGCCTATGACACGCTTTTTGTCCAAGATATCGATGACAAAGCGCAAACCCTTGCGCATTATACGATGGGCTTGATTTATGACTGGAATGGCTCACTCGATAAAGCTGTCGAGTCTTTAGAAAAAGCCACGCAAATTGAAAGTGATAATTATTCTGTTGCTCTTCGCCTAGGTGCCAGTTATGGCCGCCTAGGCGATTTTGAAAAGGCTGTCGTGCAGCTTAAAAAAGCCGCAACCCTGAGACCTAAAGACGTCCAAGCCCATTATTTACTTGCCATTATTTATTCTTCTCAATCTAAAGAAGAAGAAGCCACTGATGAATATGAATTAATCCTTCAAAAAGTTATCGAGAAAGATCCTGATAGCAGTGAAGGTTATGCCTATTTAGGGCAGCTTTATTATTCGCAAGGGCGAATCACCCCTGCGATTGAACAATTTGAAAAAGTCCTCACCCTTAATTCCAATGATGCAGAAATTTTGTCTATCTTGGGGTCTTTGTTTTTAGAAGTTCCAAATCGTAAAAAAGCCATTGAGTTTTTCAAACGTTCGATCAAGAATAATCCTAAGCACGATGGGAGCTTGAATTCTTTAGGGTATATGTATGCGGAAGACGGCATTAATCTTGGTGAAGCTCGAGAGCTTGTCAAGCGATCGTTAGAGGTCGACCCTGAAAATGGTGCTTACTTAGATAGCATGGGTTGGGTTTATTATAAACAAGGCGATTATGAAAAGGCTGTTTTATTTTTAGAGCGCGCCATTAAATTTATTGAAGACCCCATTGTCTATGACCACTTAGGCGACGCG
This sequence comes from Candidatus Aceula meridiana, assembly GCA_030765185.1. Lineage (GTDB taxonomy): Bacteria > Omnitrophota > Gorgyraeia > Zapsychrales > Aceulaceae > Aceula > Aceula meridiana. Next base: position 401,946 of record JAVCDE010000024.1, on the reverse strand, counting down.
TATTTAGGATTGAAAAAACCTCAGAAGGCTTTGGAAAATTGGGAAAAATCTCTTGAGATGCTCCCCGACCAAGAGAATGTTTTAAAGAAGATTCAAGAAAACCAGACACCCTAAGACTTGCTTTTAAGCTTGTTCGCGAAAGTTATTTATGAAAAGCATTTGCCTTTTTTCTCCCGCTAAATTAAATCTTACCTTAAAAGTTATCAACAAACGCTTAGACGGATATCATAATCTTTCCACTCTTTTTGAGAAGGTTGACCTTTGTGATGAGGTGCGTTTAACACGTACGCAATCTAAAAGAATTCGTGTTTTTTGTGCGCATCCGGCTGTTCCCATAGGCCCAAGAAACTTAGCTTATAAGGCCGCAAAACTTTTGCAGCAAGATTTTGCTTTAAGTTGCGGTGCAGATATCCATATTAAAAAACGTATTCCGGTGGCTGCAGGACTAGCCGGAGGCTCTAGCAATGGGGCCACAACCCTTTTGGGGCTTAATAAAATTTGGAAACTAGGGCTTAAAGAGGGGGAGCTTGTCTTTTATGCGAAAAAGCTTGGAGCAGATGTTCCCCTATTTATATATACCTATAAGTATGCAATAGGAAAAGGGCGCGGAGATGAGCTAAAAAAGGCCGATTTAAGCAAAAAAATGTGGCATATTGTGGTTATTCCACGCATCAAAGTGTATTCGCGCGAGGTATTTAGGGCATTTAAATTGAAGTTGACAAAAAGATACGATAATGTTAATATCCTTACTCGCACATTGAAGAAAGGGAGCGTAGCCAAGGTGAGTGCACTCCTCTCAAATGATTTGGAGGCATCGATTGTGCATGCCCATCCAAAATTGCTACAGATAAAGAAGAACATCGAGAAAATGATTGGCACCAAAGTGATTTTTTCTGGAAGCGGACCGTCCCTATTTGGTCTCGTTGAATCCGAACACAAAGCCAAGCAATTAAAATCGATTTTATCTAAACACTACGCCCAGGTGTTTGCCTTAAGGACGTTGTAGGGATACCCTTATAACTGGAGGAGGAACAACCAATGGAAATTACTGAAATTCGTGTATTTTTAAAGGATGGGCAGGACAAAAAGCTGAAGGCATATACAACGGTGACATTTGACAATTGTTTTGTTGTCAGGAATATCAAAGTCATCCAAAGCTCTAACGGGCTTTTTATTGCAATGCCGTCGAGAAAAGTTAAACTTTCTTGTGAGAAGTGTCATTTTAGAAATGAGGCAGGAAGCAAGTTCTGCAATCATTGTGCAGCCGCTATTGCCCCTCATGAATCCTCAAATGTGCGAGGCGAAGATGCTAAAGCCGAGCATCGCGATATCGCGCATCCGGTAACAAAGGAATTTCGTGAATATCTGCAAACTAAAGTTCTTGAGGCTTATCAAAAAGAGGCCAAAGAAGGCGGTAAGCAAGGCGATAAGACAGCTGAGAAAGAAACATCTATTTTAGACAGTGTTGATGTTTCTGAGGGTGAGACTACAGAGTAGTTTTATAAAGAATTTAATAATAGTAATTTATTGCATTGGCGGTGTTCCGTCTCCGCGAGGTTTAAAGCGAAACATCTTTGATAATTTTATAACTATTGCCCGGTGGTGTAATGGCAACACGCAAGAATTTGGATCTTGTTTTCCAGGTTCGAATCCTGGCTGGGCAGTTTAATTTTAGGTAGCAATTTTTATATATGGCAGAGCTTAAAGCGATTATTTTAGCAGCAGGAAAAGGCACACGCATGAAGTCAGATGTGCCTAAGGTTTTGCACGAGGTATGCGGAAAATCGCTCATTGATTATGTTTTAGACGCTGTTATAGCTATCAAGGCAAAAGCCTTTGTAGTCTTAGGGCACAAGGCTGATAAAGTAGCTGAGCATCTTGGCTCAAAGGCCGTGTGTGTTTATCAAAAAAGGCTTTTGGGTACAGCTGATGCTATTAAAAGTGCCCAGAAATTTTTTTATAAATATGCTGGTGATGTTTTAATTGTCTGTGGAGACACGCCACTTTTGGCAAAAGAGACATTACAAAAGATTGTGCGCAAACATCGCAAAACAAAAGCTGCTTGCACAGTTTTAACAGCAAAGATAAACAATCCGTTAGGATATGGGCGTATTGTCCGCAGCGCACTGGGAAGCCCGATTGCTATTCGCGAAGAAAAAGATGCAAGCGTAAGTGAAAAGAAGATTTGCGAAATCAATGTTGGTGTTTATGTTTTTAAGTCCAAAGAGCTATTTTCTTTTGTTAATAAAATTAAAGTTAACCCTGTAAAGCGCGAATATTATTTAACAGATATCGTTGAGCTTTTAGCAAAGGTTGGCAAAAAAGTTGAGGCCGTAACAACAGAAAATGCATTTGAAGGATTAGGCATCAATAGTCGTGAACAATTAGCTCAGGCAGGAGCAATTTTGAGAGAAAACATTTTAAAGAAATTAATGCGCCAAGGCGTTACAATTGTTGATCCAAAAACTGCTTATATTGATAGCAAAGTGAAGATTGGCCGTGATACGACTATTCAACCTTGTGTTGTTATTGAAAAAGATGTCGTGATCGGAAAAGGATGTACGATTGGGCCATTTTGTCATATTCGTCCTGGGACTCGTCTCAAAGACGGCGTACAGATAGGAAATTTTGCTGAAGTTTCTCGCACGCATATTGGTCAGAAAAGCCTTATGAAACATTTTGGATTTTTAGGTGATGCCCGCGTTGGGAAAAAAGTAAATATTGGCGCCGGGACAGTGACTGCTAATTACGATGGGAAAAATAAAAATATTACACACATTGGAGACGAGGCTTTTGTCGGGTCAGATACAATTTTAATTGCTCCTGCGACCATTGGTAAAAAAGCAAAAACAGGCGCCGGGTGTGTTGTCACAAGAGGTAAAAGGGTTCCGTCAGGGAAGCTTATTGTCGGAGTTCCGGGTAAGATAAAAACGAAAGGGAAAAAGACATGAACGAGCTAGCCATTATCACGGGGAATGCTAATCCTGTTTTAGCCAAAGAGATTTGTCAGCATTTAGGAATTTTTGTTTCGAAGGCTTTGGTGGGACAATTTAGCGAAGGAGAAATCCGTGTTCAGGTTGAAGAAAATGTTCGGGGTAAAGATGTTTTTATCGTTCAGCCAACGTGTAAGCCTACTAATGATAATTTTATGGAGCTTCTTGTCTTAATTGATGCGGTCCGCCGTGCATCGGCGAGAAGAATTACGGCTGTTTTGCCTTATTATGGTTATGCCCGTCAAGATAGAAAAGATCAACCGCGTGTTCCGATTACAGCAAAGCTAGTTGCCAACCTAATCACTGGTGCTGGAGCCAATCGTGTTTTGACTATGGATTTACACGCAAATCAGATCCAGGGATTTTTTGATATTCCTGTAGATCATCTTTATGGAATTAATACGCTGTGCGATTATTTCTTAAGTAAAAAAATGAAAGACGCTGTTGTGGTTTCGCCTGACGTTGGCGGCATTAAGATGGCTCGTGCCTATGCTAAAAAATTAGGGGCAGGATTGGCCATCGTTGACAAAAGACGCGATAGCCCAGAGAAAACAGAAGTTATGCATATCTTAGGTGAGGTTGAAGGAAAGAAAGCTATCTTGGTTGACGATATTATCGCGACCGGTGGCTCGATGATTGAGGCTGTTGAAGAATTGAAAAAGCGCGGCGTGACCGAAGTTTATGCAGCTGTAAGCCACGGTGTTTTATCAGGCAATGCCCTTGAGCGCATTCAAAGTTGTAAGGCCTTAAATGAAGTTATTATTACTAACAGCATTCCCCTGGAAAATCCTGAAAAAAGTCCAAAAATTCAAGTCTTAAGCGTTGCTCCTCTTTTAGCGGAAGCGATTAAGCGTATTCATAACGAAGAGTCGATTAGCTGTTTATTCGATGGCGATAAAGTATAAAAAAGTAAAATAAAAAAGAAGGTAGGTTATTGAAAAATGGAAGAAATACAACTGAATGTTCAAATAAGAGAAAAAGTTGGCAAGGAAGGCTCAAGGGCAGTTCGCAAGGAAGACAGAATTCCGGCGATTGTTTATGGCGGCGAAAAGGAGCCAACTTCAATTAAGGTTGACCGAAGGTCTTTTGAGCGTATCGAACGCGCTCATCACGGGGAGAGCATTGTGTTGCATCTTAACGTGATGGACGGCGAAAAAAAGCTGCGTGACTATGCAACGCTTATTAAAGAAACACAATATCACCCGGTTTCTGATCAAATCACGCATATTGATTTTATTCGTATCTCTTTGGATGAAGAAATTGAGGTCAATGTTCCTGTTGTTGCGCGTGGTGATGCTATTGGCGTTAAAGATGGTGGATCACTAGATCATCATCTCTGGGAGTTAAATATTACATGCTTGCCAATGAAAATTCCTAAGAATCTCGAGGCTGATGTTACAGAATTAAAAATTGGTGATGCCGTGTATGTTAAAGACATCGTGCTGCCGGAAGGTGTTACAACTGACCATGACCCTGAGGATATTATAATTTCTGTGGTGCCTCCTATGAAAGAAGAGGAAGAAGCATCGGCAGAAGAGGGTGATGCCTCTGAGGAACCGGAAGTCACTAAGGAGAAACCTAAAGAAGCAGCTCTTGGCGATGCCCCTGCGGCAAAAGAAAAAAAAGAAGGGTAATCGTTTGTCAAAAAGCTTTCTTATCGTTGGTTTAGGCAATCCAGGAAAAGAATATCAGCTGACGCGGCATAATTTTGGGTTTTGTGTTGTTGATCAAGTTGCACGAGAGCATAGCATAAAGTTTGTTCGTAGTTCAAAATATCAAGGGTTTTTAGGTCAAGGAACTATTGCGGACAAAAAAGTTTTGATTTTAAAACCGTCAACATATATGAATAATTCCGGTGTTGCGGTTAAGAATATTGTTTCACAGAAACAGATTTCTTTTGAGAATATTTTAGTTGTCTGCGATGACTTTCATCTTGATTTTGGGCAACTTCGGTTAAAGCCTAAAGGCTCTGATGGTGGTCACAACGGCCTTGTTTCTTTGGTCAGGCATTTAGGGACCAAAGAATTTGCTCGGTTACGCATGGGGATTGGCGAGCCAAAAAGGAAAGCTCAATTTTCAGATTTTGTTTTATCATCTTTCAGTCGCAGTGAATTAAAGCAGCTGGAAGGAATTATCGAAAAGGGTGCAGATTGCTGCATAGCTTTTTTGACAGTTAAGCTAAATCAAGCAATGAGTTTATTTAACACAAAGAACAAAAAGGAAGAAAAATGAGTAAGTATGAATTAGTCGTTATTGTTGACGCTAAAATTAATCAAGACGAAAAAGATGGCATTGTTAAGAATGCAACGGAGGCTGTTGCTAAGGGAGGTGGCAAGGTTATTAATAGTCAAGTCTGGATTGAAAAACAAAAACTAGCTTTTAAGATGAAGCATCGCACGGAAGGGACTTACTATTTGATTAATTTTGAAAGCCCAGCTGATGCCGTTGCCAAAATTAGGCCTATTTTAAAATTAAATGAAGACATACTTCGTTTTGCGATTACCAAAGTCTAAGACTATCAGGGTTAAATTATTTTACGAAAGAGGATAAGGGAGGTTTTTTATGGCGAGTTTAAATAAAGTTTTTTTGATTGGAAACTTAACAAAAGATCCAGAGCTGCGTTATACGCCTAATGGAGTTGGTGTTGTGAATTTGCGCGTTGCCGTTAATCGAAAGTTTCGCGATCGTTCAAGCGGAGAACTTAAAGAAGAAACATGTTTTGTGACAACGACAGCTTGGGATAAACAAGCTGAAGCATGCAATCAATATTTAGCAAAGGGAAGCCCTGTTTTTGTTGAGGGTACTTTGCAGTCACGTTCTTGGGAAGCCAATGACGGACAAAAAAGAAGCACGATTGAAATTAGGGCTGAACGTGTTCAGTTTTTAGGCCCGATGCGTGGAGCAAAAGCTTCCTCAGAAGACGGAGATGAAGGCCATACAGAAGTACATGCAGAAGTTTCTGCAGAAGACGATGGTGCGATAAAAACTGAGAATATTTCATGGGATGAAGAAGAAAACGCTGTTTAACATTATTTTAAGGAAAACAAAATGAAAAAAATTATAAAACGAAAACCAAGGCGTAGAATGACACCCAGGGCACGGTCAACGCTGCTTAAGAATGCCAAAATTGATTATAAGAATTTGGATCTTATGATAAGAGCTGTTACGCCAAATGGAAAAATTATGTCACGACGTTTTACCGGCGCGACTAACAAACAACAAAGAGATCTAACAAAAGCTGTCAAGCGTGCCAAGTTTTTAGGCCTGGTACCTGTTGGCTCAACCAAGAGGTTTTAAAAAGATGAAAGTTATATTATCACAAGATGTAGATAATTTAGGAAAAACTGGGGATGTTGTTAAAGTGAAAGACGGATTTGCCCGCAATTTTCTTATGCCACAAAAGAAAGCTTATTTGGCAACAGAACAAAATTTAAAGAAAATTGAACATGAAAAGGCTAAGCGAGAAGCTGTTGCTAAAGAAGTTAGGAATAAGGCTCAGGCGATTGCCGATAAGTTTGCCGGAGTTTCGGTAACAGTTAACGCTGAAGTCAATGATATCGATAAGCTTTACGGTGCTATAACCGAGGCCGAAGTTGCTGCTGCCCTTAAAGAAGAGGGGCACGAGGTTGACAAGAAAGATATTATTTTTGAAGAACCTATCGAGGAATTAGGAATCTTTGAAGTTGGCATCAAAGTTCATCCTGAAGTCATCGCCAAAATAAGAGTATGGATAACCAAAAAGTAAAAACTGTCTTTGGTGCGAAAAAAGTAACCGCCTCCATGGAGGGAAGAGTTGCTCCGCATAATGAGGATGCAGAAAAGTCTGTCTTAGGGTCAATGCTTATTGATCAAGAGGCCATTGGGCTAGCTCTTGAGGTTTTGGACGAAGAAGCATTTTATAGCTTCACCCATCAAAAAATCTTTTTAGCCATTCTAGATCTTTATAATGATCAAAAGAACGTTGATCTTATTACTCTTTCTGATGATTTAAAATCTAAAGGGATTTTAGAGGAAATCGGAGGAGTTAGCTATCTTACGGCCTTGATTGATTTGGTGCCATCGGCTGCTAATATTGAATATTATGCAAAGATTGTTAAAGAAAAAAGTGTTCAAAGACAGCTGATTCGAAACGCTTCTCAGATTTTAACGGAAAGCTATCAGCCGGGCGTAGATGTAGACCAACTCGTTGATGGCGCTGAGCAGCTTATTTTTGAAATTGCAACAGCCCGCGAACGCCAAAAAGCCACCCATATCAAAGACCTCATCAAGGGCACGATTGAAACCATCGACAATCTTTACCAGCGTAAAGAATATGTTACCGGAATTCCAACGGGATTTGTTGAATTTGATAAAATGACATCAGGTTTGCAAAAAGCAGACTTGATTATTGTTGCCGGCCGGCCGTCTATGGGGAAGAGCTCTTGGGCTATGTCTGTGGCTGAACATGCGGCTGTTGAGAATAAAATCGGGGTTGCGCTTTTTAGTATCGAAATGTCTAAAGAACAGCTTGTTCAGCGTATGTTGTGTTCGCACGCCCGCGTGGATGCTCAAAAAGTAAGGACTGGATTTCTTCTTCCATCAGATTGGCCAAAATTAACTGCTGCAGCCGGGAAGCTGTCCACAACCCCGATTTTCATTGACGATACTCCCGCAATATCTGTTTTGGAATTACGCGCGAAAGCTCGTCGTTTAAAATCACGTCATGACATTAAGCTCCTCATCGTTGACTATATCCAGCTGATGCGAGGCGGTTCTCGTGTGGAAAGCCGTCAGCAGGAAATTTCCGATATTTCACGTTCTTTAAAAGCACTTGCACGTGAACTTAATGTTCCCATCATTGGTATTAGTCAGCTTTCACGCGCAGTTGAAAGTCGCCAAGATCACCGTCCGCAGCTTTCGGATTTACGTGAATCTGGCGCTATCGAACAGGACGCAGATCTTGTCATCCTTTTAATGCGCGAAGAATATTATTCTCCGACAGAGGAAAATAAAGGAATTGCCGAACTTATTGTGGCTAAGCAGCGAAATGGCCCAACCGGAACGGTTAAAGTTACATTCTTAAAAGAATATATGAAATTTGAAAACCTTGCACGCGTCTCTGAATAAGAAAGGAAGAGCCTCATGAAGAAAGTAAACCTCATTCTTTGGATTAGTATTTTTGTTCTAATCGTCAATTCAAATGTTTGGGCCCAATATGGATCAGCAACAGCCGATAAGGATATGCTTGCTGATGTTCAGAGCCAGGCCAGTGCTGATTTGGCTGCACAACAGGCCGCAGCAGAGAAATCAGAGAGCAGCCTAAGGATGCCAGAAGACATTATAGAGGAGGTGCCAAAAATTGAGACTCCTGAAGTTCCTCTAGATCTTAAAGAGACTGTCAAGGGCATTGAGATCGAAGGAAATAAGACCATTGGTATTACAACAATTCTTGCCAAGATTAAAACACGCGTCGGAGACCCTTATATTGCTAATATTATCAGCGATGATATTAAACGGCTTTATAACACTGGATATTTTTCTGATGTTGCTGTTGAAAAAGAAGACCATGAAGGCGGGATCAAGGTTGTTATCCATCTTAAGGAGAAGGCTGTTATCGAAGATGTCACATTTTCGAAGACACGTTTTTATAGTCATCGAACTTTAAAGCTTAAAATTAAAAGCAAAGAAGGAAGATTTTTAGATGGTCGTTCTCTCAAAGACGACATCAAGACTATTCAGGAGCTTTACGCTAAGAAAGGGTTAACCAGCGCTATTGTTAAATCGAGCTCGGAAATTGATGAAGAGACAGGTAAAGCAAAGGTTCATTTTGAAATTGATGAAGGTCAGCGCGTTAAGATCAAGAAGATTGTTTTCTCCGGCAATGATACTTTTTCGTATAAGCGCTTGATGCATGTTATCAAAACACGTCATGATACGCTTTTTACATCTGGCTATCTTAAGGAAGATATTATTGAAGAGGATATGGATCGCCTTAAGGCATTTTATGCTAGTAAAGGATTTTTGGATATGGCAACGTCTTATTCGTACGAACAAGCGCCTAAGGCACGGCTGATTTTACATATCGACGTTAAAGAAGGAAAACAGTATCATGTCGGCAGTATTATTATTAACGGCAATGAAAGGATTTTTTCTGACGAAGAGATCTTAGGCATGATGGAGAATGTTAAAGTCAGCGGAATCTTTACACCGATGAATCTCGAAACCGATACAGCTGCTATTCGAGAAAAGTATTTTGATAAAGGGCATATTTTTTGTGTGGTTGGTGAATCAGTATCTGAGGGCACGGAAGTAGGAAAAGTTGATGTTCTTTTAACTATTGAAGAAGGTGAAATTGCCTATGTTAGCAAAGTTTATGTTCAGGGCAATGCACGTACGCGTGACATTGTTATTCGTCGTGAAATGCGCCTCTTGCCCGGCGATGTTTTTGATGGGGCAAAGTTACGTCGCAGTAAAGAACGATTGACTAACCTAGGATTTTTTGAAGAAATTGATTATGATGTTAAAGATACGAAATATCCTAACAAAAAAGATTTAGTTGTCCAGGTCAAAGAAGCAAAGACCGGAAGCTTTAGCTTCGGCGGCGGTTATAGCACGGTCGACAAGCTCGTTGGGTTTGTTGAAGTTAATCAAAAGAATTTCGACTTTGCGAACTGGCCGACGTTTACCGGTGGAGGACAAAATTTATCCTTAAGGGCAGAGATCGGTTCCGTCCGTAACAATGCGCGTCTGAGTTTTACCGAGCCCTGGCTTTTTGATTATCCTGTCTCTGGAGGATTTGATATTTATCGAAACGCCATTGACCAGGATGAGGACGTTGGTTACGGTTATAGCGAAAAACGTTTAGGAGGAGACCTCCGCCTTGGTAAGCAGTTTGGTGAATATTTATCAGGGTCAACGATTTATCGTCTAGAAGAAATTACGATTAAAGACGTTGTTGATGATGCAAGCGATGATTTAAAGGACGAGCAAGGAAAGAATGTTGTTAGCACGTTAAGCTTTAATCTTACTCATGATAGCCGCGACAATGTTTTTAGTCCAACACGCGGTTTAGTTTTAAGCGGGACTACTGATCTAGCCGGTGGCTTTTTAGGAGGGGATAAAGATTTTTATCGCCTGCAAGGCAAAGCAAGCTATCACATTCCTGTCTTTGGAAAGACAGTCTTAGAGTTTCGTGGGCGTGTAGGAATCGCGGATGCCTATGGGGACACAAACGAAGTCCCTATTTACGAACGATTCTTTGCCGGGGGCGCCTATACCATTCGCGGATACAACGAAAGAAAAGTTGGTCCTCTGGATGAACGAAGCGAAGATCCGATCGGTGGTGAGGCCCTGCTTGTTGGTAACGTTGAATATACGGTTCCGATTCTTGATTTTGTAAAAGTCGCAGCTTTCTTTGACACAGGTAATGTTTGGCGTCGGATGAAGGATCTTGGAAATGGCGGATACAAATCCGGCATGGGATTAGGCCTTCGCGTTAAAACACCGTTAGGGCCGATTAATCTTGACTACGGATATCCTCTAAACGATGAACCCGGAGAAGATGAAAGGTCTGGAAAATTTTATTTTAGTATTAGTCGTTCGTTTTAATTTAAGTATTCGCAGAATTCTATTTAACAATTGTAAGGAGGTTCAAAGATGAAAAAGTTTATCGCTTTATTAATAGTTTTAGCTTTTGTTTTCGTTTTAAGCCCTGTAAGTTTTGCACAGACTGCGCAAAAAATTGCCTATGTCGATTTAAGCCGTGTTTTTGATGAGTATAATAAAACCGGTGATTTTGATAAGGTTCTCGAGGAAAAGAGCGTTAAATATCAAAAGGAACGTAATAGCAAGCTTGAAAAGATTCAAGAGGCCGAGCGCAAACTGACTCTTCTTAAAGAAAGCGAACGCCAAAAACTTCAAGACCAAATTCAAAAAAATAAGGATGCTCTTTTAGGCTTTGACCGAAAAAATCAAACAGACCTCCGCAAGGAGAGGGATGAAAAAATTCGTGAAATTCTCCTAGAGATTGAAGGCGTTGTTAAGTCTTATGCAGAAAAAGAAAAATATGATCTTATCCTTAATGACCGTGTTTTGATTTATGGTAGCAAGAACATAGAATTAACCGACATCATTGTCGGGATTTTAAATAAGAAATAAGAAATCTTTAGAGATTTAAAATTTATGCAAAAAACACTTCAGGAAATTGCTCAGCTTGTCGACGGAAAAGCGCGAGGGGATAAAGACCTTGTGATTACCGGCATCTCCGGGATTAAAGAAGCCCGGGAAGGAGACATTACTTTCTTAGCGAATAATAAATATTTTTCACTTTTGGAAAAAACTCAAGCCTCAGCCGTTATTGTTCCTTTAGATGTTGCTGAAACTAAGAAAAACGTTATTAAGGTTGAGAATCCTTCTGTGGCATTTGCAAGGTTAGCTTCGGAGATTCTTGAGGCGCAAACATATCAGCCTAAGGGAATTCATCCTACTGCGATTATTGCCGAAGATGTTGTTCTTGGTGAAAATGTTGTTGTCGGCCCGCATACTGTTATTGAAAAACAAGCAAAGATAAAGGACAACACAGTTATTTATAGTGGGTGCTTTGTTGGTGCAAAAACAGAAATTGGCGCAGAGTGTTTAATTTATCCTAACGTTGTTATCCGCGAGCGAATTTCAATCGGGAATCGTGTTATTATTCATCCGGGAACTGTGATCGGCTCAGATGGTTTTGGTTTTGCCAAAGTTGATGGAGTCCATCAGAAAATTCCTCAAGTTGGCACAGTTATTATAGAAGACGATGTCGAGATTGGCTCGAATGTCACAATTGACCGCGCCCGTTTTGATAAAACATTTATTGGTCAAGGGACAAAGATTGATAATTTGGTGCAAATTGCGCACAATGTTGTTATCGGTAAACACTGTCTTATTATTTCGCAATCAGGCATCTCAGGAAGCACAACGTTAGAAGATCGAGTTATTTTGGCGGGCCAGGTAGGTATTGCAGGACACCTGACAATTGGAGAAAACTCTGTCGTCGCTGCCAAAAGCGGTGTTCCGAAGTCTATTCCGCCGAATACAGTTGTTTTCGGATATCCCGCAAAACCGCAGGGGGTCGCTCTTAGGCTTAATGCCATTATTCAAAGGCTTCCGACTTATGTGAAGACTATTAAAGAGCTAGAACGAAAAGTCAAAGAGCTACAAGAAAGAAGTGAGAAGTAATCGTATCATGAGAGAGAAACAGCAAACAATTAAAAAAGAAACTTCTGTCGAGGGTGTTGGTCTTCACACCGGGAAAAAAGTCAAGGTGGTTTTTAAGCCAGCGGTTGCAGATGCTGGCATTTGTTTTATACGCACAGATTTAAAGGATAGCCCTAGCGTTTGCGCGGACTTGGCACACATTTTGGATAAAACAGCTCTTCCCAGATGTACTTCTATTGGAGCTGGAGAGGCTGTTGTTCACACCGTTGAGCATTTGATGGCTGCTCTTTATGGGCTTCAAATCGATAATTTGATTATTGAAATTAGCGGTGAAGAAATGCCTGGTTTAGACGGAAGCGGTTTAATTTTTTATGAAGCTATTAAGAAATCCGGGGTCGTTGAGCAACAAGCAGATCGTCAGTATTTAGAAGTTAAAGAACCCATCTGGCTTGAAGAAAATGGAGCCACGCTTTTTGCTGTTCCGGCAGACCATTTGATGGTTTCCTATACTCTTGATTATGCTCACCCTACGTTAAACGCTCAATTTTTTAGTGGAAAGATTAATGCAGATATTTTTGAGAAGGAAATTGTTTCTTCACGGACATTTTGCCTAGAAAGCGAAGCAAAAAAATTACAGGAAAACGGTTTAGGAAAAGGTGCTAATTATCAGAATACTCTTGTTGTGACTGAGGATGGCGTTAAAGATAATAAAGTACGTTTTCCCGACGAATTTGTCCGACATAAAGTTCTAGATTTTATTGGAGATTTGTATCTTTTAGGAAAACCTCTTAAGGCTCACGTAGTCTGCATCAGAAGCGGACATAGTTTAAATCGTAAGCTTTTGCAAAGAATTGTTGAACAGGAAAAAAAGCATACTCAGCGTTTTGAGCCTAAGGAATATCAGCACCTTGAAGGCCAGGCACTAGATACTGAACAGATTAAAGAAATTCTACCTCACCGATATCCTTTTCTTTTTGTAGACCGCGTTTTAGATTTAGAGCCTGGTAAGCGTGCTGTGGCAATCAAAAATGTTACAAGTAACGAGTACTTTTTTAAAGGGCACTTTCCTCAAAGGCCTGTTATGCCTGGTGTTATTATGGTCGAGGCCATGGCGCAGGTTGCAGGCATTGTTCTTCTGGCAGCACCGGAAAATAAAGGAAAGTTGGCGCTTTTTATGGCTATTGATAATGTAAAATTCCGCAGGGTTGTTGAGCCAGGCGACCAGCTTGTTATGGAATTAACGGTGACCAAAATTAAATCACGCGCAGCTGAAGTTCACGGGGAAGCCAAAGTTGATGGAAAATTGGTAACCGAGGTTGATCTGACACTTTCATTTACAGATGCGGATTTTCTTAAGACTTAAAAAATGAGCATACACAAAACTGCAATTATTCATGCCAATGCTAAGATCGACGAAGGCGCTCAGGTCGGTGCTTACGCCATAATCGGAGAAGGTGTCAGCTTAGCCGTAGGTGTTAAGATTGGAAGTTTTTGTGTCGTTGAGGGCAACACAACTGTTGGTAAAAATACAGAACTTTTTACCGGTGCGGTTGTTGGGAGTATTCCACAGGACCGTAAATACAATAGTGAAGAAAAAACTTATCTTGAAATTGGAGAAGATAATATTTTTCGTGAATATGTTACGGTTAATCCCGGAACAGGAGAAGGCGGGAAAACCATCATTGGTGATAACAATCTTTTCATGGCTTATTCGCATGTTGCCCATGATTGTATTATCGGAAACAATTGCACGCTAGCTAATAGTGGAACGTTGGCCGGGCATGTAACTTTAGAGGACAATGCTGTCATCGGCGGGTTAACGGCTGTTCATCAATTTGTGCGACTAGGAAAGCTTTCAATCGTCGGCGGTTGCTCAAAAGTTGTTCAGGATATTCCACCATATTCAGTTTGCGATGGACATCCGGCTCGTGTTTATGGTTTGAATTCTGTGGGATTAAAACGTGCAAAGTTTTCGTCAGCACAACTGAATCTTTTAAAAAAGGCAGTTAAAATATTATTTTTCTCTGACCTTACGAAGAAGACAGCTGTTGAGAAAATTCAAAAAGAGCTAGAGGCGACAGAGGAGACTAAGCACTTAATTCATTTTGTGCAAACGTCACAAAGAGGACTGTGCAGTTAAATGACTGAGTCAAAAAGAATTTTAGGACTGATTGCGGGAAACGGAAAGTTTCCCTTTCTTTTTGCCCGTGAGGCAAAGAAACAAGGTTTTAAAGTTGTTACTATTGGAATCAAAGGAGACACTTCTTTTTTGCTTAAGAGTTTTGTTGATGAAATGTCATGGGTTGGGCCTGGAGAATTAAAAAAGCTCTTTGATTATTTTAAAAATAATAATGTTAACGAAATTATTATGGCCGGCCAGGTGAGCCCAAGAAATCTTTTTGATGAGAAGGTCCCTGTCGATGATGAATTTCAAAAACTTTTTGATGCGATGACCGATCGAAAAGCAGACACTATTTTTACCGCTGTTGCTGACAAATTAAAAAAAGAGGGCATGAAACTTTTAGATTCAACATTTCTTCTTAAAGATTATCTTGCCCCTAAAGGAACCCTCACCAAAAGAGGTCCTAGCGAGAGCGAGCTTGCTGACATTGAATTTGGCCGCACCATTGCCAAAATGATGGGTGGTATTGACGTCGGGCAAACCGTTGTCATCAAAGAGAAGGCTATTGTCGCGATTGAGGCTATGGAAGGAACTGATAGCACGATTGCGCGCGGTGGGTCAATCGCCCAAATTGGTGCGGTTGTTGTTAAGATGAGCAAGCCCGGCCAAGACTTGCGTTTTGATGTTCCCGTGATTGGGCCAAGGACGATTAAAGCGATGAAGTGCGCTAAGGCTTCGTGTTTAGCCATTGAGGCCGGAAAAACGCTTATCATCGACGAAAAAGCTTGCCTCAAGATTGCCAATAAGCATAAAATATGTATTGTTTGCGCATAAGATATTATTCAAATCCTTTTATCATTTTTAAGAATACAGCTTTTCTAATCCTCTTTTTTTGTTTAGGAGTCTTTATGAGCGCAGAATCGTTTGCACAAAACAAAGATGAAAAAGCTACTTTTGCCGGTGGATGTTTTTGGTGTGTCGAGCAAGCCTTTGAAGAGATCGACGGCGTAAGCCAAGTTTCTTCCGGATATGCCGGCGGAAAAGAGAAAGACCCAACGTATGAAGAAATCTCAGGTGGTGCTACCGGGCACAAAGAGGCTATTCAGATAATTTTTGACCCTTCAAAAGTTTCATATGCGTCTTTACTAGAAATTTTCTGGCGCCAGATCGATCCCACACAAGCTGATGGTCAATTTAATGACAAAGGCAGTCAGTATAAAACTGCTATTTTTTATCATAGCGACGGTCAGAAGAAATTAGCACAGGTCTCAAAGCAGGCCGTACAGGATTCCGGAATTTTTAAAGGGGCGGTTGTTACAGAGATTTTGCCATTCGAAAATTTTTATCCGGCTGAAGAATATCATCAAGATTATTATCAAAAAAATTCCGGGCATTATAATCTTTACAAAAAAGGTTCTGGGAGAGCAGGATTTTTAAAAAAGACCTGGGAGGGAAAAGATGGCGTGAAGTTTTGCCCTCTTCCACGAGCAAAAGCAAAGCGCTTGGATGAAGAACTTAAGAAAAGTCTGACACCTCTGCAATATCGCGTGACACAGAAGAATGGAACCGAGCTTCCTTTTCAAAATGAGTATGTGAACAATAAAAAGGAAGGCATTTATGTCGACGTGGTTTCCGGTGAACCGCTATTTGCCTCTAAGGATAAGTTCGGGTCTAATACAGGCTGGCCATCATTTACCAAGCCATTAAAAAAAGATAATATTATCGAGAAAAAAGACATATCACTAGGAATGGAGCGCACAGAAGTAAGAAGCAAGAGCGCGGATTCGCATCTAGGCCATGTTTTTGACGATGGGCCAGGTCCTGACGGGCCAGGTCCTGACGGAAAACGTTTTTGCATTAATTCAGCCGCGCTTCGTTTTATTCCTAAAGAGGAGTTAGAACAAGAAGGCTATGGCAAGTACTTAAAGCTTTTTTAAATGAGAGATTTAATATGCGCAAACATATCCTAAAGCCGTTCCGGCTTCAGGATGAACCTTTGGCGAGGGTATCTTAATAATTGCCCAAAGAACCAGGAGAAGCGTTATGGCAGATCGAAATGTTGAGATGTGTTCCGGATGTCCATTTTGCAATTATACGCGCAAGGCCACCAAAGAAACCCTCTGGTATAAAATTTGCCGATTTATGCAAAATCATTGTATGTGGTGCAAAGCCGCCAACAAAAAGCTTGGTAAAAACTTCCAAAAAAGTCCGCAGTTGTAATTTTTCTTGACAAACCACACAAGTGTGTGGTAATGTATTTTCATGACAAAAGACCTCACTGACAAACAAAAGGGTGTTTTAAAATTCATCTTTCATAAAATTAGAGATGAAAAACTTCCGCCAACCATACGCGAAATTGCTGAAGAATTTGGTTTTTCCTCGACGGGAACTGTGCGGGATTATCTCCGTGCCTTAACCGAAAAAGGATACATTAAGCTCACAGAAGGCAAAGCCCGCGCCATTGAGCTTGTCAAAGAGGCCTTTCGTGTGCCGATTATAGGGGCTGTCTCAGCCGGCAGCCCAACCCTAGCTGTAGAAGACATCGAAGGCTATGTTAATCTGGATGAAATCCTCTTTTCCGATTCCGATTACTTCGCCCTTCGGGTCAAAGGCGACAGCATGATTGAGGCTGGTATCATGCCAGGAGATTTGGTAATGGTAAGGCGTCAAGCTGTCGCCCAGGTAGGGGATATTGTTGTTGCGTTAATCGGCGAAGAAGCCACCGTTAAACGCCTTGACAAAATTGACAATCATTATTATCTTGTGCCGGCTAATCCCAATTATCAGCCAATCGCAGTTAATGAAGATACAAGCCTTGCTGGTAAAGTTATGACGAGTATCCGCAAATATTAAGCCACAAAAATGTACGTTTTGAACCCCGCTTTTCGTTGACACTCTAAATCTTTTTCTATATAATAAGCTACTTAATATTAATATAAATAGGAGTATTATTGTGGAAATAGAAGAAATCAAACAGATTAGGAAGCAAAAACTTCAGGACTTACAGCAAAAAAGGCTTAATCCTTACGGAAAGAAATTTAACCGCACAGCACTCATTGCTGATATTCTTGCTGACTTCAAAGAGGAGACAGATGTTGTCATTGCCGGCCGCATTATGGCAAGCCGCAGCCATGGCAAAGTTGTTTTTTTAGATGTCATGGACCAGAGTGCCAAGATGCAGGCTTTTGTTAAGCTTGACAATGTCGGCGAAGAGACGTTCGGGATTCTTCAGCATCAAATAGATATCGGCGACATCATCGGATGTGAGGGAACTTTATTTAAAACTAAGACCGGACAGGAAAGCGTACGAGTAAAAAAAGTGACTGTGCTTTCTAAGTCTTTAATGTGCCTACCAGAAAAGTGGCATGGGCTTAAAGATGTGGAAATTCGCTACCGCCAAAGATATGTTGACCTGATTGCCAACAAGGGCGTCAAAGATGTTTTTATCAAACGCAGCAAAATCGTTTCATCGATTCGAGCATTCCTAGATAAGAGAGGATTTTTAGAAGTTGAAACGCCGATGCTTCAGCCCATGGCCGGAGGCGCACGTGGCCGCCCTTTCAAAAGTATGCACAATACTTACGATATGGAAGTTTTTTTGCGTATTGCACCTGAACTTTATTTAAAGCGTCTCTTAGTCGGAGGTTTAGAAAAAGTTTATGAGATGAACCGCAATTTTCGAAATGAAGGTGTTTCCACACGACATAATCCTGAGTTTACCATGCTCGAGGTTTACGAATCGTATGCTGATTATAACGATATGATGAAGTTAACCGAGGACTTGGTTAGCGGTCTGGTGAAGGAAATAACCGGCGGATACACAATTGAATATCAAGGCAAGGCTCTTGATTTTAAGCCGCCTTGGATAAGAAAGTCATTTGCTGAAATGGTAAAAATGAAATTTGATATTAATCCGGACGATGACGCTTCAGCTATGCTTAAGAAAGTTCAGGCCAAAAAGAAGGTGGTCTCAAGCGAGGCACTCACACGCTCAGGTGTTATGAAGATGGTTGAAGATTTTTTAGAGGAAGAGGCAACAAGTAATCCGATATTCTTAGTAGATTATTTTACGTTTCTTTCGCCGTTGGCCAAAGCACGCGACGACAATCCACTCTTGGCACAGCGATTTGAATGTTTTGTTTGCGGTATGGAAATCGGCAATGCTTATTCTGAGCTTAATGATCCGATTGTCCAGCGCGAGCGTTTAGTTGAAGATTTAAAAGATGACACCGAAACAGGCTTGCGTAACATTGATGAAGATTTTTTAAATGCTTTAGAATATGGTATGCCCCCTGCCGGGGGACTTGGCATTGGCATTGATAGGCTTGTCATGCTTTTAACAGATGCACCATCAATCCGGGATGTCATTTTATTTCCGCTTTTGAAACCGCAAGCGAAAAAGGAAGATTAATGACATACGAAGGCTGGATAGGGTTTCGTTATCTCACGGCAAAAAAAGAACCATTTTTAGCGGTCATTAATTTTATTGCGATTGCCGGTGTTGCGATAGGCGTTATGGCATTGATTGTAGTGATTGCCGTTATGACTGGGTTTGATAACGACCTGCGTGAAAAGATTGTCGGAACCAATGCGCATATTGTTATTGAGAGAGAAATAGGAATTAAGAATTATGGGGCCATTGGCCAGACAGTCAAAGGGCTTAAGGGCGTTGAAGCTGTTTCCCCGTATGTTCAGGGTGCGCTTTTCTTAGAATATGCCGGCCAGTCCGCGGGTGTTTTGGCGCGGGGGATTTTGCCGGAGACTGAAGGCGATGTTAGCAAAATTAAAGAGTATCTGGTTAAAGGGGAAATTGAAAATTTAGTTGGTGATGGAATTATTTTAGGCAGTGAACTTGCGACTTTTTTAGGGAAGCACCCGGGGGACACAGTCACGCTTATTGCCCCAGCTTCAGGATTGTCCGGTGAAGGATGGCGTTATGAGATGGCTATTGTTGGGATTTTTAGTTCTGGCATGTACGACTATGACCGCAACATGGTCTTGCTTAATATCAAAAAGGCCCAGGAGATTTTTAGCATGCCCCAGGAAGCTGTGACAGGGCTTGCGGTTAAGATTGAGAATATTTACGATGCGCCCAAGATTAAAAAAGCAATTTACAAAGAGATTGGCTACAGCTTCTTAGTTAAGACTTGGATTGATTCGAACCGAAACTTTTTTGCAGCTTTAAAGCTTGAGAAGTTTGCGATGTTTATTATTTTAACACTTATTGTTCTGGTTGCCTCGTTTAATATTATTAGCACCCTGATTGTCACGGTTACTAGCAAGATTAAAGACATTGGAGTTTTAAAGTCGATTGGTGTTCCTAGAAAAGCTATTGAGCGTATTTTTATCATGAAAGGCCTTGCCATCGGGGTTGTGGGAACTTTTTGGGGCTTAGTTGGTGGTGTTGGCCTAAGTCTTGTTCTTAAGAAATATCAGTTTATTAAATTGCCTGAGGATATTTATTATATCGACCGCCTACCTGTTTTGCTTGAATTAGGAGACCTTTTGATGATTACAGGTGCGGCTCTTTTAATTAGTTATTTGGCAACTATTTATCCGGCAATAAAGGCAGGTTCTCTTGAGCCGGTGGAAGCGCTACGGTACGAATAGATGTTAATTGCCGTTGGTATCCATAAAATTTATCGTGATGTCGGCAAACCTTTAGAAGTCTTAAAAGGAATTGATTTGACCATCGAGGTAGGAGATTTCTTAGCCATGGTAGGCCCGTCAGGTGCCGGCAAGTCAACGCTGATGCATGTATTAGGAGGCCTTGACAGGCCAAGCAAGGGAAGCGTTGCGTTAGACGGTGAAGATATTTATAGGCTAAGTGATGTTAAGCTCTCCAGCGTGCGAAATACAAAGGTTGGATTTGTTTTTCAATTTTATCATCTTTTGCCGGAGTTTACAGCACTTGAAAATGTTGTTATGCCAGGCTTAGTTAGAGATTCGCTGAGAAATAAAAAACAGTTAGAAGAAAAAGGCGAGGCGCTTCTTCTTAAGGTTGGCTTAAGTTCGCGTTTGGCACATAAGCCGAGTCAGCTTTCTGGTGGGGAGCAGCAGCGTGTGGCCATTGCGCGGGCTTTGATGAACGACCCAAAGGTTATCCTTTGTGATGAGCCAACAGGAAATTTAGACTCGCAATCCGGAGAAAGTATTATTGAGCTTTTGATGAAACTTAATCAAGAAAACAACCAGACGGTTGTGATGGTTACCCATGACAATATGATTGCCCAAAAAGCAAAAAGAATTATTTATATTCAAGACGGAAAACTTATTCAAAAAGAGGGGGAACAATGAAAATTTATCTCAACGGAAAACTCGTAGACAAATCCCAGGCCAAGGTGTCTGTGTTTGATCATGGTTATCTTTACGGAGATGGTGTTTTTGAAGGCATCCGCTCGTATAAACGAAATGTTTTTAAGCTTAAAGAACACATCGATAGGCTTTATGAGACAGCTCATACGATGATGATGAATATTCCACTTGATAAAAAGCAGATGACACAAGCGATTGTGCAGACGTTAAAAGCCAATCAGCTTTCGGATGCATATATCCGCGTTGTGGTTTCCCGTGGTGAAGGCGATCTTGGCCTCGACCCTCGTAAATGCAAAGGCAAAGCCAACGTGGTTATTATTACTGATAAGATTGTGCTTTACCCTAAAGAGCTTTATCAAAACGGCATGGATATTATCACGGTTCCGACAACGCGTAATTTAGCTGAGGCGCTTAACCCGCAGCTTAAGTCCTTAAATTATCTTAATAATATTTTTGCAAAGATTGAAGCCGCTAATTCTGGATATGCGGAGGCATTGATGCTTGATGCTCAAGGGTATGTGGCCGAATGCACTGGGGATAATATTTTTATTTTAAAAAATGGCGAGCTTGTGACCCCGCCTAATGCTTGCTTGAGAGGGATTACGCGAAATGCAGTTATGGCGTTGGCTAAAAAAGATAAGATTGCAACGAATGAGAAATTGACCACCCGTCACGAAGTGTATACCGCGGATGAATGTTTTTTAACAGGAACAGCAGCAGAAATTATTCCTATTGTTAAAGTGGACGGCCGCTTGATTGCAAACGGTAAGCCCGGGAAGGCTACCCTAAAATTGATAAAAGCCTTTCATGCCATCACGGCTAAAGACGGCGTTAAGTATTAGAGGATATCCAGCGCCCTTGGGAAGAAGGGCTGGGATCCACAAAGATGTATCCTGATTTTTCGCTTAACGAAAAAAGGATTAATTCGTTCAAATGATTTACGTTGCTATCGTGGCCGTAAACCATGCGCTTATTAAGGAGAAAAAATATGATTTGTGATGTCTGTACAAAGAAAAAAGCCACGGTTCATTTGACCGAAATTATAGACGGTGAAATGACTGAGATGCATATTTGTGAAGACTGTGCCAAAGAGCGCAGCGTGCAGATGGAGCAACAGTTTGGCTTGGCAGACCTTTTGGCTGGTTTGTCCGATTTTGGCAAGCAGATTAAGTCTGAAGAAAAGACCAAGCTGCAATGCCCAAATTGTGCTTTAGGTTATGAAGATTTTCGGAAGTTCGGTAGGCTTGGCTGCAGCGAATGCTATACAGCTTTTCGTGGGCATCTTTCCGCACTTTTAAAAAAAATTCATGGCTCGGCACATCATTTAGGTAAAAGGCCTGTAGGGACAGCTCCTAAAGACACGACTGCAGGCCCTGTAAAAAAAATAAAAAGCACAAAGCCTGCAGAAGCTTTAGAAGGGTTAAAAGAGCAGCTTCATCAGGCTGTCTTAGCAGAGGACTTTGAGCAAGCCGCTGTTTTAAGAGATAAAATTAAAGCCCTAGAGAAAAAAGGAAAAGGCAAATGAGAATAGACGACCTTATCAATAATACAGGCGAATGGCTTAAGGGGACTGGCCCGCAGTCGCATATTGTTATGTCTTCGCGCATTCGGCTAGCACGCAATGTTAGCAAGGTTCCTTTCCCATCGCGCGCCAACAAAAAAGACTTAACAGCTGTTTATGATTCGGTAAAGTCAGCTATTGAAAAAAGTGGGTACTTGAAAGATTCTGTTGTGTTAAGAATTAATGATCTCGACAACCTTGATAAGCAATTTTTAATCGAGCGCCATCTGATGAGTCACGATCATGCTGCCTCTGGAGAAGGGCGCGCAATTGCTTTTTCTAAAGAAGAGATTTTATCGATTATGATCAACGAAGAGGATCATCTGCGCGTTCAGGCTATGCAGTCGGGCTTTAATTTGTTCGAGACGTGGAAAATTATGGATACTATCGATAATGAGTTATCAAAGAATATTAATTTTGCTTATGATGATCAGTGGGGTTATTTAACCGCATGTCCGACAAATACCGGAACTGGCATCCGAGGATCGGTGATGTTGCATCTGCCGGCTCTAGTCATGACCAAGCAGATTAATAAAGTACTTGAGGCTATTGCTAAGCTTAGTTTTGCTTCAAGAGGATTTTATGGAGAGGGAACGCAGGCGATTGGAAATTTTTTCCAGATATCTAACCAAGTTTCTTTGGGTCATAGCGAGGAAGATATTTTACAAAATATTAATGGCCTTGTGCGTCAGGTTATCGAACAAGAAGAGCAGGCACGCCAGACATTGTTGGTTCAAAATAAAGCTGTCTTAGAGGATAAGATTTGTCGTTCCTACGGTGTTTTAAGAAACGCGCATATTATTTCAAGCCAAGAGACTGTTGACTTGTTATCAATGGTCCGACTTGGCATTGATTCAGGTGTTATTAAAGATGTTGATACGCAGGCTATTAATGAACTTTTTATTATGATTCAGCCGGCGCATCTTCAAAAGATAGAAGGAAAAAAGCTCTCGGCAACAGAGCGTGATGCCAAGAGGGCATCACTGATCCGAGAAAAGTTGGAAAAATAATTTTTCATTTATTTATTATTTATTCGTTTTAATAGTTTAATAGGAGGAAAAGATGTTTAACAGATTTACAGAAAGAGCACGTAAAGTAATTATTTTAGCTAAAGAAGAGGCCAAGCGTTTTAACCATGATTATATCGGCACAGAGCATCTTTTGCTTGGGTTAGTTCGCGAAGGCGAAGGTGTTGCTGCCGCAGTTCTGCAAAAGCTAGGCCTAGACCTTGAGTCTATTCGCATTGAAGTAGAAAAATTGGTCAAGCCAGGGCCGCAAACACAGGTGATGGGAGACATTCCTTTTACGCCTCGGTCAAAAAAAGTTTTAGAGCTTTCCGCTGAAGAGGCCCGTGCTTTAGGCCACAACTATATTGGGACTGAGCATCTTTTGTTAGGATTAATTCGCGAAGGCGAAGGTGTCGCTTTTCGCGTTTTCTTAAATATGGGTGTTGATTTAGAAAAAGCCCGAACAGAAATTATGGAGCTTTTAGGTTCTGGCATTCCGGGCTTTGGCGCGCAAGAGCCAGAAGCTAAAAAGGGTAAGACTCCTGCGATTAATGCTTATGGCCGCAATTTAAATAAGCTTGCTCGGGAAGGAAAACTTGACCCTGTAATCGGACGCAAGTTAGAGATTGAACGTATTGTTCAGATTTTAACAAGACGCAATAAAAATAATCCTGTTTTAATCGGTGAAGCTGGCGTTGGGAAAACGGCTATTGTCGAAGGCCTCGCTCAACTGATTGTCAAGGGCGATGTCACAGAAAATTTGCGCGAAAAGGATATTATCGTCTTAGATCTCGCGATGATGATTGCTGGGACTAAATATCGCGGGCAATTTGAAGAACGCATTAAAGCGATTATGGATGAGATTAAACGTTCAAAAAAGATTATTTTATTTATCGATGAGATCCATACCCTCGTTGGTGCTGGAGCTGCTGAAGGCGCAATTGACGCGGCCAACATTTTAAAGCCGGCATTGGCGCGAGGGGAGATTCAGTGTATTGGTGCGACAACGATTGATGAATATCGAAAGAATATTGAAAAAGATGCTGCGCTGGAAAGGCGATTTCAAACGATTATGGTTGATCCGCCATCTGTTGAGGAGACGATTCAAATTCTCAAAGGACTTCAGGATAAATATGAAGCTCATCATCGCGTCCGATATTCACCGGAGGCAATTGAGGCGGCAACGAAATTAACTGACCGCTATATTTCTGGACGTTTTTTACCGGATAAGGCTGTTGATATTTTGGATGAGACCGGGGCCAGAGCTAGTTTAAACGTTATGGTCATTCCGGACGACATTAAAGAGATGGAAGGAAATATTGAGCAGTTAAAGGAAGATAAAGAAGCTTATATTAAAAGCCAAGATTTTGAAAAAGCTGCCCAGATGCGGGATAAAGAGCGTGAGGCACGTGATAATTTGGAGGCCAGACGTAAAGAGTGGATGCAAAAACGCGACTCAGTCATCACAACAATTACTGAAGAGGATGTTGCACGCGTAATTTCACAATGGACCAAAATCCCTTTGATTCGGTTAGAGCAGAAAGAAAGCGAAAAGCTTTTAAAGCTCGAAGAGAATCTTTCTAAATCTGTTATTGGGCAGAAAGAAGCCATTGGCGCTATTGCTCGTGCGGTACGGCGATCTCGTGCTGGAATCAAAAATCCATCACGTCCGATTGGTTCTTTTATGTTTTTAGGGCCGACTGGAGTTGGAAAAACATATCTTGCTCGTATTTTATCTGAGTTTATGTTTGGTGATCAAGAGGCTATTATTCAGCTGGATATGTCTGAGTATATGGACAAGTTTAATGTTTCTCGTTTAGTCGGTGCACCTCCGGGATACGTCGGATACGAGGAAGGTGGCCAGTTGACCGAGAAAGTTCGACGTCGTCCTTATGCGGTTGTGCTTTTAGATGAAATTGAAAAAGCACATCAGGATGTTTTCAATATTTTGTTACAAGTTTTAGAAGAAGGACGCCTAACCGATAGCATGGGACGTCGTGTTGATTTTCGAAACACGATCGTGATTATGACATCGAATGTTGGCGCAGAAATTTTGCGCCAAAAGGGTTCGTTGGGCTTTGCCTCGCAAGATAAAGAAGTAACTTATCAAGATATGAAAACACGCCTTTTAGATGAAATTAAAAAGACGTTTAAGCCGGAGTTTTTAAACCGTTTAGACGATACTATCGTCTTCCAATCATTAACTCGAGAAGATTTAGAAAAGATTGTTGATTTAGAGATTAAAGAGTTCTCTGAAAGGCTTGTCGATAATGGTCTTAAGATTGAGCTTGATAAAGGCGCCCTTGAGCTTTTAATCGAAAAAGGTTTCGATCCGTCTTTCGGCGCCAGACCCTTGAAGAGAACTATTCAGCGCTATATCGAAGACCCTCTCGCAGAAGATTTGATCGGCGGAAAATTTAAAGAGGGAAGTGTAATTAAAGTTAAGCGCAATAAAGATCATTTGGTTTTTGATTAAATTTTATGAATCAAAAAATTTTATTACTGCTCGTAGCCCTTTGGCTTTGTTGGGTTCCTAAGGTTACGGCAAGCCTTGTATGTACTTTTGAGGGCCAAGCTGATTTCTCAGCTAAGGAAGTTAAGATTGATTTTAACTTTTTTAAAGATGGCCAGCTGTCGTTTTATGCTTTTGAAGAAAACACGGGCGATATTCGGTTTTCGTTAGACGCTGACCGTTTTAAAGCAATGCTTTTTGAGATTACAACTCGAATTGAAGGAAGCGCCCGTATTATAGAAGACCCGAAAGACCCGGATCTTTTTTTAAAAGGAAGTGTGACGCCTTCTGATGTAGAAACGTTTTTTGCAAAGAGCCCTCTTCCTTCTAGTGGAAATTTTGAAGTTCGTGGCGATCGGTTTTATTTAAAGCCGCTTAAATTGGGAAATTTAAAATGTGTTGGCTATTTTGGCCTTGTTTCACCGTATGATGTTGATTTAAATTTAGGGCTTCGCAATGTTTCTTTGTTGGATTTTTTTTCCTGGGTTGGCGCAAGAGATATTTTCTCAGCAGGGGAGGTTTCTGGAGAAATGCGAGTTTCGGGGTTTTCAGATCAAATTTTCTTAAGCGGACTGCTAACTTCTTATGACGGTGAGATTGAGAATTTTACTTACGATTATATTATCGCCGGCTTTGAAGGGCTTTACCCCACGATTGATTTAAGACAAACAAGTGTTTCCGAGCGTGACGGGATTGGCGTTAGAGTGATAGGGGAGCTAGATCTTTCACAAGATTTTCAAAAGTTCCACGAGCAGTTGGCAAGATTAAAGATGGAGCCAATTATTCAAGGAAACGATGTTGAGCGTCAATGGACCATTCGCCGCCAAAACGACCAAGGGCGAGAGAGGGAAACAGGTTTTCATTACCGGCTTCGAAAGCCGCGTGAAGCAACAGGCGTTGAAGAAACCGATATGTTTGGGATTCATCGCAGTATTAAGTTTTAAATTAAAAATTATTATGGTAAAAATAGCAAAATCAAAAACTGTTTATGTTTGCCAAGAGTGCGGCACGCAGTCTCCTGCGTGGTCTGGCAAGTGTTCGGGCTGTGGGAGCTGGAATTCTTTGGTTGAAGAAAATACTTCTTCTTCTCTAAGCGCGCATAGCACAGCGTCGGCATCGACTGATGAGCCAGT
This sequence comes from Candidatus Aceula meridiana, assembly GCA_030765185.1. GTDB lineage: Bacteria > Omnitrophota > Gorgyraeia > Zapsychrales > Aceulaceae > Aceula > Aceula meridiana. The sequence goes on along the minus strand of JAVCDE010000024.1, from coordinate 375,129 downwards.
TCTGCTTAGCGATGTCTTAGGCGAATCGGTGCCAAGATTAAAAACAGATAATGAAGAATTTAATCGTGTGTTAGGCGGTGGCGTTGTTCGTGGTTCGGTTACGCTTTTAGGTGGTGATCCTGGCATAGGCAAATCAACGCTTGCTTTGCAGATCGCGTGCACGTTAAGCCAAAAGGGACAAAAAGTTTTTTACGTAAGTGGGGAAGAATCTGTTGCCCAAACTAAGATGCGTGCCGACCGCTTAAGCGAAAATGAGAATTCAAAGCTTTATATCGTCAATCAAGTTGATCTAGGAGTGATCCTTAAACAGCTTGAGACCTTAAAGCCTGATGTGGTTGTGATTGATTCGATTCAGGTTGTTTATCATCCCGAGGTGACTTCATCTCCGGGAAGCGTTAGCCAGGTTAGGGAATGCGCGTCTTTTTTAACGCAAGTGGCTAAGGCTAAAGGAATCGCGCTTTTTCTTATTGGGCACGTGACTAAGGAAGGCATGCTTGCCGGACCGCGCGTGTTAGAGCATTTAGTAGATACGGTTTTGTATTTTGAAGGCGAAAGATATTCAACCTATCGTATTTTGCGGACGACGAAAAATCGTTTTGGCGCGACCAATGAAATTGGTGTTTTTGAAATGACAGTAAGCGGGCTAAAAGAAGTTAGGAACCCTTCGGAGATTTTTTTATCTGAGCGGCCGGTCAATACTTCTGGGTCTGTGGTTGTTCCTATTATGGAAGGGACAAGGCCTTTTTTAGTTGAGATTCAAGGATTGGTCAGCCGGGCAAATTTTGGCATGGCACGGCAAAAAACTCAGGGTTTTGATTCTAATCGGCTAAGTTTATTAGCCGCGGTTTTAGAAAAGAAAATGGGCCTATCGCTGCAGGATAAGGATATCTTTTTAAATGTCGTTGGAGGTGTAAGAGTTGTTGATCCGGCAGCTGATTTGGCTGTAGCCTTAGCCGTAGCCTCGGCATTGTTAGATAAAAATATTCCACAAGATTTAGTTGTTTTAGGCGAGGTGGGCCTATCTGCAGAAATTAGAAGCATCAGCCAAGTGGTGGCCCGCGTTAAAGAAGCAGAAAAGTTAGGGTTTAAGCGTTGCCTGCTTCCTAAGAATAATTTGAAGGCTAAAGATATACAGACGCAGACAAAGAATTTCGAAATTATTCCGGTTGAAAGCTTAAAACAAGCGATCAGCCATTTATAACCGTTTTTAAAAAGGAGTTATTATGACATTGCTTATTGTTCGTGTTTTTTTCTTGCTTGTTAGCGTTATTGTTGGCCAGCAAATCGGGGACATCTGGCAGCAGCCCTTGATAGGCATGCTTGCAGGGGCAGGCTTTGGCTTTATTCTTATTGCGCTTGAGTCAAATATGTATCGCGTGTCTTTAAGAGGTCTTTCCAGCATGGTATTTGGGCTTCTTTTGGGTATGGTTGTAGCTAAGCTTATTACCGATATTTTGAGGCTTCTGCCAATTGATGACTATTTTACATCACTTGCACAAGTTGTTATGACGATGTTGTTTTGTTATTTAGGCGTGGCCATGGCGATTCGAGGCAAAGATGATTTTAATTTAATTATTCCTTATGTGCGTTTTCGCAAAGAGAACTTTTTTGAGAATGTTGTTATTTTGGATACGAGCGCAATTATCGATGGACGCGTGGTGGATATTGTTAAAACAGATTTCTTTCAGGCTCGGCTAGTTATCCCGCGTTTTATTCTTAAAGAATTACAACAGCTTTCAGATTCAAAAGATAGCATCAAAAGAGAACGAGGCCGCCGCGGCTCGGAAATTTTGCGTGATATGCAAAAAGATCCAGCAATTGACATTAAGGTGCATGAGGAGGACTTGCCAGAGATTAGAGAGGTAGATGAGAAGCTTCTTCATTTGGCTAAACGCATTGAAGCAAGAATTTGTACGACAGACTTTAACTTAAATCGTAATGCGTCTATTCAAGGTATTAAGATTTTAAATGTTAATGAGCTCGCTAATGCGGTTAAGCCAGTCGTTTTTCCGGGAGACAGGATTACTACTAAGCTTATCAAAGAAGGAACAGAGCATAATCAAGCGGTCGGATATCTAGATGATGGAACCATGATTGTTGTTTCAGAGGCAAGAGCAAAAGTCGGCGAAGAAGTTGTCGTAGAGGTAACATCTGCGCTTCAGACACAAGCCGGACGTATGATTTTTGCAAAATTAACTTAGAGGTAATCCCTTGGTAAAATTATAGCCTCAGGAGAGAATCCCTAGGCGGATAGTGACAAGAGCCGAAATATTATGGGACACGTAAGGAAAATACCTTAAGTTAAAAATTGGGATTACACATGAAAATACAAGTATTATTAGCTGCTGCAGGGCTGGGTACTCGGTTAAAAGCGGGTCAAGCAAAAGCCTTGATTCCTCTTAAGGGTAAGCCGCTTTTTTGCTATAGCTTAGAGATTTTTGAAAAAAGTAATTTAATCGAAAGCGTCATTATTATGGTGCCGCAAGGGGAGAAAGAGCCCTTTCAAGAGGAAGTAGATAAACACGGTTTTAAAAAAGTCAAAGAGATTGTAGCCGGTGGCGAGAGACGTTGTGATTCTGTTTTAACTGGTCTGCAAAATTCCGATGACGATACCGAGTTTGTTGTAATTCATGATGCGGCGCGTCCTTTTATAACGGAGGATTTGCTTTCTAAGGTTATAATCGCAGCACAGGAAAACAAGGCTGCGATCGCAGCTGTAAAGGTTAAACCGACAATCAAAATCATTGATTTAAAAACCAATATGGTTCAAAAAACATTAGACCGAGAGTCTTTGCGCGAAGTGCAAACGCCACAAGTTTTTGAAAAAGAAATTTTAGCCAAGGCTTATGAAAGGCTGGGGGATAAGACGCCCACTGATGACGCTGCATTAGCGGAGGCCTTAGGAGTTGGCGTTAAAGTTGTTGATGGCGACTATTGCAATATTAAAATTACAACACCTGAAGATATTGTTTTTGCGCAAGGGTTATTAAAATAATAAATTGGAGTAATGCAATGCAGAAAATTGGCATCGGATATGATATTCATAAGCTTGTTGAGGGACGTAAACTTGTTTTAGGTGGGCTAGATATTCCTTTTAAAAAAGGATTAGAAGGGCATTCGGACGCAGATGTTGTGATTCACGCGATTTGTGATGCGCTTTTAGGCGCAACGGGCTTAGGGGATATTGGTGAACATTTTCCAGATACTGATGAAGAATATAAAGATATTGATAGCGCAAAACTTTTGAAGCTTGTGAAAGCTTTAGCCGATGAAAAGAATTTGAGTGTTAGCAATATCGACGCCATTGTGATTGCAGATGAACCAAATCTAAAGCCTTTTAAGCCAAAGATGCGCACACAACTTGCGGAAATCTTAAATGTTAGCGAAGAGCTCGTTAATATTAAAGCAAAGACGCAAGAGGGCTTAGGGCCAGAGGCTATTGCGGCTTATGCCGTAGTTTTGTTAACAGATTAATAAGATTTAAGGAAACCCCTCGCCTCTTGAGAAGAAGAGGCTGGGGTAAATTTGCCTTGCTAAAACGAGGCCATTTAATAACGGGGGCTTGTATGACATTTTTACTTAATATAATTATCGTTGTTCTCCTTTGGTATATTTTTGTCACGTTTAAATTTTCTGATGAGATAAAATCTGCCAAAGACAAAGATCCTGCTGCAAGGGGTAATTTTCAGATTGTCTTTCTCTACTCGGGCTTGCATGCCATTGTGGCTTATCGGCTGGCAAATATTCTTTTTAAAAAGAATGTACCATTTTTGCCGCGTTTTATTTCGCAGACCGCGCGGTTTTTTACAGGGATTGAAATTCATCCTGGAGCAACAATTAATGAGGGCCTTTTTATTGACCATGGAACGGGAGTGGTCGTTGGTGAAACAACCATCATTGGAAAAAATGTTACGCTTTTTCAGGGTGTAACTTTAGGCGGAACAGGTAAAGAAACTGGCAAGCGTCATCCAACTTTGGGTAACAACATTGTTGTTGGTGCCGGAGCAAAAGTTTTAGGAAATATTAAAATAGGTGATAATTCTTATATTGGCTCAAACGCAGTTATTCTAAAAGATGTTCCGGTGAATTCTACTGTCGTTGGCGTTCCGGGTCGTGTGACTAAGCAAGACGGCAAGAAAATTGATAACACCATGGATCATGTCCATGTTTTAGACCCCGTTTGGCAGCAATTAGAAGAGTTAAGAAAGAAGATTGAACAACTAGAAAAGGGTAAGGGGAAGTAATTCGTGAGCATTGTTATTACAAATTCTATCACAAAGAAAAAAGAAGAACTTCAGCCGATTAAGGCCAAAAATATTAATATGTATTCTTGCGGGGTCACAGTGTATGACCGCTGTCATATTGGCCATGCGCGTAGCCTTTATATTTTTGATGTGATTCGTCGCTACCTTAAGCATCAGGGCTTTAAGGTTAATTTTATCCGCAACATTACAGACATCGACGATAAAATTATTAATAAAGCTAATGAATTAGGCTTAAGCGCAAAAGAAGTTTCTGAAAATAATATCAAGTCCTACTATGAAGATTTAAATGCATTGGAAGTTAATCGTGCTGATGTTGAGCCTAAGGCCACTGAAAGCATCCCGGATATGATTGTGCATATTGAAAAGCTTATTGGAAAAGGCCATGCCTATGCCTCTGACGGAGATGTATATTTTTCTGTCCGTTCTTTTAAAGATTATGGGAAACTTTCCGGGCAAAGTGTCGATAAGATGCTTGAAGGTGTGCGCATCGATAAAGGTGAAAAGAAAAAAGATTCACTTGATTTTGCCCTTTGGAAGAAATCTAAAGAAGGAGAACCTTCCTGGACAAGTCCTTGGGGCGAGGGACGTCCGGGCTGGCATATCGAGTGCTCTGTGATGAGTATGAAATATTTAAAATGCGAAACTTTGGATATTCACGCCGGCGGACGCGACCTTATTTTTCCACACCATGAGAATGAAATCGCGCAATCTGAAGCCTTAACAGGAAAACCATTCGCCAAATATTGGATTCATCATGGGCTTTTGACTATTGATGGCCAAAAAATGGCCAAGTCCGTAGGAAATTTTATTACTATTGAAGATGCATTAAAGAAGTATTCTGCTGATGAGTTAAAATTTTTCTTTCTTTCATCTCATTATGCTTCACCGATTGATTTTAGCGAAGAGAAGATGGCGGATATGCGCAAGAATATCGAACGGTTTAAAATTCTTAACGCCGAGGCAAAGAATACGGAAGCATCGAAAGACGGTAGGAATTTGCCGCCAGAGATCGAAAAGCAACGCCAAGAGTTCATGGCGGCGATGGATGATGATTTTAATACACCAAGGGCGTTGGCTTGTTTTTTTGAAATGGTGACGCTGGCTAATAAGGCAAAAGATAATGTTGTGCTGTCGCAGGCGAATGGTCTTATTCAATCTCTTGCGCGTGATGTTTTGGGACTTTCGATGGATTTTGAAGAGAAGGCATTGGCAACTGACGAAGAAAAGCTTTTAGAAGAGCGCGCCCAAGCACGCAAAAATAAAGATTTTAAGCGATCTGATGAGCTTCGGGATATTTTGAAAGAAAAAGGGATTATCGTTGAGGACGGCAAAGAAGGGCAGACATGGCGAAGAAGCTAAAAGGGATCTTTATAACGCTGGAAGGCTCAGAAGGGTGCGGTAAAAGTACACAGGCAAAGCTTTTGTGCAGCTATCTTAAGAAGAGAAAAAAAAAGGTTTTGCATTTGCGTGAGCCAGGTGGCATTAAAATTAGTGAGCGTATCCGAAGCATTCTTTTAGATGTAAAAAATAAAAGCATGACCAAAGAGTGCGAGGTTCTTTTGTATATGGCAGCACGCGCGCAGTTGGTTGATGAGATTGTTTTACCGGCTTTGCAAAAAGGCATGGTTGTTGTCTGCGACAGGTTTTTAGATTCAACTCTTGCTTATCAAGGTTATGGGTGTGGCGTTGATATCGGATTTATTAACATTATTGGAAAGTTTGCCACACGAGAACTTAAACCTCATTTAACATTTTTATTAGACATGCCAACACATAAGGGCCTTTCTCGTATTTTGCAAACAAAAGACCGCATTGAGCAAAGATCTTTGAAATATCACAATAAGGTGCGTCGCGGATATTTAGCAATTGCCAAAAAGAATCCTGGTCGGGTTAAAGTTATTAAAGCGAATCAAAGCCGCGAGAAAATCGAAGATTGTATTCGAGGCTATGTTGAAAAGCTATTTAAGATATGAGCGTCAACACTGTACAATTCTCAGAAGCGATTGTTGAGAGATTTTCTTTGTTTTTTAAGAGTGGCCGCTTAGCTCATGCCTATCTTTTTGTAGGGCCTAAAAAAGTCGGCAAAAGTGAAACAGCCTTTGAAGTCGCTAAGCTTGTCAACTGCGAAGAAGCAAAAAATGCAATGCCGTGTGATGAGTGTAGTTCTTGTGTAAAAATTAATAACGGGCAGCATCCGGATGTTCATGCTTTCGGTTTTGATGGTGAACCGATTAAAATTCAAAATGTCCGCCAGATGCTAAGCCGTGTTCAGCTTCGTGCTTTTGAGGCTAAGACAAAAGTTTTTATTATCAAAGATTCTGAGAATTTAACTCTTGAGGCGAGCAATGCTCTTTTGAAAACATTGGAAGAACCAACATCGAACAGTTTGATTCTTTTGACAACGTCTGTTTTAGAGAGAGTTTTATCGACGGTAAAATCACGTTGTCAGCTGATGAGTTTTTTTCCACTTGGGCCTAAGGAGCTTAAAAAGAGCCTGATTAAAGAGCACAAACAGGGGGATGAAATTTCACACTTCTTAGCGTATTCTTCTGAAGGATGTTTGGGAAAGATTTCGGAGCAAGACTTTAAAGATATTTTTATTCGTAAGAATCGTGTCATTGACGAATTTGTTTTTGCTCCGGATGCGGAGGAATATATCAAAGAAATCGTCAGAGATAAGGCTGAAGCCAAAGAGGCTTTGTGGTTTCTTTTTTGCTGGTTTAAAGATTTAGCATTAATAAAATTAGATGTTCCTAAAGAAAAACTTATTCATTTTGATCGAAGTGAAGATTTAGGAGCGATTAAAGAAAAGTATTCATTTGACGATGTTGAGAAGATTTTAACGGATATTACAACGGCGACACGCGCTGTACAGGATAATTTTAACGTTAAAATCCCTTTAACTTTGATTAAGGAGAAAGCATGGAAAAAGTAGTTCAGGTGCAGCTCGGCGAGTATCGCGGTGTCTCCCTTTATAATATTAGAGATATGGAATGCAAGCGCGGTGATTATGTTGTTTTGAATATTGACCGAGGTACAGAATTTGGAAAAGTAATATCTGAGGCTGATACTTTGCCAGAAGGAAAGATTGAAAATCTTCCCGGAAAAGTATTGAGGCTTGCTAGCGAAGAGGACCTTGGCCGCATTGAGAAAAATAGAGAAAAATCCAAAGAGGCCATGGAAACCTGCGTCAAGAAAGTTGAAGAACAAAAATTAGAAATGAAGGTCGTTCATTGTGAGTATAGCTTTGATAATAACAAGGTTGTCTTTTTCTTTATTGCGGATGAACGCGTGGATTTTCGAAATTTGGTCAAAGAGCTTGCTGGTATTTTTCGGGCTCGCATTGAACTAAAGCAGATCGGTGTGCGTGATCAAGCAAAGACTGTCGGCGGCATTGGCTCTTGCGGACGGAATTTTTGCTGCTCGTCTTATATGAAGGAATTTCACCCACTGACAATTAAGATGGCCAAAGAGCAAAATTTACCTATTAATCCGTCGAGAATTTCCGGTGTTTGCGGTCGCATTAAATGTTGTATGGCGTATGAATTTCCCCTCTATAAACAATATGCCAAGACCATGCCCCGGAAGGGATCAAAGATGAATACGCCAGATGGTCGTGGCAAGGTGATTGATTCTAACTTTTTAACGCAAACCGTTAAAGTGGATTTAGGAGAAGGTAAGATTGTAAAAGTTAAAATAGGAAAACCTGAAGAGGAAAATGAGTAAAATTTATATCACAACTCCTATTTATTATGTTAATGATAAGCCGCATATCGGCCATGCTTATACTACGATTTTAGCCGATGTGCTTGCGCGTTATCATAAGGCAGAAGGGGACCAGGTTTTTTTCTTAACAGGTTTAGATGAGCATGGGCAAAAAGTTCAGCAGGCTGCTCAAAAAAGGTCTATGAGCGAGCAAGATCATTGTGATGACTTGGCACCACGCTTTACGGAATTGTGGAAAAAACTTGAGATTCAAAATGATGATTTTATTCGCACCACACAAGACCGTCATATCAAAGTTGTGAAGGCTGTCTTGCAAAAAGTTTATGATTCAGGAGATATTTATGCTGATGAGTACGAAGGATGGTACTCGGTAGCTGAAGAACGTTTTATTACTGAGACCGAAAAAGAGTCTGGCGAATTTCGTGATGTGAAATGCCTTAAAGAACGCAATTGGTTCTTTAAGATGAGCAAATATCAGCAAAAGCTTGTTGACCACATCAATGAACACCCCGATTTTATTCAGCCGGAACACCGAAAAAATGAAGTTTTAGGATTTTTAAAGAAACCCTTAAATGATTTATGCATTTCTCGTCCTAAAGAACGCATGAGCTGGGGAATCGAACTACCGTTTGATAGTGATTATGTGACCTATGTTTGGTTTGATGCGCTTTTAAATTATATTACCGGCATTGGATTTAATAGCGATCAAAAGAAATTTGATACCTGGTGGACTTTGTCTGTGCACTTGATGGCTAAAGATATTTTAACCACGCATTGCGTTTATTGGCCGACAATGCTTTTTTCATTGGGGCTACCACTTCCTAAGAAAATATTCGCGCATGGCTGGTGGCTTATTAGTGAAACAAAGATGAGCAAATCTTTAGGTAATGTGGTCAACCCGCTTGATTTGGTCGATCAATATGGCGTAGACAGCGTGCGGTATTATCTCATGCGCGAAATGGTTTTAGGTGCTGATGCTAATTTTTCATTGGAATCTTTTATCAAACGATACAACAGCGATTTGGCCAATGATTTCGGCAATCTCCTGAATCGTGTCAGCGGACTAATCGGAAAATATTTTGATGGAAAGATTCCTGAGCCTCAAAAGCTAACCGTAGAAGATAAAGATATTCAAGCGCAGGTCAATGCCCTTAGCAGTGAAATAAAAGAGCAAATTGAGAAGATGCGTGTTCACGATGCCATTGAAGTTGTTATGAAAGTTGTGCGTCATGTGAATACTTATTTAGAGAGGCAGGCTCCTTGGAAAGTTGCAAAAGAGGACCTTGCGCGTGCTGGCACTATTCTTTATGTGGCTACCGAAACCATGCGCGCAAGTGCTGTGCATTTGAGTCCGGTAATGCCGTCTAAAACAGAAGAAGCGTTAAAAATTTTAGGAGCTGTTTCAACAACAGCAAAATGGGGTGGGCTTAAAAGCGGGACAAAGCTTGAAACCCATGAAGCTCTGTTTCCAAGAATCGAAATGAATAAGGACGCTTAAGATGTCAATTCCGACTATCCAATGGGTTAGCGGTGCAGTTCGCATCATTGACCAAAGAAAACTTCCTAACCAATTAAAATTTCTAACCTGTAAAGATACCAAAGCACTTTGGTCCGCTATTAAGACGCTGGCTGTGCGCGGCGCACCGGCCCTAGGAGCTGCAGCGGCCTTTGGCGTGCTTTTAGGAATCAAAAGAATTAAAACGCAGAATAGGAAAGTTTTCGATAAGGAACTGAAGAAAATTTGTAATTATATTGGCTCCTCGAGGCCTACGGCAGTTAATTTATTCAACGCTCTTTCCGATATGGAAGACGTTGCTCTTAAAAATCCCAGCGCAAGCGTCGATGCCTTAAAGAAGAAGTTTAAAGTCAAAGCCATGGGAATTTTTAACCATGACAAGAAAGTTTGCCGGCAAATGGGCGCAAACGGTGCCAAGCTTGTTAAAGACGGACAAACATTGATGACAATTTGTAACGCCGGGGCACTGGCTACTGTTGACTACGGAACAGCTTTAGGTGTCTTTTATTCAGCAAAACAAAAGAAAAAAAGATTTAAAGTGTTCGCCTGCGAAACGCGTCCGCTCTTACAAGGCGCAAGACTCACCGCCTGGGAGCTTCAAAAACAGAAAATTGATGTCACGCTGATTTGTGATAACATGGCAGCAACTCTGATGCAGCAGAAGAAAGTTGATATGATTTTTACAGGCGCTGACCGTATTGCCTTAAACGGCGATAGCGCTAATAAAATTGGAACATATAATTTAGCGGTTTTGGCTAAGCATCATAAAGTTCCGTTTTATGTGGTAGCCCCATTGTCAACTTTTGATACTAAAATAAAAACTGGCAAAAGTATCCCAATAGAGCGGAGAGACCCTAATGAAGTTACAACTATAGCCGGAAAACGCACCGCACCTAAAAATATTAAAGTTTATAATCCGGCATTTGATGTAACCCCGCGTAATTTGATTACCGGAATTGTCACCGAGTGCGGCGTTGTACGCGCGCCTAATGCCAAAAAGATTAAGAGATTGTTTAAATGAAAAAAAGATCTCTGATAGGTTTGAGAGAGTTTGGCCTTATTGATGTCATCAAAAAAAGCGTACCTGTTGGAAAAGAAGTTATCAAGGGCATCGGTGATGATACTGCGGTGCTGCCTTTAAATAGAAAGAAGCACTTTCTTCTGACAACAGATATGCTCATCGAAAATGTGCATTTTACAAAAAAAGATAACTATAAACTTATTGGTCAAAAGGCTTTAGCTGTTAATATCAGCGACATCGCCGCTATGGGGGGAGTGCCAAAATTTGCTGTTGTATCTTTAGGGGTTTCTAAAAATACTTGTCTGCACGCTATTAAGGATATTTATCGAGGCATTAACGGCTTAGCAAAAAAGTTTGGTGTAAGCGTAGTTGGCGGAGACACGGTATCATCAGAAAAACTTGTAATTAATATTACGCTCACAGGCGAGGTTGAAAAAAAGAATTTGGTTTTGCGCTGTGGTGCGAAAGCGAAAGATAAGATTTTTGTGACAGGATCGCTGGGCCGCTCTTTGAAAACAGGAAAGCATCTTAAGTTTACACCGAGGACAAAAGAGGCTCAAATTTTGGTTAAGTCTTTTAAGCCAACTGCTATGATTGATGTCTCTGATGGGCTTGTAGCCGATTTAAATCATATTTTAGAACAAAGCAAGCTTGGCGCAATTCTTGATGAGGCAAGCATTCCTCGCAATCCACGAGTAACTTTGGCCCAAGCGCTTTATGATGGCGAAGATTTTGAACTTATTTTTACCGTATCGCCTCAAAAGGCTAAAAAGCTTTTCCGACAAAAGAAGCTAAAGTGTTTTTGCGTTGGCGAAGTCACGACTCAAAAGGGTGTTTGGTTTAAATGTGAAGCCGGAAAAATAAAAAGAACAAAAGTTAAAGGTTATCAGCATCTTTGAGAAAATGAGCAAACATTGAGCCCTTTCGGCTTAGAGGATGGTTTTTTATGGAGCCTAAGCTCAACTCGCTTCAAGAACTCAATGTTTGCTAAATATTAGCTATGCATAAGAAAATTCTTTCCAAACACTACAAGGAAACCATTGCGCTTGGCACTCGCTTAGCGAAATATTTAAAGCCCGGCGACATTGTCTGTCTTTTTGGCGAGCTTGGTTCGGGAAAAACAAGCCTCACTAAAGGCATCGCAGCAGGTCTTAACATTTCAAGCAATAAGGTGAGCAGCCCAACGTTTACTTTGATGAATATCTATGAAGGAAAATGTCCGCTTTATCATTTTGATTTTTATCGCATTGAAAGGCCCGGCGAACTTGAAACATTTGGATTAGAGGAGTTTCTTTATGATAACGGAATTTCGGTTATTGAATGGGCGGATAAACTTGGGGATTTCTTACCTAAGGATTTCTTAGGGATTAAAGCCAAACATGTTAGCGACCACGAAAGAATATTCACGCTATCAGCCAAAGACAAACGCTCTCGAGAGATTTTAAAGGAGATTAAAGATTGAATATTTTAAGTATTGATACTTCGAGTCGGACATTTAGCTTGTGTATTGTCAAAAATAATAAGACTGTAGCTTCACGCAACATTCGCTTAAACAAAGTATTGTCCGATGCCATTGTTCCTGCGGTTGATAGCATGTTAAAGAAAACAAAAACACCTTTTTCAAAGATTGATGGATTTGCTGTGGGCCTTGGTCCGGGATCGTTTACAGGTTTGCGCGTTGGAATATCTACTATCAAAGGCTTTGCTTTTGCATGCCAAAAACCTGTTGTAGGTGCTTGCAGTTTGGATTTAATTGCTATGGCGCAAGCTGCTAAAACAGATGGCGATATTGCAGTTATTTGCGATGCCAAACGAAACATGGTTTATGGTAGGTTGTACGCATGTGTAAAAGGCAAAATAAAACCAAAGACAGATTGTCTTTTAACAAGTATTGAAGATTTCTTAAAAGATGTTAAAAATGACACCCTTTTCGTTGGAGACGGTGTTGTGCTTTTTAAAGAACAGATTGAGAAGCATTTCCGTGACACGCGCAAAAAAGTTTTTTTTGTAGAAGAAAAAGACAGTAACCCTCAAGCATGTTTTTTAGCTGAGGCAGCGCAAGAAAAGTTTAAAAATAGAAAAGAGCTTACGCAAGGCGTGAAGCCTATGTATTTATATCCTCAGGATTGTCAGGTGAGACGATGAAAATTAAGAATTGTCCACCTGTGGCTTGGGTCGATATCGACCTTAAAGCCTTAAAAAGTAATTTTAAAGCCATTAAACGCTTTGCCGGAAAAGATACCAGCATCTTGGCTGTTGTAAAAGCTGATGCTTATGGTCATGGTCTCCAAAAAGCTGCCCGCACACTCAACAAGGAGAAGATAGAGTTTTTTGGTGTCTCAGATATTAACGAAGGCATTGCCTTGCGCCAAGCAGGAATTAAAAAGCGCATCTTGATGCTTGAGAGCGCATTGCCAACGAATGCAAAATATTTAGTCGAGCACAATATTACACCCGTTGTCTGCACTCTGGAGTTAGTCCTCGCCCTTGATAGGATCGGCGCTAAGAAGAAAAAGAAAATTGCAGTTCATATTAAGATTGATACCGGCATGGGGCGTCTTGGTGTTTGCCAGGCGCATGCAATAGATTTTATAAAGGCCGTTAAGAATTTAGAATGGATTATTATTGAGGGGATTTGCACGCATTTTCCTGTAGCAGATACCAACAAGAATTTTACTAAGTATCAAATTAGCGTCATTAAGCGTATTGTCGCTCAAATTAAAAAGGAAGTATTTACGATTAAATATGTCCATGCCGCCAACAGTATGGGCTTTGCCGCGTTTGGCCATAAAGGTTTTAATTTGGCACGCACGGGGCTCATGCTTTATGGTCTTTATCCGTCTCCAAGGATAAAAAACAGAATTAAATTAAAGCCTGTGATGAGTGTTAAAGCGCGTGTGTGTTTTGTTAAAAGTATCTCTAAAGGGCGTGGCATAAGTTATGGACATACGTTTGTGGCATCAAAAAAGATGCGAGTGGCAACTATTTCTATTGGCTATCATGATGGGTATTTTCGTAAATTTTCTAATCAGACTTCTGTTTTAATTAAAGGGAAGAGGTGCCCGGTTATCGGCACAGTTACCATGGATCAGATTATGGCGGATGTCAGCCGTTTAAAAAATATTAAAGTCGGCGATGAGGTTTGTATCCTTGGCCGCCAAGGACGCGAAGAAGTCACAGCCGATGAACTGGCATGGCTAGCGAGAACAATTAGCTATGAGATTACGTGTAGTTTAGGGAGGATAAGAGGATGATGAGCGAAATTATTCAACTTATAGTTTATTCATTTTTAGCCGGGTTTGCTATTTTTGTTGGTGGCTTTATCGCTAGTATTGAAAAGTTTCCTGAGGGTGAAATCAAAGATGATGTCTTACGCGGCATTATTGCCTTTGGAGGCGGACTTCTTGTGGCCGCTATTGCCTTAGTTTTGGTTCCTCCGGGTTTGCATAAGTTAAACACCTTCGCAATACTTTCAACTTTTTTGTTAGGGGCTGGTGTTTTTTCTATGGTTGATAAGCATTTAAGTCAAAAAGGTGGGTCTCGCGCACAGATGTTGGCGATGATGATGGATTTTATTCCTGAAGCGATTGCTTTAGGCGCCCTTTTTGCCAAAGAACATAAACTTGCCATACTTTTAGCTTTTTTTATCGCAGCACAAAACCTTCCTGAAGGGTTTAATGCTTACAAGGAATGCTGCAGAATTAATATTAAAAAAGCAAAAATATTCACAACAATGGTTGTGTTAAGTTTGGCTGGTATCCCGGCTGTTTTTTTAGGAAAGACGCTTTTAGAGGGGCATCCTAAAATTGTTGCTGCGGTTATGATGTTTGCCGCTGGCGGGATCTTGTATTTGGTGTTTCAAGACATTGCACCGCAGTCTTCCAAGAAGAAGCATTGGATTCCGGCACTTTGGGCTTGTTTGGGTTTTATGGTCGGTATGCTAGGGCAAAGGTTGATAGGATAGGTTAAGGAAGTTTTATAAACAATTAGGGGAGGTACCATGAAAACAACCATTATTGCTATTTTAATGCTTTCGGTTTGTGTTTGTGCATTTGCCATTGACTTTCAGACAGTCAGCGATGCTAGCGTTAAAGTTTTTTTACAGCTTTATCCAAAGTATAAAACTTTGCTTGAGAAATATGGTCAGGACATTGAGTCTAATCCATCTGCCCCGACGGCTGCTAAATATGCTAAAGAATTAGAAAATCTTCTTGATAGGTTCGGGGTTTCTATAGAAGATTTTCCTGTGCTGATGCAAAAAGTTACCACAGGATTTGCTCAAGCACAGATGGAGCAAAATAATATGGGCGGCATGGGAGGAATGTTTGGTTCTATGGCCGCAAAAATGGGAAATAGTTTAGCTCCTGAGGAAATGATGGTCATCAAGAAATATTTTCCGCAGATCGAGAAAGTTTTAACCGCAGAGTAGGGTTAAGAATAAATTTTATAAAAATTGAAAGCTAAATAGAGAGGAAGTGAAGGATGAGTTTAAATAGTGTAAACATTATGGGAAATTTAACACGAGATCCAGAGATGAAGTACACACCTTCAGGAAAAGCTGTTTGCAGTCTTTCGATTGCCAACAATCGTATTTATACAAAAAATAGCGAGAAGGTTTCTGAAGTGTCTTACTTTGATGTTGAGGTATGGGGTGTCGTTGCTGAAAATTGCTCAAAGTATCTTTCAAAGGGAAGTGGAATCATCGTTGAAGGCCGCTTAAGGCAAGACCGATGGGAAAAAGACGGCAAGACCCAGAGCCGCGTAAGAATTACCGCGAATAATGTACATTTTATGCCGAAACGCAATAAAGATGAGAGCAAATCCGAAGAGGCCGTTTCAGATCCGGTAGGCTGGGAATAGAGATATTAGTATAATCAAGTGATCTAACAATAGTAGAAACCCTGGTCTACATCAGTCAGGGCAAATTCGCTCCGCCAGGGTGGGGCTCATCCAGGGAGGTAAAAAATGGGAAAAGGTAAAAATAAGCCAAAAAAAGAAAAGAAAAAACCGAAGAAATAGGATAAGAATGTTTCGGAGGTTTTAATCGCAGAAAAGTTCGTCAGCCGACGAATTAGCGTCGGACTTATCTAGGGAGGTTGTTTATCCTTCGTCAAGGACTCGAAGGATAAATTCTCTCTGCAGATTTATGATCGCTAACGCTCCATAAACCTGGAGGTCATTTATGTCTATATCAATTTTTATCGCAAAATTATTGGGGACAAGTATGCTGGTCATCTCTGTTGGACTTTTTTTCAACAGAGATTTTTTTCAAAGCATTTTAGAAGATTATTGTAAAAATGCTGCTCTTGTTTTTTTTGGTGGAGTTTTAGCGTTGGTTGTTGGTTTGTCTATTGTTCTTAATCATAACGTGTGGGAATTAAGCTGGCGAGTGATTATTACCATCTATGGATGGGGCGGCATTATTAAAGGCATTTGGCTGATTATGTTTCCTCGCAACCTTAAAAGATTTGTTGCCTTTTACACAAGAAACAAAACTGCCCTTATGGTGCAAGCCAGCGCAGTTTTTATTTTTGGTGTGGTGTTAGCGTATTATGGCTGGACAGCGTAGCTTTGCAAAGCAAAAATTATTTCTTTAATAAAATAAGCTTGAACAATAAGCTTTAAGAAGGGAATTGCGATGAAAGATTTTTATGCGCAACATAAGCTCAAAGACCTTTGGTGCATCAGAGAAAATGGCTTCCAAGAAGACCTACAGGGCATCCGCGAAACTCAGTTTGCCTTGGGCAACGGCTATTGGGGCGCCAGAGGTGTTTTAGAAGAGCGTCCCCAGGGCGCCGAACCGGGTACCTTTATTACCGGCGTTTATGACAGGCTTACTTCTCAGGTATCAGACCTTGTTAATTTGCCCAACCCATTCTTTTTCAAATTTATTCTAAAAGGTGAAAAGTTTGGCGCGGCCGCAATGGATATCGAAAGTCATCAAAGAACGCTGAATATGCAAGACGGTCTTCTTTTGAGACGGACAATATATCGCGACGTCAAGAATAGGCGTTTTGATTATCAGTCTTTAAGATTTGTCTCCATGGAAAATAAGAATATCGGTGTTATGCAGATTGTCTTAACGCCTTTAGATGGTGATGTCGAGATTGAAGTGCAATCCGGAATTGATACGTCTGTGTTTAATAAAGGAGGCGTGCATGAGGGCAACAAAATACATTTTAATGTCCAGGAATCAGACCATGAAGAAAACGTAAGTTATCGGCTTTTAGAAACGCTGGAGAAAAGGCATAAGATTATCTACCGTAGCGGACTCTATTATAAAATTGGCCGCAAGAAAACTTTGGCCGATAGCAGCATTCTCAGGCTAAAGCTCAAAAAGAGGCAATCCGTTATTTTTACACGCATCGTGAATATTTCTTCTTACGCAGAAATTGAAAATATTAAAAAGGGTAAGGAAGACAGCCGTCGGGAATTTCGTAAGGCCTTTAAGGTTAATTTTGATAGCCTCTTAAAATCACATGCTCATGCCTGGAACGACCTTTGGAAAACCGCGGATGTCACAATCGGCGGGACGAGCGATATTCAGAAAAATCTCAGATTTAATATTTATCATATGTTGATTTGCGCCAGCAATGATGCAGGGTTGTCGAGTATTGGTGCCCGAACATTAAGCGGCGAAGGGTATCGTGGACATATTTTTTGGGATGCGGAGATTTTTCTATTGCCGTTTTATGCATATGTCTTCCCGGAAATAGCAAAAAATATGCTTTTATATCGTCATAAGCGTCTTGATCCAGCCCGTAAGATTGCTAAAAAACAGGGGTATAAGGGTACGATGTTTCCTTGGGAGTCTGCCGAAACCGGTGAAGAAGAAACACCTACATGGGCCAAGGACTTAGACGGACGCATTATCCGAATCAAGACCAATGAGCTTGAGCACCATATCACGGTTGATATTGCTTATGCTTGCTATCAGTATGCTTTGATTACAGGCGATAATGAATTTTTAAAAAAAGCCGGATACGAATTGATTTTTAGCGCCGCCAGATTTTGGGCTAGTCGTGTTTCAAAAAACAAACAGGGAAAATATGAAATCCGAAACGTCATCGGCCCGGATGAATTTCATGAGCATGTTAACAACAATGCATTTACCAATGTTATGGCGAAATGGAATCTTTTAACGGCCCATAAGCTATACACACAACTTAAAATAAAAGACAAAAAAGCTGGTGCATCTTTGTGTTCTAGAATGAGTCTGACAGAAAAAGAAGTAGCGCTATGGAAATTTATTGCCGCGCGCCTGGTCGTGAAAATAAACAAGAACAACGTTATTGAACAGTTTGATGGTTTTTTTCGCAAGCGTTATATCGAAATCGTTAATTTTGATGAAAACGGCATTCCGCTTTTGCCTAAAGGAGTAAAGGTCAAAGACTACAATAAGACTCAGTTTGTCAAGCAAGCGGATGTCTTAATGATGTTGTATTTGCTCCGGGATGTTTATACCGATAAGGTTAAAGAGAGTAATTATTGGTTTTATGTGAAAAGAACATTGCATAAATCATCCCTGAGCCCGGCAATTCATTGCTTGATGGCGCTTCAGGCAGGATCACTGAGCCAGGCATATCAATTCTTTAATATTGCTTTAAGGGCTGATATTAGTAATCTTCATGGCAATACGGATGAAGGAATTCATGCGGCCTCTTTAGGAGGCGTATGGCAATGTGTAGTTAATGGGTTTGCTGGCGTTTACTATAAAAAAACTCATTTGTGCGTTGACCCTTTTATGCCAAAAACTTGGGGTAAAATTGGTTGTTCTCTCTCGTGGCAGAATTATATTTTGCGACTTGAGGTTAAAAACAATGAAGTCCGTATTCGGGTAGAAGGTAAGTCGAGGACAAAAATAAAAATAGAAGTTTTCGGCCGCGTTCGTTTAATCGGAAAAGGCAAAGAACATATTTTTACCCGGCCAAAAGCAGGGCAACAAAAGCATTATTATCTTTAAAGAAAGGGATGCGTTTATTATGCCAAAAAAGAAATTAAATATTGCACATTTGCACTGGGGATTTCCTCCTGTTATCGGTGGCGTTGAGACTCATTTGACGATTTTGTTGCCGACTTTTGTGGACATGGGGCATAATGCAAGTTTGCTAACGTGTAGCTTTGAGGGCTATCCCGGGGAAGAAGTTTATAAGGGTGTCAAAATCACCCGAAATCCTATCATGGATTTAAACTGGCTATACAGAAGAGGTTTAGAAGGAATTCAAGTAGAAGTTTCAAGGGTTTTTAAGAAGTTTATTGATAAAAATAAACCGGATGTTCTTCATGTGCACAACATGAATTATTTTAGCAAAGCGCACATTAAGGCGCTGGAGAGATTAGCTCTCAAGCATGGCATTCCTCTTTTTTTGACGGCGCATAATGCGTGGGATGATGTTCAGTTCTTAGAACTGACTTCTACAATACAGTGGAGTCATATCATTGCGGTCAGTCATTTTATCGCAAAAGAACTAAATGGGATTGGATGCGACCACAACCTCGTGACAACAATTCATCACGGAGTTGATGAGGAGGTATTTAGCCCTAAGGCTAACACGAGCAAAATTCTTAAGAAATATCCTCAGCTAAAAGGAAAAAGAATTATTTTTCATCCGGCGCGTATGGGACTTGCTAAAGGATGTGATGTCAGTATAAAGGCTTTGCGCACTGTTAAAAGGAAATATCCGAATGTTATGCTTGTCCTGGCTGGAACAAAAAATATTATTGATTGGGGAGACACGCAGCAAAAAGATATTGCTTATATGGTTCAGCTTGTTGAGAAATTTGGCCTAAGAGAGAATGTTCTTATTGATTCTTATGATTTAACGGACATGCCGGCCCTTTATAAACTTTCACAGGCTTGTGTTTATCCATCATCGAGTTTCGAGCCATTTGGGTTAACTATGCTGGAGGCCATGGCATGTTCTCGCCCGATGATTGTGACAAAAACGGGAGGAATGCCGGAGATCATTTCTGATGGCATTAATGGGTTTGTGATTCCTGTAAAAGATTCTGAAGAGTTAGCATCAAGGATTATTCAGGTGATGGCAGACAAAGACCTTCGGGAACGATTGGGAGAAACAGGACGTAAGATGGTAGAGGTCTCGTATACAAAAAGGGATGTTGCTCAGACAACGTTAAATTTATATAAGAAATATTTGTAGAGGTTGACGAGTTCCGTTTATAAGTGAACAATAGGAGGAAAATTTGAAGAGAATATTAATCGTCTTAATGTGCTTAGCGCTAGCGGGATGTTCTGTTATAAGCGTATACAAAAAAACAGCTCTTGAGAATGAAACCAATTTAAAAATGCTTTCAGTCGGCATGAGCAAACAAGAAGTCCTTAGCATCATGGGAACTGAGACCAAAAAAGGCGGATACCTTGACGACTACCAATCTGTTGATAATCCTCATAAGATTGAAGTCATCGATGTCGGTCGTCAAACCTTTGAGGTCGTTTATTATTTTACGAGTACGAGAGATGATAGAATGGGCGGGAAATATGAACCTATTAAGTTTCAAGAGCTCACCCCCCTTTTATTTCAAAAAGGGAAGCTTGTAGGTTGGGGAGCAGATTTTATGAGAAATAATGTTCCTCAGTATGATTTGTTAAGGTTTCAGCATCTTCTTTAAGGAGGAGGGATTATGAGTAAAACAGAAAAACGTCAATTTATTCGGCATCCGCTATCGTTGCCTCTTTCCTATGAGGTCATCGACTCAGAAGGTAATATCATTAAAGAAAAAAATCAGTCAAAGACAGACAATCTTAGCTTGGGCGGGCTGTTGTTTTCCGGGAAGAATCCTGTAGACATCGATTCTGTTATTTTGATTAAGATGCCTTTTGAAGATAAATTGTTTAATGTTCAGGCCAAGGTCGTGCGGTGTGTGCGTAATGCTGAGACAAATATTTTTGATATTGCGGTAAGCTTCTTCAGGTTGCGTGAAGCATTTAAAGTTAAAATGATTGAGCAGATTTATCTAATTTCTGAATACCGCGACCTCTTGATGCTGCAGGCAGGTGAAGAAGTCTCACTCGAAGAAGCTTCCCATAAATGGGTTAAGAGGTATTCTAAGCGGTTTAAGAAGTTATATTGGTAGGCTTCATGAAAAGTAATCAACCATCGCCTTTAAATGAAATTATGGAGAGCCTTTCATTAAAGAATGATGATCTGATTAAGGCGTCTAGAGAACAGTTAACGCATAAGCAAGTACAGAAAGCGCGCAATGGAAAACACATCACAGCTAACATCAAGGGAAAGATTGTACGCGCGCTCAACGAACATTTGTTACGTGTAGGTGAGGACAATGAAAAAACATATTTTCAAAAAGATTTGTTTGATGTTTTATTAGAAAGATAGGTTCTTATTAAAAGCGGAGGGTGCCTGTATGAGTAGATTAGAGGAACGATATCAAGCAATTTTGGCAGAACTTCCTGAGGCAAAGAAATCTCGTTGGAATCTAGGTGCCAGCGAGACAAAGGATGAGCATTCCCACTTAAGTAGTAATGTCGTTAACCTTATTCTTGAAGAGGCTGTTTTAGAGCATGCCAGTGATATCCACATCGAGCCCTCCAACAAATATTTAAAAGTTCGTTATCGTATCGATGGGCTTCTTGAGGATGTTCTTCATCTTGAAGAAGGTTCCTTTCTTAATATTCTCGGGCGCATTAAGATTATGGCTGGTATGGAGCCAGACGCTATGGCCAAACGTAAGTCTCAGGATGGGCGTTTTTCTGCTCAATTCGGGGTATCGAGTTATGATTTCCGCCTTTCTACATTTCCTACGGTAAGCGGAGAAAAAATGGCTATCCGAATCTTAGAAGGAAATGCAAGTATTTACCAACTTAGTAGGCTTGGTGTCGATCCTTATGATTTAAAAAATCTTGAAAAGGCATTAAATTTAAAAAGCGGGCTAATGCTAATTTGTGGGCCAACAGGCAGCGGTAAAACAACAACGCTGTATGCGCTTATTAATCATCTTAATACTCCGGAAAACAACATTGTTACGTTAGAGGATCCTGTCGAATATCGTATCGAAGGGATGAATCAGTGTGATATTGAATCAAAGTCTGGGATGGGGTTTGCAGAGGGATTAAGGTCGATTCTTCGGCAAGACCCTGATATTATTCTCGTTGGTGAAATTCGCGATAAAGAAACCGCCGACGTTGCCTTACGTGCAGCAATCACAGGCCACATGGTCTTTAGTTCTGTCCACGCCACGAGTGCCATTGGGACTATTATTCGCTTGACTAATATGGGCCTGGATCATTTTTTAGTTTCTTTTGCCTTGAGCGCTGCAATCTCTCAAAGGCTTGTTCGCCAAATTTGTGAACATTGCAAGACCGCCCATCATATTAACAGCGAACAAGCGCAAAAAATAAAATTGCATTATCATTTTGATGTCAATTTATTGCGTCCGCATCAAGACATCCAACAAGAAGAAGTTTCTTATGTCGATTTAAAAAGTAAGGCAGGCCCGCAAGACATCATTCTTTACAAAGGAAAGGGATGCGAAAATTGTCGTGGCACAGGATATAAAAATCGTGTTGCTATTTTTGAAATTGTGTTCTTTGGCCAGGAATTAAGAGAGGCAATTTTGCGTAAAGCTACAACAGGCGAGCTTCAGAAAATTGTGATTCAAAACGGAGGACGGACGTTGGCCATGGATGCTATCGAAAAGGTCAAAAATGGGATGACCACTTTAGAAGAAATTTATCCGATTTTAATTGAAAGCCAAAAATAGGGATGGTTTGAAGAAAAATCTGCGTTTTACTTTAAAGGAAAATATGGGGAGGAGCTATGAAAGTCGTCGCATTTAACGGAAGCCCACGCAAGGGTGGAAACACCACACAACTCATAGAAAAGGTTTTTAAAGAGCTTGAAAAAGAAGGCATTGACTGCGAGCTCGTTGAGCTTTCCGGAAAGAAACTTAAAGGCTGCATTGCCTGTTACAAATGTTTTGATGCCCAGGATAAAAAATGTGCTGTCAAAAATGATGATATCAATTTTTGTATTGAAAAGATGGTTAAAGCTGACGGAATTATTCTGGCATCGCCTACGTATTTTGCTGATGTCACGGCTGAGCTCAAAGCCCTGATTGACCGCGCTGGGTTTGTGGCCAAGGCCAACAATGAGATGTTTCGCCGCAAAGTCGGTGCGGCTGTTGTGGCGGTGCGTCGGGCCGGCAGCATCCACACTTTTGACTCTATTAATCATTTTTTTCTTATTAGTCAGATGGTGGTCCCGGGTTCGCAGTATTGGAATATGGGCTTTGGCCTTGAAAAAGGCGATGTGGCCAAAGACGATGAGGGCATATCAACGATGAAGACGTTAGGTCAAAACATAGCTTGGGTGTTGAAGAAAATAGAAGAAAAATAGTAGGACAGCTTTTAAGACGGCGGAGGGGTGTGGTGCGAAAATTTATATTAATTGGATTTATTTGTTTGGTTTTTAATGGCTGTGGTGTCATAAATACTATAACAATCCCCGCGGGAACATCTGCAGGAACTATTTTAAAAAGTGATATTGCAAGATTTGTCGATATTCAGCAAAAAGCCTATATGCCGAATTGTCCTTACAAAATTATTGAAACAAAAATTGTCGGAAAAAAGGATGAAGTTATTTTCGAGGAGTGGATCGTTGAAGCCTGTGGTAAAAAAGCTGTCTATGATGTAAGGATTAAGACAGTATCTTTAGGCGGTTCAACTTTTAGCGTTAGGAGAAAAGAATAAGTGAGGAGATTAATTTTACTCATCGTCTTAATTTTGTTGCCAACGTTTGCCTTTGCCGGCGAGTATCAAGTTATCGAAACTAAGGGCGAGGTTTTTTTGAGGTCCTCAGAGACGGCCCGCTGGAGAAATGCCCACAAAGGCGACGGTTTATCCGATGGCTACTCTCTTAAAACCGAAAAAAAGTCTGAGTGCACTATTGGTTTTGGTGAAAAGATTAGCCGCGTCTTTACTTTGAAAGAAAACTCTCAGATAACAATTTCCGATTTGTTGGAGAAATCCTTTTTACTTTCACGCGGTCGCTTGTTTTTGTTTATTGAAAAAATGGATGCAGGAGAAACTTTTGAAGTCAAAACTCCGACCGCCATCGCCGGTGTACGCGGCACGGGCTGGACTGTTGAGTCCGACGATGCCACAGATGTTAAATGTTTTGAAGGTGAGGTTTATGTTAAGGGTTTGGATAAGCGAGGTAACATTACAACAGTAGATAGGAGCATTAAGGAAGGTCTTGGAATTAAGGTGGCAAAAGAAGGTGTAGTGGGCAAGGATTTCTTTCTTTTATATCAAGATAAACGAGAGTGGAATAATTTTAAAGATGTTGTTAAAGATTTAATCGGTAGGCCTTTAGGCGAGGCTGCTAAGATCTTCGGTGGTTTCTCCGATGGCGCAGTTGATGCCATTGTCGGCCGCGAAACTGATGCAGAAAATCCGTTCGGGAGATAAAAATAAGGAAGCGATGAGGAGAAGATAATGGATGAATTTATGAAAGCGGCGATTGAAGAAGCTCAAAAGGGCCTTGCTGAGGGCGGCATTCCTATCGGATCGGTCCTTGTGATTGATGGAAAGATCGTCGGCCGCGGCCATAATCAGCGTGTTCAAAAAGAAAGCACAGCCCTACATGCCGAAATGGACTGCTTAGAGAACGCGGGACGGCTTAAAGCATCCGACTATCAGAGAGCAACGTTGTATTCGACGCTGTCTCCTTGCGATATGTGTAGTGGTGCTGTTTTGTTATACGGAATCCCAAAGGTGGTGGTGGGTGAAAATCGTACTTTTTGTGGTCCAGAGGATTATATAAAGAAACGCGGTGTAAACGTGGTAGTCATTGACAGCCAGGAATGTTATCAACTTATGGAAACGTTTATTAAAAATTATCCTGAACTTTGGAAAGAAGACATCGGGGAGTAAGAGGGCAGGCAGGCGTAAGTGTCAACTAGAAAATGCCTGTCGTTTTTTTAATCGATAGAAAAATTGACACAAATTTGGCACATAGCTCACAAAGTTATGTGCCTTTTTGTTTTATATCAATGAGTTAGGAAATGATTTCTTCAGATTAGATGCCTGCCAGATGCGTTTCACGTATGGGGTCAAAGTAGACTTCCCTAGCGTTTTGTGCAGGGTTGCTCATTTCGCTAAAGTGGATTTTGCTTAAAAGTCATCAGAAAAGATTTGAAGGGTAAGGGAAGACTTATCCAGTGTTTGCTGAATAAATTATGTAACGATTTGTGTTCATTTATATTCCGCAAATCGTTACATTCATTTAGAATCGGGTTCGAATTAGATATACCGCAACGCAGAGGAAAAGCGCTGGAGCCATCCAGGCAGAGAATATTGGGGCGAGCAATCCGCCTTTGCCAAACGCTAAGCCTACCGCATTTGTAACATAAAACGCAAATCCAATCATAACAGCTAAGCCCAGAGACATAAACGTTAAGGCTTTGCGCCTGCCAGTCATTAAAGCCAAGGGCAAGCCGACCAGAAGAATAACAAGATTACCAAAAGGAAAAGCAATCTTTTGATGCATGTCTACGCGTAGATTATTAATAGCCTTTTTGGCACCGCTGTGTTCAAAGCGTCTGATATAGGAGGCCAGCTGCTTGATGTTCATTGACGATACATTAAGACGCTGACGCATAAAATCTTTAGGTGTTTCTTTAATATCCATTAATTTTTCATCATAATAGCGTACTTCTTCACTGCGAGGATTACCGGGTTCTTTAACGGTTGTCATTTGACATTTGTAAAATTTCCAGGCGATGCCGGTCCACTTGCCTTCAAGCGCGACAATCTTTTCTCGAATTTGCTGGTCTGCGTTTTGTCCGATGATGGTAATGCCCTTTAATGTTTCATCGGCAGGTGAAAATAGATCAACAAAAAATAATCGATTGTTGAGCCCATAAAATGTAAGGTTTTTAATTTCTTCTCTTTTGCGCTTGGCATCGCCTTTGATAACAATATTTTCATCTCGGATAGACTCCGAGGTCATAGTTGCCTGAGGCACAAAACTTTCATTCATCCAAAACATCATTGCTGAGACTAAAATTCCAAAGACAATGGCAGGGCGGGCAATATCCCAAAAACTTTGACCCCCGGCACGAAGCACAATAATTTCGTTATGGCCATTAGCATTGCTGAATGTCAAAAGACATGCGATTAAGCAGGCGATGGGCATGGTTTGCGATAAGATTATCGGTAAATACGTTAGGTAGTATTGGGCTAAGATGTGAAGAGGAACTTTTTGTTTGATAAATTCATCTAAGTTGCTGGCCACGTCAATCAAGACATAGAGAAAGGCAAAAATAAGAATGATTGCCAAAAAGGCCTGAATGATTGCAATGAGATTGTAACGTTCTACGATACGCATACGCGGTAATTTAAAATAGAGGCAACGATGCCTCCGATGATGTTAGGCACCCACATGGTTAATGCCACGGGGGCAACCTCTTGGACGCTTAAGGCCTCACATCCTAAGGTTAAAAGATAATAGCTAGCTCCACAAATCATAGCGATGGCTATATTAGCGCTCTTGGCTCTTTTTTGCGTGACCACAGCCAGAGGAAAACCAAGCATGATAAAGACTAAAACCGAGAATGACGAGGAAATTTTGCGGTGAAATTCAATTTTTAGAGGTGTTGTATTGATTCCTGTAGCTTCATATTCGTCAATTTTTTCATTAAGCTCTTCTAGGGTCATGCCTTTTGGTTTTTTTTCGATTTTGCCGCCTTTTTGCGAAAGATCGAGTGTTTTAAAAAAGGTATTAAATCGTAATTTGTAAAAGTTATTGGGGTTCTCCAGGTCTGGCTCGTCGCTGGTGCCGTTCATCAATTTTAGTTTAATTTGCTCTTTGCCGGGGACTTGAGTAAATTCGCCTTTTTGAGCGGTAATAGTGCGGGTCATTTTTCCGTTTGGTTGTGGCTGATAGATACGGACATTAAAGAGCTTGTTGCCATCGATGCGGTAAATAAAAATAATTTGATCTTTAAACGCGTTGATAAAAGTTCCGGCCTCTAAAAGAGCGGTTGGGTTTTGCGTTCCCACTTTTTTTAGAATTCTGCGCTGCTGATGATACGCATGGGGAATAATTCTCAAATTTAAAATAAGGGAAAACAGGCTTAAAAGAATTCCTACGACAAAGACCGGGACAAGAATTTTTTTTAATTGAATGCCGCTTGCGCGCATTGCCAGGATTTCATTATCAGCGGAAAATCTGCTGAAGGTGAGGATGACGGCGATTAAGCAGGCAATAGGCATTGTGTAGGTCAAAAAGAAAGGAATGTAGTACATAAATACTTTGCCGATAAGGGCTAGGCTTACACCGCGGTTGATGACCATGTCGGTAAGTTTAACTAGGTTTCCTAAAAGAAACACGCTGGTTAAAACGCTTAACGATAAGGCAAAAGGGATGATGCTTTCTTTTAGTATGTAGCTTCTTAGAATTTTCATAAATGAGTAAGTGTTTTATACTTTACGCTGCGAAACACGTGTGGATCGCAGTGACATAAATCACTGTGCGAATTTATCCTGCTTTTCATAAATCGAAAAATTAGAATTTTCTTAAATTTTATTTTTTTACGCAATAGCCAGTGTTAAAGCGCTGGCATCTTTTGCTCCGGAATTCTTAAGAGTAAGGGCGATTTCACAAACTGTTGCGCCTGTTGTCATTAAGTCATCAATAATTAGGATTGATTGACCTTCAAGCTTCAAAGGTTGTCTTATTCTAAAAGCGTCTTTAACATTTGTCCAGCGCTCTTTTTCGTTTAATAATGCCTGAGGTTTTGTTGCTTTAGCACGGATAATAGTGTTTTTTAAGACTGGGACATTAAAGACGCGGCTAATCATTTCGCTTAAGATTTCGGATTGATTGTATTGGCGTTCACGCATTTTGCTTGGGTGGAGAGGTACGGCGACGAGGCCATCGAAAGTTTTTATAGGAACGCGGTAATCATTAATAAATGTAACCATTTGTTTTTGAAATAGGTGTCGAAGCCCTATTTTATTTCTATATTTGAAGAGGTGAATAACGTTCTTCATTTCCCTGTTGTAAAAACTTGTGCCCCAGGCCTGGTTGAAAGAGGGTTCACGCCTTTGGCATTCCGAGCAGGGTACATCTAAGGTCGGATTTTTTAAATGACGAGAACATTTTGGGCAAAAAGGTTGGGTGTTTGGCTTTAGGCCTTGTTCGCAAGTCTCGCAAATCACAGCATCTACTGACTTGACGCCAGATAAGACCTCCTTACAGACAAGGCAGTTGCTTGGAAAAATAAGACTCGTTAAGCCGAATAAAAGGGGTTTAATGTTCATCATGAGATTAGTGTGAAATTATGCACATATGATACCATACTCAAAGATATCTTTAAAGACAATCCGCTTGCTCAAAGGCATTAATTATTTTACAATATCTTTAATAGTATTAATATTAAACGAAAGAGGTTAATGTGTCAGACATTCAAACAGATAAAAAACGTTTATTCGATATTCTTCTTAAAGATGCATTTGCTAAGGGGAAATTTATTCTCTCATCTGGCAAAGAGAGTAATTATTATTTAGATGCTCGAAAAGTAACTCTGACCCCTGAAGGGGCATATTTGAGCGCCAAGATTATTCTTGGGATGGCTAAAGATAAGAATGTCGATGCTATCGGTGGCCCAACGCTAGGTGCAGACCCTATGGTCGGGGCAGTAGCGTCTTTAAGCTTTGAGCAAGGGAATCCTGTCAACAGCTTTATCATCCGTAAAGCTCCTAAGGCTCATGGCAAACAACAACAAATCGAGGGGCCTCTTTTAAAGAAAGGGGCTAAAGTTATCTTGATTGATGACGTGGCGACGACAGGCAAAGCTTTTGTGCAATCTATCGAAGTGATGAAAAAAGAGGGCTTTGAACTCGATGGGTGTATTTGCCTCGTTGACCGTAAAGAAGGCGCAACCGAGGCTGTTGAGGCTTTAGGGTGTACTTTGTCAGCGGTTTTTGATATTGCTGAATTTCTGAACGCATGAAAAAACTTTCTCCCAACATTATTCTCGCGTCAAAATCTATCCATCGTCGGCGGCTTTTGAAAAAGCTTGGAATCCCTTTTAAGGTAATTCCATCCCGCGCCGAAGAAAAGTCAATCCTGACTCAAGGGGCAGCACACTTGGTTAAGGCCAATGCTCTTTTAAAAGCTCAGGATGTGGCCGCTCGTTTAGACAAGGGTGTTGTTATCGGCTCTGATACCCTTGTTTTTACACATAAGAAAAAAGTTGTCGGAAAGCCTAAAAGTATCAAAGAGGCTAAAAAGAATTTGAAAGCCTTAATGTGTGCACCACATTGGCTTTATTCAGGAGTAGCTATTGTTGATGCTAAGACAAAAAAGACGTTAGTTGATTTTGAGAAAACAAAAATCGTTATGGAGCGGCTAACGGATAAAGAAATTGATAGCTATTATCGGCACACATCGTCTAAAGATAAAGCTGGTGGGTTTGATATTGATGGAAAGGGCGCGTTTTTTATTAAGCGTATTGAGGGATGTTATTTTAATATTGTAGGGCTCCCCATGGCCAAGCTTTGTAAGATGCTTAAGAAATTCGGTGTTTCTATTTTGATGCTAATTGTTTGTTTTTGCTTTACAGGCTGTGTTCGGACCGAATACAATCTTGCTACCGAGCAAGAAGAAATGTATTTTATTAGTACTGAGAGAGAAATTGCCATGGGTGAGTCTATTGTTCGTTATGTTGAAAAGAATTTTGAAATTAATACGGATATTGATATTAATGAACGCGTTTCTAAAATTGTTGATCGTCTCTCTAAAGTTTGTGATCGTAAAGAATTATTGTACTCAGGGCATGTGATTACCAAAGATGATGAGGTCAATGCCTTTGCCTTGCCCGGAGGGCCTATTTATGTTTTTACCGGTTTGATTAATGAAGCAGATACTGACGATGAGCTCGCTGGAGTTATCGCCCATGAATTTGCACATATTACGGCTAAGCATGCCATTAAACGTCTGCAAGCCCAGTATGGATACAGCCTTTTAATGGTTTTGGCTGCGACCAGTGGCAACGCTCGCATGGCACAGGGTGTTAGCCTGGCTTTTGCATCAATTATTTCTTCTTATTCTCGTGCTGATGAAATAGAAGCGGACAAGCTTGCGGTTAAGTATCTTAAAAAAGCAGGATATGATCCTAGGGCGATGGAAACGTTTTTAGAGAAGTTACACGCGCTTAATGCGAAAAGGCCATCGCGACCATTTTCGTATTGGCGGACACATCCATACACATCTCAAAGGATAGCAACAGTGTCTCAAGAAATTACAGGAGAAACAACTTTTCGTGACTATATTCGATTAACCGAAGAACAGGAGTCTTACAAATGAAAAAACAACAAATGATAGGAATAATTATCTTGGGATGTTTTTTTATGTCAGGATGTTTTGGGCCTAATGCCCCGCAGGTTTGTTTTGACGAAGTTTGCCTCGATGTGGAGCTAGCTTTAACAGACGCACAGCAAACTCAAGGACTTCAATATCGCGAGTCACTTAAGCGCGATAAAGGAATGCTGTTTGTGTTTGGAGAGCCTTCGCAAGTAGCCTTTTGGATGAAAAACACGCTGATTTCTTTAGATATTATTTGGCTGGATCAGAGAAAGAAAATTATCTATATTGAAAAAAATACTCCTCCGTGCTTACAAGAAAAATGCCCAACATATGGACCGGCAGAAAGCTGTCGTTATGTTTTAGAGGCGAATGCTGGGTGGGCTGATGCCAACGATATTAGCATAGGGGATAGGGCCGAATTTAACGCAATGGATAAGTAGCAAAAAATAAGGGCCTGCACTTTGCCCAAATAAAAAACTTTATGGTACAATAAACATCATGGCAAATTGGACTACAATTTTACAATCTCCATATTATTATTTTAATGTCTCGTCTTTAATTCCTTTTATTTTTTGCAATTTGGCATTTTTTATGGGGGTGTTTATTTTAGGAACAGCTGCCCGTGCGAGTTTTCATCGCGCGGTTTTTTATTTTTACATCAGCTGTTCAATGTGGTTTTTAGGCTATGCCCTAAGCCTTAACGCCTGGGTGGACCCGGTTGCATTTTTCTGGGGAAAAATTGTTTATTTAGGGATTGTTTTAGTTCCGGTCACCTTGATGCACATCTCGCTTGTTGTTACCGAGCACTATAAACAAAAGAGGATTTTTGTTTGGATTGTCTATATTGGCGTTTTTATTCTTTTTCTACAGACGTGGGGGAATCCGTTTTTTATTGGCATTGAAGAATATCCTTGGGGATTTTCTCCTAAAGCGCAAAGCGAACAAATTATTTTTCTTTCCTTTAGCTTTTTGTGCTTTGCCTATGCATTTCTTAATATTATGCGTCATTATATCAATTTCATTAGGCTTCCACAGCGTCGAGAAATGGACAAGCCTTATCGACGCAAATTAGAGCTTATCATGGCTGCTTTTGTTTTAACGTCCTTGAGCAATTTTACGGCTCTTAATAATTATGGTATGAGCATTTATCCTTTTGGTTTGTTAATGCTTTTTTTGGCAATGGGGACTATGGGCTATGCACTTGTGAAATATCACAATGTTGCCTTTTTATTACGCTTAAGAGAATTAGGTAGCGAGGTTACGCAGGCACAAAATAAAGTCAAGAAAGCACGGCTTAAATTGGCTGATATGGGCAAGGCCTCAATTTTTGCATCACTTTCGGCAGGAATTTTACATCAAATGTGTCAGCCGATTACCGCGGTTCACGGACTCGCCAAGTTTATGCATAACAGCATGAAACAAGACGACCCCTATTTTAAATCTGTTGATTTAATTTTAGAGCAATCTTCATATATGAAGGAGATGCTTAATGACCTGATGGATTTAGTTCGGCATAAAGAAATTCGAAAAGAAAATATTAATATGAATATATGCGTTGAGCGAGCATTGCGTCTTTTGAAAGATGAATTTCGCATCAAGCGCATCAATTGGGATTTTTTTGCCGGTGAGAATTTGCCTGATGTTTTTGTAGACTCGATTCATCTTGAGGAAACTTTTATGAATATTTCGGTTAATGCAATAGAGGCCTTAGGTGTTTTAGACCGAGGAGAAAAGAGGTATCTTAAAATTTCTACTGTTTATGAACCGGATGAGAATAAAGTTTCAGCTTATTTTGAAAACACAGGCCCAACATTTTCTGAATCACAGAAAGAACACATCTTTGAACCCTTCTTTACGAGCCGTTCAGCAGGCTCCGGCATTGGCTTGGCTTTATGTAAAGATCTCATGACCGAGCATGGCGGCGATGTTTATGTTGAAAATATTGAAAAAGAAGGTAAAGACTACGGAGTTAGATTCTGCGTTAGACTGCCCGTTGTTAGTTCTTAAGCGAATGGGCGCACTCGCCCAAGAATTTCTCTGCACATTCTTTAATGGTTTCCGATAACGTTGGATGAGGATGGATGCTTGAGGCAATGGTTTTGGCATCTAGGCCTGCTTCGACAGCTAAAACACATTCTGCAATAAGTTCGCCTGCATCAGCGCCGACAATTCCTGCGCCTACCAATTTTTTTGTTAAAGAATTAAAGATAAGCTTAGTTAAGCCCTGTGTTTGATTAAGGCTTAAGGCTCGCCCGGAAGCTGCCCAAGATAGCTTGGAAATTTCAACGTCTTTGTTTTGTATTTGGGCTTGTGTTTCTGTGAGGCCGCAGAAAGCAACTTCAGGGCTTGTGTAGACAACCGAAGGGATAGCGCTAGGTGTAAAAGCAGAGCTTTCACCGCATACATTTTTAACGACAGTATGCGCTTGTGCGGAGGCTCTGTGTGCGAGCAGGGGACCGGCAACTACATCGCCGATTGCATAAATATTTTCTTCAGCTGTCTTAAGAGTGCTATCAACTTGAATAAAGCCTTTTTCATCTAGCTGGATTTTTGTTTTTTGAAGATTAATCCCCCTACTGTTGGGCTTTCTTCCAGCGGCCACCAAAACTTTTTCAAAACGTTCTGTTATTTCTTTGCCTTTTTCCTCGGCGCAGGCTTTGATGCTTTTGCCAGAGGGGGTAAGAGTTTTGACAGCGGTCCCAAGCTTTATGGTGATTTCTTTTTTTAAAGTCCGCAGAAGCGGGCGAACAAGGTCTTCATCTGACTCTGGTAAAAGACTTCCAGTCATTTCCCAGAGACTTACCTTGGAGCCCAAAGAGCTATAGGTTTGAGCCATTTCAAGTCCGATATAGCCGCCACCAACAATCAGCAAAGTTTTGGGGATGCTTTCTAGGTCTAGGGCTTGTTCTGATGTGATAATATTTTTTGATTTCTCTAAGGCAAAAGAGGGGATGATTGGCGTTGATCCTGTAGCGATAATGCATTTTTCAAAAGTGAGGAAAAGTTTACTGCCATCTTGCTTTTCAACGGAAAGGTTTTTAGAGTCTAGGAATTGTGCTGTGCCCGTTACGAAATTTAATTTACGTTGTCTGGAAAGCTGGGCAAGTCCTAATGAAAGCTTTTTGACAATATCATTTTTGTGAGCGTTAATTCTTTTAATATCAATTTTAGGCTTAGAAAATGTTACGCCGAATTTTTCGGCTTGCTTGGCGGCGTTAATTGTTTTAGCGATTTGTAAAAGAGTTTTAGAGGGGATGCAACCTTTGTGCAGGCAAGTGCCGCCGATTAAACCACTATCGTCGATTAAAGCGATATTTAACCCTTTGCTGGCAGCTAAGAATGCAGCCGTATATCCGGCTGGTCCGGCTCCGATGACAGCAAGTTGAACAGTTTTACTCATAAAAATCCTTTTGTTTAGTGCTTTACTTTTGAAGCGTGTACGCCTGCACTTGTTTTTTCTAGTTAGAGATTTATACCGAAGAAGGGACTCGAACCCTTATGGCCGCGAAGCCACACGTCCCTGAAACGTACTTAAGAGTCTACACTCACTTTTCCTAAATAAATATTTGTGCTGGAGGTGGGACTCGAACCCACATGGAATCGCTTCCACACGCCCCTGAAACGTGCGTGTCTACCAATTTCACCACTCCAGCAAAAATATTTATTTGAGATGGAGTGAGTGTGCACCAGCTTCTTTTAAAATTTATTTAAGGAAATCTGGGCTACCAGTTTCACCACTTCGGCAGAAATTTTTAAAAAAGGAACAGGTGCGCGCCAACTACCGCTTTAATCAAAAAAGGAAAGCTGGTTTGCCAATTCCGCCACTTCGGCAGAAATCTTTCAGCTAAAAAAAGTATATCGGCAAAAGCTCAACCTGTCAACCGAAGGATTTATACTTAAGAGACCTTTTTCAAAGGGAGCGTATGTATCAATTGTTCCTCGGGGTGATTGCGCCTTGTTTTTGTTATGGTATAATAACGTGATTATTGTCAAAAGAAAGAAAGTCTTGTCCTATGGAATCAAAAAATATTGCAACTAATAAAAAAGCTTTTCGCAACTACTTTGTTGTCGATCGCTATGAGTGCGGTATCGAACTAAAGGGAAGCGAAGTCAAGTCTGTTCGCGCAGGGCATGTTCATTTTAGAGACAGTTTTGCCCGTATTGAGAAAAAAGAAATTCTTTTGCACAGCCTTCATATCGACCCGTATGCGCAAGCAAGCTATTTAAATCCTGACAGCGACCGCGCGCGTAAACTTCTTTTGCATAAAAACGAAATCAAAAAGATTTTAGGTCAAATGATTCAAAAAGGCCTGACCTTGGTTCCTTTATCTATTTTTTTGAATAAACATAATTTTGTGAAGGTGAGTCTTGGGCTTGTGAAGGGTAAAAAACTTTATGATAAGCGCGAAACCATTAAAAAGCGTGATATCAAGAAGGACTTAGATAGAGCCGTACGAACAAGTAGAAAATAGACCTTGTCTTTTAACTACCCCTTGCATTTTCTTCTTTCATCAAGTATACTTTTTTCACTATGGGGGCGACCTGGTTTCGACTTGAGTTTGACTCCGATAGTAGTGGCATGCCGAGGACGCCTGGTTGGCCTCGTTAATCATCCTGGCACAAATTAAACGCAAATACACTAATTGCGCAAGCTAACGAAATCGTTGAACCGATTTTCGCTGGCGAACCAGCCCTAGTTTAACCAAACTAGGCCCTTTCTTAGAGTTTTGTCTACGGGTTTTAAGAGAGGTCATTTAGTAGGCTGGTTTCACTGGTTGCCTTTATTAGTGAAATGAGATTTAAAAGGCTGGTTTCAGTAATGTTTGTTTGTTTAAAGTGACTGAGATGAGATTCTAAAAAACAAACTATGCATGTAGAGGCTATTATTGGGTAACACAAGGACCGGAGTTCGATTCTCCGCGCCTCCACCATTGATACCAAT
The DNA here is from genome assembly GCA_030765185.1 of Candidatus Aceula meridiana. Lineage (GTDB taxonomy): Bacteria > Omnitrophota > Gorgyraeia > Zapsychrales > Aceulaceae > Aceula > Aceula meridiana. Next base: position 340,307 of record JAVCDE010000024.1, on the reverse strand, counting down.
TCGCACCTTGGCCCTTCTCGTCTAATAGGGACAAGGTGTTGATTTTTGTATGGGCTACGTAATAGGGCTTGAATTCCTTGTCGTTGCCTTCAAAAAGGCGATATAAGTCGACTTCTTTATTTAAGATAGGCTCAAGGGTTATCGGTGACAATAGTTCTTTAAGCGCTGAGGAAGAGGCGACGGTATCTTTGTTTAGCGTTTCAGTTAGTCGTTCTAGCCGATGACTGATCCATTCTTTCGGCGGCGCCTTAAAATTATTATTTTGTTGAAATTCTAAGGCCGTAATTTCTTGCTCCAGTTCGCTGTTTTTCTTTTCCGCTTCATTCAAGGCCTCAGATACGGTCTTTGAGAAATTTCCAGCCCTAATAAAATTTAGATAATTGTGCATTTCTGTCTTAATTTTTTCAAGTTGTGCCTTTTTCTTTTTTGTCAATTCAGGGACTTCGTTGAGTCCTGAGGCAATTAGTTTTTCGATATTCCGATAAACATATTCTAGGTTATTCGTGGTTAGCAGTTTTTCTCGCAGCTTACCAATGATGATCTGCTCAAGCCTTTTACGAGGAACGAGCAGGGTGTTGTTGCAGGTTTTTCGCCGGGCATTGTAACAGCCGTAATATCCTAATCCTTTACCGCTGACAAGCAAAATAGCACCTCCGCAGGCTTTGCATTTCATCAGCCCTGAGAATAGGTGAGTAGGGCTAGTGTGAACATAGCTTTTCTGTTGATAGTAAGTTTTCTTTTTCTTGCTTATTGGCCAGGTTCCTTTAAGGTCGGCCCAGTGCTCCTGGGCCTTGTTCCAGAGCTCTTTATTAATGATAATAAGATCTTCCCGAGAGAAGGAGAGATGTTCGCTTTCTGGGCGAGAGATAGATTTTCTCTTCCCCGTAATTGGGTCTCTAACGCTTTTATGTGTCTTCCATTTCCAGATACCGATGTACTTCTCATTTTTAAGGATTCGGCAGACCGTTGATATGTTCCAGCCACCCTTGAGGTGTTTTTTTGTCGGGATTTTATCGATATTGAGTTGCTCAACGATCTTGTGAGTACTTTTTCCGGAAACGAAGTCCAAATAAATTCTTTTTACTATCTCGGCTTCATCAGGATTAATCTTGTGAACCTTGCCTTCATATTTCGCTATGCCTTTTCGATTCATTTTTAGATCACCGAAGGGATTTGTCAGATAGCCGTAGACACTTTCTCCGGCGCTAAAACCTCGCAGTTTTTGTCCTTCAAGTCCTCGCATAGTTTTTTTCTTTAAGTCGTCGAGATAGAGCTCGTTAATAAGTCCCCGCATCTGAATCCCGAGCTTGGAATTTTCATCATCTGTAATGATTCCGTCAGAAACAGAAATGAGCTTGACTTGAAGGTAGTTAAATTTGAGAACCAGGGTAAGCATCTGGTGATTGCTTCTGGAAAGACGCGAGAGATCGTCAACTACTATGGCGTCGAATTCTTTGTTTTCGGCTGCGATTTCAAGGGCTCCGAGGCCGAATCTTTTTACAAGAGAGCCTGACGTAGCTTCATCGATATAGATGCTATTTTCATTAACCGTGATATTGTTTTCTGTACAATATTTTTTGCAGACCCTTATCTGGTCTTCGATGCTTTTTTCGCTTTGATTTTGAGAAGAGTATCTGGCGTAAATAGAGGCGCGCATAGATTATTCCTTAGTCGAAAAAAGTTCAGGATGCTCTTTAGCGGTCACAACGTATTCAGAGGCAATAATTTGACAAACAACATCGAGAACCTTCTGGGCAGAATGGCAATCTTTCCAGCACAGAGAAATTTGTAATGAGGGCTTAATAATATTTGGGGTGATTGCGGAGACTGGCATTTTAATGTTTAATTGTTGATTTTATCCATTCAGAGGTATATATTAATTACAGTTAGGTGCATTTTTTATTTTAGCGTGTATGTCTAAATTATACCTTGAAGGGTATATTTGTCAAGTAGTATTTAGGAGTCTTTATGGATGCGAAAAAACTAGGAAAGAAAATCAAGATAGCTCGCGTAGAATTAGATTTAACACAAACAGACCTTGCCGAAAAAATAAAAGCTAAACAAAAAAGTATTTCTAGATATGAAAATGGAATTTCTTTGCCTACCTTGGAGACTTTAGTAAAGGTTTCCAAGGTTCTCAAGAAACCTACATCATATTTCTTGGATGAATAATGAATATTATGGAACAAATGAGACTGGTATCAGTTCAAGAGATGGCGCAAATCCTCAGTGTTCCCGTTAGCTGGATCTATCAAAGGACCTGTCAAGGTCTGGAGGCTATTCCGCATGTGAAATTAGGAAAGTATTTGCGGTTTGAACCTCAGGTAGTTATTGAGTTTTTTAAAAATAAAAGAACTCCATAACAAAAGCTGGTCGGCTTTTTAACCGACTAGCAAAAATATAGCTAATGTATCTGCAATGCTTTGTCTTTCATGACCTTCAGGTTGCCAGTCTGAGGGTCGGTGAAAAAGATAATTTATTCAGCAGCCACAATTATCCGCTTGTGTTATCCGCATTTTTATTTATAATTCCCTTAACCATTATGTTAAAATATTGCACATGAGTGAAATTTCTAAGAATTTCTTTATTTTTCAGTCACCAGATCAACTGTTGGCTGAGATCAAACCTTTGAACGATGAGAGAATTTTTATTGAGACCGGTTATGACATCGTAATGGAGGCTTGGATAATTTCTCACTTTTGTATAGGATTCCAGAAGTTAAAGCATTGTGCCGTGCAGGTTAAAATGGGCGAGAACCATGAAGAGCCAGCTGATGCAATTGTTAAGATTGATAATGAAATTGTTGACTATCAAATTACAGAAAGACAAAAAGAAGGACGTAAAAGAACAGAGGAATATAGAGAGTGGGTCAAGAAGGGAAGGCCGTCTGAAGCAAAAGAATACCGACCTATTGCCTTGGAAGAAGCGTTGATGTATGCGAGACAGGCAATTCAGAAGAAGCTCGACAAGAAATATAGCGTAGTTAGGAGTACAAACTTATTGATATATTTAAATTTTGATAAAAATAATTTAATGCTAGATAAACTATATGCACATTGTGGTGATATGCCTATTGAACCTTTTAATGAAGTCTGGCTTCTTGCTCCGGCTTTTGTCAAAAATACTAGTGGCCATGCGATCGCCAAATTGTTGCCAGAGCCGAACGGGTTCTTTCCGTTTGTCACTAGCTAAGAGAGAAGAATTCAGCAAAGGAGAACGAGAATGAACGAAAATGCGGAGAGGTTATTCACAACTTCATGGATAAACGCCACTCAAAAAATACATCAGATTAGTCAATTTAGAAGAGCTTATTTCTCACTAGAAAATGAAATTAATGGTAAGTTTCAGCAAGAGGCGGAAAGATTTGTAAGTGAAATGGAAAAGGGCAGCCAGTACGATAGCATCTTCATTGATAAGAAGGGGTTTTTTGATAGTTCAGGGGGAAGCGGAGAGATAGCAAAATCTATGGCAAAGCTAGATGCTGATAATACAAAGAATTTCTTTGATGCATCTGTGTTGATTTTTGCACATTCAGTTATCGATAGTTTTCTTTACGACATGATTAAAGTAGTTAAGGAGGTGTCGGTATTGTCATTTGCGGGTAGGTACGGAGAGAAAAAAGTTAAATTTCTTGATATACAAAAAAAGGAAGAAGAAATAATTAGTGAGTTTATCGAAAAAGAGAAGCTGGAAAGAAAATCACTCTTAGATAAGATTGATATACTTTTTGCTTTATGCGAACCTCCCAAGGGTTACCAGCCGATTAGAGATTACCTTTTTGACATTGAAGAAATTAAAAAGATGGACGCTTGCAGAAACCAAGCTGTGCATGAAGATGTTTCATCTCTCGGCGACAAATGGACGTTTGACTCTTTTAGGGTGTCTCAAGCATTATCTTATTTTATGTGTTTAGTTCATGAAAAGTTTAATGTTAAGATTAATCCTACTTTGTGGAAAGAGAGCCTTAAAGAAAAAGCTAAGCATGGATGAAAGCGGCTAGCCGAATGAAAATGTTCAGTCAGCAATAAAAAAAGCGTTTTGATATTTAATTTTGGCACAAATCTGGCACATAGCTCACAAGGTTATGTGCCTTTTTGTTTTATATCAATAAGTTAGGAAGTAAAAGAATCAGGTTCGTAGCCTGATGGTCGGGTAAAAATCTCCAGAAAAGTCGCAACACCCCCTTGGCGGGGTCTTTTTTATTTATAGAGACACACACTAAATTCCAATAACTTTTAGAATTTTTTTGAGCAGCGTGTTAGAATGTTTAAAAAGGAGATTGTGATGAAGAAAGTTTTTTTGTTTATTGGTGCTATCATTGCAGCAGCTATTACAATAACAGTCATTTTTTTCTTTTTTATTTTTGTAGTTAATCGAGAAGGAAGAATGCTTGGCGTTTTGCCAGATACTTCATGGATTGATGGGAGTCAGAAAGTTTATGTGATAAAAGGGCATTCGCTTTTTTCAATGAATCTTCAGGGTAGGAATGAGAAGAAAGTGTGTGATAATGTTGATTTTGATGAGGATGATTCTAAGATATCACCTGACAGAACGAAAATATTGGCTCGGACATATAATGCATCAACTTATGCTGTAGGAATAGTCCTTATTGATTTAGACAGTGGGAAGATGAACATTATCGAAAAGGGTCAAAATTGTTGGGAGCCAGCGTGGTTCCCTGACGGGAACAGATTCGCTTATTTAATGATGTATGGCAAGAAACTCTGTATTTTTAACATAAAAGACGGCACAAAGGAAGTCATTGATACGCCTCAAGAGATGTCTCAGTTGTCTGTCGCTAACGATGGAAAGAGGATTTTTTTAGAGAATAAACTTAGATTTCACTTAGGTAATAACTATTATGGAAATTTTGAAAAGGCATTTTTTCAATACGATCTTATTTCAAAAGAAATTACTAAAATGAAAAACATAAAAATTTATGAAAATTCGCCTGCCTATTCAGCTCGATTTGGGAAGGTTGGCTATATTGATGATCGAGAAGTTTACTGGGGGCCAAATAATAGGGGAATTGCTAATCATGGAAGAGTGTTCGGTAATCAAAAGATTACAGTATACAAAAATAATTCTGGCAGTTTGATGGTGAAGGAGAATGGAAATGAAAAGCTATTAGTACGATTTCTTGGCGCGAACGCACCAGGGTATAGCATGATATGGCCTAGGGGGATGTCCGATGATATGCGATATTTTATCTTTGCGTTTGATGGGAAGATTTACATTAGTGATATTGTGTTGAAGAAAACAGGATATTTAACCGATGGGTGGTATGCCTATTTTGGGAAATCTATCGAATAGTAATGAAAAAACTGATCCTCTTTATAGTCTGAATGTTTTTAAAACCTGTCACGAATCTGGCACACAGAAGAATGGTGCCCAAATGGTGCCCATCCCACATCAAAACCCTCGCACTTGAGCGTATCTAAATGTAACTCCTCGCACAATAATTATTCTTGCATTCTCGACGATAATTTAGTAAAATCATTGCAAATAAAGGGGTTGTGAAGAATTGCTTGATTGATTCTCCTCGCCTCCACCAAGATTTTTTCGCAAATCTTGGTGGATATTGAGATTGCCTTAAAAAATCTCAGTGCCACCATTTTTTTATTTTCAACACCAAAAGACTTCTTTTTCGAGAGGGAAGAGGTTTTTATTTATCTTAAAAAGAATCGTGCGTTGGTGAGTTTTCGTCCGAGCCACGATGCTTGATGGGTTTTTAAAACAAGCTTGGTAACCATTGATTATTTAAAATTTTAGCGTATGCTTCTTTCCTACATTTCTATATTTTATGTTTCGTCATTAGCGCTTTCTTTTGAATTGTTTGCAACGCAAGTTCTCAATTTAAAAACATGGAACCATGTCGTTTACATCGTTATTCCTTTTGCCATACTTGGATATGGAATTGGAGCGAACGCCTATATTTTAAATAAAGAAAAGCTAGCAGGAAAGAAGCATGTTGTTCCCATATGTTTAGCGTTAGCTTCGGTTTTGACGTTTTTAAGCATGGTCACGCTTATTTATTTTCCTACCCAGATATCTTACCTGGTTGATTTGTTTAAGAATCTCCATGGGATCTTTATGTTGCTTCTTTCTTATTCTATCTTAGCTGTTCCATTTGTTGTCATAGGTTTTCTTATTTCGTACATTTTTCATACAAATCCCAAAAAGAATTTTATAATTTATTTCTTTGACCTTGCCGGAGCTAGTTTAGGAACCGTTCTTTTTTACCCTTTAATCAATTCTTTGGCGATCGTACATTCTGTTGCTTTGTTATGTTTTATCGGGCTCTGCCTTTCTTTTTTATGGATAGCTAAGAGAAATGCCAAATATAAAATACTTTTTGCTATCCTGACTATTGTTTTCCTCGTAGGCTTTATAAAAATACCTGAAGTCCAGAATTATAAAATTGATGAGGCGAAAGGTTGGGAGTACCTTCCTGGAACTTTCTCAGAAGGACAATATAAAAATCTTTATTCAAAATGGACACCTTTGGGTCGTGTAGATGTCGTTCGAGTGGAAGGCAAGGAAAATCAAAAGAAGATTCGGAAATTCAATCGTAAAACTTTTCAAATTAATGTAACCCCAGCCCCAGACTTAGCCTATATTTCAAATAATTTTTTGGCAGGGACTGTTGTCTATAAGCTATCTTCAGAAGGCCTTGCCGAAAAGAATTCTCAGTTAAAAGTTTTTAGTCTTGATAGTGAAGCTTGCTATGTCGGGCTTCGTCAGCCGAAAGTTCTTATCATCGGGACTGGCGGTGGTCGGGATATTTTTATTGCCAAAAGTCATGATGCCCACGCAGTAGCTGGCGCAGAGATTAATCCAGGGATATTTCGCGCAATGTCTGAAGGTGGGCCACTTTATGAATATTCTGGGAAGGTTTACGGACTAGAGGGAGTTAAAATTTATCCTGTTGATGGTCGACATTTTGTAAAAAGATTTAAAGATGGTGACTTTGATCTTTTAATTGTCAATCTAGTCGACACCTTCTCTGGTTTATCAACGGGCGCTTATACATATTCCGAAAGCTATTTATACACAAAGGAAGCTATTCTTGATTATCTTAGCGTTCTCAAGGATGACGGGAGGATTAGTTTCTGTCGCTGTTGGACAGGATATCCGCCACGCGAGAGCTTAAGGCTTTATGCCATTGCCCTAGACGCCCTTAAGACTATGGGAGCGCAAAGACCGTGGGAGCATATTATTATTGGCGGAGGCGAGTCTTGGCAAATGCTTATCAAGAAGACGCCATTTTTAAAAGATGAGAGAGAACAAATCATCAAGTATTTAAGAAATAAGAATGAGTTATTCATTTTTCCATCTAACATAGAGTATCCAATGCCAATTATTTTTGATTCCTACCTTGCAGCATTCCGGCAGGGCGAGAGAGAGGCCTTTGAGAAGAGGTATCCTTTCGACGTTTCGGTTGTAACAGACAATGATCCATTCTTTTATAAGCATTACAAGATTAGCTCTTTTAATCCTTTTAATGTTATTCGGGAGCATCATTTAGGAACAGTCATGTTTTTGACTCAGATTCTTGTTCTCTTGCAGGCGCTTATTTTTATCTTTTTGTTTATTTTTCTTCCTCTTTTTCTTTCAAAAAAAACTGGCATAAAAGCCATCCCTAGGTGTAAAAAAGTATCGTTTATCGCCTATTTTGCAACTTTGGGCTTAGGATTTATGTTTGTTGAAATTCCTTTGATGCAGAAATTTGTATTATTGTTAGGAAGCCCGATTTATTCAATCTCGATTACTTTGGCCGCGATTCTTTTTTCCTCAGGTCTAGGAAGCCTGCTGGCTTCTTTCCTCGAGAAATCATTAAAATCAAAAGTTTTTCTTCATCGAAGCTTTTTCTTTATGCTTGCTGCTTTTTTGCTTCTGTTAATTTTTGGGGCAGGAAAAGTTGTCGATCTTCTTATTAACTATTCTTTTGCTGTAAGAGCCCTGGGGGCTTGTCTTCTTATTTTTCCTGTTGGGTTGACCCTCGGTTTCTTTTTTCCGGCCGGGCTGCAGTTCCTCAGTAAAGATTTTCCAGATGCAATTCCTTGGGCGTGGGGCATTAATAGCGGATTTAGTGTTTTGGGATCGATTTTGGCCATTACGGTTGCACAGTTTCTAGGGTTCAACTTTGTTTTATCCTTAGCCTTAATTTTATATTTTTTGAATACGCTTTTTTTCGGAATGTTTTTAAAGAAATAGTTTTGTTTTCAAATAGTTAATAAATTCAACACAATAATTTTATAAATGCGTTCTTGTATTAGACAAATTAGAATCCTTTTTAATACGCGGACAACGTTCTTTGTTGTCTGCGTTTCGCTAGTTATTGCAGGTTGTTTTATTGCAATGACATGGGATATGCTTCCTTTTCCGACCGATGCAGATGTCTATTATCTTAAAACAGCAAAGAATATTTTTGATGTTCATTTTATTTCTGAAATACATAAGGGTTTTGACAACAATCATCAAGTCTGGCTTCATGGAAAAGAAGTTTTGTTTTTTTTGTTAGCAATCTTTCAGAGAATATTCAAAGACTATGAAACGCTTAATCCCTTAGTTATTCTTTTAACTCTTTCATTTGCAGGGTCCGCAGTCTTAATTTTTCTTATTCTTCGAAATTATTTTGGCAGAGCCGTTGGTCTTATTTGCTACTTTGTATTTATTACTTGTGTTTGGTCTTTTCTTTATTTGCTATTTCCTAAACATCAGCCTTTAGGCTTATTGAATTTTCTTTTAGCTTTTTATCTCCTTCAGGTTTCGAGCATCTATCTCCGCAAGAATTTCTTTCTTATTTTTTCTGGTTGTTTTTTATGCCTTTCATTACATTCTTCGCCGACATCAATGGCGTATCTTCCGTATTATGCCGCAGCTTTCCTATATCATGAAAAATGTTTTACTTTATTTCAGAGTTTTAGATGGAGTCTTTTAAGGGGATTATTAGTTCATTTTTTCTTATTCTTTTTAGGATTCGCCGCTATTTTCATTTGTTTTAACTATCCTAATATTTTGTATAATATCAAAAGTTATTTTTACTACGTTTATCTTAATTGCGATAGTAACCATTTTTATTACAATCAGCCTATTCTGCAGCAATGGATTTCTGGAGATGTCGTCCATGCGAGAGGGGGATGGATTTGGATTTTTAAATATTTTATTCTGATTATGCCTATTCTTTTTCCTGTCATTATTGTTTGTGTTTTTTATCTTTTATTTCAAGGCATTGTAAAAGAATCCTGGAAAGATAAAATAAGAATTTTTTTCTTGATTGGCGTAGTTTGGTTACCAGTACTCTTTATGGAGATACGAGGTATTTCTCAGTATGGCGCTAACTATTATCCAGTCTTGGTGGGTTTAATTTTTCTTTTAGCTTATGGTCTTTCACATATTATGCGCTTAAATTTGTCGGAATCCCATAGAAGGGTTTTAAAGATTTTTGGGTCTTTTATTCTTTTTCTGCATATTCTTTTTAACGTGTATCTTTTTGGAACGGATATTTTTCCTTGCAGAATGGCAAAGAATTATATTTCGAAGAAAATTGAGCAAATCTCAGATAGAAAGATTTATACTTACAAAAGATATCCATTCTGGGAAGAATTTACCCAGAATCTTAGCCAAGGTGCTCTTGATAAGATGAATTATATAAACAATATTTATCAAGTCTCTGAGGGGGCTATCCTTATCCCGCCGGTAACAACAAAGGCAATTTATAATTTTTATGAAAATTATTCAGATTTTGATTTAGATATTTTTCTTAATGAAATTTTAGAAAGAAATATTCTTGAAAAATATGCCATTGCCTCTTTTCAGACTATTGCTTCTAGCCGAATTTGGGTTCATGAAGAGGAAGTCCTCTCATATATGTACCTAGTAAAAGGTATTTTTACCGATAAAGATTTGGAGAAGGGCAAAGCGTGGATCATTGACGCAAAACGCCTTAAACAAGATGCGGAACAAATTTTACCTCGAAAAGAATTCGAGAATCTTGTCTTTAACGGGATTCGAAATATTGGGACAAAATCGTCTATTTATAAGTTTTTTGGATTTAGTTTCGAGATTTCAAAGCCGCAAGCTTTAAATGAATTGCCACAGCGTATCTATAAGGTTGGCAATCCAGAGGACGGTCTTGTGGCTTATCTTTATTATAAGTCTAAAGAAGGACCCTACTACCTTCCTTATGGAGAAAATTTTTCTTCTAAAATAGTTTCTGCTCGAGAGATTTCCAATAATCCTGATGGTCAGAACGTTTCCTTCCATTTTCCGCAACAATCTATTCTTTCGCAAGGGTCTTATTATGTTGTTATTTACAGGACAGGGGCTGAAAGCAACGAAGATTTTTATAGAATTTACTTGGATAATGTAGACATGAAGAATTTCTATATTCTACAAACGATGAATACCGTATTTTAATAATATAAGAACAATTGTTCTTATCAAGCAGTGATGCAGATTGTTTGCGCCTGGATAATTATCAATAGGTTTGCTGGAATAATCAACGTGGACTTTTTGTTGTCTTGATGGTGAAAAAAAGAAAAGATAAAAGGAGATTAAAATTTTTTTTCAATAAAATTTTTCTGGCTTTCTAAAGTCTTCCGAAATTCTTTTGGGTGAGGGTTTAATGATAATATCCTGTCTATTAGTCTCAGGGCCTTTTCTTTTTCACCTTGCTGAAGGTAAAGATTTGTTAAGAAGAAAAATAATTTAAGATCTGAAACGCCCCAGACAAGAATAGGCTTTTCTGAGAGATTCTCTAGAGTGCCCTCAAGAGAGGTCTGAGTGATTTCTTGACGCTCTTTCTCTGTAAAACTAATCGTGTATTTTGGATTGTTTTCGTTTATAAGAGAAGGATAAAGCATCTGACTATAAAAGTATGGCTCCTCGCTAAGGAGGGGATGAGTTTTGTGAATCCATGGTAGATAGAGCCTATCCCGTTCGTCAACCGTAAAAGAGAAATTTTTTTCATTTCGATGACTTTTAACAAGATTTTGAATCTTTCTTGTAACCAGAAATTGTTTTTTCCAGACTCTTCGGTAGCGGTCATTAAGAGCCCAAGTCCGGGTTCCGTTAATTGCGATGAGAGTTGCAAGAAATAGGATTGAAAGATTTCTTACGTTCAGAATTTTATGCCGACAAGACTGCTTCTTGAAATCGATTAGGCTGTAAACAAGGATAATAGGGTATGGCCAGAAAAGATAGTTGTAATAGCTACAGTTTGCCAATAAACTTAGACCTCCAGAGGCAATGCGTCCTACCGCAAGAACGATAATTTGTATCGTCCATATTCCTAAAATAAGAATAATAAACTTGTATCTTTCCCTGATAAAGTTCTTAGACAGGCTTTTTTGTAAAAGAATTAAATAGATTAGGATAGATCCAAATAAGGATAAAAATCCAATGGAGAGAATATTTTGAAGAGAAAAAATATTTTTTAGTCCCAGGAAAGCACCGTTGTAGTAAAAAACAATTCTCTGCTGAAGCGCAGGTTTTAGTAGCTCTGGGAAAAGTCCTTCAGAAATCCACCACCAAGAGGAAGCAAAGACGGCTTTTATAGAGCTAGCAGCCGAAAATGTTTTTAAAGAGGACGCCCCTTTTGAAATAGTATTCCATTTTAGAAAAAGTGTAAGAAGGTTTAACGATAAGTAGATAATAGCAGGCGCAAGAATCATGACTCGCCAATGTCGAGATGCTAGCTTTTTTTCATTGCGGTGCGGGGATAAGAAAAGTTTTGAAAAAACAAAGAAAAAGAGCGAATATAGAAATGCCCCTTCGTAAATAAGGGAAGATATTAAAAGAGAGAAGAATAAAAACCAAGCTTGTCTTGAAGTTACTCGCCGGTCGCAAATTATTCGATAGAAAATTTTAAAACAAAAAAGTGTTAGAGCAACAAAGATCATGTAACTGTTAACGTGATGCCAAATAACCATCTCAACATTTGCATATAGGACAGAAAAGAAAAGCACCAGTAGTCCTGCAAAGATGCTTTCTCGGATTTGCCATAAAAGTCCTAAGAAAAACCAAAGAACAGCAAGGTGCAACAGAAATCCTGTGATTTGCCAGAGCACAAAATTGTATTGAAAGATCCATAGCTCAGTTCCTAGAAGAAAATAAAAAAGAGGGCGAAAGAGCATGGGGTCGTGTCCCGGAAACAAGTGCTGGTCTCGATTGTAGGTTACAGCTTTTTTAATCGCTAGGGAAATCCAGCTATTATCGCCAGAGAGGTCTCCCACGTAGAGAAGCTGATCATGTCGAGCAACATGAAAAAAAGACGGGAAAAAAACAAAAAAATTGATAAGGATGAGAGCTAAAAAGAATATGATCTTTAGATTTTGTTTTTTAAGAAAGAATTTTGTTGGAGAGAGATTCATTTAAAAAGGATTGCGGACGAAAAAGACGCGAAATTTTTCTGCTGGTGTGTGTCGTATCTTTTTTGGTCAAGGTTTTTTATTTACGGTTTTTTAAAAGTTTTTAGAAAAATATTCTCGAAGACGCTGCATGTTTTTTGTAAGTCCATAAATATATTTTATCACAGAATTATATTTTTAAAGGAATAAAAGAAATTTCGGTCCTAGATGGAATTTTTAGAGTCATCTCGAGCTAAATAAAAACACTTGACATTTTCTATGACTGGGACTATATTAGTCCCAGTCGAAGGGGGACCAATGAAGCTGTTAACCAAGAACTCAGATTACGCAGTGCAGTCTTTGGTGTATTTGGCTAAGAGCAACAAAGATTTTCTTTCATCGAAAGAAATTTCTCACAAGAATAAAATTCCGTATCACTATCTTAGGAAGATTTTTCAAAAACTTATCGCGGCCGGATATGTTGAATCCAAAGAAGGGGGCAAAGGAGGGTTCCGTCTTAAAATTAACCCTGCAAAGATCAGACTTGTTGATGTCATGAAAATATTCCAAGGGAAAGTTCAACTTGTCGATTGCATGTTTCAGAAAAAAATATGTCACAATAGAAAGACTTGTATTTTAAGGGAGCATATTAAGGAAGCTGAAGAAGCTGTTATTGAAAAGCTTAGTAAAGTTACAATCAAAAATTTAATAAGGAGGAAAAAATGAGTATGTTCTGTTATCAGTGCCAAGAAACCGCAAAAAATACCGGATGTAGCATCAAAGGCGTCTGTGGTAAAGACGAAGATGTTAGTAATTTGATGGATTTGTTGATGTATGTTTTAGAGGGAATAGCCCTTTGCAGCGAGAAAACAAATTTGCCTATTGATCGCAAAGATGGCGTTTTTATGATGCAGTCGTTGTTTGTCACCATCACCAATGCTAATTTTGATGAGAAAAGAATTAAGACGCTAATTCATCAAGGACTAGAGATAAGAGATGCTATTAAGAAGAAAGCAGGTATTGAAGATAGTGACGATTTGCATGGGTCGATTACTTGGAACGCTGATAATGAAGAGGCTGCTTTAGAAAAAGCTTCTAAGGTAAGCCCGATTTCTTACAGCGACAACGAGGATCTTCGCTCACTCAAGGCGTTAACGCTTTATGGCCTTAAAGGGGCTGCCGCTTACACAGACCATGCGGCTGCGTTAGGATTTTATAATGATGAAATTTTTGCCTTTGCTGTAAAGGCTATGGCTGCTATTGCTAAAGATTTATCCGCTGATGAGCTTACAGCCTTGGTTCTTGAGACCGGAGAAGTGTCGGTTAAGGCCATGGCGCTCTTAGATGAGGCCAATACCAAAACATACGGTAACCCTGAAATCACAAAAGTTAATATTGGCGTTGGGAAAAATCCCGGAATTCTTATTTCAGGTCATGATTTAAAAGATATGGAAGAACTTTTAAAACAGACTGAAGGAACAGGCGTTGACATTTATACGCATAGCGAAATGCTTCCGGCAAATTATTATCCGGAGTTTAAAAAGTACAGCCATTTTGTCGGAAATTACGGAAGTTCTTGGTGGAATCAATCAAAAGAATTTGAGTCTTTTAATGGCCCAATCCTTATGACAACAAATTGCATTACACCGCTTAAAGATTCTTACAAAGATAGATTTTTTACAACAGGAATGGCAGGATATCCTGGGGCTAAGCATCTCGCCAATCGGACCGAGGGTGGTACTAAGGATTTTTCTGAGATTCTTGAGCTTGCCAAAACTTGCCCGCCGCCAACAGAAATAGAAAAAGGCGAAATCATTGGAGGGTTCGCGCATCATCAAGTGCTTCAGCTAGCTGATAAAGTTGTTGGTGCTATTAAAGCAGGAAAGATTAAACGTTTTATAGTTATGGCCGGATGCGACGGACGACACACTTCTCGAAACTATTTTACAGAAGTTGCCGAAAAACTTCCAAAAGATACAGTTATCTTAACTGCTGGATGTGCCAAGTACCGATACAACAAGCTTAATCTTGGAGACATCGATGGCATTCCGCGTGTTTTAGACGCAGGCCAGTGCAATGATTCTTATTCTTTGGCGGTTATCGCGCTAAAATTAAAAGAAGTTTTTGAATTGGACGATATTAATAAGCTCCCGTTGTCATTTGACATTGCATGGTATGAGCAAAAAGCAGTTTGTGTGCTTTTAGCGCTTTTACATTTAGGATTTAAAGGAATTCGTCTTGGGCCGACCCTTCCAGCTTTTGTGTCCCCGGGTGTGGCTAAAGTTTTAGTTGATGCTTTTGACATCAAGCCTATCGGTGCTGTTGAAGAAGATGTTAAAGCTATGATGAGTGGAGTTTAATTCTTTAAGAAGGGAAACGCTATGACAGATGAGAATTTAAAATCAAAAGTTTTATGTTTTAAAGATGTGATTGATTATCAGGCAGGTTCAGTCGTTAGTAAAACCGTTATTGATAAGTCCGTTGGGACTGTTACGGTCTTTGCTTTTGATAAAGGCCAGGCATTAAGCGAGCATAGCGCGCCTTTTGATGCCATGGTTCAAGTGGTTGATGGACAGGCAGAGATTTTAATCAACGGCAAATCTTATATTGTCAAAGAGAATCAAGTAATTATCATGCCGGCTAATGATCCGCATGCTGTTAAAGCTATTGAAAGGTTTAAAATGGTTTTAACGATGATTAAAGAATAATAAGAGAATGACCAGAAAAACAATAAAAGCACGCTAATATAAGCGTGCTTTTATTGTTTTCTTTATTTTTTTTGAAAAAATCCCTTTATTACCTTGCCCTTCGTTGTTTTTGTCTATAAAATAAAAATATGCCTAAGTATATTTATATATTATGCATAGGTTTAGCTGTCTTTTTTTGCCTTATTTCAAGTGATGTTTTTGCTTCGAATTACCAAGGCGGATATTTACCTTCTCGAGAAATTGCCAAAAATAAAGCAGTTAATCAAATGCTTGATGGTGTTGAAGGACTTAATCAAAAGAAATCCTACTCTACGCTTGCCGTTACGAGTACGCATTCCGTTGTCGTGCCTAAACGTGAAGGCATGGGAATTAAGCCGGTTTATGAAAGAGAAAAATATAAGAAAGAAATGATTAAGAATGATCTAGATTGGATTGAATTTCAGTTTAATATGAATTCTGGTATGCGCTATGATTACCTTCGGTGGAGTATCGCCGGAGATACAAATGGACAAAATCCAAATATTTTATCAGAGTTGACTTGGTCAGATTTATGGATTTATCAAATTGGTACAGAGGCTAAAGTAATTTTAAATAAGAATTTTCGTCTCGAGGGTTCTTTTGACTATGGGTGGATTTTAAATGGAGAGAATCAAGATTCGGATTATTATCTAGATGACCGAGGGTGGGAATTTTCACGGTCAAATAATACTTCAAACGGCGATAATGTTATGGATTTTTCTTTAGGAGGCGGCTTGCAGTTTCAGGTCGGAGCTATTGAAGGATGGGAGGATTTCTTGACAGAAGATTTAGGAGTCGCAGTCTTAGGGGGATATTCACATCATGAGCAAAATTTACGCATGACAGATGGTTCCCAGACGATACCAGCGTCGGGGGGTTTCGATGGCTTAGACAGTACTTATCAATCGCGATGGACGGGGCCTTGGGCCGGCATTGAATTGTTTGGTTCTCGTGAAAAGTTTAAAGGCTTTTCAAGATTTGAATATCATTGGGCAGACTATTATGCTGAGGCTGATTGGAATTTGCGAAGCGATTTTCAGCATCCGGTTAGCTATATCCATGAGACTAAAGGGACTGGAATGGTTATTTCTTTTGGCGCTGAATACGAGGTGAACGATTCATGGACCGCAGGGATAACTGGGGATTTAAACTTTTGGAAAGCTGATAAGGGTTTAGATAGGGTTTATTTTTCTAACGGAGCTGTTGTTGATACACAGCTTAATGAAGTAATTTGGAGGTCTTACGCTTTAATGTTATCAGCAACATATCGGTTTGGTGGCGAGTAAAACAATTATTAGAGTATAAAATAATATTTAAAAAATAGGAGGAGTCAGTGTTTCGAAAAGCGATCTATATGGTATTTATTGTGGCAGTGCTACTTTTTAATTCTGGGTGTGTGATTTTAAGCGCAGCCATGGCAGCCGGTGCTGCTTACGGAATTTCACAAATCGGGAAGTAAGTCAAGCGCTTGAGCTTTTAAGGGGGATATTCTTTTTTCTCAGCAATTAGTATCTCTTCCTTGAGTGCTTTTCTTAAGAAATTCTTCGGTATTCACTACCATCGTCGGGCATCAATAAACCTTCTTGCCCTATTTTTCAGAGGTAGAATAATAATCAAAACAGATAAAAGGCCACAAGAAGATGAAAAAAACAAAAGTTTCTTTTAAAAGAATTAAGTTTTTTGTGTCGTTACTGCTTATTGCAGCGATAGCTTATTTTGGCTATCAAGCCTATATGAAGCTTGTTTATGAAAAAGAAATTTTAAAACAGATGATTGTGCGTCTTCAAGGCGATTCACGTATCGCCGAAGTTTTAGTAACAGATGTATTATATAATCCTATTACGCAAAGTCATGATACTACAATAAAATTTCTTGAATTTGATAGCTTGGGGCAGCCGCTTGTTCCACGTTACTTTACATTTCAAAGTAATATTATTCAATTTCAATCTTTGGTGGCTCGCTTTGCTGATAAGTTTATCGTCGAGGGAAATGCGTTGCGCGGTAAAAGTGTTTATCTTTTTTGGAAGGTTTTTGTTTTAGACGGTGCCAACACAAGAGAATATGTTATCACGCCGGTCAATCAAATCCCGCAAGGGTATAAAGTCAAAGGAGCGCATAGCACCTTTGAAGAAAAAATTTGGAGCGAGTTTTGGGATTATGCGCTTAATTCGAAAAAGGCTTCTCGGGAAGGCATTAAGAATGCTCAAATTGAGGCTCCAGGTACAAAATTTATCCCAGGCATTCTTTATACTTTAAAGATCGAGCATGATGGTGGGATTCGTATTGATACGTCGGAGATACCTCCTATTCTAAGAGGAGAAAAGGTCCTTCCGTAGAGTATGAAAAAATTATTTATTTTTTTAGTCATTATGTTGATCTCTTCCTCGGCTTTTGCTCATCCTCCGATTGAGATGACGCTTAGTTATGATATGAAATTAAAGACTCTTACGGTAAGCATGATTCATGTTGTATCTACAAATCGTAATCAGCATTATATTAAAGAAATTTGGGTCACCGAAGAAGAAGGGGATCCAGTTGTTTTTAATTATAGAAGACAGCAAAAACCTCGGGAAGTTATTGAAGCCATCCCATTTGATGCCAAAGAAGGGGACACTATTTTTGTCAAGGTATATTGCAGCAAAGGCGGGATTAAGAAGGCTTCGATTGTTATTCCAGAAAATAAAGTAGAATCTAAAGAATAAGATTAAGAATTTTCTTAGAGGAAAGATAAGCGGGTATCTTGTTTTTGTGTTAGTTTTTATTTGACTTCAAAAATAAAATAAAGCATAATAACTCAAATTAAACAGATTTTATTCTAAAAGGTCAAGAAATTTTTGCTACAAGGTGAGAATGATTATCTTGCGTTTTTTTATTTGTATTAAAACAAGAATTAATAAAAAAGATGTATCCTGATTTTTCGCTTTGCAAAAAACAGGATTAATTCGTGCACTGATTTGACGTCGTTTAAGGCTTGCCGGTTCCACAAATCAGGCACTCATTAAAAGGAGAAACCATGAAAAGAATAACCTTAGGTATTCTGGTGGCGTTTTTGCTTGCGGCAACAACTATTGCAAAGGGGGCAGATGTCATGATTGAAGATGGAAAAAAGGTAAAGATGGAATACACGCTTAAAGTTAACGGTGAAATTGTTGATTCTTCAGAAGGGCGTGAGCCTTTAGAATACACGCAAGGCCAGGGAGCAATTATTCCGGGACTAGAGAAACAACTTGTCGGGCTTAAAGTTGGTGATAAGAAAACTGTTACTGTGAGCCCTGAAGAAGCCTATGGTGCTGTTAACCCTGATGCATTTGCCGAAGTTCCGAAGGCGAACATGCCACAGGAACAAGAGCCGCAAAAAGGAATGATGCTTCAGATGCAGACACCGGATGGTAAAACTTTAAATGGAACCATTACGGAGGTTAAAGATGAAACAGTTGTTTTAGACTTTAATCATCCTTTAGCTGGCAAAGAATTATTGTTTGATATTGAGATTGTTGGGATTGAATAAGGAAGAAACGACTTTTTTTCCGTAGAAAACATGAGCACAAAGGACCGTGGAAATGTTTTCTGTTTTGAAGGATGTTCGCCCTTCTTTGTCTGATAATCCTAAAAAGATTTTGAGCGAAGTAGAATACCGAGAGTGTGTAGCAGCTTTAGTCTTGGGGTTCCAATTTTTCGCTAAGAAATTTTAGCCAAACATGCCTTTGGCGGGGACCGTCAAACTCCATAAAATAGACTCCCTGCCAAGTGCCAAGATGCAGCTTTCCATTTTCCACAATAAAAGTTTGTGAAAAGCCAACAAGACTTCCTTTAATATGGGCATCAGAATTTCCTTCCACGTGGGCAAATCCTTGATTTTGAGGAATAGCTTTTTTAAAAAACGATAGGATATCGCGCCTGACATCTGGATCAGCATTTTCATTGACTGTGATACCGGCGGTTGTATGAGGCGAGGTAACCACCACCACTCCTGATTTAAATTTATTGTCATCAAGAAATCTTTGTATGTCAGAGGTTATGTCAACGGTTTCTTCGCGACATCGGGTTGTAATGTCTAAAATGTGCATAAAGTTATTATATAGAATCTTAATGAAAAACAACATGTTTTTTGATATACTGGCCCTTAACGAAATTTGCTAGTTATAAGTTAGTGATTTTTGTCAAATCAGCATTAGGAGCTTATTTAGGATTTTTTAGAATGCGTTAAGGTTAAAATTTACCTAACCGTTTAATAGGAAACGAATAAAATAAGGTTACTTTTTGAAAAAAGAATCTCGAATTATTATTGGCGTCCTTATCGTTAGCGGCATTGTGCTAATGAGCTATATCAACAAGAGCATTATGCAGCCGTCTAAAGACTCTGAACTCTCAGCTCCTGTTCAGATGCCTGTTGTTGTTCAGCCGGAAAAGAAAGCGCCGAAAAAGAAAATGACGGGAAAGATGACGTCTTTGCTTCATCTGGATCCTAATCGGGTTTTTTATTTTGCCCGGTTTTTTGACGATGGTGAAGAAATTGCCCAATGTAAAACAACTCAACACAAAGTTTATGATTGTACGGAAAGTATTCCGGATGGGAAAGTAGAATTTAAGAACGAGACTAAGAATACCCACGGTGTAGAGCGTTACCGCCGAGGCAAGAGAGACGGGATGCGATACGAATACTATAACAGCGGTCAGCTGAAGTACGAGAGCTCCTACCTTCAAGGAACGCTTCAAACGCATAAAGAATATTATTCTGATGGAATTCTGCGCATGGAACAGGATTTTCGAGATGCTATGTGGATGACAGATAATTCTGAGGCCGGCGCCGGAAAAGTTTATTATAGAAACGGTGCTTTAAAATATGAGTGGAGTTTAACAAATCAAGACCAGGGCGGATATGCTAAATCGTATGATAACACTGGCCGTCTCGTCGCTGAAAAGGTTTTTGATAAAAACGGAAATATTGTAACAAACGAAAGTTATCGCTAGTTTCCCTCTGATAAGCCTTGATGAGGAAAAGAGGCTTTTAAAGTAAAAATGTTCTATACTTTAAGTGGAGGGGGGTGATGCGAAGCCGGTTAAAAATCGGTAAAAGGCCCTTGAAAGAAGTTGCCTTAACGCACACAACTCCGGGCCTATTCTAAGGATTGATAGAAGAATAGGCTTTTTGCTTGGGAGGACAAGATGAAGAACAGTAGACAGGGTTTTACGCTTGTAGAGCTTATGATTGTTGCCGCAATTTTGGCGGTTGTGGTTGTCGGCATGCTAAAAATTTTTATTTTCTCCTCTGAATCAGCAGCCATCGCTGCAGATAAAACCTTAGCTTTAAGCGCTGCCCAAGATAAAATCGAAGAAATCCGTAATCATAGCTTTGATGATATTGTAGCTGATTACGCCGCTGGCGGAACCCCGGGTAATGCGTTTACGGTTAGCAACCTTACTTCTTCCGGAGTGGTTTATATTGACTCAACTAATGCCGAGTTGTTAATTGTTAAAGCTGTTGTCTGCTGGGAAGATAAATATGGAAGAATTATCGGGGAAGACGCTAATTTAAACGGTGCTTTAGATGCCGGAGAAGATACGCCCGGAGAAGAAAATAATGAAATTGATTCGATTGCAAGCTTGGTAAGCATGGTTGCGAAAAGATAGTATTTTTAAGGAGAGACGCATGATGAAGAGAAAAATAGGGTTAAACAGTTTAAAGCGAATAAAAAATCGGCAGGGGCTTTCGTTGGTAGAAGTTATGGTAACGGTTTTGCTATTTTTATTAGTTGCTGGCGCGCTTTACCTTTCTGCTTCGGCAGGCCAAAATTCTTGGCAGGTCAATAGTGCTCAGATTGGACTGCAGAGCGAACTTAGAAAAGCTATGGAATGGATGAAGTATGACCTTATCCAAGCAGGGCCATCCTCTATCCTCGATGTACCAGCTACCGGCGCAGCATACACGACAATTACATTTCAAATTCCAAGTACTGTTTCAGGTGGAAATATTGTCTGGGATAGCGATAGAATTACTTTTTGTTTAGGGGGGACGGATGGCACACAGCTTTTGCGAAGAAAAGGGGCAGATATAAAAGTTATTGCTCAAAATGTTCAAACTTTACAATTTACAAGGCAAGTCGCAGCTTCAGATATTCTTGAGGTTGCTTTAACCGGGCAGACAGCTGATATTAAAGGAACGCCTTTGTCTTATCAGCTAAGCTTTCAAGTAAAGTTGAGGAATTGATTATGAGAATAACACATAAGAGGCCACAAATTTTTAAGAGATTAAAAAGTAACAAGGGAAGCATTCTTCTTATCTCATATTTTGTTATTATTGTTTTGTTGGGGCTTGGCGCAGCCTTAATGCTCATGGCCACTCATGAGCTTCGTACAGCCGAACGGCAGAGGCTAGAAGCAACGGCATTTTATATCGCAGAAGCTGGCGTTGAAAGAGCCATCTACGACCTTCGACAAGATTATTTAAATGACAGCTTTCCGGCATGGGATGCAGATATTAATGGCTATGCCGTTACTCCGGATACAAATAATTTTTATGTTTTTCCATACATTGACACAACTTTTAACGGGGGCTCATATACAGTATGGCTAAAAAATGTTTCTGATGCAGAAATCTGGGTACGTTCCCAAGGGAGCTTTGGCGATGAAACTGCAACGATTGAAATCTACGCCAAGATGACAAATGTTTCTCCATGGGACAATGCTATTTTTGCCGGAACAGGCTATAGCGGAGGCTTGATTAATGGAACAGTTAATATTGCAGGGTCTGTTATTATTTTAGGACAGGGCTTAGGTCCTGGAGATTATGCCATTGACTTAGGTGGAACCGCTGAACTTGTTAAAAATAGTTATAGCGGACTAGATGCTGCGCTAAAAGCAAAAGTTCCTGCCTTAGACACTGTAACTTTTAATGGAGAAACCGTCGAGACATTAAATGCAGAGCTTCGCGTTAAAAATGGTTTAGTTGGCTTAAGCGGAGATTCTAGCGTTGGCGAAGTTGATGCTACAGGGAATTTTGATAAAGAAACAGTTAATGGAGTCTACGTAACAGATGGATGGGGAGGAAACAAAGGAGCACTTAATGTTCATTCAGACAATGGAACAGCAGCTCCTTATGACTTAGGAGATGATATTGTTTTTCCAAGCCTTTCTGACCCGCATCCTGATGATCCTAGTCTTACGATTCAAGAACATTTTCATGATAATGCACTCATTTTAACAGATGAATTAAGCGGTATACAGCCTAATGATTCTTTTAGCTATACGGATGGAACCAACAGTATCAGTATGGATGGATCCGGCAATTTAACAATCGATGGTCGGATTTATGTTGATGGAGATGATGTTCTTATGAGCAAAAAGGGTGGTAACACAACAATTACATACACAGGAAAAGGGACTATTTTGGCAACAGGAAGCATCCAAATAGATGTCGATTTAATCACTCCTGGTAATAATTCTTATCCTACGAATATTATGGGCTTTATGACGCCAGGAACTATGAATATTGGCACAGCATCTCAGTTAGATATTATGGGTATTTTTTATGCAGAGGACACTATTAAGGTTACCAAGCAAACAGATGTTATTGGCACTATTGTTTCAAATTTCTTTGACATGGGGAGCAATGTCCCTGATATTTATCAGGTTCCGGAAACAGTCAACCATCTTCCTCCCGGCATGATTGGGGCAGATTCAAGCTGGGTTTTAGACATTGTTTCTTGGCAGAAACTATAATTTTTTTAGAAATCCCGAGTTATAAAATAAATTAAACAAAGAGAGTTTTATGGTTTTGCTTCAGATTTTTGGGGCATTTTTGCGCATTGGCCTTTTCGCCATTGGCGGAGCGTATTCGTTTTTGCCTTTGATCCAAAAGGAAGTAGTCGAGCGCTACGGCTGGCTGACCAAGCAAGAATTTCTTGATGTCCTAGGCATTGTCAAAATCTTCCCAGGTGCAATATCTATTAAATTTGCCACCTATACCGGTTACAAGATGGCAGGGGTTCCCGGTGCTATTGTTGCCAATTTTGCCAATATGCTCTCGCCAGTTATTCTTATCATCGTCGCGACCTATCTATATAGCCACTACAAAACATCTTCTTCTGTTAAAAATGCTTTTAGCATGATTCAGCTTGTGGTTTTTGCCATGATTATTGCGGTAGCGTTTCAGACAGTTCAGGTGTCAGAATTGTTGCAGTGGAAAAACTTGGCTATTGTTGTTGCAGCATTTGCGCTTTTTTTGTTTACAAAAATCCATCCGGCGTTTATTATCTTGGGGGCTGGAATACTAGGAATCTTATTAGGAAAGGGTTAAGAAAATGAAAAAAATTATTTTTACTTTAAGTTTTGTTTTAATTTGTGCTTCATTGGCTTTTGCTTATGATGACGGTGATTTTCAAATTTGGCAGACCAACAATGCCTCTTGGAAAATCAGTGATAACTGGAAAATGTCTTTAGAGGATGAAATGTGGTGGGGAGATAATGCGAGCGATTTTTATTATAACCATACAGATCTCGGCATTGTTTATTCTGGGTTAGCCAAGTGGCTAGATATTGGGGTTAATTATCGCGGTATCTATTCGCAGTCAAAGAATACTTGGTCTTATGAGCATCGTCCTCATTTTAACCTAACGCTAAAGACAAAGATCGATGATTTTGATGTTTCCAATAGAAGCCGTTTTGAATTTCGTATTGGTGAGAAAATGGAAGATAAGTTTCGTTACCGCAATAAAACAACTTTGCGTTTTCCCTGGAAATGGACAAAATTTGAAATTCGGCCCTATATTGAAGATGAAATTTTTATTGAATCGGAAAGCACAGAGTTTACACGCAATCGAATTTATACAGGAGTTACGTTCACTATAGCTGGTCCGGTAAAGGGAGAGCTTTTTTACATGTTTCAGTTAGCAAAGTCGTCCTCCGCTGAATGGAACGGGACAAATGTTCTGGGTATTAAGACAAAACTTAGTTTTTAAAAAAAGGTTAAAAAATGTGGAAATTAATTAAAGAAGAGTTGACTCACCACGCACCGTTTACAATATTCGGTGCACTTTTTGGCATTTCCCTAATGATTTTCTTTCAAGGCATGCCTCGGGAAATGGCGCATAATGCGTTTTATGTTTTGCATCCTTTGCATGTTGTTTTAAGCGCGCTTGCCACGACGGCAATGTACAGGCGTCATAAATGCGCAGAGTCCGGGAAAAAGTGCCACATTTTACCACTTATTCTTATTGGATATGTTGGCGCCGTTGGCATTGCTACCTTAAGTGACTCAGTGATTCCTTACCTAGGAGAGACCCTTCTTAATATGCCAAATCGCGAAATGCACGTAGGCTTTATTGAAAGATGGTGGCTGATCAATCCTTTGGCATTTTTAGGTATCGGCATCGCATATTTTTGGCCTCACACAAAATTTCCTCACGGCGCGCATGTTTTGATTAGTACATGGGCATCGCTTTTCCATGTAATCATGGCTATCGGCAATCCTTTGAGCTTGTTGGCGTATATTTCTATTTTCGTTTTTTTGTTTTTAGCAGTTTGGCTACCATGCTGTGCGAGTGATATTGCGTTTCCGTTGTTATTTGTAAAGAATAAAAAAGATTTGAAGTGTAGTTGTCATCATTAATAGATTTTAGAAAGTTGTGGAAATGCCCCTCCTTAAAAAAAGGAGGGGATTAAAAAACAGACTTGACATAGGGTAGGGGGGTATGGTATCCTTGCATTGAAAAGGAGAACGCTATGAAACATTCAAGTCATAAAGAACAGATTAATGCTCTTAAAAGAATTGAGGGACAAGTTCGCGGTATCCAAGGAATGATTGAAGAAGGGCGCTATTGCATTGACGTACTAATTCAAATTCGTTCGGTTACAAAAGCAATCAGTAGGGTTAAGGAAAAGATTCTTCAAAAACATTTAGAAAGTTGTGTTGCTGATACGCTTAAAGGCCAGTCTCAAGTTGAAAAGCAGGAGAAAATTAACGAAGTTATCAACATTTTAAATAAACATTGCGGGGGTTAAAATGAATCCCAATCGTTATTTTAAATTTATTTTTATAGCAATTCTAAGCTTAATTTTTTTGCCTTGTTTTTCTTTTGGCCAGGATAAAGGAGAAAGCATTCTTGACCGCTTTGTTCAGGAGGCCTTAGAAAACAATCCACAAATCCAGCAGGTTTATCAGAAGTGGAAGGCCGAACAATACAAAACGCAAAGCATTAGCGCTTTAGACGATCCGATGGTCGGTTATACCTATTTTGGCGAAGAAGTGCAAACCCGCGTGGGGCCGCAGGAGCAAAAATTCAATGTTTCTCAAAAGATTCCTTTCCCGGGAAAATTAAGCTTAAAGGGAAAGGCCCAGGCCGCGCAGGCCAAGATGCTTGAACAAGAATATGAAAAAGCAAGACGTGCCATTATTGCCCAGGTAAAAGCTACTTACTATGATTTATTTTGGGTAGATAAATCAATCGAAATAAACGAAGAAGAAAAATCTATCCTGGAAGATTTAGAGGGCTCGGCTCAGAAGAAATACGAGTCTAACCTTGGAACGCAACAAAACATTCTTAAGATCCAGGTGGAACTTTCTAAAATTCTTCAGAAGATATTTTTGTTAAAGCAGAACAGAGAAAGTCTAAGCGTAAAACTTAATACCCTAATCAACAACCCCTCAGGCGGAGAAATCAATAAGGTTTTATCGTTAAAGAACATTTCCTTCTCTTATAATCTTGATGAATTGTTAGGATATGCAAAAGAAACCCGTCAGGATTTAATCGAAGCTGATTTCTTATTTGAAAAGGCCCAGAAGGAAAAAACTTTATCGAAGATGGCATATTTGCCGAATTTTACGATCGGGGCAGAATATATCGAAATCGGCAGCGGCACGACGACTTCTATGGATGACGGACAGGATGCCTGGGCAGCTATGGTTTCGGTTAATGTTCCGATATGGTTTTGGAAATTAGATGCTCAAGTCAAAGAAAAAGAGGCTCAATTAAAATCAGCTCAAAAAAATAAAGAGCAAGTCGAAAATCAAGCTGAACTTGAAGTGAAGGACGCTTATTTTAAAATTATAGCCTACAAGGACGTCGTCCTTTTATATGAAACAGCCCTGTTGCCTCAGGCCAAACAGGCTTTTGACGGTTCACAGACAGGGTTTGAAACCAGCGGAATTTCTTTTATTGATTGGCTTGATGCCGAGCGGACATATCTTCAGACGCGTTTGGCGTATTATAAATCGATTGTTGATTATCGAAAAGCAATTGCTTATTTAGAACAAATGGTTGGAAGAGATTTATAAGGAGGAGAAATGGAAAAGATTATAAGGGTTGCTCTCGTCATTCTTTTTACGTTGATGTTTTCAACGCAACTATTCGCTCAACAGAATCATGTGAACCATCAAGGTCTTGATGAGCCGATATCTTATTATACTTGCGGCATGCATCCGAGCGTTAAGGTGACGGTTGAAAACTATGAAAAAGGGGATACGAAGTGTCCGATTTGTTTTATGCCGTTAATGCCGGTAATAAAGTCAAGCATGAACATGGAGACATCGGATGAAAATGTCATAAGCCAGGTTGCGCTTAAGGCCTCTGAATTAAAGTTGGCCGGCGTTAAAACCGAGCCTATTGAAAAGCGGCAGCTTTTTAAGGAAATTCGGGCTGTTGGGCGCGTTGCCTATGACCCGCAGTTAGCCGTTGCACAGGATGAATTTATTTCTTCAGTTCAATCTTACGAAAAAGCTCTTTCCGGCGGCATTGAAGAAATCGTGGATAGGGCCAAATCTTTGGTGGACTCTTCGCAGCGCAAGCTTCTTTTGATGGGCCTAAGCCAGGAACAAATTGATGGCCTGCAAAAATCAAAAAAAGTTCAAAACAATTTGGTTTTGCCGGGAGACAAGATGTGGATTTATGGTGATGTCTATGAATATGAACTTAACTGGGTTAAAGAAGGCGCTTATGTTAAGGTGAGCCCTTTGAGCTTGGCAGGAGAAGAGTTTTACGGAAAAGTTGTTTCCCTTAATCCTGTGGTTGATCCTCAGACTCGGTCTGTTCGTTTTCGCGCCTTGGTCGATAATCCGGAGAAAAAATTAAAACCGGAAATGTATGTTGATATTGAAATTATGAGCCAGTATCAAGACGATAACGGGAATATGGACGTTTTATCTATTCCTAAAAGCGCGCTTTTGGATACCGGTCGGCGACAAATTGTATGGGTTGATAAAGGTGATGGGCAATTCGAGGGGCGTAAAGTTACTGTGGGGCCTGAAGCCATTGACCATTCGGATAATCCAAGAAAATTTTATCCGGTTTTAAAAGGATTAAACGAAGGGGAGCGGGTCGTCACGCAAGGTAATTTTTTGATTGATTCTCAAAGTCAAATTACCGGGGTTGCGTCTTCGGCTTTTTCCGGGGCCTTGGGTAATGAGAAAAAGCAACCAGCGGCTTCCGCGATGCCCGGAATGCCCGGAATGCAAATGTAGTAATATTTTTAAGGAGAGAACATGATTAATCGCATTATTGAAACATGTATCCGTAATCGATTTCTTGTTTTATCGGTTTTTGTGTTGATGATGATTCTAGGGTTTTCTTCCATGAAAGAAACCCCTGTTGATGCAATTCCGGATATCGGCGAGCTTCAGGTTATTGTATATGCAGACTGGCCAGGGCGCAGCCCACAGGATGTTGAGGACCAAGTGATCTATCCTTTGACAACAGGGCTCATGGGAACGCCGAAAGTCAAAGTGGTTCGTTCGTCGTCTGGTTTTGGCTTTGGCTTGGTTAATATGATTTTTCGAGAAGGGACAGATTATTACTGGGCCCGAACACGTGTTTTAGAGCGACTTGATTTAGCTAAAAAAAATATTCCTAAAGATGTCAGTGTTTCTTTAGGGCCGGATGCGACGGCCTTGGGTCAGATTTTCTGGTATACGGTTGAGGGCGATGGGTATTCCTTGGAAGAATTGCGTTCTATCCAAGATTGGTATGTCCGCTATCAATTGACGAGCGTTGAAGGTGTCTCCGAAGTGGCTTCCGTCGGTGGGTACGTCAAGCAATATCAGGTGGATGTCGACCCGAACAAATTATTTGCTTATGACGTCAGCCTTTTGCACGTTATGGAGGCGATCAAGTTATCCAATATTGACGTGGGCGCAAAAGTCTTTGAGCAAAATAGCGTCGAATATGTTGTACGCGGCCTCGGTTTTATTAAAAGCATTAAAGATATCGAAGATATTGTCATCGGCGTGCATGCGGGAACGCCCGTGACCATTAAAGACATCGGACGTGTAGCCTTAGGGGCGGATTTTCGAAGAGGTGTTTTGGATAAAGAAGGTAGGGAAGCCACCGGCGGAGTTGTGGTCATGCGCTACGGCGAAAATCCTTTAAAAGTTATTGAGAGAGTAAAGAAAAAAATTCAGGAAATCGAAGTCGGACTTCCTAAGGGGATGAAGATTGTTCCTTTTTATGACCGCACAGGACTTATCCATCGCTCTATTCATACGCTTTCTAGCGCACTCATTCAGGAAATTATTATTACAATTTTTGTGATTGTTGTTTTTCTTCTTCATTTTTGGGGGAGCCTTGTCATTGCGGCTGTTTTGCCGATTGGTATTTTGATTGCGTTTATTTTTATGAAGCAATTTGGCGTGGATGCCAATATTATGTCTTTAGGTGGCATCGCGATTGCTATCGGCGTTATGGTCGACTCGGGTTGCGTCATGGTCGAAAATATCTACAGCAAGCTCTCCGAGCACTCGACAGAAAACCTGACTTCAGAAAACCGGTTAAAGATCTGCAGTGACGCGGCAGGCGAAGTGGGCCGGCCTGTGCTTTTTGCCCTTTTAACGACGATTGTTAGTTTTATTCCGGTTTTTGTTTTAACCGGGCAGGCCGGAAAACTTTTTAGCCCTCTTGCTTATACCAAAACTTTTGTCATGGTGGCCGCCGCGATTATTGCTTTAACGCTTTTGCCGACGTTAAGCTATTTTGCGTTAAAGGGAAAGCTAAAACCCGTTGAAGAAAATAAAACCGCTAAATATTTACATGGAAAATACAAGCCCTTGCTAGGCTGGGCTTTGATACATAAACGCGTGATTGTTTTTATTGCGTTAGCGGTCTTTACCGTGGGGCTTATTTTCAGCGTGCTAATGAAACAAGAATTCATGCCGCCTTTAAACGAAGGCGATTTGTTGTTTATGCCTGTCTTGCTTCCTGGCGCTTCTCTGACGCAAGTCGCGGATGTGATGCAAAAGCAGGATATCATTATTAAAAATGAAATTCCTGAAGTTGAGGGTGTTGTCGGAAAGCTGGGGCGCGCCGAAACGGCCACGGACCCGGCCCCGGTGACAATGATTGAAACAATTATCCACCTTAAAAATAAAAAGTATTGGCGTAAAGGGATGACCCGGGAGAAAATTATCGATGAAATCCAGCAAAAAACAAAAATGCCGGGTGTCAGTCCTATTATGACGCAACCGATTCGCAACCGCATTGATATGCTCGCAACAGGCATTCAGACGCCCGTCGGGATTAAGGTTTTTGGGCCGGATTTAAAAGAAATCGAGAAAATCGGTATTCAACTCGAACAGATTGTTGGCCGTGTTGAGGGTGCGGTCTCGCCTTACGCTGAGCGCATCGGCGGGCGCCCTTATTTTGAGATTGAGATTGACCGCCCGCAGGCAGCGCGTTATGGTATCCATGTTCAAGATATTCAGGACTTAATTATGTCAGGCATCGGGGGGATGAATATCACAACCACGGTGGAGGGCCGAGAGCGGTATCCGGTGAGAGTCCGGTATCTGCGGGAGCTTCGCGATGATCCAGAAGCCTTAAAGAGAATTTTTGTGCCGACCCGTTGGCATTGGCGTAACGCGCCTAAGCCTGCGCAAATTCCTTTGGCTCAATTAGCGGAATTTAAAACTGTTGCCGGACCGTCGATGATTTTTTCGGAAA
Organism: Candidatus Aceula meridiana; assembly: GCA_030765185.1. Taxonomy (GTDB): domain Bacteria; phylum Omnitrophota; class Gorgyraeia; order Zapsychrales; family Aceulaceae; genus Aceula; species Aceula meridiana. The sequence continues at coordinate 310,304 of JAVCDE010000024.1, read as the reverse complement.
ACACGGTGCCTTATGGCCGCGTTTTTATTAATGTGAATCAAAGCCAGATTGGGTTGGTTGATTTTGTTAAGAAAGCGCAAGAAACTGTTCAGAAAGAGATAAGCCGAGGGAATCTTAAAATTCCTACCGGATACTTTATCAGCTGGTCGGGGCAATTTGAAGCTGAGATGGAATCGAGAAAGCGCTTGTTGCCTTCGATGGCGCTTGCCTTAATGGTTATTTTAGTTTTGCTGTACATGGCATTTAAAGACATAAAAATTTTAGGGATTTTAACTGCGGTATTGCCGCTTTCGCTTACCGGCGGTGTTATTCTTTTGTTTCTTTTGAATTTTCGATTTTCTACAGCCGTATGGGTTGGTTTTATTGCACTTTTTGGAGTCGCGACAGATAATGCGGTTGTGTTGCTTTCAACTTTAGAGAATTTATTTAAGGAAAAATTGCCAAAAACAATTGAAGAAATACGCCAGACTGTCATAAGGGCTGGCCTTCAGAGGGTACGCCCAGCCCTTATGACAACCATGACAACGATTATTGCCTTAATGCCTGTAATGTTCTCAAGCGGAACAGGCTCAGAGGTCATGAAGCCGATGGCCGCGCCGACCGTAGGAGGGTTGCTGACGGCAACAGCAGCTAATTTAATTCTTGTTCCTGTTTTATATAGCTGGATGAAAGAGCGAAAATTACAAAAAGAGCAATCTTAAGAGATAATCCTGATAGGCGTGAAACCAATTGACACCGTTAGGGCAGTTGGTATAATTGCTTTATTATAAACCAAGAAAGTCCCGCGCGCGGGATTAATGAGGAGGAACAGATGGACAAGAGAAAAATTAAAAAGATTTTAACAGGGATTAGCATCGCAAGCCTTGTGGCAAGCTTTGGCGTTGTTAAAGACGTTTTTGCCGGTAAGGGGAGTTGCGGCAAAGGTTCTTGTGGTAAGGCTGCTGAAGAAGGAACAGCTTCTTGCGGTAAAGGTTCTTGTGGGGCAAAAATGGAAGCTGCTGAAAAAGAAGCTGTTGCTCAAGAAGCCGCTGAAGATGAAATGGTTGAACAAGACGAAATGATGGCAGATGATGAAGCCATGGGCGAGGAAGAAATGGCAGCTGAAGACGAGGATATGGGCGAAAATGGAATGGTGGGCGAAGATGAGGATATGGACGAAGGGGAGATGATGGGAGAGGAAGATGTAATGACTGAAGACGAAGAGATGGATGAAGATGCCAAATCTTCTTGCGGTAAAGGCTCCTGCGGAAAATAAAATCTTAGAAAGAAATGCATGAAACAAGGGCCCCCGCTGATTAAGCGGGGGCCCTTTATTACTATATTATGGATTTTACTAAAGAACTTCAAAAACTTGAAAAGCTTGAAAGAAAAGTTTTCTCTCTAAAGCCGCACTGGCCTAAAAAGGTAAACAATTTCCAAATCAATCCTACCTTGGAAATTTTTCTCTCCAATTGGAAATTTTCACAATCACGAACGAATCCTAAAAAACAAAAAGAATGGCTTCTTGTTTGGAAAAAACAAGGAGACGTAAGTATTCAAGCTAAGCCGGCTTCAAAAGAAGAACTTTTAGCGCTTAAAATGGTGGCTGAAAATATTTCTCTAGAACAAGCCGCGCAACAAGGAAACATCTCCGTTAAGGCGCTTGAGTTAAACTTAAAAAGAGCCGCAAAAAAAGGAATCATTTTAAAGCCAACGCCAAAGCTAAAACGAAATACGCGAATTTTTAAGAATACAAAGAATATTGATCAAAAATTTATTATTTCTGATACATTCACCCTGCAATGGCATATTACGAATGTTTGCGATTTGCATTGCAAACATTGCTACGACAGAACAAGACGTTCACCTTTTACATTAGAGCAAGGGTATAAGGTTCTTGATGGCCTCGAGCGCTTTACTCGGACAAACCGCGTCCGAGGGCATGTCTGTTTCTCAGGAGGGAATCCATTTTTATCTCCTCATTTCTTTAAACTTTATAAAAGAGCTGAGCAAAAGGGATTTTCAACATCTATTTTAGGCAATCCTGTTTCAAGGGAAGATTTAAAAAAAGTTATTGAGATTCAAAAGCCCGGATATTACCAGGTTAGCCTGGAAGGGTTACCTGAACATAACGATTATATTCGAGGAAAAAATAATTTTAGCGCTGTGATAAAGTTTTTAAAGATTTTAAGAGAGTTAAAGATTTCTTCTGCGGTGATGCTGACTTTGACAAAAGAGAATATGAGCCAGATTCTACCTTTAGCTAAGAAACTTAGAGGGCATGCAGAATATTTTACATTTAATCGTTTGTCGCAAACAGGAGAGGGGGAGGGTTTAGGGCTTCCGAAAAAAGAAGATTATCAGCGGTTTTTAGAGGAATATATCAAAGCGTCAGAGACAAATCCGATTATAGGTTTTAAAGATAATTTAATTAATATTGTTTTAGAGCGTGAGAATGATAAACTGTTTAGTGGCTGTACAGGGTTTGGGTGCGGCGCTGCATTTAATTTTGTAGCTGTTCTCGCCGACGGAGAAGTGCATGCCTGCCGCAAGTTTCCGTCTTTGATAGGAAATATTTTAAAACAGAGCCTTCAAGAAATTTATGATTCAAAGATGGCAAAAAGATATCGCAGAGGGGCCAAAGAATGCGATGGATGTTCTTTGCGTCATGCGTGCGGAGGATGCTTAGCGGTTACAAGCGGTTGCAAAAAAGATATTTTAAAAGACAAAGATCCGTATTGTTTTAAATAGAGGAAATCCCGATGCACTTACGTGCACGGGATCAATTCAGCCATATAGTTTACGACCGCTGTTGCTCCGTAAACTATGGCTTCATTGAAGGAGGAGAAAATGACACACGAGACGAACGGGAAATGCTGTTTTTATACCGGATGGAGCATTGGGATATTAAGACTTTTTGTGGCTTGGATTTTCATTAAAGCAGGATTAGGAAAAGTATATGGCATGTTTGACGGGCCGGGTTTGGCTGCTTTTGGAGGATATTTATCGACGCTAGGAATTATATTTCCTAAGATGATGGCCTATGTTGTCGGGTGGTCAGAAATTATTTGCGGCGGGCTTCTCGCTATTGGGTTTTTAAGCCGTATCGCAGCTGTTCCTGTTATCATTATTATGATTGTTGCGGTTGCCAAAGTTCATCCTGATGATTTTTATTATCCGGCAATGATTGCCCTAAGCGCGTTTGTCTTTTTGCAATATGGCAGCGGAAAGCTATCTTTAGACGGAATTATTTGCCACCTTCGAAAGCAAAAATAAGAATGCCCTCATCAAACTTACAAGAAATTGTTATTTTAGGCGGCGGCTTTTCAGGGCTCTATACGGCTCTTGAGCTTGAGAAAGCCGTTAAAAAGGGTTTGCCCGCCGAGATAACGCTTATCGACAAAGAGAATTTCTTCCTTTTTACGCCTATGCTACACGAGGTTGCCTCGAGCAGTTTAGGTGGCATCAGCATTGCCAATCCTCTTCGCAAGCTTTTAAGATATACAAAATTCATCAAAGCGGAAGTTGTTTCCGCTGACCTAAAGGTAAGGAAAATTTTCCTTGAATCTTCCAGGAGAGAAATTTCTTACGATCACGTGGTATTGGCGTTAGGGGCTGTGCCAAACTTTTTTGGCAATAAGAATTTAGAGCAAGGCGCTCTCACGATGAAAAGCTTACATGATGGCATTGCCATTCGAAACCGTATTATTAGCTGCCTTGAGCAAGCTGATTCCATAAAAGACAAAGGCTTACAAAAAAAGATTCTAACTTTTGTTGTCGCCGGCGGCGGATTTACCGGCGTAGAAACCATGGGGGCAGTTGATGACCTGGCCAAAGACGCTATTTGTTGGTATCCAAATTTAACAAAACAAATGCTGCGCATGGTTTTAATCCATCCGGGGGATACGCTTTTACCTGAAATGGATCAGGATTTAGGCGTTTATACCCAAAGAGCTTTTGAAAAAAGAGGAATTGAAATAAAGTTGAATACAAAGGTTGTTGATTTTTCAGATAACAAGGTGGGTTTAAGCACAGATGAGGTTGTCGATTCTTCCAATATTATTTGGACAGCTGGCAATACCATTAGCCCTGTTGTTGATGCTTTAGGTTTATCTAAAGAAAAAGGCCGCGTTATTATCGATAAATATTTTCAGGTGCCGGACCATCAGGGAGTATGGGCTTTAGGCGATTGCGCGTATGTTCCCAATACTCAAAATGGAGGGGCTCATCCTCCGACGGCTCAACACGCTACACGTGAGGCAAAAGCATTAGCTCAAAATCTTATCGCTGAGATTAAAAATCAACCTAAAAAACTTTTTACGTTTCAATCCTTGGGCCAGCTGGCCAACATCGGAGGCTTTAAAGGGGTTGCGTCAATTTTTGGGATTAAGATTAAAGGCCTTTTGGCATGGCTTTTATGGCGTGATGTTTATTTAATGAAGCTGCCTCGCTTGGAAAAGAAAAAACGCGTCTGGATTTCCTGGGTCTTGGCGCTCTTCTTTAAAAAAGATATTGTTCAGTTTTTAAAAGACCCGAGAAGAGAACAAGAATGAAAACTTTAGGAATTTTATTAGTTTTTTTCTTGTTGGTAACCTCGTGCTTTGCGCTTGAATGGAAAGATTTACATAACAAGGCTGACTTAATTGACCTTGCGACAGCGCAAGAAGAACTTGCCCAAAATCCCAATTCTATAGACCATCTTTATGTTTTAGGCCTTGTCTATTTAAACTTTTATGAAATACAAAATTCTAAAGCAGTCTTTGAAAAAGTTTTAGAACTTGACCCCAAAAGCATTGAGGGGCGCTGGGGAATAGCTGAGATTTTAAGGCGAGAACATAAAACAGATGAGGCGGCAGGCATGCTCGAGAAAATTATTAAAGAAAATTCCAGCTATTCGCCGGCATTGATTACATTAGCATATATTCGGTATATTCAAAAAGATTTTGATGGGAGCATTCGGTTAACCGGCCAAGTCATTAATCAGCGCCGGGAGAATGTCGATGAGGCAAATTTCCTAAGAGCGCACGGACTTTATGCTGCGGCCAAGGGCATGATTGCTCATTATGGTGGCCCGATTTCAAAGGCCATCAACGGAGCAGGGGTTTTAAAGCATCTTAACATTATTCAAAAACTTGCTCCTGATTCACCGGTTGTTAATTTTGGGTTAGGAAGTTATTACATGCTTGTTTCGGTTGCGCTTGGCCAAAATTTTGATAAAGCTCAAGGGTATTTAGAAAAAGCCATTGCAGCAGACCCACTTTTTGCTAATCCCTATGTGCGGCTTGCCCAGATTTATAAGAAAAAAGGGGACATGAAAAAATACGAAGAATTAATAAACAAGGCTTTTGAGCTTGATCCGGGCAATGAATTAGCCATTGACATTAATTCCGGAGAATGTTTTTTTATTTGTTTAGAATAAGGAGAGAAGAATGAAAAGGATTGCTGTTATTGGTGCCGGCGTTGGAGGGCTGGCTACCGCGGCACGTTTGGCTTGCAGAGGCCATGATGTTGAAGTTTTTGAGAAGTTGGGTGAATGCGGTGGCCGTTGTCACATGTTGGAAGATAAGGGTTTTAAATTTGATATGGGGCCTTCGTTTGTTTTAATGCCGGATTTTTTTAAGGAAGTTTTTGATGATTGCGGTGAGAAGATTGAAGACCATCTTAACTTAAAAGTCCTTGATATCAATTATAAGATTTTTTATCCTGACAAAAGAGTTTTAACTGTTCATAAAGACTGTGAAAAGACGAAGCAGGAGATAGAAGAATTTGAACCCAACAGCTCTGTTGGCTTTGATGAATTTATTAAGAAAACTAAAAAGTATTATAAAGCCGTTGAGCCGCTTTTATACGAATGCTTTACACCTTCAAAGCTTTTGAATCCAAAACATTGGAGGCTTTTGTTTGACCTTGAGCCTTTTAAATCATACTGGAAGCTCGCCAAAGAGTTTTTTAAAAGTGAAGAGCTCTGTTATGCTTTTACTTTTGAGGCTATGTTTATGGGGGTTTCGCCTTATGAGGCGCCTGGGTTTTACAGCATCATCACATATTCAGACCATGTACAGAAAATTGCGCATCCAATGGGAGGGATGTACGAAATTCCGAAAGCTCTTGAGAAAATCGCAAAGAAAAACGGAGCCGTGTTTCATTATAATTGTGAGATAAGATCCATATACCCGCGAGGAAAAGGGGTTGCCCTTCAGGCACAAGGCCAGCCGCAAGTTTTTGATGAGGTTGTTATCAACGCGGACCTTCCTTATGCGCAGACAAATATTTTTAGACGGCAGATTCCGGATTATCGGTATTCTTGCTCTGTTTTTTTGTTGTATCTAGGGTTATCAAAAAAACTAAACGGACTTGATCACCATAATTTATTTTTTGCCAATGACCTTAATAAGAATTTAGAAGATATTTTTAAGAAAAATATTATGCCCGATGACCCGTCCTTTTATATCCACGTCCCGACGGTAACGGACCCATCCTTGGCACCGAAGAATAAAGAAATTGTCTATATCCTTATTCCAGTCTCGAACCTTAAGGGAAAGGAAGATGACATCAAGAATTATGAGGAAAAGCTCAAAAAGATTATTTATCAAAAAATTAATGAAGTGACAGGCGAGAATATCGAAGACTTAATTGAAGTTGAACACAAATTTTATCCTAAAGACTTTATTACTCAATACAACATCAAATATGGCGCAACCTTTGGCCTGGCTCACAATTTGATGCAAAGCGCGTTTTTTAGGCCTGCCAATCAAGACGCCAATTATAAAAATATTTATTATGTCGGTGCTAGCACACAACCCGGAGGAGGCCTGCCGGTTGTGATTGCATCGTCAAAAATTGTTGCGGATATGATTAGCCAGTAAAAAGGAATTTGCCTCGGGCAAACCGGATCATCAAGCCCGGTAATAAGGCAAATTTTTGCTTGGAGGGAACGCAAGCCCTTTGCTTAAACACGTCGTAGTTATTTTCTGCTATCTTTTTTAAGATTCCCGCATAAAGTTCTAGCATCAAGAAGGCCACAAGGCGACAGCGTTTATCTGTAATGAGATCAATACCATAGCTGGCTTGAACATAATAAGAGCGGGCACGTTTTATCTGAAATTTTATTAGATTCTTGAATTTATCATCAACAATATTGTTCTGAATATTTTCATCATGAATTCTTTGTTTTGCAAGTTCATCGATAGGCAAATAGATGCGGCCACGGCTACAATCTTCTTTTATATCTCTTAAGATGTTCGTCAACTGCATGGCCACTCCTAAATCTACAGCGTATTTTTCGGCAATAATATTTTCATAATCGAAAACTTTAAGCATAATAAGGCCAATTACGCCGGCGACTTTATAGCAATAAGGATAAAGTTCGTTAAAATTTTGATAACGTGTTTTAGTTAAATCCATCCGCATACCGCTAATTAACTCATCAAAATATTTCTTGGGGATTCCATGGGCCTGGACTGTTGCGCGAAATGCAAAAAGAAGGGGGTCTGTGATTTCAATAAGCCCATAGGCCTGCTGAATGTTTTGACGAATATCTTCTAGTGATTGTTTTTTTTGTTCTTGAGGGCCGTCAACGGCTTCATCACTTAAGCGGCATATGGCATAAATGCTATAAGCGGCAAGGCGCTTTTTTCTCGGCAAGAAACAAGACGCAAAATAAAATGTTCGGGAAGCTTGTTTCGTGATAGCTTTAGCTTGGACAAAACCTTTTTGAGCAAGTTTTTTTGATTTGTTTGTCACAAATTTATTGTAATGGGAGCCGGTATAAAAACCAAGAAAAAATTTGTTTGCTTACATTTAAGCGTTCACTTACAATAGTTTTTAACGATGAGTTTTTATCTCTCTTTAAATATTTTTATTATTAGTATTCCGCTTTTGTTGTCCTTCGAAAGTCGGGTCCGGTATGTTAAAAGGTGGCCAGCGGTCTTTTTTTCTATCCTAACAGTCGGCGTTTTGTATATTGTTTGGGATATGGTAGCTACGGCCAACGGTCATTGGGCTTTTAATCCCCGCTATGTAGGGCATCTGCGAATTTTTAATCTTCCGGTAGAGGAAATACTATTTTTTATCACCACGCCGTTTAGTTGTCTTTTTGTCTATGAAGTCATAAACTATTTTAAGAAAGATAAAATAATTACTTTTAAAGAAAATCGTGTTTATGGGGTTATTCTTTTCTTTTTGGGAATGGCCCTTGCTTGTTATGCTCAAGCTTATACTGCCTTGGCTTTTATCGCAACGGCCGGATTTTTCTTTATTGCTGTTAAATTCTTTCCGAATATTCTTTTTTCTCTAAATTTTTGGCGATATATCCTGATTTGTTATATTCCATTTGTAATTTTTAACGGGATTTTAACCGGCATCCCGGTTGTTCAGTATAATCCCCAATTTATTGGGGGGCTGCGTATCATTTCTATTCCTCTAGAAGATTTTGTTTATAACTTTTCTTACCTTGGATTTACACTTCTAGCGTATAAATTCATTTTAAGAAAGGCTAGATAACAGACAAGAAACTTTTCTTTTTGTCTTGTCCCAAGTCTAGCAAAGCGCTAAAATATAATCCAACCTTATCCATCCTTCGCCAAGGTTTCGGAGGATGTTCACCTTAAATATAACCAGAGGAGATTTATTATGTCTAAACATGCTGTTAATCAAGGAATCGAAAACGTGCGAAAAAGCGGAAGCGGAGTCTTCCGAGAAGGAGCTCATCGACTTCCGAATATTTCGCTGATGATGGCCGAAGGAGTTTTAAAGAACATCAAAGATTTAAAAAAACCTTTTGTTACGGTTATTAATTCTTACACCAATCAAATTCCCGGCCACGCTCATTTGGAGGAATTGGGACATATTGTTAAGAAAGAACTCGAGTCTAAGGGTGTTAATGTCTGGTATGCCAATATCGGCGGAGCAATTTGTGATGGTATTGCCATGGGGCATTTTGGCATGAAGTATTCGCTGGCATCCCGCGAGCTTATTGCCGATCAAATTGAAACTATTATTGGAGCGCATCCTTGTGACGCTTGGATTGGCATTGGCAATTGCGACAAGATTGTGCCGGCGATGTATAACGCGATGGTGCGGATTAATATTCCATCTATTTATGTTTCAGGCGGACCGATGTTAGCCGGCAGTCGCTGTACAGATTTAATTTCAATCTTTGAAGGCGTGGGGCAGCACAGCGCCGGAAAAATGAGCAAGTCTAAACTCGAAAACTTAACGACGCATGCCTGCCCAAGCTTTGGCAGTTGTTCAGGAATGTTTACAGCTAACTCTATGAATTGTTTAGGCGAGGCATTAGGCTTTGCGCTTCCCGGAAACGGAACGATTACCGCCACTGTTCCTGTAAAAGGAAAAGCGCATCAATATAAAATTAATCCAAAAAGAATCGGACTTGTTAAAGATGCCGCTAATCGACTGTTATATTTGTTAAAAAAGAATATTCGTCCTCTGGATATTCTAAAAAAGCATTCGATTGATAATGCGTTTATTTTAGATATGGCCATGGGTGGGTCAACCAATACGGTTTTACATGTTTTAGCACTTGCTCACGAGGCAGGCATTTCTTATGATCTTAAGCGTATTAATCAGCTTTCAAAGGTTACGCCTAATGTCATCAAAATTTCTCCATCGAGGATGGATGTTCATCTTCAAGATGTTCATCGCGTAGGCGGCATCGGTGCAATCTTGCGCGCTGTTTCTGACGGAAGCAAGGCACCGTTAAGATTAAATGCAAAAACAGTTTATGGAACATTGGGTGCATATGTTAAGAAATCACCTAAGCCGGATGGAAAAGTTTTAAAGACAGTAAAAAAGGCATTTTCGCAGGAAGGGGGCTTAACAATTTTATTTGGAAATATTGCACGGCTTGGTTCTGTTGTAAAGCTAAGCGGAGTCGAGAGCGATATGATGACCTTCTCCGGACCGGCTAAGATCTTTGAATCTCAAGAAGACGCGCTTGATGGTATTTTAAAAGGAAAGGTAAAAGACGGAGATGTGGTTGTTATCCGCTACGAGGGTCCTAAAGGGGGCCCTGGCATGCAAGAGATGTTATCACCTACTTCCGCGATTAAAGGGTCTGGTGTTCGTGCAGCCCTAATCACGGACGGACGTTTTTCAGGAGGAACCAGAGGGCTTTGCATCGGCCATGTTTCGCCTGAGGCAGCCGCCGGAGGGGAAATTGCGATTATTAAAAACGGGGATATCATTGAAATCGATGCGCACAAAAATAAACTGAACGTTAAACTTTCAAAAGCTGAAATAAAGAAGCGCTTAAAAAGATTAAAACCTTTTAAATCAAAAGTGCAGGGTGGATGGCTCAAACGCTATGCCGCATTTGTTACATCAGCCGATACAGGCGCTGTCTTAAAAGACCTTTAATCACAAAATGAGGAAATCCATGAAGAAAAAATGTTTTGTCTTAGACACAAACGTGCTACTCCATAATCCGCATTCTATCCATTCGTTTGCAGATAATACGGTGATTGTTCCGGTGATGGTTATTGAGGAGTTAGATAGCTTTAAAGCCAGCCCTGATAAAAAGGGAATGAATGCAAGAGAAGTTTTACGTGAGATCGATGGACTTATTAAAAAAGGGGCTTTAAAAAAAGGTGCTAAAATGGCTAATGGCGGAACTTTGATGATTGCCTTTGGCCCTAAGGAATCAAAACTTCCGGATATGGACCCGCAGCTAACGGATAACAAAATTCTCGCTGTGGCTTGGTTTTTGCAGAGAAAAGGAAACTTGGTCTTTTTTATTTCAAAAGATATCAATGCTCGCATTAAGGCAGAAGCCTTAGGGATTAAATCTTCTGATTATGAAAAAGAAAAAGTTGAGTATTCTAATCTTTATAAAGGCTGGAGGGAGATTAACATTCCAAAGGAGGAGGTCAATAAGCTTTATACAGAGAATAAGCTAGACCTTAAAGGTTATACTTTTCTTGAGAATGAGCACGTCTTAGCGAGGGCGAAAGATAATTCCGGGTCTTCTGTAATCTGTCATTACCATAGCATAGATACCAGTCTTGTTCCTATTCGGGAAGAGTTTTCCGCAATGGGGATCCGCCCGATGAACATGGAACAGCGCTTTGCCTTTGATCTTTTGCTTAACGATAAAATTAAGCTAGTGACTTTAGTTGGTCAGGCCGGAACAGGAAAAACATTAATGGCCTTAGCGTGTGGTCTTTCTAAGGTTATGCATAAAGAATCGTCTTATGAAAGGCTTTTGGTGGCAAGGCCGATTATTCCTTTAGGAAAAGATATTGGATATTTGCCAGGAAGCAAAGAAAAGAAGCTGACATATTGGATGCAGCCAATTTATGATAATTTGGATTTTATTTTAAAGACATCTTTAGCTTCAAAACCAGAAGGTGTTGTGACAAGCGATTTGACGGTTGAGGGCCTCATGCATTCTGACACAATCGAAGTTGAGGCGTTAACGTATATTCGCGGAAGAAGTATCCCGAATCAGTTTATGATTGTTGACGAAGCTCAGAATTTAACTCCGCACGAAGTCAAAACGATTGTTTCGCGCGCTGGGGAAGGGACCAAGATTATTTTGACCGGAGACCCAGACCAGATTGACAATCCGTATTTGGATGCCAATTCTAACGGATTATCTTATACCGTCGAAAGGCTTAAAAAATATAAGCTTTTTGGGCATATTCTTTTGACAAAAAGTGAACGGTCGGAACTTGCATCGTTGGCCGTAGAAGAACTTTAGAAGAGCTTATTAACAGAGAAAGCAAAAGAGCCCCGTCTTTTGACGGGGCTCTTTTTTATGCCTTTTAAATTTATTCAGCTTCAATCGCGTCTGTTGGGCAAACAGAAACGCAAGCGCCACAATCGATACACTTTTCTGGGTCAATGGTGTACTTTGGATCGCCTTCAGAAATTGCCTCAACAGGGCATTCTGGCTTGCAGCTACCGCAGGCAGTACATTTGTCTGTAATTTTGTGTGTCATCTATGCATGTCCTTTCTTAGAAACTAAGGTTAAGTTTTTTCTAATTAAAAGTGATTTTAGCATAAAATCTTTTGAAGGCAATAGTTAAATTTTGTCCTTTTAATTTTCTTGACAGGGAGGGTGCTATTTGTTAGGCTAACCTAACAAATAGGGGGGGGGTTCCTGTGAATAATATTGTAGCGTCTATTGAAGATTTGAGCCCAAAAATGCAGGATTATTTAGAGGCGATTTCTATCTTAAAAAAGCAAAACGAGCGTGTGCGCTCTGTTGATTTAAGTACGCTTTTAAAGGTAAAACGACCAAGTGTAACTGAGGCCTTGGGGGTGTTGTCTCAAAAAGGGTTAGTTGTACACGAGCGCTATGGAGGAGTTGAACTTACTAAGCAAGGAGCGGCCCTCGCCGAGAGTGTTTATCAGCGTCATAAGACGTTGACGCGGTTTATTTGTGAAATTTTGGGTGTTGATTCAAAAATAGCTTCAGAGGATGCCTGTAAAATGGAGCATGCGATGAGCCCAAAAACTTTTGGACGATTTTACAAGCTTATTGAATTTATGGATAAAAAATCTAAGAATCAGGAGCCTCAATGGCTTACACATTTTAAAACGTATTGCAAGAAGGGAAAGGTTATTTCTTGCACAAAAAAGAGGTAATACATGCTCTATGGAGATGTTCAGATTATTGAAAAGGAAATTCAGGATCATTTGAGCGAGCTTTTGCATAAAAAAGAGAATATCCCTCAAGATATCTGCTCTCGGATCGTTGCGGAGTTTTCCGCTATTAAAAGCCATGTCTCTGCTGAAGAGTTTCATGAAATCTTGCAAAGCGAGGGGATTGATGTTAGCGATCAAATCGTTGATGTCGCTCTTCAACTGTTTTCGGAAATTGGTTTTGCGGCATATCTTCAATTTGAGGGGGAAGATTTTAAGCGCTATGAACCGCTTCGGTCGGACAAACACCATGACCATTTTATTTGCGTTAAATGCAAAAAGATTATTGAATTTAGCAATATTCAGCTCGAGAAGCTGCAAGATTCTTTGATTTTTGAAAAAGGAGCGCGGCCTCTTTTCCATAAGCTTGAAGTTTATGGAGTTTGTGGCGAATGCCATCCGGCCAGCAAAAAAGTGGTTCCGATTACGCTTATCCCTGAAAATAAAACTGTTAAACTTTCAAAGATTGAGGGTGGGTTACATTTAAAGCGAAGGTTAATGGACTTAGGGTTTGTGCCTAACGCCACCATTAAAATTATCAAGAATTCATACTTTGGGCCTCTTATTGTTGAGCTGAAGGATTCTCGTTTGGCCATTGGCCGAGGTGAAGCTCAAAATATTTTTATCTTTGAAGAATAAAATTCTCATATGGCTAAAAAAATAAAAATAGGAATTTTGGGCAACCCCAACAGCGGTAAGACGTCGCTGTTTAATGCGTTGGTCGGCGCAAAACAGCACGTAGGCAATTGGCCGGGTGTTACGGTTGAGCAGAAAACCGGCAGCTACCAACACGGCAAAAGCAATATCCACGTAGTAGACCTTCCCGGCATTTATTCTTTGTTGACATCTTCGTTAGATGAAAAAGTTGCTAGAGATTTTATTCTAAAGGAAAGCCCGGATGTTGTTATTAACATCGCCGATGCCTCAAGCCTTGAGAGGCATTTGTATCTTACCGTTCAGCTTCTAGAGATGCGCATCCCATGTGTTTTGGTCCTTAACATGATGGACCGGGCACGTCAGAAGAAAATACAGATTAACATTGAAGAACTCTCAAGGGCCTTAGGTTGCCCGGTTGTCGGCACTGTTGCCAGCAGAGGCGAAGGCATTAATGCTCTTAAAAATGCGATTGCGGCATCTGCCGATAAAAAAGAAGTGTCCAGCGTAAATATTTATTTTCCGCAAGAGGCTGAAGACACCCTTCAAAAAATTATTTTGTATATTAAAAATAAAAAAGAATTTTCATTTTATGACCCTCGGTGGATGGCGATAAAAATTTTGGAAGGCGATGCCCTCGGAAAAAAATTTCAAGGAGAAGGCTCGCTAGAAGAGATTATTGCTTTAGGCCGTAAACGCATCAAAGAAATCATTGGCGAAGACGTGGATGTTGTTATTGCCGATAGCCGTTATGGTTTTGTTCATTCGGTTTGCAAAAAAACAATTCAGCGCTCAGATTCTTTTCGTAGAGATATTTCCGATGCGGTTGACAAAGTTGTTTTAAATCGATTTTTAGGGATTCCTTTTTTTCTTCTTACAATGTATTTGATGTTTTGGGTTACGATTAACCTCGGAGGGTGTTTTATCGATTTTTTTGAGATTCTTTTCGGGGCTATTTTTGTGGATGGCACAAGAAATCTTTTAACCGTTGTTGGTGCGCCACAGCTTTTAATAACATTTTTTGCCAATGGAATTGGGGGAGGCCTCCAGACTGTTTCTACTTTTATTCCTCCGATATTCTTTATTTTTTTCTGCATGGCGATTTTGGAAGATTCCGGCTATATGGCGCGGGCGGCTTTTGTCGCTGATGGACTAATGCGGTCGGTGGGGCTGCCGGGCAAGGCCTTTGTTCCAATGCTGATTGGGTTTGGCTGCAATGTTCCTGCGATTATGGCAACACGGACACTGGAGAACGCCAGAGACCGCGCATTGGCTGTTATGATGAATCCGTTTATGTCGTGTGCTGCCCGCTTGCCGGTTTATGCTTTATTCGCGGCAGCTTTTTTCCCAAAAATAGGAGGGATCGTTATTTTCTCGCTTTATTTAATCGGGATTTTTTTCGGCATTATGACGGCATTTTTATTAAAGAATACTGCGCTTAAAGGCCAGCCTTCAAGTTTTATATTTGAGCTTCCTCCGTATCATCTGCCGACATTAAAAGGGATATTAATTCATACATGGGGAAGGCTAAAAGGATTTATCATCAAAGCCGGACGGGCTATTCTTTTAGTGATTGTGATATTAAACATGTTTGGATTTGCGCAAGATGTTAGATCGCCGCGCAAACAACCTGAAGATCTTTTTTTAGGAAAAATTGCAAGACCCGTTACGGTTTTGTTTGCGCCTATGGGGATTCAGGAAGAAAATTGGCCTGCGGTCGTTGGAATTTTTACAGGGATTTTTGCCAAGGAATCTGTTATCGGCACGCTCGATTCTTTATATGGTAATTTGGACTCAGACCAGGTTACTGATGAAAAAAAGGAAAATTTCTCAGGCAAGGTTTCTTTGGCTTTTGAAAGTATTTTTAGAAATTTAAAAGAAATTACATGGCCGTTTTCATTTTCAAAGCAGGCACCCGGCTCTCCGGAGATTTCCCGATCTTTAAAGAATTCCATGACTAAGCGTTTTGACGGCCAAAAAGGCGCTTTTGCATATCTTCTTTTTATTCTTCTTTATATTCCCTGCATTGCAACTGCCGGGGCGATTTATCAAGAGCTCAATTTAAGATGGATGGCCTTTAGCGTTATTTATTCGTTGTTTTTGGCTTGGAGTGCTGCAACGGTATTCTATCAAGTTATGACTTTCGTTTCGCATCCTTTGGCTTCGCTAAGGTATATTGTAAGCATTGCTGTTGCTTTTGTAGGGGTTTATTTCTTTTTAAAGAGACAAAAAAGGTTTTTGTGCTTATAGAAATTTAAGAAATGTTAAAAGAAACATAAAATTTTGTCTTTTTATGAGGATTTTTATTCATTTTACCCTTATTTAATTGCATCGACTTTTGTAATAAGGGGTGTAGAGTAGGCGTGTAGAGGTTAGTAATAGCGAAGGAAGGGAAATAGAAGAGGGATTATGCAAGATACTAGTTGAAAAAGATAGAAAACGCGTTTTGCGTTTACATGGATTTTTTAAAGCTCCGCACATTTTATAACGATATGCGGAGCTTTTATGTTATTAGCTTGTTTGAATTTGCGAGGCATTGCGGTTAACTTAAAGAAAGGGTGGCTTTATGAAAAATCATGACGAAAAATACAAGAAAATATTTGATAATTCCCTAGATGGAATTCGGGTTGTTGATTTACATGGTAAGATTCTTGATGTTAATCCTGCGTATTGTAACATGACAGGATATAGCAGAGAGGAAGTTCTTTCTTTGAAAATTCCTGATTTTGATGTTATTGAAACTCCCGAAGAGATTAAAAATCATATTCGATTAATTAAGGAAAAAGGGAGTGATTGCTTTGAAACAAAGCATCGCTGCAAAGATGGAACTACTCTAGATCTTGAGGTATCTTCATCGATTTTAAATGAAGAAAAGACGCAAATTGTCGTTATTTTGAAAAATATTACTGAGCGCAAGCAGGCGCGGGAGTCTTTACGGAAAGAACATTATTTTTTAAAAAAAGTGATTAAAACTGCACAAGTAATTATTATGACTTTAGACTTGGAAGGAAAAATTCTTGATTTTAATCCGTACATGGAAAAGATTTCTGGATACACATTAAAAGAAGTAGTTGGAAAAGACTGGATTCAAACATTTATTCTAGAGTCTGACAAGGAAAGAATAGCGAAAGTTTTTAAAGAAGCAGCTCGTGGCATTTCAATCGAAGGGAATATTAATTCTATTGTCACAAAAGACGGCTCATTAAGGTCTATTGAATGGCATGGCAAGACCTTGAAAGATAGCGACGGAAATATTTTGGGAATTCTTTCCACAGGCCAGGACGTTACTGAGCGCGAAAAAGCAGAAGAAGAAATGAAAAACCTCATGAGTTTTCCTTCTGAAAATCCTAATCCAGTGATGCGCATTAATAAAGATGGGAAAGTGCTATATTCCAATAAATCAGGGGAGTTATTACTTAGCAAGTGGGAGTGTGGAGTTGGGCAACCTGTGCCGGAGAGGTGGCAGGATATAATTTCAAAATCATTGGAATTAAATAAAAACTTAGAAGAAGAAGAAGAAGAAGACAGAGTATTCTTAATTACTGTTTCACCGGTTAAAGAAAGTGGGTATGTAAATTTTTATGGATATGATATTACCGATCGCAACAGGTCAAGGCAGGAATTGGAGCAAAACTTAAAGGACTTGCAGCAGTTTAAAGAAGCAACAATTGACCGAGAAAAGATGATGGTCAAGCTAAAAAAACAAGTTAATAGCTTGTCTCAAGAGCTGGGCAGAGAGGTCCTGTATGATTTGTCTTTTTTGGAATAGATGTTTTATAAAACGAAAATGTATATAAGAAGAGGAAAAAAATAAGTGAGAGCACTCTTTAAGTTAATTCTTATGCTTTTTTTAATCGTCTTGTTAGGAACAACAGGAGGATTTTTTGCTCTTCGTAAAAGCCAAACAACTTTACAAGAGTCTATCGGACAGAATTCTGCGGTCATTGCCCAGCAGGCATTGGACAAGATTGATCAACTGATTTATTTTAGGCTTGAGGAGGTATCGCTGTACTTTGAAGATTTATTCTTAAAAAGGATGCTCCAAAAAGAGAATGACGCTTTTAGCAAGATTGAAAAAAAACAAGATTATATTCTTGAGAACGACAAGGCGTGGGCTTCAGAAAAAAAAGAGACGATAACCCCTTTTATGGAAAAAATAATCAACACTCCGTTATCCCAAAATTTAAGAGTTCTTCTAGATTTTCAAAAAGAGAGGTATGGTTATCCTGTTTTTGGCGAGATTATTGTTACAAATAAATATGGGGTCAATATTGCGCAAACAGACAAGACATCAGATTATTATCAGGCGGATGAACAGTGGTGGACCCAAGCCAAGGAAGAAGGATCCTATGTGAGCGATATTGGATACGATGAGAGTTCTGGTTTTTTTTCTATTGATTTGTGCGTAAGGATTAGTGACGAAAACGGAAATTTTTTAGGGATAATCAAAGCAGTCGAGAATCTAGAAGGAGTTGGGCAAATCATTGAAGAATCAAAAAAGAATATTAAGAGCAAAAGCCTTGGCGTTGAACTAGTTTCTAAAGAGGGAAGGATAATTTATAACAACGCCAAAAAGTTTCTTGGCGAGAATTCTTTGCATCCCCTTGATTCAATCTTCGGACATGCGGAGGGCAAACAGCATGTTTTATGGGAAGTTAAAGAGGATAGCGTAGACCATAAAGTCAAATTATTTGCTCATGCACATTCAAGAGGCTATCGAAAGTTTAAAGGCCTCGGCTGGGTTTTAATCATGGAATATGATGCGAAGGAAATATTTTTACCAATTAAGGAGCTGAGAGACACTCTTTTAAAGGCAGCTTTTGTTGTTTTGGCATTAGTTGTTGGCGTTGGATTGTTTATGTTTCTCCCCTTGGTTCGTGCTATCTCAAAGATGAAAGCTGCAACAGCTCAAATCGGAAAAGGCAATTTGGGCGTAAAAATAGATATTGATCCAAAAGGTGAGATTGGAGAACTTGCGCAATCATTTAATCAGATGGTGGTGGACTTAAAAGGAGTTACTGTTTCGCGTGATGATCTACAAAAAGAAATAGAGCAACGTAAAAAAGCCCAGGAAGATTTTTACCAGAGCGAAAAACGTTTTATGGATGTTTTGCATTCTGCACAGGATGCTATTCTTCTGATTGATTCTGAGAAGTTTGTAGATGCCAATGAAGCTACGGCGCGGATGCTTGGATATTCCACCCGCGAGGATTTTTTGATGACCCATCCTTCGGAATTGTCACCGCCTAACCAGCCTGATGGCCAAAAGTCCTTTGAAAAAGCCAATGAGATGATGCGGATTGCCTTTGAGAGTGGGTTTCATCGGTTTGAATGGACGCATCGTAAGAAAACAGGTGAAGATTTTCCTCTTGAGGTTTCGCTTACCCCTGTTTCCTATAAAGGTAAAACCTTGCTCCATTGCCTTTGGAGAGATTTGACAGAAGAAAAGAAATCAGAGAAGGAGCTAGCAAGAGCGAATAAAGAATTGTACGACAGCGAGAGGGCTTTAAAAAATATGCTTCGCGATATGCAAGAAACAAATAAAGAGCTTAGAGAGGCGCAAGATCAACTTTTGCAGAGCGAAAAAATGGCAGCTGTCGGCCAACTGTCGGCGGGCGTGGCGCATCAGGTTAAAAATCCTTTAGCCATTATTTTATTAAGTGCAGATTTGATTAAGGATGAGGAGAAAGGGTTTAGCGAGGAAACAAAAAAACATTTTGATCTTATTGTGGATGCCGCAAATAGGGCTAATCGGGTTGTCAAAGAGCTTTTAGAATTTGCAAGGTCTTCGGAAGAAAAACGCAGTGACGTTGATATTCACAAGTCTTTAGATGGCGTTATTTTTATGGTAAAGCAATCTTGTAAAAATAAAGAGATCGAATTTGTGAGTCAGTATGCTAATGAAAGAATATTGATTAAAGGAAACGATATCCTTATAGGCCAAGTGGTTTTTAATATTATTTCCAACGCCGTTGATTCTATTGAAGAATCTGGAACGATTATGATCAAAACAAAAATAAGCGAACAGAAGGCTGTCGTTGAGATCTCTGATACAGGCAGCGGAATTTCTGAGCAAGCTCAAAAAAGGATTTTCGATCCATTTTTTACAACCAAAGAACAAGGCAAAGGGACAGGCTTAGGGTTAAGTACCGCTTATAAGATTATGGAGCGGCACAGCGGAGAAATTTCTGTCAAAAGTGAGATTGGCAAAGGGACAACTTTTTTTGTAACTTTTCCATTGGGCGCTAGGGTGTAGAGATTTTTTAAACTTAAAATTTTAAAAGAGGTATTTTATGGGCAAAAAGAAAATTATTATCATTGATGATGAAAAAGCTTTCTGTGAATTGATGAAAGAGGTTCTTCAAAAGATGGGCGATGTTGAAATTTTAACAGCGTATGATGGGGTCTCCGGTAGAGACCTTGTCGTTGAGCAAAATCCGGATTTAGTTTTTCTTGATTATGTGATGCCCAAAATGAGAGGGGAGAGCGTTTTACGGTTGCTTAAAGAAGATCCAAAAACAAAAGATATCCCGATTGTTATTATCAGCGGTTCCGGAGGAGCAACATCCATGCCGTATGCGGATATCAAGGAATTCGAAAAACTACGGTTGGATGAGAAGGGAAAAATTTCTTATCAAGACAGGCAGATGGTTGCAAAAACGTTTGGCGCTGTTGATTTTTTAGGAAAGCCATTTTCTAAAAAGGATTTGGAAGAAATCGTTCACCGTGTTTTAGGAGAATTTTAAATCATATGGAAAAGAAAAAGATTCTTTTAGCCGAAGATGAAACGAGCTTAAGAGAGATAGTTGCTGCGGCATTGGAAAAACATGGGTTTGAAGTGTGCCAGGCCTCAAGCGGAGAAGGGGCTTTTGTAATGGCGCATGATGAAATGCCGGATATCGTTGTTTCTGATGTTGTGATGCCGGGGCAAAGCGGCAATGATCTTTTAAAGTTGTTACGGTCATCGGCTTTTGGAAAAAATATTCCTTTTATCGTTGTAACGGCACACGCCAATATGAAAGATTACTTTGAAATGGTTGAGGTGGATGGTTTTATCGAAAAACCTTTTAAAATGGCGGAGCTCATCGCAAAAATAGAGAAAGTTTTAGCGCCTTGTAATTCCGATGAAGCAAAAAAAGAGGCAAAACCGGGAGCACCATTAAGGCCAAAGATTAAAATTTCTTCACAGGCAGAAGGGGTCTTAAACTCTGATATGGTTCATGCTTCAGGCGGTGGGGCTACTGTTCCAAGCATTGAAGCTGAAAAGATAAAAAGGACTTGGAAGATTCTTTTAGGTGAGGACGATCCCCGCATTCACAACAAATTGCAGCAGATATTTTTTAAAATTAATTGTTTTACGCGGATTACGTTGACTCCGTCAAAATGCCTTGAAGAAGCGGTAGGGTATCTTCCTGACCTTATTTTAATTAAAAATGTTTTTTGCGGCATGCCGGCGAATCAACTTATTGATCTATTGCAGGGGATGTCGCGTTTAAGAGGTATTCCTATTGCCGTTTATGGCGGCAATGAATTGCGTAAAATTAAAAATAGCATTGTCGGTAAAGATATTTCTGTTCTTCTTTACGATGGAGAAACTCAGCTATTTCAACGCGCAGAAGGCTTTGTTAAAGGAATGTTCAAAGAAACATAAAATTCTTCTATTACTCTCAAGAGAGATGCTGTCTTATCTCTCTAAAAAATAATCCTCTCCTTTTTTATTTTGCGGTATAATAAATTATTCTAACTTCAATCTATTCATTAAAAAAATGAAACTATTTAATATTTTTATTAGTATCAATCTTTTGCTTGCCTTAGTGGCTCCTCAAAGTTTTTCACACCCCACAGGAGAAGCTTCTCCTGAGCTTACTGTAGGCCTTGCCGTTTTAAAGGATAATGCTGATTATCACGCAGCGCGAACAGCTTTTGTAAGTGTCTTAGAGGAAAAAATGGATTTTCATGTTCATTTTAAACTTTTAGATGCTTACGGAGATCTTGAGTCGTATCAAAAAGGCCTCAAGCGTTTTGTCGAGGAAGATAAAGTGGACCTTATTTTTACAACAGGAACGCGCAGTACAATACCCGCCATTCAATATTCTTCAAAAGTGCCTATTGTTTTCAGCGCCGTAGCTGCTCCTGTCAAAGCCGGAGTTGTTAAGAGTCTCGCAAGAAGAGAGGAAAATGTTACCGGAACTCATTGCGAGGTTCCGGCTTACGCACAGCTTAAAACGATTTTAAAGATTTTTCCTTTTGTTAGAACGCTGGGCATTGTTTACACTAGGGATGAGCCGAACGCTGAAATCCAACTTCAAGATTTTCAAGCTGCTGCCAAAGAACTTAATTTAAATATTCTGACAGCTTCTGTTTCTCCAGATTGCCGAAGCGAGCATGAAGTTGCACAGGCCACAAAGAAAATTGTTGATAAAGTAGAGGTTCTTATCGCGCTCCAAGATACT
Organism: Candidatus Aceula meridiana; assembly: GCA_030765185.1. Classification (GTDB taxonomy): domain Bacteria; phylum Omnitrophota; class Gorgyraeia; order Zapsychrales; family Aceulaceae; genus Aceula; species Aceula meridiana. The sequence continues at coordinate 288,551 of JAVCDE010000024.1, read as the reverse complement.
TCCTTAGCGCGTTATGGCAAGGGCATGGTTGATATTGGTCTTAGGTCCAGCATCCCCACGTATACATCTTTAACCCATCTTCTTTCTGCTGGAGCGTTAATTTCGCTTGGGATGGATTTCAAGAATATCGGGGCAATGGCAGGGGAAAAGGCCTATAAAATTTTAAAATCTAGTGTACCCCCGGGTCATATGCCTATAACAGTAGATCAAAAATATTTATTGGTCATTAATCTTAACGCGGCTCATAAGATGGGAATAACAATTCCTATCCAGGTTTTGCGAACAGCAAGCCGAATTATAAAATAAGGAGCTGGCTCCTTATTACCCCGTAAGGGGTCAAATGAGGGCAAGCTCTCATTTATCCTTTTAAGGATCAAGGAATATGCGCCTTAAAATTCAAACAAAATTTATCCTCATTACAATCGTTGTTGTTTTGACGGCGTGCTCTGTCGGAACGCTTATTGCCTTTCATCATTTTGTCCACTCTTATGAAAAGACTGTTGGGGAAAGAATTTTTGCCCAGGCCGATGGGCTAAAAGTACTGATTGAAGACGTGACCGAGCTCGGGCTTAATATTGGAGAGCTCAGAGGCTTAAGTCAGGAATGTAAGAAGATGGTCGTTTCAATCCCTTATGGGCGTTATTGCTTTATTACTGATAAGGCAGGAAAGGTTTTTTATCATAACGACCTTCAGCAGCGGCTTAAGACGTACACAGATTCTGTTACACAAAATGTCTTAAATTCTTCTAAGCCTTTTTCTCAGCGTTATTTTCTTAAAGGGACGGGTGTTGTTTATGATTATTCTGTTCCTCTTTTTGGGTCAAATAGCGACATTGCCGGTTATCTGCGTATCGGGGTTGATTCTAGAATTATTTATGATGAAGTTTTGCGCCTTCGCAATTTCTATATCGTCTTAGCCCTCGTCGTAGCAGCCGTTGCAAGTTTTTTGGTTTATTGGTTTTTTAGTTTTGGAATTTTAGGCCCTATTCAAAAACTTACCGAAGGTGTTTCACTTATCGGCAAGGGGAATTTGGATTATCAGATTGATTTAGGAACTCATGATGAAATAGGAGATTTGGCTTCTGCGTTTAATGTGATGGCATCAAATCTAAAAAAGATTACAGCTTCTCGTGATGATTTAAATAATGAGATTGATCGTCGCAAAAAGATTGAAGAAGATTTGCGTCAAGAAAAAAATAGGGCGCAGCAGTATTTGGATGTCGCCGGGATTATGATGATGGCATTAGATACTAAGGGTGATGTTATTCTTATCAATGAACGTGGGTGTGAAATTCTAGGATATTCGAAAGACGAGATTATTGGAAAAAATTGGTTTAGTCGTTTTTTGCCTCATAAGTCTGTTAACCAAGTAAGGGAGGTTCATGGTCGCTTGATGACCGGGGAAACAGAGCTTTTAAGATATCATGAAAATCCGATTGTAACAAAAAAACAAGAAGAGAGAGTTATTTTATGGAACAATTGCCTTCTAAAAGACAAGGAAGGCAAGGTGGTTGGGGTTTTGAGCTCTGGAGAAGACGTCACGGAAAGAAGACGCTCTGAAAAGGTTATGACTATTCAGAAAGATTTAGGGATTGCTCTTTCTTCAACACATGATTTAAAAGAAGCTGTTGCGCATCTTTTAGATGCAGCTCTAAAGATTGAAGGTTTTGATTCCGGAGGGGTTTACATCGTTGATGAGCAGAAGCAAGCTTTGGTTTTAGTGGCTCACCGAGGCCTTGATTTAGAATTTGTTAAGACGAGTGTTCAATATGACTTTCAATCTCCGCAGGCTAAGCTTGTTTTTGAGGGAAGGCCACTCTATAAGTCTCATACTGAGATTAGTCTAGAGATAAATTTAGCTCGCCAAAGAGAAGGTTTGCGTGCAATGGCTGTTGTTCCAATCCACGATAGAGGCAAGGTCGTTGCTGTCCTAAATCTTGCATCGCACATGCACCAAGACACGCCTTTAAGAACTCGGCACGCTGTTGAGGTTATTACATCTAGCTTTGGAGGTGTTATTGAGCGTATTAAAGTTGAAGAAGACTTACGCACAAGTGAAGAAAAATATCGAGAGCTTGTTCAAAACGCAAACAGTATTATTTTGCGAATGAGCAAGGAAGGAAATGTTACCTTTTTTAATGAATATGCTCAGCATTTCTTTGGGTTTAGCGAGAAAGAAATTCTTGGAAAAAATGTTGTAGGAACGATTGTCCCTTTAAAAGAAGACGGTGGAAGAAATTTGAAAGAAATTATAGAGGCGATTTGCATGGAGCCGGAGGAACATTCTTTGAATGAAAATCAAAATATTCGGAGAGACGAAAAAAGAGTTTGGATTGCCTGGACCAATCGACGAATTATTAATAAGCAGGGACAAGAAGAGATTCTTTGCATCGGGACAGATATTTCTAGGCGTAAAGAGGCTGAGCAACAATTGGAAAAAATGTATTTAGACCTTCAAGCTATCAATAAAGAGCTTCGAGGAACACAAGATCAGCTTCTCCAATCTGAGAAGATGGTTGCTGTTGGTCAGTTTTCCGCAGGTGTTGCCCATGAAGTTAAGAATCCTTTAGCGATTATTCTTTTAGGGGCTAATGTTTTGTTGAAAAAAGTTTCTGGGCTTGATAAGCAAGAAAAAGAGCATCTCGGCATGATTCGAAATGCGGCTGAGCGAGCTAATAGAGTTATTACGGATCTTTTGAGTCTTTCGCGCGATACGGAAGTTCGACTAGGTCATGTTTCTATTCAAGAGATTTTAGATGATTCGGTTTCTTTCGCCAAGACAGCTTTTTCAACACAAAAAATTGTTTTTAAAAAAGAATATCCGAGTCAGACAGTTGAAGTTATGGCAGATAAAATTTTAATGGAGCAGGTTTTTTTCAATTTGTTTGCAAATGCGGCAGATGCCATTAAAAGAAGAGGAACAATTACTATTAGGGCGAATAAAAAAATAGATGAAAAAACATTTCAAGAGAAGCTTATCATTGAAGTTGAAGATAATGGCGAAGGCATGCCTCCGGATGTCGCTTCAAGAATTTTTGAGCCATTTTTTACAACTAAAGAAGAAGGAAAGGGAACCGGTTTGGGGTTAAGTATTTCTTATATGGTTTTGCAGCGACATAGCGCGGATATAAAAGTTGAGAGTGAAGTAGGCAAGGGGACAAAATTTACAGTAACCTTTCCTATAAAATCTTAAGAAAGGACATAAAAGTGACCGAGAGCCTAAAGAAAAAAATATTAATTATCGATGATGAAGAAGACCTTGTCGTTCTGTTAAAAGGCGAACTGGAGAGTGCCGGATATGAAATTGATTTTGCGTTTGATGGAGAATCTGGTTACGAAAAATACCTTAAGGGCAAGCCGAGTTTAATTATTTTAGATTTGAAGATGCCAAAATTAAACGGATTTGCTGTTTGTAAAAAAATTAGACGAGAAAATAATGATCTTGAGACTCCGATTCTGATGTTGACGGCCGTGCAGGAAGATGCTGACCGCTTGATTGGAAAAGTTGTCGGAGCTGAGAGATACATCACAAAACCTTTTTCTATTGAAAAACTTTTAAATGAGATTGAGTGGTTGGTGCCGGCTTAAAAGAGTTTGGGCATTTTTTTGTTGCGATTATCTTTAGATGACACTATAATCAGTACAAAATTAAAAAAGGGAGATAATATGTTAGTTTTATTTTTGTTGCTTCTTGGTTTTTTTGCGAGAGTAATCGCACATGTGCCAAATTTTACCCCTGTCATTGCGCTTATTTTGTTTGGCGGTGTTTATCTTGATAAAAAATACGCTCTTTTACTTCCTATTTTTTTGATGGTGGTAACAGATATTATTTTAGGGATACACTCTATGATGCTTTTTACTTGGGGAAGCCTTATTTTGGTATCAGTGCTAGGGCTTAAGCTGCGTAAGAACAAGAATTGGCTTGGCATAGCAGGCACAAGTTTGGTTTCTGCTGTTGTGTTTTTTATTGTGACCAATTTTGGATTTTGGCTCGCCGGGTATTATCCGCCAACTTTTGAAGGCCTTACCACTTGCTATATGATGGCTATTCCATTTTTCCGTTCTACGCTGGCAAGCACATTGGTTTATAGCGTTGCACTTTTTGGAGTTTATGAAATTATTGCTGCGCGCGTTAAAAATACACGCTTGGCGTTTGTTCTTTAGAGACTTTTAGGTGGCCTATTTATTAGGTCTTAATAAGGGAAATTCGGTGAGATTCCGAAGCAGTCCCGCTGCTGTAATTTTGGTTGAAAAATCAAAAGAGCCAGAATGCCTTATCCTAAGAATTAAATTTTATTCAACTGTATTGCGTAAGGACAATGCAGAGAATATATAAAGTTGAGAGTTATAACGAGGATGCCCTCCCAGCTGCGAAGTATGCGGCCGGGAGGGCATTTATTTTAGGAGGAAAAAGTGAAAAGAGTTTTTGTCGTCATTGGATTTTTATTTTTTATATCTTTGCCGGTCCATGCTGAAGAGCTTTTAGACTTAGGAACTATCAATGTCTTAACGAGTCGCACGAGTCTTCTGGCTTCTGATATCAGCAAGGGCGTGAGTATTATTACTTCTGATGATATTGAGAAATCGAGCGCAACATCTATCCCGGAACTTATTAATACGCGCAGCGGGATTGTTGTTAATAACCAATTAAATAATCCAAAAGGTATTAGTGTTGATATTCGCGGATTTGGTGAGACTAGTAACGCCAATATTCTTGTTTTAGTGGATGGAAGAAGAACCAATCAGGTTGATCTATCCGGTGTAGATTGGGGTCAAATAAGTTTAGATTCTGTTGAGCGTGTTGAAATTTTAAGAGGGGCATCAACAGTTCTTTATGGAGACAACGCTTCTGCCGGGGTTATTAACATCATCACAAAAAAAGGGCATCGTGATGCTAGCGCGCCCACAAAAATACGGACAGAAGTCGGAAGTTATCAATATCACAAGGAAATGATTTCCAATGGCTCAACGTTTAAGAATATGGATTATTTCTTGAGTTATGCTCATGAGCAGACATCCGGTTATCGTTCTAATGGAGACTACTGGGCTAATGATTATTTTGGAAATTTATCGACAAGCTTAACGGACAGCTTTGCGTTGAATTTTTCCTCTGGATACCATCGCGACAAGTATGGTCAGCCGGGTGCACTCTTTGCCTCGGATATTGCAACCGTTGGCCGGACAGGGACGACGCATGCCAATGACCGAGGGTGGACGTCTGATGTTTTTGTGAATGCTGAGCCTGAGATTGATTTTGACATAGGGGGAAGTGATGCAAAATTTTCTTGGTTTAATTCTTATCGTAAGCGCTATAACAAGGGCCTTAATGTCTCGAGCTTTGGAAATTATGAAACATCTCATCAGATTCAAAGCATCGAATCACGCCCAAAGTTTGAGATAGAAAGCAGCGCGGAAGAAGGATTTAATAACAATCTTACCGCTGGGGTCGACTTTTTTTACGCAAAAGATAAAGTACGTTCTGGCAATCAGGTCTCAGCTCAAGATTTTACAGGTATCATAAAACAAACTTATGAATTTTACGCTTTAGAGAGGATGCAGCTTTTTGATAAGTTTCTCATTAATTTCGGAGGAAGGGCAACACGGGCAGAATATCTGTTTGACCAAATCGCTGTTGTAGCGAATAAAGAAAGAAAATCTATCACCGATGGGTCAATGAATTTTGGGCTTGGATACAAATACAATAAGAATTCTCAAATTTATTTTGATTACAGCCGATCGTTGAGGCTTCCGGCTACGGATGAATTCTATCAAAATAAGTGGCAATATGTGTGGGGTAGCGGAGGGGGGCTGAACACAAGCCTTAAGCATCAAGTCGGCCATAATTATGAATTTGGTATTCGAGATATTTCTTTTTCATGGGTTAAGACAGGTGCCAATTTTTTCTTTATGGATATTGAGAATGAAATTTATTTTGATCCTGTAACCTTTCAGAATTCTAATTATGTGCCAAAGACGCGCCATTGGGGGTTTGAGGTTGAGGGAAAAACAGATTTTTTTGATGGGCTTTTTCAACCTTTTATTCATTGGACCTGGCAGGATGCTTTTTTTAAAGGAGGAGAGTACGGGGGGAACAAAGTACCGTTTGTCCCTAAGAATAAAATTTCTTCTGGTGTGACAGTAAGTCCTCTCGACGGGCTGCAGACAACTATTTCTTTGGCGTGGATTGATAAACGTTTTGCAATAAGTGATCAGAACAATAATCAGCCTAAGTTAAACTCGTTTATTACATTTGATTTTAAGGTTGATTACAAGTGGAAGGGGATTGATGTTTGGTTTGGCGTTAAGAATGTGTTTGACCGCGAACACGATGCTTATGGAGTCTATTCTTCCGGGGCAGGAGATATGGGATTTTATCCCGCACCCGGGCGCAACTATGTGGGAGGTGCAAGTTTTGAATTCTAAATAAGCCCAAACTTATGGAGCGACAAATGAACATAAGCTTGTCGGGCGAATTTACCCCGCAGGTGCGGGGTAAATCTTCGTTGATCCATTCTTTCACTATGCGGAAAATTGGGATTTCCGCCTAATTTCTAGGCATCCTATTTGTAGAAATTACTCCGTTGCAAAAAAAAGATTATTTGCTATAATGAGCGCGTCTTTAACAGTCTTATATTTATCATAATAGAACAATAGAAAGGTATCACTATGTCGCTTAGCGACCTTCTTCGCATTAACCTTGGTTCGAAAAATCATTACGACAACAATCACAAAAAAGATTTAGACGCTGTTTTCAAACCCAAAGGCATTGCCATTGTCGGCGCATCCTCAAAGCCTGGAAAAGTGGGTTATCAAATCCTTAAAAATATTATTGATGGCGGATACGAGGGTGGTATCTATCCTGTTAATCCCAAAGATGATGAAGTTTTAGGAAAGAAGGCTTATAAAACTGTTGAAGAAATTGAAGGTGAGGTTGATGCTGCGATTATCGCGATTCCGGCTCCTCTAGTTATTCAGACTTTAGAAGGCTGCGCGCGCAAGGGAATCAAAGCTGTTGCGGTTATTACTTCTGGATTTGGAGAAGTAGGAAACATTGACGAAGAAGAGCGATTAAAGAAAATTGCAGATAAAAATAATATCGCGCTTCTTGGGCCAAATATGTTTGGCTATGTGTATACTCCCTCAAAGCTAAATGCTAGTTTTGGGCCTGCGGATATTAGCCAAGGAAGAATTGCTTTTATTTCACAAAGCGGAGCTTTGGCGATTTCTTTGATGGGATGGACAGCGCTTGAAAAAATAGGGCTTGCGTCTTTAGTAAATCTTGGCAATAAGGCCGATATCGACGAAAAGGATTTAATTGAATATTTTAATAATGATGAAAATGTGAACGCAATTTTAATCTACATGGAAGGTATCCGCGAAGGAAGAAAATTTTTAGAAACAGAGATTAAAAAACCGGTTGTTGTTTTAAAGGTTGGGTCTTCCAAAAGAGGAGCCACAGCAGCTGCGTCTCATACTGGATCTCTTTCCGGGTCAGATAAAATTTATGAAGGTGTTTTCAAACAATTAGGATTTTTGCGGGCCAACTCATTTACGCAAGCGTTTGACTGGGTTCGTGCTTTTGAGCTTCCTTTACCTAAAGGAGATGAGACCGTAATTATTACCAACGGCGGTGGTATTGGCGTTGCAACAACAGATGAGTGCGAAGTTGTTGGTATTAAACTTTTAGATGATGCTGCATGGCTTGAAGAAAAATTCCGCAAGACTATGCCGGATTTTGGCAGCACCAAGAATCCTATTGATATTACCGGTGGAAGCGGAATCAAGGGGTACGAAGAATCTATTAAGATAGCCCTTCGTGAAGATAAAATTAAATCTGTCATTGTTCTTTATTGCGAGACTGCGGTTACTAATCCAACGGATATTGCCAAGGTTATAGTCGAGGAATATAAGAATTCTAACCGCAATAAGCCGGCTGTTATTGCAATGGTCGGAGGCGAGAGGACACAAGAGGCCCTCCATTATTTAAATGATAATCATATCCCTGCCTTTGGCGAGGTTAACGAAGCGGTCTCAGCACTTAAGGCACTTTATCTCTGGAAAGAAATTTCTACTCGTAAAAAAGATGTTCCAAAAATTGAATCTGCTCCTCAAGAAGTTATTGATATTATTGAAAAGATTAAAGGTGTTGGCAGAACAATTTTAATGGAACACGAAGCCCGAAAGATTTTAGAGCTTTGCGGAGTTCCGACCCCACCATGGCATTTTGCAAAGACAATCGAAGAAGCCATCGAATACGCTAAGTCTAAGAATATTTATCCGCTGGCAATGAAAATTACCTCACCTGAAATTATTCACAAATCAGATGTTGGTGGTGTTGCCTTAAATATTCAGAACGAAGAGCAGCTTCGAGAGAAATTTGAGAAAATGATGAACAATGTTTCAGCCGCGGTACCTGATGCCAATATTTTAGGTGTCAACCTCATTAAAATGATGAAAGGCATCGAATGCATCGTCGGCATGAGCAACGACCCACAATTTGGGCCGGTTGTGATGTTTGGGTTAGGTGGTGTTTTCGTAGAAGCTTTTAAAGACGTTTCTTTTCGCATCGTACCGTTTGGAAAAATGGAAGCAGGTCGGCTTATTAAAGATATCCGCTCTAGTAAAATTCTCGATGGCTTTCGCGGCCTCGAGGCACACAAACCGTCTATTATTCAGACGCTTTATTCTGTCCAAAAACTTGCTCCGCTTGTCAAAGAGATTGATATCAATCCTTTGGTGACGAATAAAGAAGGAAGCTTTGCAGTGGACGCAAGAATTATCTTATAAATAACTCTTGAAAAAGAAGAAATAGGTTTTATAATATTTTAATTGTTCTAAATTTCACAATTTAAATTATATTTTTAAAAGGAGATGAAGATGCATATTCCTAGCAGCATGCTGCATGGTGCCATTTGCCCGGTTACGGCAGCCGTGAGCACGATAAGCTTAGCGGGTGCGGCTTATGCCGCAACAAAAATAAGCAATAAGCCTTCTGCCGCCAGGTTTGCGGCAGTTACCGCATTAATTTTTGCAGGACAGATGATGAATTTCCCCATCCAGAGCGGAACATCCGGGCATCTATTAGGGGGTGTTTTGGCTTCCGCATTGCTTGGGATTCCTTTTGGAGTCCTAGCGGTCGCGCTGGTTTTGACCGTTCAATGTCTTGTTTTTTCCGATGGGGGGCTCGCGGTCCTTGGGGCCAATATTTTAAATATGGCGGTGCTTGGCGCTGGTGCGGGCGGTTTTTTCTATCAGTATTTCCTTCAAAAAGAAGGGCGGACGGTCTTTCAGCGGGGCATCGGAATTGGGCTTGCCGCTTGGGTGTCGACTCTATTGGCAGCCCTGGCCTGTAGTGTTGAACTGGCTGTTTCGGGAACGGTTGCGTTTACTCAAGTGTCCGGCGCAATGTTGAGCACGCATGCACTTATTGGAATTGGGGAAGCGACCATCACTTTGATAGCCCTTCCTTTTTTTGCTCAAGAAGGGCTTATCCGGACAAGGTGGGCTGTTGCCGCTCCTGCGGCCGCCGCCATGGTTATTGCGGCTATGCTAAGTCCTTTTGCGAGTGGTTGGCCGGATGGATTGGAATGGGTCGCTCAGAAATATCAGTTTCTACATGAAAGCGCGCCAGCATTTGTTAGCCCCATGCCGGATTATGCAATTCCGGTCATTTCTCATCAAATGATAAGCGTTGGGTTGGCGGGCTTGGCCGGCGCATTGATCACGTTTGCTTTTGCATGGGTTTTAGGTAAGGGTTTGCATTCATTGAGCCGATCAGTTGCCTAAGAATTATATTGAAGCAAATAAATAGCCTCCTGCAAAAAAAAAGGAGGCTATTTATTTTATGAAATTTATGAAGAAAATTCCGAAAAGAACAATTGAGCGTGCCCTTTTATATATTCGTACTCTTGAAGGGCTCATTAAGGCCAAGCGTTATCTTGTTTCGTCTTCAGAGCTTGCCACAATGACAGGTTTCTCAGATGTGCAAATTCGTAAAGACATTTCAAAGTTTGGGAAAGTTGGCACTCCACGCATTGGCTATAAAACAATTGAATTGCGTGACATTTTAGAGCGTTTTGTTCTTCAAGGCAATGTGGTTCATGCGGTTCTTTTTGGAGTTGGAAATTTAGGCTCAGCGATTTTAAAATACCCTGGGTTTCAAAAAGATCGTATTAAGATTATGGCTGCTTTTGATAATGATAAGCGGAAAATTATCAAGAAGATTAATGATGTGCCAGTTTATGCTATTGGCAAAGCTCCTCAGATTATTAAAAAGACGCATAGTGAAATTGGAATTATTGCCGTTCCTGAAGAATATTCTCAAGAAGTCGCAGACGTTATTGTGCTTGGTGGACTTAAAGGCATCATTAATTTTGCACCAACGTCTATTACGGTTCCCAAGAATATTGTTGTCCGGGACATTGACTTAACCATTGAGTTTTTATCGCTTTTTTGCGATATCCAAAGGTAAATATGCACGAGATGTCTATCGCTGAAAGCCTGATTGAGCAGATTATATCTGTAGCCAAAGAAAACAGCATCGTATGCGTTGATGAAGTTGAAATTGAAACAGGATATCTGAAGCAGATTATTCCTGATGTGATGCAAGAGGCTTTTAAGGCCGTCATCAAAGGTACTATCGCAGAGAACGCAGTCCTTAAAATAACCGAGATATCAGCCCTTGCTAAGTGCAACCTTTGCAAAGAAGAATTTACCCCTGAGCTAGATAATTTTTTATGTCCCAAATGCATAAAAGCCGATGTTGTAACTCTTAAAGGGGATGATATTATTTTAAAAGCAGTTATCGGAAAAGAGGAAAAGCCATGAAAGTGAAAGTTGTTAAACGTGTTTTAGATGCCAACAATGAAATAGCTCGAAAAAATCGTGAAATTTTTCAAAAAGCAGGGCTTATTGCTCTTAATTTGATTAGCTCGCCAGGAAGCGGTAAGACAACGCTGCTTGAAGAAACTATTCCTGCGCTTAAGCCTCAGAAATCTCTTGTTATCGTCGGAGACCTTCAGACCGCCCGCGACGCCGAACGCGTTCAAGAGTGCGCCTTAGATGTTGTTCAGATTAATACAGGCATGAGCTGTCATCTTTATGCGAATCAAATTACGGAAAGCTTAAGCGACCTTCCTTTAAAAGAGGCCGATTATCTGTTTATTGAAAACGTTGGCAACATGGTTTGTCCGGGAGAATTTGATTTAGGAGAGAATCTTAAGGTTATCCTTTTAAGTATTCCGGAAGGGGATGACAAAGTTGCGAAATATCCAACAATTTTTCGCGCCGCAGATCTTGTTTTGCTGACAAAATCAGACCTTTTGTCTGTTTTAAAGTTTGACATGGTGCGCGTTAAAGAAGATATTGCAAGGCTTAACGCCAATGTTTCTATCTTAGAAATTTCTTGCCAAACAGGAGAGGGTATGGCGGATTGGCTTAAGTGGCTTAAAGACTGCCACCAGAAGGATATAGGCGCAAAAGCCAAGTTTTTTACTGAATAGAGCCTTTTTATTTTCTTTGACACTTTTTTTGTTTGAGTCTATAATCCATTAATTAATACTTGCAAAGAAAAAAGATATTAGTATAATAGACACAATTGTTCCAAAATTCACGATTTAACCATCTCAAAAAAAGGTAATTTTATGAGCGAAAACATTTCTAAAATCATCAAAGAAGTTTGTGAAGCCAACAACAAAGACCGCACACGACTTATGGATATTGTTGAGGCGATTCAAGAGAGCGTTGGATGCGTCAGCTCTGATGCCATGAATCTTATTGCTGAAGAAATTGGTTGTCACCGCGTCGAAGTCGAAAGCGTTATTTCTTTTTATGCATTTCTTTCCAAAAGACCTAAAGGAAAAGTCGCTATCCGTTTATGCAATGATAGCGTTGATAAAATGAAAGGTGCTGACGAGATTGCTAAGGCCTTTGAAAAAGAATTAGGAATCGAAGTTGGACAGACCACTTCTGATGGAAAAATTACCTTAGAAAACACACCTTGTATTGGTATGTGTGATCAAGCACCGGCAGCTCTTTTAAATCAAGTTGTTGCGCCAAGTCTTACCGTTGAAAAAGTTAAAGCTATTGTTGCTGGCCTTCAAAAAGATACCGACCCTTCAAAGATTTCTTTAGGGCTGGGAGATGGCAATAACGCCGATAGCCTTGTTGGATCTGCGGTTAATAACAATATTATTAAAAAAGGCGATGTTATTTTTGCGGATAATGAATCCGGCACCGGCCTTAAAAAAGCTATTACGTTAAGTCCTGAAGAAGTTGTCGATATGGTTAAGATTTCAAATCTTCGCGGACGCGGGGGCGCAGGTTTCCCGACAGGTTTAAAGTGGCAATTTACTCGTGCAGCTCAAGGCGATCAAAAATATATTATTTGTAATGCTGACGAGGGAGAACCCGGAACATTTAAAGACAGGGTTCTTTTAACAGAAAAATTTGATTTAGTTTTCGAAGGAATGACCATTGCAGGCTATGCCATTGGCGCAACAGAAGGCGTATTGTACCTTCGCGGTGAATATGCATATCTACGCACTTTCTTAGAAAAAAAACTTAAAGAAAGAAGAGATGCTTCGTTTCTTGGAAAAAAAGTTTGCGGCAAAGACGGTTTTGATTTTGATATCCGTATTCAAATGGGAGCTGGAGCTTATATTTGTGGGGAAGAAAGCGCCTTGATTAGTTCTTGTGAAGGTTTGCGCGGTGATCCTAAGACCCGCCCGCCGTTTCCAGCACAAAGAGGATATTTAGCCAAGCCAACAAGCGTTAACAATGTTGAAACTTTTTGCTCTGTCACACGTATACTAGAGAAGGGGGCAGATTGGTTCTCAGATATTGGCTCAGTAGATAGCGCTGGCACAAAGGTTTTAAGCATATCCGGTGCCTGCAAGAATCCTGGAATTTATGAATATCCTTTCGGTGCTAAAATTCAAGATATTTTAAAAGATGCTGGAGCGGAAAATACTCAGGCTGTTTTAGTTGGTGGCCCATCAGGCCAGTTTATTAATCCTAGCGAGTTTTCACGCAGCATTTGTTTTAGTGATTTGGCAACTGGTGGGTCTATGGTTGTTTTTGATACGAAAAGTGATTTGCTAAAAGTTGTCGAAGAGTATATGGAATTCTTTGTTGAAGAGTCCTGCGGTTATTGCACGCCTTGCCGTGCAGGAAATGTTCTTATGAAAGAACGCTTAGGTTATATTTTAGCTGGGCGTGGCGAGATTGCAGACCTTGCCTATCTTGAAGATTTAGGCGGCACGATTAAAAAAGCAAGCCGATGCGGCCTTGGGCAAACATCACCGAATCCTATTTTAACAACAATTAAGAATTTTAAACCCTTGTATGAGAAGCTTATGAAAAAGCAAGAAGAGGGTATGCAGCCGTCTTTTGACATTAAAGCGGCTTTGGGTGATGCCGAGCGCATTGCAGGACGAAAATCCGTTATCTATACTGATTAACCATAAAGGATTATCATGAGCGAAAAAACATTGACAATTAAAATTGATGGAGCCGAAGTAAAGGCAAAAGCTGGCCAGACTATTTTAGAAGCTGCTGAAGAAGCCGGGATTTATATTCCTAGGCTTTGTTATCTTAAAGAATTATCTCCACACGGAAGCTGCCGCGTTTGTTTAGTTAAGGTTGGCGGGAAATTTCAGACCGCTTGCACGGAGCCAGTTGTTGATGGGGCTGAAATTGAAAACAATACAGACGAGATTAAACAAATCCGCCGAGACATCGTGGATATGCTTTTTGTCGAAGGCAATCATTTTTGTATGTTTTGCGAAAAAAGCGGTAATTGCGAACTTCAAGCTGTTGCATATCGTTTAGGTATTTTAGCGCCAAAATATCCATACCTGTTTCCAGATGCTGAAATCGACGGCTCTCATCCTGATATTTTTATTGATAAAAATCGTTGTATTCTTTGTGGCCGCTGTGTTCAGGCCTCGAAAGATCTCGACGGAAAAGGTGTTTTTGAGTTTGTTGGCCGTGGCCCTGAAAAGAAACTAGCTGTTAATGCCGAAGCCAAATTATCAGACACCAATATGGATGTTGTGGATAAAGCTACGGATATTTGTCCGGTTGGTGCAATTATCAAAAAACGTATTGGATTTGCGACGCCTGTCGGTCAAAGAACTTATGACGAAAAACCAATTGGCTCAGATATAGAGCAGAAGAAATCATAACAGAAGGATAATTACTATGGGAAAACCAAAAATTGCAACAGCCTCTTTAGCCGGATGTTTCGGATGTCACATGTCTTTACTAGACATTGATGACCGAATTCTTAAACTTGTTGAACTTGTTGATTTTGATAAATCACCGATTGACGATATTAAGAAGTTTTCTGGCCGTTGTTTAGTTGGCCTCATTGAGGGAGGATGTGCTAACGAAGAAAATGTTCATAACTTAAAGGAATTTCGTAAACATTGCGATATTTTAATATCTGTTGGCGACTGCGCGATTAATGGCGGATTGCCTGCGATGCGCAACGTGATGCCTTTAAAGGAGTGTCTTGATGAGGCTTATTTAAACGGACCGACTGTTTATAATCCAGAGGGAATTGTTCCATCTGATAAGGAGCTTCCGCTTTTGTTAGATAAAGTTTATCCATGCCACCATGTGGTTAAAATTGATTATTACCTGCCCGGATGTCCTCCGTCGGCAGATACGCTCTGGGAGGCGTTAGTTGCCTTATTAAACAATAAACCCTTAGAGCTTCCTTACGAATTAATTAAATATGATTAAAGGAGATTTGCACAGTGAGCGATAAAAACTTAAAACGAATTGTTATTGAGCCGGTTACCCGCGTTGAGGGTCACGGCAAGGTTTCTCTTTTGATGGATGAAGAGAACAATATTAAACAAGCGAGGCTTCATATTGTTGAGTTTCGTGGGTTTGAACGCTTTATTATCGGGCGTCCCTACTGGGAGGTTCCAGTGCTGGTTCAAAGACTTTGTGGTATTTGTCCAGTTAGCCATCACTTGGCCGCAGCCAAAGCCATGGATCTCATTGTGGGCGTCGATAAATTAACTCCAACGGCAGAAAAAATGCGTAGACTGATGCACTATGGTCAAACATTCCAGTCACATGTTTTGCATTTCTTTCATCTATGTTCGCCGGATCTTCTTTTTGGATTTGATGCTGACCCAGCTATTCGCAATGTTATTGGTGTAGCGCAAAAACATCCTGAGCTTGCGGTTCAAGGTGTCATGATGCGCAAATATGGTCAGGAAATTATTAAGGCCACAGCCGGTAAGAAAATTCATGGCACAGGCGCTATTCCAGGAGGGGTTAACAAAAATCTTTCTATTGCCGAGCGTGATGAATTTTTAAAAGATATCGATCAAATGCTTGAGTGGTCTTTGGGGGCTTTAAAAATTGCCAAAGATTATAGCGTTGAGAATCTTGAGCTTGCTAAAGAATTTGGATCGTTTGATTCCAATCACATGAGCTTAGTTCGTGAAGATGGAGCTTTGGACCTTTATCATGGAAATCTTCGTGCAATTGATAAAGATGGCAACAAAATTTTTGATCAAGTCGATTATCAAAATTATGCTGACTATATCGCTGAAGAAGTTCGCGACTGGTCTTACATGAAATTTCCGTTTATTAAATCTATAGGCCCTGAAAAAGGTTGGTACCGTGTCGGGCCTTTAGCACGCATCAACACATGCGATTTTATAGACACGCCGTTAGCCGAAAAAGAACGACAAGAGTTTATGGCCTTAACAAATGGCAAGCCAAATAATATGACCTTAGCCTATCATTGGACACGCATGATCGAGGTACTTCACTCCGCTGAGAAGATCAAGGAGCTTTTAAATGATTCTGATCTTCAAGGAAAGGACCTTGTCGTTACCGGCAAACGTAGAGAAGAGGCCGTTGGTCTAATTGAAGCACCAAGAGGAACATTGTTTCATCATTATAAAGTTGACAAAAATGACCAAGTCACCATGGCTAACCTTATTGTCTCAACAACAAATAACAACATTCCGATGAACGAGGCTGTTAAAAAGGTTGCCCAAGTGCATTTAAGCGGAAAGCCGGAAATTACAGAAGGCTTGCTTAACCATATCGAAGTTGCCATTCGCGCTTATGATCCATGCCTTTCTTGCGCGACGCATGCTTTAGGTAAAATGCCGTTGGCCATAAGCCTTTTTAATTATAAAGGCGAGCTTGTCGATAAGAAAACAAAGGAATAATTTTTGTGGGCAATGTCCTGCTCATAGGATTTGGCAAC
Organism: Candidatus Aceula meridiana; assembly: GCA_030765185.1. Classification (GTDB taxonomy): domain Bacteria; phylum Omnitrophota; class Gorgyraeia; order Zapsychrales; family Aceulaceae; genus Aceula; species Aceula meridiana. The sequence continues at coordinate 272,308 of JAVCDE010000024.1, read as the reverse complement.
CCAGGCCGCTTAGATGATGGCTTGGGTCCAGCCTTAGCCGACGCCATTGAAAAGCTTAACGTTGATGGTGTCGACGTTGACTCCAATTATCAACTTACCGTTGAAGATGCCTCTGAAGTTTCCAACCATGATGTTGTCATTTTTGCTGACGCTTCTGTTAACTGCGGGGAACCTTTCACTTTTACCCAAATACAACCCAAGGTTGACATTAGTTTTACCACCCACAGCATTGATCCTGAAAGTGTTTTAGGGCTTGCGTATCAGCTTTTTTCCGCAAAAACAAAAGGATATGTTTTAGCCATTCGCGGTTATGAGTTTAATGAATTCGGCGAGAAACTATCCGGCCAAGCACAAAATAATCTTTTAGATGCGATAACCTTTATTGAAAAAGCTCTTCGCAAAAAAGAATTCTAAGAAATATGAAAAGTAGATTGCGTATATTTATCCGAGGCGCTGTTCAAGGCGTGGGTTTTCGTCCATTTATTTATAAATTGGCTGAAAATCTAGAGCTCCAAGGATGGGTCTTAAATTCAGGCCAAGGTGTTACGATTGAGGCCGAGGGAGAGCAAAAAACTTTAGAAGAATTTTTGCTGCGCATCAAAAAAGAAAAGCCGGCGCTTAGCTCTATTCAAAGCATGGAATCTTCATTTTTAGATGTAAAAGGGTATCAAGGCTTTGAAATCCGAGAAAGCAAAGGTGGAGAAAAGACTGCGCTGATTTTACCTGATATTGCCACGTGCCCTGATTGCCGAGCGGAAATATTAGATTCTAAAAACCGACGATACCGATATCCTTTTGCGAACTGTACCAATTGCGGCCCACGATATAGCATTATTAAAAGCCTTCCTTACGACAGGGCCAACACAACAATGAAGAATTTTAAAATGTGCTCTGATTGCCAAGGTGAATATGACGATCCTCAAAATAGACGATTTCATGCACAGCCAAATGCATGCGCAGAGTGTGGACCACACCTTGAACTTTGGGATAGAAATAAAAAAGTTTTAGCAGATTGCGATGCAGCCCTTTTAGGTTGCGCGCAAATGATCAAAGACGGAAAAATTGCTGCGGTTAAAGGAATAGGTGGATTTCACTTAATGGCTGACGCAAGAAGTTTTGACGTTGTTAAACGCTTGCGAGAACGCAAACACCGCGAAGCTAAACCATTTGCTGTGATGTATCCGAGTCTTGAAGAAATTAAAAAAGACTGCAATGTTTCTGTTTTAGAAGAAAGGCTTTTGACATCGCCGGAAACGCCGATTGTTCTTTTGACAAAAAAAGAAAAAACAAGCGTGTGCGAAGATGTTGCACCCTGCAACCCTTACTTAGGCGTGATGATGCCCTACACGCCTTTACATATTTTGTTGATGGAGAATTTAAAGTTTCCTGTTGTTGCAACTAGTGGCAATATTACAGAGGAAACGATTTGTATCGATGAGCAAGAAGTAGCAGAGACTCTTTGCGGCATTGCTGATGTTTTTCTTATGCACAGTAGGCCTATTGCGCGTCATGTGGATGATTCTATTGTGAGAATTATAGAGGGACGTGAAATGGTTTTGAGACGCGCACGCGGCTTTGCGCCTTTGCCGATTCCTTGTCAGGGCGCAGGCGATATGGTTTTATCGGTTGGGCCGCACTTAAAAAATACTGTTTCTTTAAGCCGCGACAATAATATTTTTGTTAGCCAACATATTGGAGACTTGGAAACCGCAAAAAGCTTTTATACATTTGAAGAAACAATTAAGGATTTGGGTACGCTTTACGATATTAGACCAAAAGTTGTTGCCTGTGATGTTCATCCCGATTATCTTTCGACTCAGTTTGCTAGAAAAATGGGCCTTCCTGTTATCCAGGTTCAACATCATTATGCTCATGTGCTATCTTGTATGGCAGAAAATGAGATTGAAGGCGAGGTCTTAGGAGTCGCGTGGGACGGAACAGGTTACGGGTTAGATACAACCATCTGGGGTGGAGAGTTTTTTAAAGTCGACAACAAAGGTTTTACGCGATTTGCGCATTTTCGTCCATTTCCTTTGCCAGGCGGTGAAAAAGCGATTAAAGAGCCAAGACGTTCGGCCATGGGGCTTCTCTACAGTATCTTTAAGGAAAAGGCTTTTAAACTTAAGAATATTAAAGCCTATAAGGGCTTTGATGTTAAAGAATTTCAAGATCTAAGAACGATGTTGCGAAAGAAAATTAATAGCCCGTTAACATCAAGCGTAGGACGGATTTTTGATGCAGTTGCATCTTTAACAGGGCTTTGTCAGATTATGCAATTTGAAGGTCAGGCAGCTATGATGCTTGAGTTTGCTGCTGGGCTTGAGACAACAGATAAGGTTTATTCGTTTTCAATTGAAAAAGGGGAGAGTCTTTTAATCGATGGGCCATCCATCAAAGAAATTTTAGTCGACATAGAAAAGGACTTTCATGCATCCTTTATTTGTGCTAAATTTCATAATACATTAGTAGATATTATTGCAGCCATTGTCAAAAGAAGCGGCATGGAAAAGATTGTTTTAACCGGCGGTTGTTTTCAGAATAAATATTTGTTAGAGCATGCCATACAAAGATTACGCGCACAGAAGCTTTCTGTTTATTGGCACCAGAGAATCCCACCCAATGATGGTGGAATTTCTTTAGGGCAGGTTGTTGCTGCGCATAAGGAGTTAAAATCATAATATGTGCTTAGCTGTTCCAGGAAAAATTATAAGCGTTGAAGGCAATGATCCTCTTTTGAGGATGGGTAAAGTAGATTTCTCAGGCGTTATCAAAGAAATCAATTTGGCCTATGTCCCGGAAGCAAAGCAAGGGGATTATGTCATTGTTCATACCGGTTTTGCTATTAGCCAGCTAGATGAAGAAGAAGCGAAGAAAACTTTTGAGTATCTTAGAGAAATTGATGAACTTTACGGAGACGCTCAATGAAGTTTGTGGATGAATATCGTTATGCGCAAGATGCAAAGAATCTAGCTAAAGGCATTGCCAAGATTACTACAAAGCCTTGGACCATTATGGAAATTTGTGGAGGCCAGACACATAGTATTATCCGTTTTGGTCTTGATACGCTTTTGCCTAAAGGAATAGAACTTGTCCACGGGCCGGGCTGTCCTGTTTGTGTAACACCACTCGAATCGATTGATAAGGCCATTGTTCTTGCTCTGAGAGATGATGTTATTTTTTGCTCCTTTGGAGATATGTTGCGTGTTCCGGGAAGTGAAAAAGATTTGCTGACTGTAAAGGCCCAAGGAGGCGATGTGCGCATTGTTTATTCACCGGCAGATGCCTTGAAGATTGCAAAAGAAAATCCTAGCAAGAAAGTTGTCTTCTTTGCGATAGGGTTTGAAACCACAGCCCCCGGCAATGCCTGGGCAGCGTATCAAGCTAGAAAAGAGGGAATTACAAATTTTTCTCTTTTGGTTTCCCATGTTCTTGTGCCACCTGCGATGGAAGCTGTTTTATCATCTTCCTTAAATCGCATACAGGGTTTTTTGGCCGCTGGTCATGTCTGTACAATTATGGGTTATGATGAATATTTTCCTTTAGCAAAGAAATATAAAGTTCCAATTGTTGTTACAGGTTTTGAGCCTATTGATATTTTACAGGGTGTTTATATGTGCGTTAAGCAGCTTGAACAGGGTAGCTGTGAAGTTGAGAATCAATATGCGCGTTCAGTTCACGAGGGCGGCAATAAGTCTGCTCAAGAAATTATTTCTAAAGTATTTGATGTTGCTGTGCGTAAATGGCGCGGCATAGGAGAGATTCCTAAAAGTGGTCTTGTTTTAAAAGAAGAATTTTCCGCTTTTGATGCTGAGAAAATTTTTCCTCTTGAAGGAATAGAGACACATGAACCAAAAGAATGCATTAGCGCGCTTGTTTTGCAAGGCGTCAAAAAACCTTATGAGTGCGAGGCTTTTGGAAAAATCTGTCGACCTGAGCATCCTTTAGGCGCCCCGATGGTTTCTACAGAAGGAGCGTGTTCTGCATATTATCGTTACCGGAAACAAAAATGAAAAAAGATAAAGATTTCCAATTAAGCTGCCCGATTCCGATTAAAGATTATCCGCAAGTATTGTTAGCTCACGGAAGCGGAGGAGTTTTGATGCATCAGCTTATTGAAAAGATATTTCACGCTGTTTTTAAGAATCCAATACTTGACCAAGCGCATGATGGGGCTGTTTTAGATATTTCTGGTGGTAAAATAGCAACGACAACAGATTCTTTTGTGGTTTATCCGTTGTTCTTTCCGGGAGGCGATATTGGTTCTTTGGCTGTTCATGGTACGGTTAATGATTTGGCTATGTGCGGAGCTCGACCCAAGTATCTTACAGCAGGGTTTATTTTAGAAGAAGGATTGCCCATGGAAACACTTTGGCGCGTTGTAAATTCGATGCAGCAGGCAGCGCAAGATGCAGGTGTTCAGATTGTAGCTGGTGATACTAAGGTTGTTGATAAAGGAAAAGCAGACGGAATTTTTATTAATACAACCGGCATTGGGATTATAGAGCATGACAGAGAAATTTTACCTCAGTCGATTGAAGAGGGTGATGTTATTGTTTTAAGCGGAGATATTGGACGGCATGGAATTGCGATTATGGCGGTCAGGGAGGGCTTGTCATTTGAGAGCGAAATTAAAAGTGACGCAGCCTCTTTATCAGATTTGGTCATGAAAATCTTTGATACAAAGGCTTCGATAAAGTGTTTACGCGATTTAACGCGTGGAGGATTGGCTACATCACTAGTTGAGATCGCAAAGACTTCTGGGTTGAGTATTGAAATTGAAGAGAAAAAGATTTCTGTTCGTGAAGATGTAAATGCTGCTTGTGAAATTTTAGGATTAGATCCGCTTTATGTAGCTAATGAAGGCCGCTTTATTTGTTTTGTACCACCTCAAGACGCAGATAAGGTTTTAAAGGTTATGATGAGCCATCCCCAAGGAAAAGGGGCTGGGATAATCGGATATGTAAAAAAAGATAAGAATGCTGATGTTATAATGCAAAATCAAATTGGAACCCTCCGCATAATTGACATGCTTTCCGGCGGTCAGCTGCCACGCATTTGTTAACTAAAAATATATTCTTAATTCCTCTGAAAAGATTTTCAAAAAGAAATACTTTTCAATGAATGATTATTGACAAAAAGATTTCTCTAGGGTAAAGTGAAAAAAAGGTTAAGTTTTTGGAGGATAAGGCTTTAAAAAAGTTTATTTTCAGAATCGCTTTACAAGGATGGAAGTAATGACAAAAGGAAAAGTAAAATGGTTTAATGCCAAAAAGGGATATGGATTCATATCTTCTGAAGGCGGTGAAGATGTTTTTGTGCATTTTAGTGAAATTAACCAAGAGGACGGTTATAAGTCACTAGAGGAAGGGCAAGACGTAGAATTTGAAGTTGAAAAAGACGACAAAGGCCTTAAAGCTAAGAATGTAACAAAGCTTTAGGGATTAAACAGACATATAGATAAGAGAAAGGCCAGTTCCCACTGTTAGCGGGGACTGGCCTTTTTTCTTTTCTAAAAAATATTCTTGACAAATTAATCGTATTATCGTAATATCACGATTGATTAAATAGTTTTTTATTCTTAATTTTAGGAGCTGAAGATGAACTATAAAAAGAAAAGCGAAATGCTAAAGGCTTTGGGGCATCCGGTTCGACTAAGGATGGTTGAAGGTCTTTTGCGTCATGAGTGCAACGTCTCAAAAATTGTTAAAAATTTAAAGTTGCCGCAATCAACTGTTTCGCAGCATTTAGGAATTTTAAAGAATGCCGGAGTTCTTGTTCCGCAAAAGCAGGGAGTTGAAACCTGCTACAGAGTTGTTGACCAGGATGTAGAAAAGATTATAAATATTTTTAAACAAACATAAGGAGGGCAAGATGCCTATTTTACACTTAAGTAATGAGAATTTTACAAAAGAAGTTTTAGAATCTGAACAACCCGTCATCGTTGATTTTTTTGCAGATTGGTGCGGACCATGCCGTATGGTTGCTCCGATTCTGGCAGAATTATCTGACCAGTATGAAGGAAAATGTAAAATTGGGAAAATTAATGTTGACGAAAGCTCTGGGTTGGCCACTCAATATCAAATTTCTTCTATTCCGTCCCTTTTCTTTTTTAAAGGTGGTAAGGTCGTTGATAATGTTGTAGGGGTTCTTCCTAAAGAATCTTTAGAGGAAAAAATAAATAAAATTTTATAAATTTTGAAAGGAAAAAAGCAATGAATACAATAATAAGTTTTATTCTTTTGTTTATTTCTGGGGTCGTTTTTGCAGGACTTTCTATTTTTATTTTAATACCAAAAATGATGATTGTTTCCAAAGAAAGTAAGTATGATTTTTATGAGACCATTCGTCACATTGAAGAGAGTATCAAAAAGGCTGGATGGAATCATAAGGGAACGGACATGATGAGTGAAGAAATAAAAAGTAAAACAGGTGAAGACTTTGGAGTCAAGGTTGCAGGAATTAAGCTCTGCAGGGCAATTTACGCAAAAGAAATTTTGATGAGTGAATCTTCTCGTTTTGTTTCTTGCTTAATGCCTTGTAGTTTTTCTGTCTGGGAGACAGATGACGGACGCGTAATGGTTTCAAAAATGAATACAGGCCTCATGGGAAGAATGCTCGGAGGTAAAATTGCTGAAATTATGGGAGGCAGGGTTGGCCCTGAAGAACATGAAATGCTTAAAAATGTTATTGTTAACTAATTTTTAGAGAGGATACTAAAAAGATGAGCCAAAAGAAAAAAATTGTAATTATCGGGGGCGTTGCTGCTGGGCCAAAAGTTGGATCAAAGATTAGCAGACTTTGTCCGGATGCAGAAATTATACTTATTGAAAAGGGGACATTTCTTTCTTATGCCGGGTGCGGCCTTCCTTATTATATTTCAGGGGTAGTTGAAGATCAGAAAGAATTAATGTGCACGGCTATCGGGGCAGTACGTGATCCCATCTTTTTTCATGAAGTTAAGAACGTTAAAGTTTTTAATAAAATGGAAGTTATATCAGTTAATGCTAAATTAAAGAAAATTTTCGTTAAGGATTATGAGACCTTAGAGGAAAAAGAAATTTCCTATGACACGCTTGTCCTTGCCACAGGAGCTCGTCCTGTTATTCCACCGGTCGAAGGTATAAAGCTTAAGAATGTTTTTACGCTGCAAACCATCGAAGATGCTGAGGGTATTAAAGCTATGTTAGACGACGGTGGGGCTAAAGACGTTGTGATTATTGGAGGAGGTTTAATTGGTGTTGAAGTGACAGAAGCTTTAGCTGAGAGAGGTGCCCGCGTTACAATTATTGAGAGACTTCCTCAAATTCTTCCTATGTTGGATAAAGAGCTGGCAGTTCATGTCGTCAGGCATATGGAGGCCAAAGGTGTTAAGATTAAGACCCAGACAACTGTTCAGGCTATCGAAGGGAGTGAAGAAGTCAGCGCTGTGATGACGGACAAAGGAAGAATAGCGTGTGATTTTGTTATTAGTGCAGTTGGAGTTAGACCGAATACTGTTTTAGCAAAAGAAAGTGGGCTTAAAGTTGGAAAAACAGGAGGGATTACTGTCAATGAGCAAATGCAAACTAGTGATCCAAATATTTTTGCGGTTGGTGATTGTGTCGAATCTATCGATTTATTGACAGAAAAACCCTGCTTTGTCCCTTTAGGGTCAACCGCAAACAAACAAGGACGTGTTGCTGCGAATAATATTTGTGGGAGGCATGATAGTTTTCCGGGGGTCTTAGGCTCAACAGTTTGCAAGGTTTTTGACTTTAATGTTGGGCGTACAGGTTTGGGCGAGGCGCAGGCCAAAGAAGAAGGGTTTGACGTTGTTTCACTTTTAAGTCCTGCTCCGGATAAGGCACATTTTTATCCTGGCGCAAAACTTATTTTTATAAAATTAATCGCTGACCGCCAGAGTCGGCGTCTTTTAGGCTTTCAAGCGATTGGGCCGGGAGCTGTCGATAAGAGAATCGACGTAGCGGCAACAGCTATTACGGCAAAGATGACAGTTGATCAAATCGCAAACTTGGATTTATGTTATGCTCCGCCTTATTCTCCGGCTATGGATAATATTCTTACGGCAGCTAACATTGCCCGTAATAAGATTGACGGAATGTATGAATCGTTGACTCCTGATGAAGTTTACGAGAAGATTATCAAGGGTGAAGATATTGTTCTTCTTGACGTCAGAAGTCCTGAAGAATACAATGAGGCAAAAATTAAAGATTCTATTCTTGTTCCTTTGGGGCAGCTTCGACGCAGAGTTGATGAGCTTCCTAAGGATAAGGAAATTATTACTTTTTGTAAGATTTCTTTACGTGGTTATGAAGCAGCTTTGATTTTAAAATCTGCAGGATTTTCAAATGTTAAGGTTATGGATGGTGGAATTCTTATGTGGCCGTTTGAGAAAATTTTTCCAAAAGTAACAAAGACTGTCAGTTAGAAGGAGATAAAAATGATTAAAAGATTTGTTGAATTTTCTATCCGTAAGCCTAAAGTTCTTATTTGGATTATTGCGGCTTTTGCAATTCTTGCGCTTATTCAATATCCGCGCATCAAAGTTGATACAGACCCAGAAAATATGCTTCCCTCTGATGCACCGGTGCGTGTTTTTAACCGAGAGATGAAAAAAGAATTTGCGATATACGACCTTGTTGTTATCGGCGTTATAAATAATGAAGATCCGAACGGCGTTTTTAATATTGAGACTTTAACAAAGATTTATAACATTACCGAAGAAATTAAGAAAGTTGATGGTGTAATTGCTTCAGAGATTATTGCTCCGTCCACAAAAGACAATATTCAGCAAGCCGGTGTTGGTACGGTAAGGTTTAATTGGTTGATGGAGGCTCCTCCCAAGAATCAACAGGAGGCTCTTTTGGTTCGCGATGAAGCGCAAGACAATCCCATGTTTCACGGAAGTCTTGTTTCTGAAGACGGTAAGGCTTTAGCGCTTTATATCCCCATTGAGAAAAAGGACATAAGCTATGAAGTGAAGCAGGCAATTCAGAAGATTGTCGAAAAATACCCTGGTGAAGAGGAATTTCATTATACAGGCTTGCCGATTGCCAATGACCAGTTTGGCGTTGAAATGTTTAAGCAGATGGCAATTTCCGCGCCTTTGGCAGGATTAGTTATTTTTCTTTTAATGTGGTTTTTCTTTAAATCCGTTTCATTAATTGTGGCGCCTATGCTAGTGGCGATGGCTACAGTAGTAGTGACCATGGGGCTTTTAATCGGATTTGGTTTTCCGGTTCATATCATGAGTTCGATGATTCCAATCTTTTTAATGCCTATAGCCGTTTTAGATTCTGTACATATTCTAAGTGAGTTTTTTGACAAATATCATCTTTTTAATGATAAGCAAAAAACAATGCGGTTTGTTTTAGATGAGCTTTTTTCTCCGATGCTTTTTACATCGCTCACATCTGCGGTTGGGTTTTTCTCCTTGTCGTTCTCGCCGATACCGCCGGTTCAGGTTTTTGGTATTTTTGTTGGCTTAGGCGTTTTGATTGCCTGGGTTTTGACAATTTCTTTGATTCCTGCCTATGTGATGCTGATGAATGCTAAGCATTTCTTAAAGTTTGGGCATGCAGACAAGAAAGAGAAGACTGTTTTTCTTGATAAGGTTTTACGAATTATTAAAATTGTCGCAACTCGACACTTCAAGCCGGTTTTGGCTGTTACGGTTGTTTTAGTTGTGATCTCGTTTTATGGTATTAGCCACATTCAGGTTAATGACAATCCGGTGCGCTGGTTTGAGGCGAAGCATCCTATTCGTGTGGCGGATAAGGTTCTAAATGAGCATTTTGCCGGAACGTATGAGGCCTATTTTGTTTTAGAAGCTGAGAATAAAGACGATGAAATTTTTATCCAGCCAAAGATGCTCCATTATGTTGAAAAGCTTCAAAGCAATTTGATGGAAACCGGCTATGTTGGCAAGACCACGTCGCTTGCGGATATCATCAAGAAAATTTATTACGAGCTTTTAGGAGGAGACAGGATAAATAATATTATTCCAAAAACGAAGCAGGCCGTAGCTCAGTGCTTGATTTCTTTTGAGAATTCACATAAGCCTGATGATCTTTGGCATATGACAACACCGAATTATTCTAAGCTGAATATCTGGGTTCAATTAAAGAGCGGGGATAACAAAGACATGGATGCTGTTGTCAAAGATATCCGCCAGTATATTAAGGATAACCCACCGCCTTATCCTTTGACGTCCCATTGGGCAGGCTTGACTTATATTAATGTTATTTGGCAAAATAATATGGTTGTCGGTATGCTTAAGAATTTCTTAGGAAGTTTTGTCATTGTTCTTTTTATGATGCTCTTTTTGTTCCGTTCACCGATAAAAGCGCTAATTTCTATGATTCCTTTGACGGTAACGATTATTTTTATTTATAGTCTTTTAGGATTTTTTGGAAAAGATTATGATATGCCGGTTGCTGTTCTTTCGGCATTAACTCTGGGGCTCTCGATTGATTTTGCAATACACTTTATTCAACGGACTACCGAGGTCTATCATGAAAAGAAGACCTGGGAGGAAACTGCTAAAGAAATGTTCGCAGGGCCCGGACGTGCGATTATTCGCAATGCGCTTGTGGTGGCGATCGGATTTTTGCCACTTTTGGCAGCTCCGTTAGTTCCTTATAAAACTGTTGGATTTTTTATGTTTGCGATTATGGCGGTCTCATCTATCGCAACATTATTTATCTTGCCGGCAATTGTTTCATTTCGACCGGCATGGATTTTTGAAGAAAGCGATAAGCGGTTAAGCTGTAAATGCTCAAATTGCATGCTCATCGCTTTATTTGTTGCCTGCGCAGTTGCGTATGTATTGTTTGGATATACGGCAGCCGGGTGGAAGCCAATAACATTTATTATAATTGGGGTCATTGTTGCTTTTTCAGGCCTGTGTTATTTTGCCTCAAAAAGAAAAATTTGTTTAACCGAAAGGAATAAATAATGAAAAGAATATTAATCCTTGCTGGCGTTTTATTTTTAATGGCTGGTTCTGCTTTTGCTCAAACCGCAGACGAGATTGTTTCAAAGGCAAATATGGTTTCTTATTATGCAGGTAAGGACGGAATTTCAGACGCTAAGATGACGATTACAGACTCTCAGGGAAGAGAAAGAAATCGCGAATTCCGTATTTTGCGAAAGACAGTCAAAGAAGGGGCAGAGCAAAAGTTTTATGTATATTTTAAGAAGCCAACGGATGTTGAAAAAATGGTCTATATGGTTTGGAAAAACATTGGAAAAGATGATGACCGTTGGCTTTATTTGCCGGCTTTAGATTTGGTCCGCCGCATCGCCGCTAGTGATAAACGTTCAAGCTTTGTAGGGTCGCATTTTGTTTACGAAGATGTTTCCGGGCGAGGCACCGAAGCTGACACACATGAGCTTTTAGGCGAAGAGGAAAACTCTTACAAGATTAAAAATATGCCTAAAGATACGAAGGGTCTTGAATTTTCTTATTATATTGTTTTGATTGATAAAGGAAATTTTATGCCTATGAAGGCCGAGTATTATGATGCAGATGGTAATCTTATGCGCACCATAGAGGCGCTAGACGTAAAAGATATTGATGGCCATCCAACGGTTGTTAAGTCTCGCTCTGTCGATGTTGCACGCGGAGGACAAACAGTTATGGAATTTACAAATGTTCGCTATGATGTCGGCATAGAAGATAATGTTTTTACCGAACGCTATTTAAGGCGGCCGGCCATGCAATGGATTCAGTGATATGAAGAAGATTCTACCTTTATTTGTTATTGCTATTTTTGTTCCTCAGCTTGCCTTTGCGGCATTGCCAAAGCTTCATGGGTTTGTTGAATTTGATTATGGCCTCAAGCTAAGCGATGATAACACCAAGAGAGATAACTATAACCTCCTTGAGCAACGCCTTCAGCTTAAGCTGACTCATTATTTTTCCGGGGAAAACTATTTAGCGAATAAAGGTGCGGTTTTAAATTTTCGGGGCGATTTTCTTGTAGATTGGTATTACTCGGGAAAAACAGACTTTGATTTAAGAGAAGCTAATGTTCTTCTAAGCCCTTTTCGTTTTATGGATTTAAAAGCCGGGCGTCAAGTTTTAACCTGGGGAACAGGAGATTACCTTTTTATTAACGATCAGTTTCCTAAGGATTATGAATCCTTTTATGCCGGACGTGATGATGAATATTTGAAGAAACCATCGGATGCTATTAAAACTTCTTTTTATCCAAAATTTGCTAATATTGACTTTGTTATGATTCCATATTTTACGCCTAACACGTTGCCAAAAGGGGACAGGCTTTCTTTTTTCGATAGTTTTCAAGGTGGTATTGCCGGAAGAAATTCTGACCGACATATTATTTCACCGCCATTTCAATTATCAAATACGGAATACGCCTTGCGGGTTTATAAGGGCCTTGGCAGCAATGAATTGGCATTTTATGGTTTTTGGGGTTATAACAAAAATCCTGAAAGTTATAAAAATGAAGCTCTGCGTCAGCTTTATCACGAGAAGCGCGATGTTTATGGAGCAAGCCTGCGCGGGCCTATTGCAAGCGGCATAGGAAACGTTGAGGTCGGTTACAACTATTCACGAGAGGATCCTTTAGGGGTGAAGAGAACGGTTGCTAATTCTAAATTGCAGGTGATGAGCGGATATGAAAAAGATTTAGGCAATGATTTTAAAATTGGTTTTCAGTATCTTTATGAGCAGATGATGAATTATGCGAAATATCGTGATAATCTTTTGAGTCAGGATTACCGCTGGGATCAACATCGCCATCTTCTCGCTAATCGCATTACTAAATTATTTAAGAATCAAACTGTTCGTGTGTCGCTTTTTACGTTTTATTCACCGACGGATAATGATGGTTATATTAGGCCTTCGGTCAGCTACGATATTACCGATAGATGGAGAACAACTTTAGGGGCGAATCTTCCTTGGGGCGAAGATGAGCATACTGCGTTTGGACAAATGAAAAAAAATAAAAATATGTATCTGCGTGTTAGATATAGCTTTTAGAAGAAATTAACATTAAGGAAATTTTGGCCCAAACAGCCAGGATCAACGCAGAAATAATTAATATCATTTATCCCGATGCGTTTCGCGCACGGGATTAATTTGGCCTGAAAGCTTACACTCACTTTTGCTTCGTAAGCTTGGGCATTATTAAGGAGTATAAAAATGATAGAAAAAATGTTACGGGGCGTCGCGGGATTTTTTATTCTTTTAAGCGTTGTCTTAGCGGTTAAAGTCGATATTCACTGGTTGTGGTTTACGGCCTTTGTCGGGCTTAATCTTTTTCAGTCTGCTTTTACCGGATGGTGTCCGATGATGGCGATTTTGAGGAAGATGGGCATTAAATAGGGCAAGAATACATTTTTTGCCAAAAATCTTTTTTATATGTATAATGATGCCATTGTTAAATAAGGCATAATGGAGGGTAAAATAATCGAAAATAAAAATTTAAAACCAGAAACTTTGGCGCTCCACGCAGGCCAAGAGCCTGACCCGACAACAGGGTCAAGGGCTGTCCCGATTTATCAAACCACATCGTATCTTTTTAAGGACACTGAGCACGCAGCTAATCTTTTTGCCCTTAAAGAATTTGGCAATATTTACACAAGGCTAATGAATCCGACTACCGATGTTTTAGAGAAACGTGTTGCCGCTTTGGAAGGTGGGGCAGGGGCTCTGGCCACTGCAAGCGGCATGTCCGCGATAACTCTTTCTATTTTAAATATTGCCCAGAATGGTGACGAGATTGTTTCCGCTGACAATCTTTACGGTGGAACCTATACGCTTTTTGCGCATACACTTAAAAAGTTTGGCATTAAAGTTAACTTTGTCAAAAGCGATGATATTGCTGGTTTTGAAAAAGCAATTACTGAAAAGACAAAGGCGATTTATGCCGAGACAGTTGGCAATCCAAAGCTGAATGTTACAGACCTTGAGGCACTTTCAAAAGTTGCTCATAAAAATGGGATTCCGCTTATTGTTGATAATACAGCAACGCCATATTTGATTAAGCCTTTTGACTTTGGGGTAGATATTATTGTTTATTCAGCGACGAAGTTTATTGGCGGCCATGGTACATCCATCGGCGGCGTTATTGTAGATAGCGGAAAGTTTGACTGGACTAACGGTAAATTTCCTTTGATTGCTGGGCCGGACCCAAGCTATCATGGAATTAATTTTGTAGAGGCCTTAAAACCTTTAGGCAACATTGCTTACATTATTAAAGCACGTGTGACGCTTTTACGTGATTTAGGCCCGGCGCTGTCACCCTTTAATTCTTTTTTACTTTTGCAGGGGCTTGAGACGCTTCATTTGAGAATGCCAAGGCATTGTGAGAATGCGTTAGCTGTAGCACAATTTTTAGAAAAGCATCCTAAGATTTCTTGGGTTACTTATCCTGGGCTTGATTCAAGCCCGGAAAAAGATAAGGTTAAGAAATATTTGCCTCATGGGGCTGGGGCGCTTGTTGGTTTTGGCGTTAAAGATGGGCTCGAAGGAGGGAAGAATTTTATTAATTCCTTAAAGCTTATTTCGCATTTGGCCAATATCGGTGACGCTAAGACTTTGGCGATACATCCGGCGAGCACCACACATCAGCAATTGGAAGAAAAGGAACAGCTGGCAACAGGGGTAACGCCTGATTTTATCCGGTTGTCTGTCGGCATTGAACACATTGACGATATTTTAGCAGACATTGAACAAGCATTAAAATAGGGGAAAATATTATGACAGGAAAGGTTAAAAAACTTTATTTATCAGAGAAAGACAAGAAAATCGGTGGAGTCTGCGGAGGCATAGCAGAATATTTTGAAAAAGACGCGACGCTTTTTCGTCTTTTATTTGTTCTGGTTGCCCTTTTAACAATTGGATGGGGTATTGTCGGCTATTTGGCCATGTGGCTTGTTATTCCTAAAAAAAGCGACAAGAAAAAAGCATAACAAATATTAATATTTGTATTAAAGAAGAGCGGTTTGAAGAATTTTCTTCAAACCGCTCTTCTTCTTTCTTTTTAACGGCGTTTAGCTATTTGGGTGGATATTCGCTATTTATGGTTTACAGCGTTTATTGGAGCAACTTTTTGTAGTAAGTTTTTATAAATTGGTGTCTTGTGATGACCATTTTAAAAAAATTGGCATAAAGTGGCAATATTAAAGATTATGTGTTATATTTGGGGCGAATTGAGAAATCTCAAGTCTCCCCAAATAATATAAATCTTACTAATATTATTAGGATTCCCGACACTCTTTGAGTTTGGTATTAATTTGGACAAATAGCTTACGAGCGCTGCATTCCGTAACATATATCTTCATGCAAACGCTTTCTTAAAAGGGCCCAAATGCCCTTTTTTTCTTAATATATTAGTATATACTTTATGCGTTAGGGTGGACTTAAAAATAAAATTTATAGAGTAATTATGTATATGTATAAATATATTAAAACAAAACGTTATCATAAATTATTTAGCTGGTTTGTGATGTTTGCATTCTTAGCCAATATGATTATGCCTTCGGCTTCTTTTGCGCAATCTTTAAGCTTTTTGCCTGCGCCTGGGGCTATGATCACGCTTACGCCAAGCTTTTCACCTGTTTTGCTTCGAGGCGTACGAGTTGATCCTAAAAATCCTTTTAAGCTTGATTTTATTATGGATATTGGAGACACCTCTTTAAGCGATCAAGAGTTTAAAAAAGAGAGTGAAAAACTCATCAAATATTTCTTGGCATCTATAACGATTCCAAAGCAAGAGCTTTGGGTCAACCTTTCTCCCTACGAAGAAGACCGCATTGTCCCAGATGCCTTTGGTCAAACAGAAATGGGCCAAGACCTTTTGGCTCAAGACTATATTTTAAAACAAATTACAGCGTCGCTTATTTACCCAGAAGATGAATTGGGCAAGAGATTTTGGGATCGAATTTACAAAGAAGCTTTTGAGAAATACGGAACAACGCAGATACCCGTTAATACCTTTAATAAGGTTTGGATTGTGCCGCAAAAGGCTGTTGTTTATGAAAATGGACCTCATGCTTTTGTTGTTAGCAGCTATCTTAAGGTTATGCTGGAGGAAGATTATTTGTCTCTTGAGAATAATTTGGATAATCAAAAGATAGGAGCAAAATTAGATAAAGCTAAAGAAACAAAAGAGGTTAGTAATTTATCTTCTAAGATTGTCCGAGAGATTGTTTTGCCTCAAATTGAGAGGGAAGTCAACAACGGCAAAAATTTTGCGAATCTTCGTCAAATTTATAATTCTTTGATTCTGGCAACATGGTTTAAAAATACTCTTAAAAATTCTATTTTAAATCAGAAATACAGCAACAAGGCCAAGATTGCTGGTGTAGATGGTGAAGATAAAGAGGCTGGAGAAAAAATTTATAATCAATATCTTGATGCATTCAAAAAAGGTGTGTGTGATTTTGTTAAAGTTGAATACGATCAGTACGAACAGCGTAATGTTCCGCGCAAATATTTCTCAGGTGGATTTTCGCTAGGCGAAACAGAAGATATAATTCGGCCAACTGGAGATATCGGCGAGGTAACGAGCGCCTGTTCTCCTGCGAAATTACGTCAGGTTTCAAGTACTCTGGAAACTAAACCGTTACAAAAAAGTCAGAAGTACTTGTTGTCGCGCCAGAGGGAATATACGGCATTTCGTGGAATAAAAAATTATGATTGGTGGCTCAATCAAGCTGATCTTAGGTTTAAGAAAGCACAAGCTAGAGATCCCTTAGCTCTATTTTTAAAAAGATTTTCTAGCGAAACTCACCGCATTGAGCGCGGTAGACCTTTGCGTGTTTTAGACGCAGGGTGTGGAGCGGGGATGACATTGATAGAAATTTTGGAACAGTATGGAAATAAAAGTTTGGATGAGTATAGACAGGAGATAAGCTCTCGACATGAAGATATAGGTTCTATTCGAAGAGTAAGAAGCAAAAAGACATTTGGACCAGAGGCTGTTGAAGTTTTTGGGGCAGATCTTAATAATATTAATTCCCAGACAATGACTCTTGATGGGCGTGCAAGATTTTTAGTGATGCATCCGGGCAAAAATGTAGATGATTATTTAAGACCTGAAAAACCTTTTGTTTTTAAAAAAGAGGACATTAAGACAGTAAAATTCCTTGATGATAAGGGTAACCCTATTAAGATGGATTTGATTATGTCAATGTTTGTTGCGCAATACGATCCGGATCCTATTGCTATTTGGCTAAATTTGTTTAATAAAAATTTAGCCCTTGATGGAACTTTTAATTTTGAAATGACATTTCCAAATACGGACAAAGGGCGCGAAGTTATTAAATTTTATGAGAAAATTTTTGATGAGATGAGAAATTTAGGCGTTGCCGATATTCGTATTAAACCAAAGAATATTGAACATGACCCTGAAAAAGGTGTTGAAGAAATCGCACTGTTTGTTTCTACGGTTAGAAAAACAAATCAAGAAATTAAGATTAACGCAAAACCCCTTACGGAGATACCGGTTAAAATCATTTTAGAGGATGAAAATAGGGATTATGAATATAGCCTTGTCCCGTATGCTCAAACAAACAAAAATCTTGTCAGGGTAAGCTCTCCTGCCATAGAAGGCATCGAGGAGAAATTTTCAGATAAGCTCAATTCTTATAATCTACCACAACTAAGAGTACCGCTAAAAGTTCCTGCTGATATAGCTAGAAAATATAAAGAAGATCAAATTAGTAATTATTCGGGGATTAAGGCAATTGTGGATATTAAAACTGGAGAAGTTTATTTTCATAAAGGGATACACCACTCTGATGCTGTTCAAAAGAAATTTGGTAAGACAACTGGCGATCATCATGGATATCAATTGCAGGTAATGAAACTAGAAGGGCAAAAGGATTTTTTTGTTGTTGATATTCAGGCAAACTCACAGCTGATGTATAAACAGAACCCAACAGAAGAAGAAGTCCTTAAAGCGAGTCAGTTGCTTTTAGATGCAATTGATCTAGAAAGCGAGATTAAAGATCCTGCAGAGATCAAGATTCATCCTACTTTAGCCAAGCGTATTAAAGGGGGTATGAAGAAATTAAAGACTTATGATTTGAATCAAGTGCTTTACACCGAATATATGAAGGATCCTGATTATCAAAAAGAATTAGTGGAGCAGTTAAAAACTTTAGATTTTAACGAGCAGGGAAGAGTTGCCGAGAATAATGATAGAGCAAATGCTATTGGCTATCGTTTTTTAGTTCAGCATATTTGGGAAGCATTAGAATATGATGAAGAAAAAGTTAACCTTTTTCTTAAAGTATTCAAAGGAGAGAAAGATTTGGAGATAGACATTGAATCTGTCAATAAAATCCTAAATTATTTTAAGGACCTTAGAAAAGATATCAATGTTATTGTTAGCGTCGAGACAGACATTGGAAAAGTTTTGTGGAAAGGTGGAGATCCTAGCGTCGTTTCTCAAATCAGGCATTTCTTAAGCGGATCAACTGTTGTTTCTTTTGAGCAATTTCTTGCATTTGCCAAGGACGATCCAGGGGGATTGTTTCCTCTTTTTGTTGAAATAGCAAGTAGCAAGTATGGAGAATTTGTTTCAGATAAAGATGGATTGATTGGTCATAATAGGAAAAAGTCTGGGGATAAGAAAATAGGGACGATTAAGATTCGTCATTTGGGCGAAAATACAATATATTTTGAATTTAATGACAAAGACTATCTTTTGACGATAGAAAAAAGATTTGGATCGATGGGTGCGAATGTAATGGTAACGGAAGTTTCCCAATCTGGAGAAAAGGGCGAGGGAATGATTACAAGGGCTCTTTGGGAAGAAATTGCCCCGTTGCTCAAAAACGTTATTCTAGCTAAGAATGCTAAAAATATTGGTTTGTGGAGCAACATTCAATCCGGTGAAATCCCCTTTGGAAGATATATACCAGTTAGCGCACAAGAATATACAGATGAGGTTTATGGTAGAATATCAGAGCAGTCGCAAGTATTTGAGATTTCTTCCGGGCGCAACGCTCCAGCCATAAAAACTTTGGTGCAAAGCAAGGATCAGGGCGAAAAGTTGAAAAGATTATTGGAAAATAAAAATCGATATATTATTATTGAAGGAAAAAAGGATCAGCCTCAAGGTGTTTTTGATTTTAGTGAGACGACGCTAGGAGAACAGGGCTATACGTATACGAGTACAGATTTGGATATATTTAATTCAAATTTACAGATTGATGTTGTTTCTGATTTAATTGAACGTGCTAAAAATGCTTCAGAAAAAAAAGACATTGTCTATGTGGATGCGGGCGTGCTTAACCCTGAAGCGCTTAATGAAATTGCTAGACAAATTCCGTCGGAAATCACAAATATAAAGCTTATCGGCGTGGGAGACATCTTTGATCCAAATTGGGTTTTTGCAGATCCTCGTATTACATTTTATTTTGCTGATTTTCGTCAGCTTTTTAAACTTTTAGAAGAAGATGGTCTTAAGGTGGATGTGCTTGCAGGTCACATGGGATTTCGGCATGTGGCTTCTGCCGAAAATCTTGCTAATTATTTAATAAAATTTAAGGAATACTTGTCTGATGATGCTGAAATTGTATTTAACTATCCGATTAAGATGGAGCAATCGGGGCCTAAGAGTTCTCAGTTTTTGCAAAGCGAAGAAATGTTAAATGATTTTAACATTGAGACTGTTTTCTTAAAGCTTCCAGCTCATACGCTTGGTCCTGTCGTTCCGAATGATGCGTATAAATTAACTCCAAAAAAGAGTTCGTCGAATATGGGTGAAAATTATTGGACGGTTGAACAGTTTAAGCAATTGGCTGATGTCACGGCAAGCCGATACCCTGTTCTCAATGATTATGATTGGAATCAATGTCAGCGAGCAAGCGACGATATCATGCGAAGTTATCGTGAAAACACGGAGTTAATGACGAATCATGATTTTAAAAAGATGGATTTTTATATTCCAGAGGATACTCAAAATATTGTTGAGGGCATGAAAACAGCTAATCATGTTGTTGTTGTCATCGATGGTTGGTATATTGTCGATACGCAGCTGCGTCAGTTTAGAAAAAGATCTAACCTCGCTCAAGGCGATGAATTCTTTGAAAAGTTTATTTATACATGGGATGAGTATTTTAATAATGTTCCTGCGTTTACCAGTGAAACGGTAGATTTTAATTCTAAGATTAAAACTGTTTCTTCGACTGTTACCAAAGAGCAGGTTGAGAAGATGAACGAATTTTTTAAAGGTGTGCGACCAGGACATTTTAGGAATGCAGTTGTTTTTTATGATTCACCAGCTGATTTTGCGCAAGCATTAACCGAATCTCATCCAACACTTTTTGGAGAGCAGATAAGTATTGATCTAAATGATCCTTATTGGTCTCACAATTTTGATAAAGAGATTTCAGAAAGGCAAAAGCAGGTAGAATCAAATAATCAAGTTTTTACTCCCATTACTGTTAAAGGGGAAATAAAAGATTACAAGAGTCTTGGAGACTTTTTGCGATCTCAAGTTCAAGCGAATTACGCAAAAATACAATTTATTTTAGTTCTTGATAGCAAAGAAAGTTTTGACACGTATAAAGAATCATTGAAGTATGGATATTCTGGAGCACCTGGTACTGATCAACGAAAAGCTTCTCAATTTATAAAAGAGCTTGTTGGGCCTAACGGGTTTTTTGATTTTTCTGATGATAAAGAATTATCAAGTAGTCCCGGTGGTATCGATCTTGGCGCGGATACATTGGATATAGATATTCAATCCGAGGGCCATGGATTTGAATTTAATTTGGATGCTACCAGCTCTTCAAATATCGAAATTAATGGACTTTATCCAGTTATTATTAGCGTTACCCCGGTTGTTAATCTTCCTGTGTTTCTTGGCGCCGTTCAAGAAGGCGATAAAAATCTTCAGCTAAGCTACGCGCAGTAAATTCAAAAGAAAATTTTTAATCTAAAGCAAGTTGCCAGGCTAGGCAATCCGGATAACTGTGTCTATTTTTTTCTTGACAATAGGAATAGTTTCTATATAATAATCATTCCTGAGTGAGTCGTTTGATTCATTACGACGAACTCGTCCTTGCTGACTCTGGCAAGGATTGATGAAGAAAAGAATTATTTTGATTTTAAGGTAGATTAAGGAAATCCCACGGGCGTTCGCCATAAAGTAAAAGCGAACTTCCTGGGATAAATTCGCTCAATAATTTATATTAACTTTTAAAGAAGGAGCTCATTTATGAAAAAATACAAATGCACAGTTTGTGGCTATATCTATGATCCAGTTGCCGGTGATCCAGATAACGGTGTTGCCGCAGGCACTGCTTTTGAAGACATTCCAGACACATGGGTTTGCCCAGAATGTGGAGTTTCTAAGGAAGACTTTGAAGTTGTTGAATAAAAAATAAATTAAAGAGAGAGAAAAAATGCATAAGCTTAAAGAGGATATCTTTTGGACTGGATATATTGATTGGGATTTGCGCAATTTTCATGGTTATGAAACTCCAACCGGTTCAACTTATAACGCTTATTTAATCGTTGATGAAAAACCAACGCTCATAGACACTGCCAAATACTATGGCGCTGATGAGATGATTACCAGAATTAAAGAAATTATTGATCCTGCCAAAATTCAATATATTATTTCCAATCATACTGAAATGGATCACTCTGGTTCTATCGATAAACTTTTAGAGCTTTGCCCCAATGCCGAAATTGTTTGTTCGCCTAAAGGGGAGGAAGAGCTTAAGCGCCATTTTAAAAAAGATTGGAAGTTTAAGGTCGTCAACACAGGCGATGAATTAGATATCGGTAAAAGAAAGTTAAAGTTTTTACTTATGCCGATGGTGCATTGGCCGGACTCCATGGCAACATATAGCCCTCAAGATAAAATTTTATTTCCTAATGATGCTTTTGGTCAGCATCGTGCCTCATCTGAACGTTATGTAGATGAATATGGAACCGATATTCTTATGGAAGATGCAGCTAAGTATTATGCCAACATCGTAATGCCTTACGGAAATCAAGTTTTAAAAGTTCTTGAGGCTATTAAAGATTTAGCCATCGATGTTATCGCACCGTCACACGGCCTTATTTGGCGCAAAAAAGAAGACATTGAGTCCATTGTTGCTGCTTACAAAAAGTGGGCAAGTTATGAGGCTGACGATAAAGTTTTAATCATCTATGATACGATGTGGAATTCGACGCGTCAGATGGCAACGCGGTTCCAAGAGCTTATTGATAAAACCGGTATCGCCGTTAAAATGATTGGACTTCAAGAAGCCCACATTTCGGATATTGTCACAGATGTTTTAACGGCTAAGATTGTATTGTTTGGTACGCCGATACTAAACAATAGAATGCTTCCAACCATGGCAGCACTTTTAATGTATCTTAAAGGCCTTAAAACCAAAAATCGTTTTGCGTTAACATTTGGCTCTTACGGATGGTCTAAAATTGGTTTTAAAGAATTTGAAGATTCAATTAAGGACGCAGGCTTTGAGCTTTTAACCGATGGAAAATATATCCAGTTTGTGCCTGACAGTGATGAAATTAAAAGCCTAGAAGAGTATTTACCTTTAATCAAGGAAAAGGTCAGCACTAAATGAAACTTTCTAAAGATATTATAAATTTCTTTGAAAAGCAGGGTGGGGTTGTTGTGGCCACCTTGGATAGTAAAGGAAGAATTCATTCTTCGGTTAAAGGCGTTGTCAGTGTTAAGGGCACAGGAAAGATTTTTTTAATTGATCTGTATCTTTATCGAACTTTTTGCAATTTAAAAAAGAATCCAACTATTAGCCTGACAGCGGTTGATGAGCACCTATTTAAAGGATACAGCCTTCAAGGAAAAGCCAAAATTATTCCTCTTGTGAAAATTAAAGAAGCGATTTTGGAAGAATGGGAGAAAAAGGTCGCATCCCGTATTACAACGCGCGTCGCCAAAAGCGTCCGGATGGGAAAAAAGTCTCACAAGCATCATGAGGCGCATTTACCTGTTGCGCCTAAATATTTAATCGAGGTTAGCGTTAGCAATATTATAAATCTCTCGCCACCGGCGACCTGGAAGCAAAAATGTCATGAACGAGACTAGTCAAATCTTACGAGAAAAAAACATTAAGGTAACGCCACAGCGTTTAAGCGTATACATGGCTTTTAACGGTAAAGGGCATTTGAGCGCTGATGAGGTTTATCAGAAGGCTCGTAAAAAAGTTCCTGCGATTTCTTTAGGGACGGTATATTCCATTTTAGAAAATTTTAAAATTAATGATATTATTTCCGAGATTAAGATTGATTTTGATAAATCTTTGTACGAGCTTAAAGAAGGGATTCACCATCATTTTTTGTGCAGAAAGTGTAAAAAGATTCTTGATGTTGAAATGCCTGTTTGCAACGTCTTAAAAAATTGTGCCGTTGAGGGACATTCGATAGAAGATTTTCAAGGATATTTTTACGGTATTTGCCGTGATTGCCAAAAGGACGCTAAATGAAAGAAATCAGAGCGACATTTTTGGACCGCATCGATAGGACTGAGACTGTAAGCAGTTTTCGTTTTTTACCTAAAGAGCCTGTTGATTTTTGCGCAGGTCAATTTTTGCAGGTTATTTTTGACCAAGGGAATCGCACCAACAAGAGCCTTAATAAGTATCTGTCATTTTCCTGCAGGCCAGGGAAGGGTTTCATTGAATTAACCAAGCGTAAAAGTGACAGCGACTTTTGTAAAAAACTTTTAGATTTAAAAAAAGAAGACGAAGTCCTTTTAAAAGGCCCAATGGGGACCTGTGTATTTGACAAGGCATTTGAGAAAATTGCATTTTTAATTGGCGGCATCGGCATTACGCCTGTCACTTCGATGTTAGAACACATTGTTTATAACAATCTTCCTGTGGATGCAGCGGTTGTTTATTCTAATCTACAAGAGAATGATATTCCTTTTAAAGGCGAGTTTGATCTTTGGCGAGAAAAGGAGAATATTCGGGTAATTTATACGATTGTAGAGGAAAATCCTCAAAATAAAGATTATTTTAAAGGAGTGATTACCGCAGATTTGGTTTCAAGCCAGATCCCGGACTTTAAGGACCGTATTTTTTTTATTTCCGGGCCGCCTAAGATGGTTGAGGCCATGAGGACGATTTGTCAAGGGCTCGGCTGCGATATGAATAAGGTGAAGACGGAAAACTTCATAGGGTATTAATAAAAAAATAGAGAAGTTCTTTTTCGGCTGCTAGGCCGCAGCCAAAAAAGGATAAATTCGTGCGGCTGACTTGACGTTACCTAATGGTTTCGTAAGCCAGGCGCTCATTTAAGGAGGAGAAAATGTTAGAGTTAAAAGGAACAAAAACGGAAGAGAACTTGAAGGCTGCCTTTGCAGGTGAATCTCAAGCAAGAAACAAATATACCTACTTTGCTAAAATCGCCCGTAAACAAGGTTATCACTATATCGGCAGTATTTTTGAGGAGACTGCTATTAATGAAATGCAGCATGCCAAAGATGAGTTTAAACTTTTAAATGGTATCGGTGATACCGTTGCCAATTTACAAGAAGCCATCGGCGGTGAGCATTATGAAACTGTTTCGATGTATCCTGATTTTGCTAAAATTGCTAAAGAAGAAGGCTTCGATGATGCAGCTCGTTTTTTTGAACAAGTTGCTAAAGTTGAAAAAAGACATGAGGAGAGATACAAAAAACTTTTAAAGATGGTTGAAGATGGGACAGTCTTTAAGAGAGAAAAATCAATTAAGTGGAAATGCAGCAAATGTGGATATATCCACGAAGGAGTCGAGCCAATTAATGTTTGTCCGTCTTGTAAGCATCCAAAAGAATATTATGAGCCAGCTGATTTGAGTCTTAGCTAATAAAAATGGTTTAGGGCGCCTTTAAGGCGCTCTAAAAAAATGTCCAAATTTTTCTAAAAATAGAGTATACTATTTTTTTTACGGAGGAAATACTTATGAGCATTAAAGAGCTTTATCAAAGCGGGGACTGGAAGGCTGAAAAACATGTGCCTTCGATTGACGCCTCGGAAAAGGTCAAAAAAGGCGAAGTCGTTGCTATCACCGTCGGCGTTGGAAAAGAAATCGCTCACCCGAACACTACTGAGCATCATATTAGTTCTATTGTTGTTTATTTTTTACCGGATGGTGAGAAGTTTGCTTTAGAAGTTGGAAAGTTTGAATTTTCTTCACATGGCGCATCAGCACAAGGGCCGAACACGTCTACGATTTATACCGTTCCGCAGGCTGTTGTTAGTCTGAAGACAGAAAAATCGGGAACGATTTTAGCAACATCTTATTGCAATATTCATGGGCTTTGGGAAAATGCAAAGCCGTTAGTTGTTGAATAATTTTAGAACGAGAAAGGGAAAACCTTATGGATAAAAAGATGGAAAAAGCCATGAACGAGCAGATTACGAAGGAGTTGTATTCTTCGTATCTTTATCTTGGGATGGTGGCTTATTTTGAGGCAGAAAATTTAGGTGGGTTTGCTCAATGGATGAAAATTCAGGCTGCAGAAGAAATCTCTCATGCGATGAAATTTTTTAATTATATCAATGAAAGAGGGGGCACAGTTATCTTAGAGGCTATTGATAAGCCGCCGGCAAAATATGTTTCACCTGAAGATGTTTTTAAAAAGACCTTAGAACATGAAAAGTTTGTCACAGCAAGCATCAACGATCTTTATACTTTAGCCAAGGAAATTAATGACAATGCATCGCTGATATTTCTAGAGTGGTTTGTTACAGAACAGGTAGAAGAGGAAAAGAATCCATCTGATATTTTAGGAAAATTAAAATATGTTGTGAATCAGCCTGCCGGTATTTTAATGATGGATAAAGAATTGGGAGCAAGGGCATTGCCAGTTTTTCAACCTAACGGCGAGATTGCTGGAGGATAATGTAAGAATATGTTGAACATTTCTCTAGAAGACATCATGTGCGACCATCCGATTAAGGTTAAAGAAAGTACCTCGGTTGGCAATGTCGCTCACTTACTTTTTCGTTATCAAATTAATGGAATTTTAGTTGTTTCTGATACCGATGAGAATAAACTCGCTGGTATTTTTACAACAACTGATCTTTTGCGGTTGATGGCAGAGGGAGTTGAAAAAGGTATTCACCGCATTGACGAACTAGGCAAAATTGGTGATGATCCTGTCAGCAAGTATGCTAGTCGCAAGGTCGTTGCGCTTCAAAAAAATGATAAGGTTGTTAAAGCTATTGCCATTATGCATCGCAAGAATGTTCATACCCTGCCTGTTTATGATGGCGAAAAGCTTGTTGGTGTCCTAGGCCGCCATGATGTTTTAAACATTGCCCTTTCAAAATAGAGATTTATAAGTATTTATTTGTGGTTTTTTCGTCGTACGATAAAATAGAGCTAACACAATAATCATTTTACAATGGGGGCGATGATGGCAACGATTTTAATAGTTGACGATGAACCGGATATTCTTAAAGTTCTTGAAAAAGATGTTTTGGAAGGCGGCTATGAAGTTGTAACGGCGAAAACAGCGAAAGAGAGTATTGATAAGGCTAAAGAGGTCGCCCCGGATCTTATTTTGATGGATGTCCTTTTGCCGGATATGGGCGGCGCAGATGCAATCAAAGTATTGAGAAATTATCCTGAATTTAAAACAACGCCGGTTTTGTTTATCACCGCGATGGTCAAGCCTGAAGAAGAACGCCATGGGTCTTTAAAAATTAACATCGATGAAGATTGGTATGAAACAATTGCTAAACCTTTTGAACGAGATGAGCTTTTAGGCAAAATCAAAGAGCTTTTAAAAAAGTAATTTCTTTATTTCTTTTTAACTTTCCTTTATATGTCCTGTCAGTATCAATATATTTATGGTCCCGTTTATTCTTGGCGCTTAGGAATGTCCTTAGGCGTTGATCCGATTTCTTGTGACGAGAAGATTTGTAATTTTGACTGTACTTATTGTCAGCTAGGAAAAACACAGCAGCACACAAACGAGCGTAAAGTCTTTGTCCCTACCCAAAATATTATTAATGAAATAAAAGAATTGCCTGAAGTTAAAATCGATCATGTTACTTTTTCCGGAAGAGGGGAGCCAACTTTGGCAAAAAATTTAGGCGAGATGATAAAGGAAGTTCGTCTTCTCCGTCAAGAAAAGATCGCTGTCATTACCAATTCTTCTTTGATGACCCGCCTTGATGTACAGCAAGATTTAAGTCTTGCCGATTTTGTTTTAGCCAAGCTTGATGCAAGTGATGAAAAAATATTTCAAAATGTGAATCAGCCTTCTGACGCACTTGTTTTTGATCAGCTTGTTGATGCGATGCATATTTTTAAAAAGGATTTTAAGGGAAAATTTGCTTTGCAGATAATGCTCCTGGAGGAAAACAAAAATAAAGTGGAGGAAATTGCTAATTTGGCCCGTAAGATCAGCCCAGATGAAGTCCAATTGAACACCCCGCTTCGTCCTTGCGGAACAAAACCTTTGACAAGAGGCGATTTAAATGATATTAAAAAAGCCTTTGATGGTCTGTATGTTGTTTCTGTTTACGATCTCGAACAAAAACAATACCATCCTTTTGACGAGAAAAAAACAACCTCTCGTCATGGCCAATTCCGAAAGTAGCTCTTTCTGTAGGTCTGTCCACTAACACTATATATTGTAAAAAAAAGCTATTGACACACAATATATAGTGGTCTATGATGTATTTAGGATTTTGAAGACTTGTTATTTTATTCCATTCATCTAAATTATTTTCTCAAAGAAGGGGGGATTTACCCGATGCAGATCACCGATGTCCTGACAAAAATTGTTAAAAGAAACGGTGCCGAGGAGCATTTTGATGCCGCAAAAATTACCCGTGCCCTTGAAAAGGCCGGGGAAGCTACAGGCGAATTTAACCGCGCTGCTGCAGAAAAGCTTATGCTTCGCGTTGTTAATATTGCCCAGCAAATTGTTGGCACTGATCGTTCTCCAACCGTTGAAGAGGTTCAGGATATTGTTGAAGAGGTTCTAATCTCTTCTCCTTATAAGAAGGCAGCTAAAGCCTACATTATTTATCGCGACCAGCATCATAAAATTCGCGAAATAAGCTCCACAAGCAATGTTAATCTCGTTGAACAATATTTAAGCCGCGCAGATTGGAAGGTTAATGAGAATTCCAACATGGCTTTTTCTTTGCAGGGGCTTAACAACTACGTATCATCTGAGATCAGCAAGGTTTATTGGCTTAACAAGATTTATCCGCCTGAGGTCAAGGATGCTCATACAGTTGGTGATTTACATGTTCATGACTTAGGACTATTAAGCGTTTATTGTGTTGGTTGGGATCTTCATGACTTGCTAGCCGTTGGTTTTCAGGGCGCTGTTGGCAAGATGGAGTCAAAACCAGCCAAGCATCTTCGCAGTGCTTTAGGTCAACTTGTTAATTTCTTTTATACTCTACAGGGCGAGGCTTCTGGGGCTCAGGCATTTTCAAACTTTGATACCCTTTTGGCGCCGTTTATCCGTTACGATAAGCTTTCCTATAAAGATGTAAAGCAGGTTCTTCAAGAATTTGTTTTTAACGTCAATGTTCCAACACGCGTTGGTTTTCAGACACCATTTACTAACGTTACTTGCGATTTGCATCCGCCAAAGCACATGTTAGATCAAAATGTTCTTGTTGGTGGGGAATTAAAGCCGGAGACATATAAGGATTTTCAAGAAGAGATCGACATGTTCAATAAAGCTTTCTTGGAAGTTCTTATTGAGGGTGATGCCAAGGGGCGTGTATTTACATTTCCAATTCCTACTTACAACATTGATAAAGATTTTGATTGGGATAATCCTAATTTTGATAAACTTTGGGAAGTTACAGCCAAATATGGTATTCCTTATTTTGCTAATTTTGTTAATTCTGATATGAGTCCAGATGATGCTCGCAGTATGTGCTGTCGTTTAAGGATAGATAACCGCGAGCTTCGAAAGCGTGGGGGAGGGCTTTTTGGATCGTCACCTTTAACCGGTTCTATTGGCGTTGTTACCATTAATATGCCGCGCTTAGGATATACGTCTTCGGATGTGGCAACATTCTTCAAAGGCTTAGACGAATTGATGATTTTAGCTAAGGAAAGCCTTGAAATTAAACGTAAAATTTTAGAAAAATTTACTGATGGCAATCTTTACCCATATATCAGTTTTTATTTACGCAGTGTTAAAGAGCGTTTCGGTGAATACTGGAAGAATCATTTTTCAACCATCGGGCTGGTGGGAATGAATGAGGCATGCCTAAACCTTTTTGGGGAAGATATTGCTTCAGAGAGAGGACGTGCATTTGCTAGTTTTGTTTTAGACTACATGCGCGATAAGATGATAAAATTTCAGGAAGAAACCGGAAACAATTATAATCTAGAAGCCACACCGGCTGAAGGAGTTTCTTATCGCTTGGCCCGCATAGACAAGGATGCTTTCCCTGATATTGTCTGCGCCAACGAGGAATGCGTCAAAGAAGGACGTGAGCCTTATTATACAAATTCAACACATTTGCCGGTAGGTTACTCAGATGACATCTTTGAGGTTTTAGATAAGCAAGATGATCTTCAGGCTCGTTATACGGGAGGTACGGTTTTACATGGTTTTGTTGGGGAAAAGATTGATGATACCAAAGCCTTGAAGAATCTTATTAAGACCGTGTGTCATAAATATAAGCTTCCGTATTTTACAGTAACGCCGACATTTAGTGTTTGCTCAAACTGTGGATATATCGCTGGAGAGCATGCCACGTGTCCAAAATGCCAGACTGACTGTGAGGTCTATTCTCGCGTTGTCGGCTATCTGCGCCCGGTTCAGCAGTGGAATAAGGGTAAAAAAGAAGAGTTTAGTCAAAGAAAGACTTATCGCATTCAAAAACCAGAATGTTGCGGATAGGCGGACTTCAAAAATTTTCCCTGATTGATTATCCGGGAAAAGTCGCAGCTGTTGTTTTTACGCAAGGCTGTGATTTTAGATGCCCTTTTTGTCAAAATGTTAATTTAGTGCTATCGGAAAAGTTTTCTGATGCCATAGGCGAGGAAGCTGTTCTCGATTTTCTTAAAACGCGCCAAGGTCAATTGCAAGGAGTGGTCGTAACCGGTGGGGAACCGACCATCCAAAAAGACCTTGGCGTTTTCTTATCTAAAATCAAGGAATTAGGATTTCTTGTTAAGCTTGATACTAACGGCAACAATCCGGATGCAGTTAAAGAGTTTGTTGATAAAAAGCTTATTGATTATATTGCCATGGATGTCAAGGCGCCTTTGAAGAAATATGATGAATCCGCTGGTATTGCAGTTGATAAAAAAAATATTCTGAAAAGCATAAATTTAATCATGACCTCCGGATTAGATTATCATTTCCGCACAACGGTGTGTAAAGCGTTTCTTTCGAGCGAAGATATAAAGAATTTGCTAGAAATTATTAAAGGGGCAAAACGTTATGACTTGCAAAAGTTTAGCTATCAAAGCGGTATTTTAGATAGTAGCCTTTTAGATAAGCCGGATTATACAGCAGATGAATTTGAACAGCTAGCTGCCCTTTATAGCGTAGGGATTGAAACTAAGGCTTAAAATAAGCTACATTTTATCCTTCCAATTTATTTCAATCGTGGTATAATTTTTGCAACTTTCGAGATTATTTTATATATTAATCTAAGTCTAAATATTAAAGAAAAAGGAGATTAATAATAAATATGGATAATAAGATATTAGAGCAACACGGAATAAGAGATATTAAAGAAATCTTTCATAATCTTTCCTATGAGGAACTGTTTCAGCATGAAATGGACCCCTCTCTAGAAGGGTTTGATAAAGGCGTGCTAACCAACTTAGGCGCTGTATCTGTCGATACTGGACGTTTTACAGGCCGGTCTCCAAAAGATAAATATATCGTTGAAGAGTCAACTTCAAAAGATCATGTCTGGTGGAAAGACGGTGACAATGGTTCGGATAACAGGCGCATGAAGCTAGAAACATGGAAGTTTGTTAAGCAAGCTGCCGCTGAGCAATTAAGCGGCAAAAAGCTTTATGTTATGGATGGGTATTGTGGGCCATTTGAAGAAACCCGTATTTGCGTAAGGCTTGTAACCGAAGTTGCCTGGATGGCACATTTTGTTAAGAATATGTTTATCCGTCCGACTGAAGATGAGCTTAAGAATTTCAAGCCGGATTTTACTATTTTGAACGCTTGCAAAGCCACGTTTAAAGATTTTGAGGCCCATGGCATGCGCACTGAAGTTTGTGCGGCTTTTAACCTTGGCGAAAAAACAGCTGCGATTTTAGGGAGCTGGTATGGCGGAGAAATCAAAAAAGGGGTTTTTTCAATCATGAATTATTATCTTCCTTTGGAAGGAATCGGTTCGTTTCACTGCTCAGCGAATGCCTCAGCAGAAAAAGAAGGTGAGGGAGATACCGCGCTTTTCTTTGGACTATCCGGAACAGGAAAAACAACCCTTTCAGCAGATCCTAAAAGATATCTTATCGGTGACGATGAGCATGGATGGTGCGACAATCACGGGATTTTTAATTTTGAAGGCGGCTGCTATGCTAAATGCATTAATCTTTCTAAAGAGAAAGAGCCAGAAATTCATGATGCAATTAGGCGAGACGCGCTTTTAGAAAACGTTGTTATTAATGACAAGGGGGATGTAGATTTTACATCAATTGAAAAGACGCAAAATACCCGTGTTTCTTATCCGATTCATCACATTGATAAAATTGTTAAACCAAATCCTATTGGCAAGCATCCTAAGAAAATTATTTTTTTAACATGTGATGCTTATGGTGTTTTACCTCCTGTGGCGAAGCTGACAAAAGATCAGGCCATGTATCAATTTTTAAGCGGATATACTGCGAAAGTTGCCGGGACTGAACTTGGGATTAAGGAACCTATTGCAACATTTTCATCCGGTTTCGGCCAGGCGTTTTTGTTGCTGCATCCTACGAAGTACGGTGAAATCTTAGGTCAAAAAATGACAGATCATGGAGCAAAGGCATATTTAGTTAACACCGGATGGGTCGGCGGAAAGTATGGTATTGGAAAACGTATGGATATTAATGCTACGCGATCTATTATCGATGCTATTTTAGATGACAGCATCGAAGATGCTGAATTTGAAGTTTTTTCAACTTTTGATTTTCAAATTCCAAAATCTTTACCTGGTGTAGATGCGAAGGTTTTAAATCCATGCAATGCCTGGAAAGACAAAGATGCTTATGATGAGACGCTTAAGAAATTAGCTATCATGTTTGCTGAGAATTTTAAAGCGTTTGAGACAAATGAAAAAGGTAAAGAAATGGCCGTCAAGGGTGGACCAAAATTATAGAATACACAATAAGCAATAGACGAATGACAAACAAGCCCCAATAAATAGTAGACAACAATTAAGAGTAGTTTTGTAATTTGAGATTTGAATATTTTTTGTAATTTGTTTATTGTAATTTGTAAATTTTAACAAGAAAGAGGTATATGATGAGTAAGAAGCAAATCATGATCGATGGAAACGAAGCAGCAGCGCATGTCGCGTTTAAGTGCAGCGAGGTTGTGGCAATTTATCCAATTACCCCATCATCCGGTATGGGTGAGTGGGCTGATGATTGGGCCGCTAAAGGGCAAAAAAATATTTGGGACACAACGCCATTGGTAAGTGAATTGCAGTCTGAAGGTGGAGCTGCTGGCGCTGTTCATGGTGCACTGCAACGCGGAGCACTTACAACAACGTTTACCGCATCACAAGGCTTGCTTTTAATGATTCCGAACATGTTCAAAATTGCAGGTGAGTTGACTTCGACTGTTTTTCATGTTGCAGCTCGATCTGTGGCAACGCATGCTCTTTCGATTTTTGGCGATCACTCTGACGTTATGGCAACTCGTGGAACAGGATTTGCACTTCTTTCATCTGGCTCTATCCAGGAAGTCATGGACCTTGCATTAATTTCTCATGCGGCAAGCCTTGAGTCACGTATACCGTTTGTTCATTTTTTTGATGGGTTTAGAAGTTCACACGAAATTGCTAAAATTGACCAAGTCGCAGAAGATGATATTAAGCAAATGATTTCTGATGATTTGGTTCTTGCCCATAGAGCGCGTGCGCTTTCACCGGATAATCCTGTAGTTCGCGGAACTGCTCAGAATCCAGATGTCTTTTTTCAAGCCCGTGAAACGGTCAATCCTTACTATAATAAGTGCGCCGGCATCGTCGAAAAGGCTATGCAGAAATTTGAAAAAATAACAGGGCGAAAATACGAGCTCTTTCAATACTTTGGCGCTAAAGATGCCGAACGCGTTATTGTGCTAATGGGTTCCGGCGTTGAGACAGCTCAAGAAACTATTGAATATCTTACGAGCCAAGGCGAGAAAGTTGGCGTTATGAAAGTTAGACTTTATCGACCATTTTCAATTAAGCATCTTGTTGACGCTTTGCCTGCAACGACAAAGACCATTGGTGTCTTAGATAGAACAAAAGAGCCAGGTGCATCTGAGCCTCTTTATTTAGATGTTATCGATGCATTAGTTGAAGGTGGTGCTGCGAAATTTAAAACTTTACCAAAGGTTATTGGCGGCCGCTACGGATTGTCTTCGAAAGAGTTTACTCCGGCTATGATCAAAGGCCTTTTAGACGAAATGACTAAAGATGCTCCTAAAAATCATTTCACGCTTGGTATTAATGACGATGTCACCAAGACATCTTTAGAATATGATCCAAATTTCTCAACGGAAAATCCTAAAGGCGTGCGAGCTGTTTTTTACGGACTAGGGTCTGATGGAACCGTTGGAGCTAACAAGAATTCGATTAAGATTATCGGTGAGAATACGCCAAATTATGCACAAGGTTACTTTGTTTACGACTCGAAAAAAGCCGGGGCTATGACCGTATCGCATTTGCGTTTTGGACCAGAACCTATTCATTCACCGTATTTGATATCACGTGCTAATTTCTTGGGATGTCATCAGTTTGTTTTTGTTGAGAAATATAACATTCTAAAGCATATTGATCAGGAAGGCGTTTTTCTTCTTAATAGTTATTATGGAAAAGATGAAGTTTGGGATAATCTTCCAAAGCCGGTTCAGCAGCAAATTATTGATAAGAAAATAAAATTTTATGCCATCGATGCTTATAAAGTCGCCGAAGAGGCAGGCATGGGCGGACGCATCAACACGATTATGCAAACATGTTTCTTTGCGATATCAGGCGTTCTTCCAAAAGAACAAGCAATCGAAGAGATTAAAAAAGCTATTAAAAAAGCTTATGGTAAAAAAGGCGAAGAAGTCGTTCAGATGAATTTCAACGCTGTTGATAAGGCCATTGAAAATATGAACCAGATTGAATATCCGGATAAAGTCACAAGCACCATTGATATGCCACCTGCGGTTTCCGCTCAAGCCCCGGAGTTTGTACAAAATGTTACAGCTAAGATTATGCAAGCCTGTGGCGATGATTTACCTGTTAGTGTTTTTCCAATTGACGGAACGTTCCCGACGGCAACAACGCAATGGGAAAAACGCAATATTGCTTTGCAGATTCCTGTTTGGGAAAAAGATATTTGTATTCAGTGCGGAAAGTGTTCAGTTGTGTGTCCACACGCAGTTATTCGTGCTAAGGTTTATGATCCTAAAGGCCTCGAAGGGGCACCAGAGACTTTTAAACACATTCCAGCGAAAGATAAAGATTTAGCCGGCAATGAGTTTACTCTTCAGGTTGCGCCGGAAGATTGTACAGGTTGTGGACTTTGTGTTACAGCATGTCCTGCCAAGAGCAAGGAAAACCCAGAGCTTAAAGCAATCAATATGCATTCGCAGCCACCTTTGCGTGAAAAAGAAGTTAAAAATTGGGAATTTTTCTGCAAGATTCCTCGCATTGATCGCAGCAAAATAAAGACAAATGTCCGTGGAGCACAATTCCTTGAACCATTATTTGAATTCTCAGGCGCGTGCGCTGGATGTGGTGAAACACCTTATGTTCGTTTAGTCAGTCAGCTTTTTGGAGACCGTATGGTTGTGGCTAATGCAACGGGTTGTTCATCTATTTATGGTGGCAACTTGCCGACAACACCTTGGTCTAAAAATGCTCAAGGCAAAGGTCCTGCATGGTCTAATTCGCTTTTTGAAGACAACGCTGAGTTTGGTCTTGGATTCAGGCTAGCTATTGATAAGCAAAAACAATACGCCTGCGAACTTGTTAAAAAGCTTGAGGGTAAAATCGGAGGCGATTTAACTAAGGCTATTATTGAAGCTAATCAGATCGAAGAGCCTGATATCTTTGAGCAACGAGAGCGTGTTGAAACGCTTAAGGAAAAAATAAAAGACGATAAGTCTCCTGAAGCAATTCAACTTATGTCCGTTGCTGATACGCTTGTTAAAAAGAGTGTTTGGATTATGGGTGGAGACGGATGGGCCTATGATATCGGATACGGCGGGCTTGATCACGTTTTAGCATCTGGTTTTGATGTTAACTTCTTAGTTTTAGATACTGAAGTTTACTCAAACACCGGAGGACAGATGTCAAAGGCAACACCTCGAGGTGCTATCGCCAAATTTGCTGCAGCTGGAAAGCCGGCGCCTAAAAAAGATTTAGCACGCATGATTATGAGCTATGGCAATGTGTACGTTGCTAATGTTGCCATCGGTGCCCGAGACGAGCATACTGTTAAAGCACTTTTAGAAGCTGAACATTATCCTGGCCCATCTTTGGTTATTGCTTATAGTCATTGCATCGCCCATGGTATTGATATGGGCTGTGGGCTTCAGTATCAAAAAGATGCTGTGAACTGTGGTTATTGGCCACTATTTCGTTTTAACCCGCTTCTTAAAGACGAGGGGAAGAATCCTTTAATTATGGACTCTCAAGCTCCTAAGATGACTTTTGAAGAATACGCGTTAAAAGAAAACCGTTTCAGAAGTTTGATGAAAGCTGATCCTGAGCGAGCAAAAATGCTTTTTGGACTTGCGCAACAAGACGTGGACGAACGCTGGGCTATTTATCAAGCCATGGCTTCAGAGGCGTTTACACCGAAACAAAAAGAAGGATAAGCTAAGGAAAGAGTGATAAGATAATCACGCTATGGAGCTTTCCGGAAATTTTTTAGATTACTTTATTGTTTTAGGCGCGGGGGTGATGGTTAGTTTCACCCCTTGCGTCTATCCAGTCATTCCCATCATTGCCGGATTTATCGCCGGCGCAAATGCTCAAGGCACGAAGAGGGTAGGATTTTTTCTTTCGTGCATTTATGTTCTTGGCATGGCAATAACCTATAGCGCTCTCGGCGCGATTGCGGTTTTAACCGGCCAATTATTTGGACAGCTTCAAAATAATCCTTATATTTTTATTGTTGTTGCCTGTGTTTTGGTTGTTTTTGGGCTTATCATGCTCAACATCATTCCATTTCCGGTTGTTGGTGCTAAACTTCAGAACAGAATTCGACCTAAGGGTTTTATAGCTGTGTTTTTGTTTGGCATGGTTTCTGGGTTTGTCGTGGGCCCTTGTACAGCGCCGGTCTTAGGAACACTTCTTTTATATGTAAGCTCAAAACAGAACCTTTTTCATGCTATAAGTTTATTGTTTGTGTTTGCCTATGGAGTTGGGTTCTCACTTATTTTAGCAGGGACGTTTTCAGGATTTTTGGCACGCCTTCCAAAATCTGGTAGATGGCTTTTGCGAGTCAAACAGGCCTCAGCTGCCATTTTATTTATAGCCGCAGGATACTTTCTTTTTCAGGGAATTCTGCTTTTCTAGGGCAATTCTTCCTCCAAAAAGTTAAATTTCTATTAAATTCCTAGAAATATTTTATTAAGATTGTAAGTTCATACCTAACAGTATGTTGCGTCATCTTTACTATGGGCCAAAGGACTTGTAATTACTTAGGGGTATGCTATCTTTGTAAAAAGCGTTTTGATCGAAAACGCTCTCTTGCAATAACATATTGTATTTCCTAAATTTTAAATAGTTAACCAGCCACGAAGAAAAAGAAGGGTTTTCCTTATGCCATCGCTTCATCGCAGCAAGAAAGGCCGTTGCGCCAAGACTGTTTCCTTTCTTGTTTGTTTCGTATTTTTGACCAATATTGTCTTGCCATCAACTGGATTTGCACAAATGTTGCAGCTGCCAGCTCCGGGAACCATGGTGCCATTAAGCACATCTTACCAGCCAGCCATTATTACAGGCATTCAAATTCACCCAAACAATCCTTTTGAGTTTGATTTTATCGTCAATAGCGGCGATGATGGGCTTGAGGGACAAGCTTTTAAATCTGAATCTGAAAAGATGATCCGTTATTTCTTAGCGTCATTAACCACCCCCGAAGAAGACCTCTGGGTCAATCTTTCTCCCTATGAAAAAGACCGCATTGTTGCTGATGATTTTGGCAAAACAGAAATGGGTCGTGACATGCTCGCCCAGGATTATCTTTTAAAGCAAATTACCGCATCACTTATCTACCCTGAGAACGATCTTGGAAGGAAATTTTGGGAGAAAATTTATAAAAAGGCATATGAGACCTTTGGCACAACAGAAATTCCAATCAACACCTTTAATAAGGTGTGGATTATGCCGGATGAAGTTGCAGTTTATGAGCATGACAATATGGTTTTCGTGGCAGAGAGTTCTTTAAAGGTTATGCTGGAGGAAGACTATCTGGCCTTACAAGAAAATCAAGGGCGAAAAGATATTGCAACCAATCAAATAGAAAAATCAGAGATTGAAAAAACAAGCGCTGTCTCTTCGGCGATTGTCCGTGAAATCGTTATTCCCGAGCTGGAAAAAGAAGTTAATTTTGGCCGCAACTTTGCACCTTTGCGCCAGATTTATCATTCGCTTATTCTTGCCGCGTGGTTTAAGCAAGCCGCCAAGACAAGCCTTTTGGGCCAAGCCTATGTTGATAAAAATAGGACTAAAGGAATTGATTTAGTAAGTGAACAAGAAGGAAAAGAAGTTATTTACCAAAAATACCTTGAGGCCTACAAGCAAGGTGCCTACAACTATATTAAAGCTGAATATGACCCTTACACGAACAAAAATCTCCCTCGTAAATATTTTTCCGGCGGGATTAAGTTTTATTGGAACAATTTTTCTGAAAAAATAAAGAAGATTACTAATGCCGCGTTTGCGACTTTAGAACAA
Organism: Candidatus Aceula meridiana; assembly: GCA_030765185.1. Classification (GTDB taxonomy): domain Bacteria; phylum Omnitrophota; class Gorgyraeia; order Zapsychrales; family Aceulaceae; genus Aceula; species Aceula meridiana. The sequence continues at coordinate 234,238 of JAVCDE010000024.1, read as the reverse complement.
AGAAAGAATATTGTCCGAAAGAAAAGAAATAATTTTAAAGAAAAAGTAGTGTTTACCGGGCCAACGAGAGTTGTTGGAGCTGAAAGCCTACCTCCTGATCATTTTAAAAAGATTATTAAAACAAGAAACGGACAAAATTACAGCCCGAGTGCAGAGGCAATTAAAGCTTTTAAAATTTCTTATAAAAAAAGCTCTAGAATCCCTTTAAGAAAAAGCTCTAGAATCCCTTTAAGCATAGGCCGGAGAGAAAGAACCTATCAAACTCCATCCGCAATTAAGGAAGCTTTGCTTAGGTTTCAAAATCAGGGCGTTCCTGTTTTCCATGAATCAAATTTAGCTCCCGTAGATATTGCTGCAATTCGCGAAAAAAGAGAGAGCCAAAAAGTTTCTTTGACATCTTATATTCTTGAAGCCGGCGGTAAAGTTGCTGTTTTCTCAAGGTCGAGTTCGGGGTTGCGAGTAAAAGAGATAATCGAAAAAGACGGAAGCGAAATTTTGCAGCATATCGCTGATGCCTATCCTAAAGTTCTGCCTCGTAAGGTTGTTGCTACTTTTGACGATGGTGAAACGTTAGATTTTTCGTTTGGAAATGCCAAAGATGGGATAGAAGATGTTTGGCCTGAGCTTGATGGAAGTGATGACATTAAGGAAATAACAGTATTTTTTAGCGGATATTCAAGCCAGTTTGTCAAGATTCGTCCCCTATCGGAAGATAATAATAAATGGCAGGTTGTGCAAATCTCTGGGCTAAAGACGAGCTCTTCTGTTGTGAAGAAAGTCGAAACGCTTGTGCGTGAATTTATGAATCAGGATATAAGCTTAGAATTAAAGCCGAACTATGATTTTTCTATTGAAGCTAAGCCTTTTATACGAGAAGTTAACGGCAAGAAACAAAAAGGTGTCTTGGTCAAAGTGATCCAGAGCAATAAAGAAAAATCACCTGACTTGATTGCAGCTGTTCAGTCGAATCTTTTAACTTTGGCTAGCAAATTCAAAGGCAGCGAGGTAATGCCGGTTGCAACTGAAGATGAGTATTCCCTCGCTTTATGGGTCTCTTCCTCCTCAATCACCATCCCCAGCTTTGCAGACAATGTCCCGGCGAAAGAGGTTTATTCGGCGGCTAAGAATGCTTTTAAAGGACATTTAACAATTGAAAAAGTTTACGGAGAAAATAATGAGGGGCTAGATTCTAAAGATTGGCCTTCTGCTTTACAAGGTTTCGGTGTGAAAACTAAAGAGGAAGGGCTAATTGGTTTTTTGAAAAAAGACGGTTTCTGGAGCCTTGCAAGGAGAGGATCGGCTGATACTGAAGAGATTGAAATGGAAAAACCTGCGGCATATCAATCTATAGACGACTTAAGAAAGTTTCTCCTTGATTTAACGAGATCGAAAGAGAATAGCGCTCGGTTTTCTAACGAAAGTGAGAAAAATTTAAGAAAAACAATTAAAGATGTTTTTGATATAACAGTTGATTATCACTATGTCATTATCAAAGATGCGGAGGGGTTAGAACAAATTTTTAAGCCTCAAAGCGGCGAATATATTCAGGTTGTTGACCACGAAGATATTGTTGAAGAAGATTTTAATAGCATTTTAAGACCTGACGGCACTATCCATCTTTTAAGAAAGGATTTTGAAGACGAAGAAATCGATGCAGTCCATGCCCATGTGATTACCCTCCAAGGTAAGGGCAAGGTCATTGTTTTTTATGCCAAAGCATCTTCTACTGCAAAGAATAAGATTCTCAACATTGATTATCCGACAGCCAAAAGAAATCTAGATAAGCTTATCCGCTTAATTAATGAAAATGGGATTAATCTTGCAGAAATTATTGAGATCGCTAAAAATGATCCGATTGCTTTTAATGCGGTTCCGCGGGAATCCTTTCAGATGTTGAAAAAAGAAGACGTTATCACCGAGGAAGCCCTGTTTAAGATTACAGATGCTCTCATTCGGGCTTTTTCTGCGCGTAAACGCTATGACGCCAAAGGAAATCTTGTAACTAATCGTATTGAGCCTGTTTCTTATGTTCATGAAAAGGTTATTCCGATTAATATACATGCGCGGTCTTTAGCAAAAAAACTTTATACTAAACATAAAGACACTGGTATTAAAAGAGGTTATTTGGCTTTTAGTTTAAATCAGATTATGCGTATTTTTGAAGACGACCCTGGCTTGGCACGCATCGCTATTAATATTCAGGCAGCAAAAGGATATGCCAAATCCAACGTAGGCGAGAACAATCCTTTAGATTTTTTCTATAAGCTTGCCGGTTATTCTGAGCCTGGTAATTTAGAAAGCTATGATCCAACAAAAGATTCGTTTAGGTATGTTAACGAGCAAAATAAACTTTTAGGCATAGATGTCGAAACACTTTGTTATTTGAGCAATGTTTGGGGTTATACAAATGATAAAGGAGAGAAGGAAGAGATTAGCATTGAGGATGATATTATCCCAATGATTGAAACAATGCATAAAAAGGCGGGCATTAAGGTCTTTGCGTTAAGTGATACGACGGGTGAGGCAACAGCCCAAGAAACCTCTAAAGCTATAAGAAAGATTTTTAAGCATTTTAGAAAAGAGATTGAAAGAGGAGAAATTCGCTTTACCTATCATGGTCATACTGATTCTGAACAGGGGATCGTTAACGTTTTAGCTGCGATTGTTGCAGGTATAAGAGAAATAGATGTAAGCTTGCTTAACCAAGGAGGATCGCCCAAAGCTGCACATCAGGTTGGAAATATTCCTATGGAAGATATACTTTCCTTTTTTGAAGCTATTGGAATTGATACAGGAGTAGATTTAGATATTGTAATTGATGAAGCAAGGGACGAGGTTGGTAAAAACATTAATCCTGCCTATTTTAAAGACCGCTATAGTCTTGGATTTGCCGAACTAAACAAAGAAGAGCAAGAAAAGTTGGCGCAATATGCTAGAGTTGTTAGAAAAGGGCAGCTTGATTTAACGGATGTGGATATCGGCGATAATGTTATTATCGAAAGTGATTTTAAGGGGAAATTTAAATTAAACCCACCTTTTGTTTTAAGCAAGGAAGATGAGGCGTTTCTAAATGAGAGCCAGAGTTTATCCCTTCCTACTAAAAAAAGACCTCTTCCTTTTTATTTAGGAAGGGATGGAAATTATAAGGTAAGTGATGCTGTTATTTATGTGGATGAAAAGGGAGGAGTCTACACGCAAAGCTATGATGATTGGGTTGAACAAGGGAAAAAGCCTTTTCGAACTTTGCGTAAAAGAGCAGTTGATTGGAATAATCCAGATAAAGAAAAAATAAAAGAAAATAAAAGAAAAGTTGTCCAGGGACTTGTTGCTTTAATAAATTCTTTAGAATTTGCTTCGGCAAGACTGGATGTTTCTTGGACGAACGCCTCTTTGTCTGATGACGGTAAGTTTAGTGGGGAGCTCCTTCCTGTTTTTGCTAAAGACTATGAAGGGGAAAATGCTACTAAAATTTTAGAGAAGGTTTTTGGAGAGCCTGTTACCCTGAAAGAGCTTTATAGTGGTGCAGAAACTTCTTTTGAAGGCGGTTATCGAGAAGCTTTGTTAAAGGCTTATCAAGTAAAGGCTCATCGAGAAGCTTTGTTAAAGGCACAAGAAAAAGTCAGGATAAAAATCAGCAGCGCGGCCATGGCAAGACAGATGATTGAGAAGATTGAGGATCCTCTTATACAGGTTAGAATTAAAAAAGGAGTAGATAGGATCGGCCAGCTCTTTGTAAATAAAAGAAAACACACTGTCTCATTAAATATCTTAACTCTTTGCCGCAATAAAATTTCGATTCTTTGGGATTTGTATTTTGAGGAAAAGAGCGAAAGGGCTGCTCTTCCGGAAGAAGAGCTTGAAGCAAGAGATTTTATAGAAATCGAAGCCTCAGGTGGACAGGGCCTTTATCGGATAACAAAAGATAACTTTTATATTGTAATGGCAGAACTCCTGGATGCAGCTCCTCTTTATGCCCGAGAGCTTTATAGACAGATTGCCTTGCAATCTGAATCAGATGATTTGATAAAACACGTGTGGCAGGCGGCAAGAGCGCAAATTGCAAATCTTGATGATCCTTTGATTTCTTATTCTAATTATAGTCTCTTGGAAAAGAAAAGTTTTGAGGTTCCGGAATATGTTTGGGGCCTTCTTGAAGAAAACGAGGAGTTAGAATGGATTATTGGGAATTACTCAAGAGGTCCTGCCAGTATGAGCAGTGAAATACCGACAAGAATCCTATTTCGAGAAGATGGCAATGATAGGAAAGTTTTTCATGAGATCAATGCCCCATTTTTATTTGTTCTTGTTATGCTGAGCGAGGTCTCTCAGAAAAAGAAAGGACGCCGATTTGCCCATGCGCTGTTGCGTGAGACAGTGGTAAGCTCTTCCGTAGAGACTTCAGAAAAAAAGGCTGTTGAGAATCATCCACAGTGGCAAGTTCAGGCCGAGAAATCTTTTGAGGAAGGCGCAGAGAACCTTGTAGGCACAAGAGTCATTATTTATCAAGAAATAAATGGAGTTGAGAAAATATACAAGAAATATAATATTAAAAGACGTGCTGCTGAACCTTCCGGATTTACGGCTGCAATGTTTGCCTATGAGCTAAGCAAAGAGTCAAGTGTAGATTTGGATACGATTGTGCGCATTGTTGCAGGGTTTAATCAGGAAGAAAAAAATTCTTCGGCAGCAACGCGGACCGGTGGTATTGATTTAACGGGAATTTATAAGGATCTTAATATTAAAATTGATGGGGAAGGTGTACCGCTTCCTCTTGAGATGCAGAATTTAGAGCAGATTCAAATTGACGGACTTGTACCTGTGATTATTAATATTATGCCAATGCCGCAGCTGCCTCAGCTTTTAGGATTTCAGAACATTGAAGAGAGAGATGACGGTAGTGAAACAGCAGAAATATTAGCCGACGAGCCAAAAGAGTTAAGTTTGCTAAAATAATCATAAATAGAAAATAAGAATTGAAAAAACCCCTTTATCTTTGACAAAGGGGTTTTTTAATGCTATTCATAAAGTATGGAAGAACAGAAGCCTGACGAAGGGCAGAAACCTAACGAGCCTCATCATCCGCCACCTCCGGAATCGCGTGCATACAAGCGTTTTTCAGTTCAGCTTCCCATCGAATACAAGCTGGCGGCTATTCAAGACGACCTTAATCAAGCCTCGACTTTAGATATCAGCGGTAACGGCCTAAGGCTTCGCATCAAAGATAAGCCATCGATTGGCGAAGAAGTTCATTTAAGCTTTGAAATTCCTGATAAAGGGAAAGTGACTCTAGCGGCGCGTGTTATCTGGTTTAAGAAAATTGAAGAGGGCGCAGCCTATGAAACAGGTGTCAAGCTAGCGGAAACTGCTTCCGAGGCAGGCCGGAAATTTATGGATTATTACACCAAAGAAATGCTAACCTTCCTAGATAAAAACCGCGATCAAGGCGAAATTACCTCTTAAAAAAACTCTCCTTGTTATTTTTCTTTTTTGCTATAATAAAGTCGTTCATTTTTTTATTTATTAATAATATTTATAAAAATATTTTTGTGAAACGTTTTTTCATTCAAACCACTCTTTTTATCCTTTTATTTCTTATGTGCGCTAAGGGTTTTACTCAAGATAATATCAAACGCCCCAACGTTAGCGGGCAATTCTATTCTTCCAATCCCAAAAAACTTTCTCAAAATATTGACAATTTTTTAAACAAGGCAGATATTTCTCCGCTTGCCGAACACGTTGAAGTTCTAATTGCTCCACATGCCGGGTATGTTTATTCCGGCGGCGTGGCCGCCTATGGCTATAAAGCTGCAAGCAAAGGAGAATATAAAACCATTGTTGTTATTGCTCCGAGTCATTTCGTAGGGTTTGATGGTGCTTCAATTTGGCCGGAAGGCAGCTTTGAAACACCTTTAGGTTCAGTTGAAGTGGATCAGGACTTTACTGACAATATTAGTGCAAGAGATGCAAATTTTAAATTTATTAAAGAGGCTTTTTCTCGTGAACATGCCTTGGAAGTTCAAATTCCTTTTATACAAAAAACATTTAAAGATTTTAAGATTGTCCCAATTTTAATGGGCAGGCCGAATTTTAAAACATGCCAAGAATTGGCATTGGCTTTGGATGGAGCTATCGGTAATCGTGATGATGTGCTTATCGTGATTAGCACAGACATGTCACATTATCATGATGCGACAACCGCTGGCAAAATGGACAAGATGGCTATGGCGCTGGTTCAAAATTTGGAAGCTGAAGCCCTTTGGCAAGGGTGTCAACAGAAAAAAGTTGAATTGTGCGGATTTGGACCTGTAGCAACAGCACTTTTGTATGCCAAAAAGAGGGGCCTTGTCTCAAAGATTTTGAAATATGCAGACTCCGGTGATGTTACTGGAGACAAGAGCGCTGTGGTGGGATATTTTTCTGCAGTTTTTTATCCGGATGAAAAAAAGAATGAAAAAAAGATTTTAAAAGATAAGACCGTTGTCCTAAATGACGCGCAGAAAAAACGCCTTTTAGAGATAGCCAAGGAAACCATGACAACGTATATTAAAACCGGAAAGAAATTAGATTTTAAAGAAGCAGATCCTCGGCTTAACCTAGAAGAGGGGGCATTTGTTACGATTTATAAGAATGGGAATTTACGGGGGTGCATCGGAAATATTTTAGGGCGCGGGCCGCTTTATAAAACTATACGTGACATGGCAATCGCCTCATCAACTCAAGATCCGCGTTTTAGCCCGGTTGGGACAAGTGAATTAAAAGATTTAGAAATTGAGATTTCGGTTTTGTCCAAGCCTTGGAAAGTCAACAGCGCTGATGAGATTGTTATTGGTACACACGGTGTTATTGTTAGCAAGGGCTTGTTTCATAAAGGGTTATTCTTGCCGCAAGTCGGAACTGAGCAGGGGTGGACTAAAGAACAATTTTTATCTGTTTTGTGCACTCAGAAAGCAGGTTTGCCTGCAGATGCGTGGAAGGACCCCTCGGTCACCCTAGAAGTTTTTACAGCACAAGTTTTTTCCGAAAAAGATTTTTAACCTTTTAGCGCGAATTAAACGAAGGATAATAAATGAAAGTTTTAAAAATTATTTTGATTGTATTTGTTATTTTGGTTTCTTTAGTAGCCCTTTTAATAGGTGGCGGAGTATTCTTTTTAGTTAAGAATTTTGATGCAAATACGCTAAAGCCGCAGATTATAGAGAAACTTGAGACTGTTTTGGGGCGGGATGTTAGATTAAAAGACATTGCACTTAATTTTTCTTTCAAAGACGGTATTGATCTTTCGCTTGAAGGTTTTGAGATCTCCGATAGTTTGCAGTTTTCTAATCAAAATCTTTTTAGTGTTGAGGCCGTGCGATTGGGAGTCGGAATCTTACCATTTTTGAAAAAAAGAGAAGTTCTTGTTTCTGAGATTTCTTTGGACTCACCCAAAATTTACATTGTTCGGGATACCCAAGGATTTTTAAATATTTTATCTTTTGATTTTTTAAAAGAGGACAAAGCAGCGCAGGATGTTTTTGAAGCAAAAAAGAGTGCCCCAAAGCCAACGCAGGACAATTCTATCCCAGCGAATGTTTTAGCCGCTTTGTCATCTTTGTTGATTCGTGATTTTGAGGTCAGCAATGCCTCTGTGAGCTTTAGCGACAAAACAGAGCAGGTTGGATCCGGGGCCAAAGTTGAGAATTTAAGTCTTAGTATTAATGATTTTTCTTTAGTTAAACCGTTTTCTTTCTCGGCGAAAGCCGCTATTTTTGGGGATGAGGAAAATTTTTCTCTTTCTGGAAAAACCAAAATTGACCTAGCCAATCTTTTGCTGTATCTTCGCGACGTCAAGATTGACTTCGACTTGTCAAAACTTTCCGCTAAAGAATTTGAACAAATATCTCCGGCCTTAGAGGCTGTTGGGCTCAAAGATCCGCTTCAAGGTAGATTGACCGCAAATATCCGCGTAGCTGAAATTGGAGCAAAAGGAATTTCGGATTTAACTATGGATGCCGGCATTAAAGACGCAACAGCACATGTCGAGAAATTAAAAGTTCCTTTAGAGAATATTAATGCAGCACTTGAGGTTGAAGACGGTAATGTCCAGGTGGATAAAGCTGGGTTTTCCTTAGGAGATGGAAAAGTTTTCTTTGAAGGTTCTATTCGGGATTACACAAAGGCTCAAGATTATAAGTTTAATCTTAATATCGATAAGATTGATATTGCAAAAGTGATTAATCAGCAAGGCCAAGACGTTAAGCTCGAGGGACTTGTTTCAGCTGATGCGCAAATTAATGGCAAGGGTTTAGTTTCTTTAGTTTCTCTTCGTCCTCAGGCTGGGACAAATCAGTTAACGATTAAAGATGGGAAGCTTACCGACATTAATGTCCTAAAACTTATCTTAAGCCAGATTGACGCAATTCCCTCTTTAGCGGAAAAGCTTGAGGAAAATTTGCCTCCAAAGTACAAAGAAAAACTTCAAGATAAAGATACGCCCCTTAATGACGTCCGTGTTAAATTGCATATTCAAGATAATAATATTTATCTCGATGAAGCATTGGTTGAGAGCGATGCTTTTGTGCTTAAAGGTCAAGGTGTTTTTGATTTTGATTTAAATTGCAAGATGCAGGCGAGGCTTTTGATTCCAAGAGATTTATCAAAAGCCATGGCTGAGACGGTTAAAGATTTAAATTTCTTGGTTGATGACACTGGGCAAATTATGATTCCGGTTAATATTAGCGGGCAAATTCCTGATGGACTAAGATACATGCCGGATTTATCTTATATCGGACAGCAATTCTTGAAAAAGCGAGGGAAGCAGGAACTTCAAAAACTTCTTAAGAAAGCTTTAGGCAACGACGAGGAAGATGAGCCGCAGGCAAGGGGAGAGGGTTCTGCACCAACAGGCGGCGAGAAAAGTAAAGAGCCAGCGCCTGAAGAGAAGCTAATTACAGACATCCTAGACACAATTTTTAAATGATGAGAAATAATTCGTATAAACGCACGCGCAATCTTTTTAATCCTAAATCAAAAACACCTTTCAAATTAAGCCGTAGTCGTTTAGAAATGTTTTCTCAATGCCCGCGTTGTTTCTATTTAGATAGGCGCTTAGGTGTTGATAAGCCTAGTATGCCGGCATTTACTTTAAATAGCGCCGTAGATGCATTATTAAAAAAAGAGTTTGATGTTTATCGTGCTCGTAGAGAGCCACACCCTTTGATGGAAAAATATCATGTCGATGCGATTCCGTTTGCCCATTCGAGACTAGATACTTGGAGAGAAAATTTTGTAGGAGTTCAAGCCTACGATACAAAACACAATTTAATTATTTTTGGTGCTATTGATGATCTTTGGATTGCCAAGGATAAAAAGCTTTATGTTGTTGATTATAAGGCAACGAGTACCAAAGGACCGATTACTCTTGATGGTCGGTGGAAAGAGGCGTATAAGCGTCAGATGGAAATTTACCAATGGCTTTTGCGCCGCAATGAATTTGATATCTCCGATACCGGATATTTTGTTTATTGCAATGCAGGAAGAGATAGGGCGGGTTTTGAAGATCACTTAGATTTTGATGTTGAAATCATTCCTTACAAGGGTAGCGATGCTTGGGTTGACGATTTTATTGATCAAGCCCATGCATGTTTAATGAATGATGATATTCCGGATTCGGCAGATAATTGTGAACATTGTCAATATCGGGCGGCCGCTCAAAGTGCTTTGGAGCCAGCGACAGCAAAGGCCGAGGAGCAAAAGGAGTTTTTGTTTTGAGGAAAATTTTTGTATACTGCATTTTTATTACCGCAAGTTTAAGTATTTTCGGGTGCAATTACACTCAGAAAGATTATAATCTGCAGGAAAAGTACCAGCAGCGCCAAAGGGAGATTGATGAGGCGCGCAAAAAGGACGGCTATACTGTTCGCTGGTAGAAGAAAATTCTATTGTGATAAGCTGATTTCTGCGCTATAATATTTTTATAATATTAATCCTTATATGTATATAAATGACAAAAATAAATTTATTAATTTTATCATAGAAGAAAGCCCTTTTTGTGGGGTTTTTTTTGTGCCTAAATTTTAGGAGGCATTATGAAAAGAAATATGTTTGGTTTTCCAGCGAAGCTTTATCAGGAAGGGCGAAGGAAGTTTCGTATCAGAGAAAACCTGGCTGTTAATCTGTCGTCTGAGATTAGCACTTTTTTTGGCTCGGGAAGAATTAAAGATATCAGTTCAACCGGGGCTCTGCTTGAGGCAAAAGCCTTAAGGCCTATTGGCAATGGGACTGTTTTAGGCCTTCGACTGGAAAGAGAGAGTAAAGATAATTTTTTACCATCGCAAGGGCGCGTTGTTTGGTCAAAGGAAAAGGGATTTTTTAATCATAGCCTGCTTTGTGGGATTGAATTTGTTAATCCATCCGCAGAGGATTTGACGGGCCTAAAGACAAGAGTTCAAAGCCGTATTGTCAGCATTCAGCGCATGGATAATTTTAAAGACATCGTTAATATTGCGCTTTTTCTTATTTTAGTCGTTTTAGGATTTATTGTATTGCGTCAGCAAGTAGGCGTTCATCGTACTATTGAGAAATCAAACCATTTGATGATGGGTGCAGCGACAAACCAGGCAGGGCTTTTGCGTTTTTCGAGGGAACAATATACAATCCAGGCAGAGGTTTTGACAGAGCTAAATAACGAGTACAACGCGACCCGTGTTATTCTGGCGCAGACTGAAAGCTTACTTGCCAGGACCCAGGTAGAAAACCAACAAACTCAAGAAGAAATTAGTGGCCTAAAAATTGAACTTTCTAAGGCGCAAACAGCAAATTTAAATGAGCAAGCGGTATCGCTTTTAAAAGAGCGTGATATTTTACGCCAGGAATTAGCAGCCCTTAAGACAGAGATGAATGCTGCTATCTCTCAGGATCCAGAAGTCTGGAGAAATAATTCAGCTGCTTATCAGTCACGTGTTGACGATGCCCAATTAAAAATGACGGACTTAAAATACTCAACTTTAATGGCTCGTATTTTTGACCATAAAAAAGGAATCGGACTTGCCAAACAGCGCATCCATGAGCTTAAACGCCAAGCCGCCTCAGCCCGTCGAGAAGTTCAACGACAAAAAGATCAGATTGAGTTAGCCCAGGGTAACCGAGGATATATTATTCGAGATGGCGAGTCAGTTAATAGTGCATCAGCAGCTCCTAACGTAGGGCCAAAAGTTAACATTGACGTATCGTTTTTTGAATAAAACACCGCGAGAAATTACGTCGCGCGAGATTACAACTCCGCTTGGGGAGATTTCCTATCTTCTTATTCGTTCTGCCCGTCGGTTTACCATTGCAATTGAGATTGATCAAGACCTTAAAGTTAAAGTTTTTGCACCGAAGTCTCTCCGAGAAAAGGAGATTGCAGATTTTATCCGGCAAAAAGCAAGGTGGATTTTTGATAAAATTAAGGGATTTGAAAAGCGTTTTTTTACTAGGGGAAAAAGATCCTACCGCAATGGAGCTGAATTTTTATTTTTAGGTGAGAGATACAGTCTGCGTTATGCGCCTTCAGATGGTAAGCGTCTGAAAATTAGTTTAACAGATAAATATTTGGAAGTCGGCATTCCTTTTGATATGCCTGCGCATGCGGTGGAGCCTTCTGTACAAAAAGCTTTAATCGTCTGGTACCGAAAACAAGCGAAAGAAATTTTGGCGGGACGCATTTTTCCTTTAGCACGGTTTTTAGGGGTGGATCCTTCAAAGGTCACTGTTCGCAGCCAGAAGAAAATTTGGGGAAGTTGCCATTATCATAGTCAAAGCGTTCATCTAAATTGGAAAATGGTTATGGCACCTCAAGCGGTTATTGATTATATTATTATTCACGAACTAACGCATCTTAAGGTTCCAAACCATTCGAAGCGTTTTTGGCAAAAGATTAAGAAAGTTTGCCCGGATTATTCTTCTTGCGAGAGCTGGCTCGACCGCTACGGAGGATTAATGGTTTTATCTTGAGCCGTTGCCTTTCTTCGTGTAGAATTAGGGTTGATATTTTTAGTAATAAATATATAAAAAGCTAAAAGGATCTAGAATAATCTTGAGCCCTTCGGGATTTAGGATGACCCCCTAGAGAGGAAATCTGAGAAGTGCCCTGAGAGGCTGTAGATATTTGTATGAAAATAATACTTAAAGTTATCCCTGGGGCAAAACGTAATTTATTTAAAGAAGACGCTGACTTGTTTGAAGAGGAGCTCGGTGGGGGTAAAGTTTATTTAACAGCACCGGCTGTTGATGGAAAAGCTAATAAGGCTTTAATTCAGTTCTTGGCAAAGCATTATAATGTGCGAAAGGCTGATATTACAATTATAAAAGGTTTGAAATCGCGCCATAAAACAATTAATATAAAAGGACTTTAAACGAGGGGTAAGAGAAAATGCTAGAAAATCAAATTTCTCAAGATTATATCCAGGCAATGAAAGATAAAAATACGCTTAAGAGGGATACGTTAAGCTTTTTAAGAGCCCAGATTAAGAATCTTGGCATTGAGCGAAAAGGTGAAGACCTTAAAGATACAGATGTCATCGTGGTTATTAAAAAGCAAGTTAAGCAGCGCCAGGACTCAATTAGTCAGTTTGAAAAAGGCGGCAGAGAAGACCTGGCTGCCAAAGAAAGACAAGAATTAGAGATTTTAAAAGCCTATCTACCCAAAGAGCTTTCTGAAGATGAGGTAAGAGCTGCTATTGACGAAACTGTTAAAAAGCTTGGGGCCTCAAGCATGAAAGATATGGGTGCGGTCATGAAGGCCGCTGTTCCCAAGCTTGAAGGCCGCGCAGATAACAAAATGGTCTCTGATTTAGTACGCAAGGCTTTATCTTAAAATAAAATTAATGGACGTAAAATAAAATGAAAAAATTTGGACGCATCCTTATTGTTATTTTTTTAATTGCTGTTGTTGTCTGGACATATAGAGTTGAATTTTCTAGAAAATATGTTGTCCCGATTATGATGTACCACAACGTAGAGGATGAGGAAAATGTTGATCATTTGAACGGCACAAGCGTTGTAAACTTTGACACGCAAATGACATTTTTAAAAAAATGGAAATACAATGTTATTTCTCTCAAAGAGCTTGTTGATGCTAGTACTAGCCAAAATGCATTGCCGCATAATAGCGTTGTTATTACATTTGATGATGGGTATGCGGATAATTATTATAAAGCGTTTCCGATTTTAAAGCGGCATGGTTTTCCGGCGACAATTTTTATTGTTCCTGAGGATATTGGCAAAGAAGGATTTTTAACTTGGGATCAGACACAGGAAATGGAGGCTTTTGGTATTATGGTTCAAAGCCATACTTTGAATGGATCCTACTTGCCGGAGCTTTCTGAGGTTGACCAGGAAAGGGAGATTAAAAAGAGTAAGAGAGTTATTGAAAGTAAATTAAATCACAAAATTTTATTTTTATGTTATCCAACGGGTGGCTTTACCCCTCGTGTTCAAGAATTGGCTCGTGAGGTTGGCTACAAGGCAGCCTGCACTACTAATCGTGGTTATGATCGATTTAATCGCAATCTTTATGAGCTTAATCGTATTCGGTTTGGTGATAAAGATAGGTTTGCTATTATTCTTTGGGGTAAATTATCTGGTTACTATAATCTTTTTAGAAAATCGGTTCATCCGTATTAAAAGGGGAAATAATGACAAAAGTAAAAGTAAAAACACCAAAGTATTATCTTGATAACGACAGTCGATTTATTATCGAAAATTATAATACGGCTAAACCGTTTACGAATTTCTTTCCGGGCATTGCAGGAGTTTGGGGAATTCCAATGTGGGTGTTTTATGTGAACCGCGGACAGTGTATTTCAAGCTTTGGAATTGAAAGCAAAGATAAGGCGATTATGGAATTTCAGCCTGCGAATAAGGCCTATCGCTATACTGCGGCACAAGGATTTCGAACATTTATAAAGGTTAAGAAAGGAAAGAAGGTTTCCTTTTATGAACCTTTTAAAGATAGTATTGCCAACCAGGTATATAAACGCCACAACAAAATGGCCATGACAGCTCATGATTTGACGATTGAAGAAACGAATGAAACATTAGGTATTGTCGTCCGCGTTAATTATGCAACTCTCCCCGAAGAGCAATATGCGGCCTTGATTCGAAAGGTGACTGTAGAGAATATTTCGGCCGCTAATTATCAATTTGAAGTTTTAGACGGGATGCCTTCGATTGTTCCTTATGGGTTTAATGACAGGCTCTTAAAAGATTTATCTCGCACTGTTGAAGCATGGATTCAAGTTAGTAACCTAGAGAAGAAGGCCCCGTATTATAATCTAAAAGTTATTGTTTCAGACAAGCCTTATGTTGAGAATATTGATGAGGGAAATTTTTATTTTAGCTTCTTAAACCATAAAACAAAACCAAAGCTTTTGGAGCCGATTGTTCAGCCAAAATGTATTTTTGGTCAGTCTAAGGATTTTGATTATCCAAAGAATTTTTTAGCTCAGGAGAATTTTAAGGTTCCTGCTAAGCAGAAGACAAATAATAAAACACCAAGCGCGATGAGCTTCGCGAAGTTTTCGCTTAAAAAAGGAGAGGCTACGACCATTACATCTATGGTGGGACATATTCATAGCAAGCCACAGCTTAATCGGATTGTAAGAAAGAGTGTCTTGGGTGAATATGTTCAAAAGAAAATGCATCGTAACGAAGAAATTATTAATGAACTTAAAAATTATGTTTTAACGAATAGTGAATCAAGAGAGCTAAATTTGTATTCGATGCAGACATTTGTTGATAACGTCTTGCGAGGAGGTTTGCCGATTTCTCTTAAAACTGATATTGGCACTTCTGTTTTAAATGTTTTTAGTCGTAAGCATGGTGATCCTGAACGTGATTATAATTATTTTGTTCTTGATCCAACATTTCTTTCACAGGGAAATGGAAACTATCGCGATGTTAATCAAAATAGACGCAATGATGTTTGGTTTAATCGTGATTTAAAAGATGGCAGTATCGTCGATTTTTTAAATTTGACACAGGCCGATGGGTACAACCCCCTTGTTGTAAGGGGGACAGCATTTTATTTTCGTGATAGCAAAAAGGCCGAGAAGTTAATTAAGCAGTATGTCCAATGCGAGGACGTAGCTTTTGTACGTAACCTTTTAAAAGGAGATTTCTTTCCCGGCCGAGTTCTAAAAACTATTTTTGAGGAGGACATTCATCTTAAAACACCGCCGGATAGTTTTTTAATGAAAATTTTAGCTCTCTGTCATGAGCGCGAACTTGCTGACCATGGTGAAGGCTTTTGGACAGACCACTGGACATATAATTTAGACTTGATCGAGAGTTATTTAAATGTTTATCCTGATCAATTGCGTCAGCTGCTTTTAAAGAAAAAAGTTTTTAGTTTTTATCATAATGATCATTATGTTTTGCCGAGACGAAATCGTTATATTTTGACAGAACGTGGGCCTCGTCAGTATCATTCAGTTGCAAAAATGCCTGAAGAAATGCTCTTGCACAAAAAGGATGATAAATTACGCATGAAAAAAGGAAAAAAAAGTGTTTACCAAACAACGCTAATTGCAAAACTTTTATGTCTTGTCTCCAATAAAGCTGCTTCTTTGGATCCGTCTGGGGTTGGCGTTGAAATGGAAGCGAACAAGCCAAATTGGTATGACGCCTTAAATGGGCTTCCTGGTCTTTTGGGGTCATCACTTTCTGAGACTCTTGAGTTAAAACGGTTTTGTTTGTTTTTGTCAGATTCATTGAATACTCTTGGAGTAGATGATAATGACAGTATTCTTTTATTTGAAGAATTGGCAGAATTTGTTAGGAAATTATATGATGTTTTGCGTGATGAACCGTATTCACTTTCTTATTGGGAAAAATCAAATGAAATCAAGGAGCGCTATCGTCTTTCGGTTTTGACAGGCCTAACAGGAAAAGAAAAGAAGATTTCTATTCTTGAGATTAAGAAATTTCTTTCTCTTGTTATCAAGCGAACCGACAAATCTGTCCGCTTGGCGAAGGGCAAGAAAGGTATGGCGACATATTTCTTTCATGAGATCACACATTATAAAAAATTGAATAGAATAAGCGCTCAAGGATTGCCGTTTGTTGCTCCTTTAGGATTTAAGAGACATAATTTACCTTTATTTTTAGAAGGCTTTGTCCATGCGCTACGTGTTGAGAAAGATAAAAAGCAAGCGCAAGAGATTTATCAAAAGGTAAGGCGGAGCGCACTGTTTGATAAAAAGTTAAAAATGTATCGTGTTAATACAGATTTATCAAAAGAAACTTCGGAGATAGGACGGGCGCGTGTTTTTCCGGCTGGGTGGTTAGAAAATCAATCCATATGGTTACACATGGAATACAAATTTCTTCTAGAAACTTTGCGCTGCGGGCTTTATGAAGAGTTTCACGAAGATTTGTCAAAGACTGCAGTACCGTTTCTTAACGCTGAGAAATACGGACGCAGCATTTTAGAGAATTCTTCGTTTATTGTCTCTAGCGCTCATGAGGATCCCCATCAGCATGGACGAGGCTATGTAGCTCGCTTGAGCGGATCAACGGCGGAATTTGTACATATTTGGCTTTTGATGAATGCAGGCTTAAGGCCATTCGTAGTAGATGCTAAAGGGGCTCTTGCGCTTCAATTTCAGCCGGTCTTAAAAGGAAGCTTTTTTACGACTCAGCCCACGACGATTCGCTATTTTAATAAAAACCAAAAGTGGCAAAACATTAATTTTCTTAAAGATACTTATGCTTTTAATTTTATGGGATCGACCTTAGTCGTTTATCATAATCCTAAGCGGCGAGACACCTATAAAATAAAAATAAAAGAAATTGTTTTAACTTACCTAAAGCCTAAAAAGAAAATTAAAATTAATGCAGAGGTTATTCCGGCGCCGCATGCTAATGCGGTGCGGGATAATCAAGTTGAGCGTATTGACGTTTTCTTTTAAGCGGCGTGCTTTTAAAAAAATATTGAATTTTTAAAAATTTTGCATTATAAATAATGGTAAAAGAATTATTTAACATAGGAGGAAGCTATGGTAGAAAATAAAGATATTACCGCGATTAATGAAAAAGTAAAAAAAGAGAGCGCTTTTTTAGATGGCATTTTTTTTGAGATGGAAAAGATTATCGTAGGGCAAAAATATTTGCTTGAGAGGCTGTTAGTCTGTCTTTTAGCTAATGGCCATATTTTAATCGAAGGCGTTCCAGGCCTAGCCAAGACAACGGCTGTTAAGGCTCTGGCGGGGGCGATTCAAGCGAAGTTTCAACGCCTCCAGTTTACTCCTGACATGCTACCGGCTGACCTTACCGGAACTATGATTTATGAGCCAAAGACATCTTCATTCAGTGTCAAAAAGGGGCCTCTTTTTGCGAATATTATTTTAGCTGATGAAATTAACCGTGCTCCGGCAAAAGTTCAAAGCGCACTTCTTGAGGCTATGCAAGAGAGGCAAGTCACGATTGGCGATCAAACTTTAAAATTAGATGATCCGTTTTTAGTTTTAGCGACACAAAATCCGATTGAGCAGGAGGGAACCTATCCTTTGCCGGAGGCGCAAGTAGATCGTTTTATGCTCAAAGTCAACATTACTTATCCCAGTAAAGAGGAAGAGTATAAAATTTTAAAGAGAATGTCCTACACAAATAAGCAGTTTGAAACTCAAGAGATTATTAAGCCTGAGGACATTATCAGGGTTCGCAATATTATTGATGAAATTTATATGGATGAAAAGATTGAGCATTATATTGTAGACTTAATTACAGCCACGCGTGAGCCGCAAAATTATAATCTTGGTGAACTTAAAGGGCTCATCCGATATGGTGCTTCTCCGCGGGCTACGATTTATTTAGCCATTGCCGCTAAAGCTTATGCTTTTGTCCAAAGACGCGGCTATGTGACACCTCAGGATGTTAAATCCATTGGACTTGATGTGCTGCGTCATCGTGTTATTGTCAGTTATGAAGCAGAAGCCGAAGAAAAGACATCAGAAGATTTGATTAAGCGTATTTTTGAAGAAGTAGAAGTTCCATAAAAAGTCCCGTAGATACAACATGATTCCTAAAGAACTTTTTCAAAAAGTTAGGCGTATTGAAATTACGACCTCTCGCCTTGTGAGCGATGTTTTCGCTGGCGCCTATCATAGCGTTTTTAAAGGGTCCGGCATGGAATTCGATGAGGTGCGTGAATATCAACCTGGAGATGATATCCGCGCCATCGATTGGAACGTTACGGCAAGGACTGGCCGGCCTCATATTAAGAAATACATTGAAGAGCGGGAACTGACTGTTATGCTTTTAGTCGATGTGTCCGCTTCCTGCCAATTTGCCACAGTCAACAATCTAAAAAGTAAATTAGCGGCTGAGATCGCAGCCATCCTGGCGTTTTCCGCCATTCGCAATAACGATAAAGTAGGCCTTATTATGTTTACCGATCAGATTGAGAAGTTTATTCCGCCTCGCAAGGGGCTGCGCCATGTCCTTCGCGTCATTCGCGAAGTTCTTTATTTTGACCCAGAAGGAAGACATACAGACATTGCCTTAAGCCTTGATTATTTAAATCGGGTTACGCCGCGCAAGAGCGTTTCTTTTGTTATTTCGGATTTCTTTGAGAAAGGATCACTGGAGAATCTTAAAAAGAAACTTTCTGTTTCCAACAAGCGTCATGATTTAGTCGCAATTACTTTAAATGATCCCTTAGAAGCAGATTTGCCGAATTGTGGCCTTGTTGAACTTAAAGATGCAGAAACAGGGGAGCTTTGTGTTCTTGATACAAACAACCTTAAGGTTCGGCGTCAGTATGGGGAGAACGCTCAAAAAAGGATGAAAGAGCGCAGTGACCTATTTACTTCAATTGGTGTTGACCATGTTGATATTTCGACAGATAAACCCTATGCTCAGGAGCTTGTTAAATTCTTTTTAAAAAGACAGAAGAGGTCTCGGTCATCATGATTTTTGCTTTGGATTGTTTTGCGCAAAACGAAATAGAGGGGCTTCAGGACATTCAACCGCCGGTTGATTTTCCGCCAAATTATTTTTTGCTTTTTCTCCTTCTAGCAATAGCTTTAATTGTAGGAGCTTTTTTCATTATTCGCTTTTTGAGAAAAAGAATGAAAGCGCAGAAAAAAATTGTTTTGCCGGCCAAGCCTTCTTATTTAATTGCTTATGAGGCCCTTGAAGAATTAAAACGCCTCAACTTGCCAGCTGCGGGAAAAATTAAAGAATATTACACAGTGCTTTCAGATATTGTGCGCAGGTATCTTGAGTCTCAATTTGACATTCATGCCCCTGAGATGACGACAGAAGAATTTTTACATACATTGCACCTTTCGCCGTCTTTGGTCGCCCGTCACAAGGAGTTATTATTTCATTTTTTAAATTTATGCGATTTAGTCAAATTTGCAAAATATGGCCCGAGTCTTTCTGAGATGGAAGAAGGCTTTACAGCAGCCAAAAAGCTTATCGATGAAACCAAGCAAACAGAAGGCATTATTTTAAAAAAATGATCGATTTTCAAACGCCCTGGGTTCTTGTTTTAATTCCGATTGTCCTTGGATTGGTATATTTTTTTAACCGAGGTAACAAGCCGCCTTCATTTAAATTTTCTTCCGTTAATCTCGCAAGGGGATTACCGCAAGGGTTAAAAATTTATTTAAATCAACGTCTTTTTGTTTTACGATTTTTGGCTATTTTGTTTTTTCTTCTCGCCCTTGCTGGCCCTCGCAAAATTCTTGAACAAGCGAAATATAAAACCGAAGGTATTGATATTATTTTAGCAATCGATACTTCCGGTAGTATGGCCGCCGAAGATTTTAAAGTAAACGGCAAAAGAGTTAACCGCTTAGATGTTGTTAAAAATGTTGTCGAAGAATTCATTAGCAAAAGACCTGATGACCGCATCGGTGTTGTGGCCTTTGCACGGTTTGCCTATACGGTCTGTCCGCTGACGTTTGACCAAGATTGGCTTTTGACGAACCTAGAGCGGATTAAATTAGGGCTTATTGAAGACGGAACGGCCATCGGTTCGGCAATTGCCTCATCAGTTGCTAGGCTTCGCGATAGCCATGCTAAAAGTAAAATTATTATTCTTTTGACCGATGGCGTTAATAATGCCGGAAAAATTTCGCCTGAAACTGCTGCAAAAATGGCGCAGGCGCTCGGCATCCGTGTTTATACCATAGGTGCGGGGACAAAAGGGTTGGTTCCTTTTCCGGTTACGGATGTTTGGGGAAGACGAGGTTATCAGAATGTGCAAATTAATTTAGATGATAAGTCTCTTAAAGCTATTGCGAAAACAACGGGTGCGAAATTCTTCGAGGCAACAGATACGGATTCTCTCCGAGCGGTTTATGGAGAAATTGATAAGATGGAAAAGACGGAAATTTTTCAGACTGGATACAAGCGTTATGACCCGCTTTTTTGGATTTTTCTTTTGCTTGGAATGGGTATTTTATTTTTGGAAATTATTCTTTCAAGAACATGGCTTTTAAAGATTCCTTAAACTATGATACGATTTGCTAATATTTCAGGAATGAATTTCTTATGGTTGGCTTTAGGCC
This sequence comes from Candidatus Aceula meridiana, assembly GCA_030765185.1. Lineage (GTDB taxonomy): Bacteria > Omnitrophota > Gorgyraeia > Zapsychrales > Aceulaceae > Aceula > Aceula meridiana. The sequence goes on along the minus strand of JAVCDE010000024.1, from coordinate 213,698 downwards.
TTAGCCTTTTTTTGTGGTTTGCAGCCGGGTATAAAAAGAAACGCATGCAAAAATTTGTGAATGTTAATCTTATGGACGCTATTGCGTTTAATCGCTATGGCCAGAGGGAAGTTCTTAAGTCTATTATTCTTGTCGTCATTATTATTTTTTGTGCCATAGCCATAGCGCGGCCTCAATGGGGATTTCATTGGCAAGAGGTTAAGCATCAAGGCCTGGATATCGTTATTGCGATAGATACCTCGAACAGCATGCTAGCTCAAGATGTAAAGCCTAATCGTTTGGGAAAAGCAAAGTTAGCGGTTAAAGATTTGGTTAAAGAATTAGATGGCGACCGCATTGGCCTTGTTGCTTTTGAGGGAACGGCGTTTCTTGTCTGTCCTCTAACGGTGGACTATAGTGGGTTTCTTTTAAGCTTAGATGATCTGGACCCAAACACGATTTCGCGCGGTGGGACGTCTCTTTCTGCTGCGATTTTACAGTCTGTTAAAGGATATAAGAATGCAACGAGTGATTACCGCGCTGTTGTTATTATCACGGATGGAGAAAATTTTGAGGGTGACCCCATGGTAGCGGTTGAGGAAGCTAAGAAGAAAGGTATCAAAATATTTTGTATTGGCATCGGGACTCCGGAGGGCGAGCTCATCCGCATCAAAAATGAAGGCGGGGAATATGAATTCTTAAAAGATGACCAAGGGAATTTTGTTAAATCCCGCTTGAATGAAAGTATTCTAAAGTCTATTGCATTATCTACCGGTGGGGCCTATGTTCGCGCAAGTGGGGCTGAGTTTGGGTTAGACTATATTTATGAAACACGGCTTTCAAAGATGGAGAAGCGCGAGATAGAAAGCAAAATGAAAAAACAATATATTGAAAGGTTTCAGTATCCTCTTTTTTTAGCGCTTTTACTTCTTATTTTAGAAACGCTTATTTCAACGCGAAAGAAAATATGAAGAAAATTCTCTGGATTTTAGTTATTCTTTCTTTTTTTCCGAAAACTTGTTTAGCATCTGTGCGGTCGCAGGTTAAGCAGGGAAACCATTTTTATGAAAAAAAAGAATACCAAAAATCCCTAGAAAATTATAAGAAGGCTTTGAAGGAAAACGAAAATTCTGATATCATCAATTTTAACTTGGGCTCTGCTTTTTATAAAAATGAAGATTATGCGCAGTCTCTTGAGCATTTTCAAAAAGCCCTTTTAAGCGACCAGGAGCCGTTAAAACAAAAAGCACATTATAATCTCGGCAATGCTTTTTACCAAGACGGTATCATGCAGGAGGAAAAAGATTTACCTTCTGCCGTTCAATCTTTGGAAAAAAGTTTAGCCTCTTTTAAAAAAGCTATAGATCTTGAAGATCAAGATTCTAAGGCAAAGCATAATTATGAATTTGTTAAAAAAGAGCTTGAGCGACTAAAGAAAGAAATGCAGCAACAAAAACAAAACAAGGCACAGTCTCAACAAAGTTCTGAATCAAAAAATAAAGATCAGAAAGACCAACAGCAACAAGATAAGCAGCAAAGCTCTCAAAAGAATCAGGCACAACAAAATAAAGATCAGGACAAGACGCAGGAGCAACAACAAGAGCAGAATCAACAAAAAGGTCAGCAGCAGTCTAACGAGCAAACACCAAAATCTTCTCAAGGCGAGGAAGAGAAAAAAGGACAATCGTCTTCCTCTTCATCTGAAGGGCAGAAAGATGCCCAAAAATCAAAGCAGCAAGAGGGGCAAGGCACTGCGCAACAAGATCAATCAAAGATGTCGGGCCAAGAAGCTAAAATGTTTTTAGACCATTATCAGCAGACTGAAGAGCCAAAAGGGTTTCTTAATCTCAACCCTCAAGGAAAAACGGCTCCAGTTGGGAAAGATTGGTAAGATGAAGCTAAGATTCCCTTTTATTTTTCTTTTGATAATTTTTTTGGCCATAGGGTTTCTCGGCATTACTTTGCCTGCCCAGGCTCAAAATGTCGGCTTTGAGGCATCAGTTGACCGCAAGAGCGTAACTTTAGGCGATGCTATTCAGCTGAGTCTTACGGTTTATGGTAATCAACAGGCTAGTGCGCTTAAGCTTCCTGAGATAGACGGCTTTCAATCTAGGTATTTAGGTCCGTCTACGAGCGTCTCCATTATCAACGGAAAACATTCTTCTTCTGTTTCTCACCGTTATTTATTGTTTCCACAAAAAATCGGGACATTTCAAATTCCGGCTTTACAAATTGAACTCGGAGGGAAAACTTATTCTTCGAATCCAATTGCTATAGATGTTGTTGAGTCCAACGAGCAGGTGAAGAGTGATGATCAGTCTTCGACGGCACCTTCGGCAAACGTACAGGATAAAGTTTTCCTAACGATGCAGGCTAACAAAAACAGTGTTTACTTGAATGAAAAAATAGATATATCGGTAAAGCTTTTTGTCTCGCAAGTTGCTTTAAGAGACATTAGTTTTCCAGAAATTAATACAGAGGGGTTTGTGGCGGAACAGATTGCCCAGCCTTCTCAGAGCAAAGAACTTAAAGATGGCGCTTATTATGACACGGTAGAATTTTATTTAACGCTTTATCCTGTCAGGGAAGGGGGTCTTTCTGTAGGGCCGGCTAAGGTTGATGCCAATATTCTTTATAAAAAGCAGAGGCAAAGAGGGTCTTTCTTTGATGAGTTTGGAATGATGGACGATGGTTTTTTTGGAGATCTTTTTGGCAGCTATGAGAAATATCCGATTACGTTTCAGGCAGATCCTCTTAAGATTAATGTTAAACCTTTACCTCAGCCGGTGCCGAATAATTTTTCATCAGCGGTTGGCCAGTTTAATTTTACGGTAACAGCAAGCCCTAAAAAAGTAAATGTTGGCGACCCTATTACGGTACGCATGGATTTGTCTGGTAACGGAAATCTTAAGAATGTGAAGATGCCGGTTTTTTCAGAGAATGATGAGTTTAAGGTTTATGACCCCCAAATTAAAGAAGAAGAGGGATCAAAAATTTTGGAGCAGGTATTGATTCCAAAAAAAGAAAATATTACGCATATTCCAGCTATTCAATTTACCTATTTTGATGTTAATGCAGGGGTCTATCAAACGCTTACGCGCGGGCCTTTTGAAATATCGGTAAGCCCGGCTAAAGAACAGCAACCTCTTAACGTAATCGCTTTGCCGAATACACCTATGGCTACAGAAACAAAAGATCAGCTTGGCCGGGATATTGTTTTTATTAAAGATAGTCCTGGAAAATTTACGCCAATCGGCAAAGCTCTTTACAAAAATATTTTCTTTTTAGCAGTCGTGATTTTATATACAATTGTCATTGTCTTATTTTTTGTTTTCTATAAGCGCAAGGAACGCGTTCGAACCGACCTTGTTTATGCCAAACGTCTTAAGGCCCCGGCTAAAGCGCGCAAAGGTTTAAAGAAAATTTATCAATTAATACATGAAGGCAAAGAAAAACAGTTTTATGATGGGCTTTTTGAATTCCTAAAAGAATATTTGCACTATAAGCTCGCTGTTTCCGAAGGGAGCGTAACAGCTCATGAGATTCAGGATTCTTTATTGAAAAAAGGAGTGTCCGAGCTGCTTTCGAAAAAAATAAGCGCGGCCTTTGCCGAATGCGAAGCCATCCGCTATGGAGCGCTTTCATCCGACAAAACAAAAATGCAAGAAAGTTGCCAAGCCCTTAAAGAAATTGTTGATGCCCTAGAGAGGCTAAATTTATGAAGAAATTGAAGCATAGCGCTGTTTTTATTTTCGCTTTTATTATAATTTCTAATGTCGGCATTGCAGCGGCTCAAGATCATAGCATTTTATCCAAATTTTATCAGGCAAATTTTGCCTACAAAGAAAAAGATTATCAAAGGGCTGTCGAATCGTATGAAGAGATTTTATCGCAAGGATTTGAAAGCCCTTCATTATATTATAATTTGGCTAATAGCTATTTTAAGCTTAAAGATTTAGGAAAAACAGTTTTAAACTATGAACGCGCCAGGTGCTTCATTCCCCGAGATGGAGACCTTAGGTCTAATTATCAATATGCATTGTCTTTGGTCCAGGGGAGGGTTGTTCAGATTAAAAGAACTTTGGCAGCCCGAATTTGGAAAAATGTGTGTGAGGACTTTACAACGTCAGAGATGACATTGTTCTTGTTCTTTCTGTATGTCGTGGCAGGACTTCTTTGGGCCTTAGGAGTGCTTTTTAAAATTAACCAAAAAATCTTAATAAGCGTAACCGTGGTTATTTTTATTACTTTTTTTATCGGTATTTCTTTGTTAACGCAAAAAATATTTATAGAATCAAAAACTTCTATTATTTTAAAAGAGGCATCAGCGAAATTTGAACCCCGTGAAGATGCGACAACACATTATACTCTTTATCCAGGGGCAAAGGTTTTTGTTGTTAAGAAAGATTCAGATTGGCTTAAAGTTCGACGTCAAGATGGTAAAATGGGTTGGATAACGCTAGGGAGTCTCGAGTATATCCAGCCGAAATAGGCGAGAGGCCATTTTTTTGAGTAGCATTATATAGGGCATTAAATAAAGAAAAAAATTCTTAGGCAGCAAAGAAACAGGGTTATAATAAAGTAACCTTCAGAGAAATTTATTGAAAGCAAATTCTATGTGGAAAATTCTTGTTGCCGAAGATGACCTTGCCAACCAACAGAAACTTTTAGAAGCTCTTAAAGGTGTCGCCAAATGCACACTTGCCACTAGCGGCCAAGAAGCCCTCGATGTTTTTAAAAAAGCCATTAAAAGCAAAAAGCCTTTTGATTTTGTCTTGCTTGATGTCACCATGCCCAGGATGGATGGCTTTGAAGTTTTAAAAGCTCTGCGTGGCGAAGAAGAAAAAAGAAAAGAAAAGGTCAAAGAGGCCATCGTCATGATGATCACAGCCTATAAAGATTCTTTGATGGAAAAATACAATATGGGTTGGGATGATTTTATTACCAAGCCTATCGAAAAAGACATACTCCTTAAGCATATGCAAGACTTAGAGGGTTCCCGCGTTTAATTCTTTTTTAATTACTTTAAAAATTTAATAATTTCTTGTGCTGCGCGTGTATTCGCGCCTGGATCTCCGAGGCTGTGTTTTACCTGAGCTAGAGCCTGGGCAATTGCCGCATGACGGGAAGAAGGGGGAAGAATTTCTTTAAGAGTTTTGGAGATTTTCTTTGGGCTTGCATCAAACTGAATACATTCTGGTACAATTTCTTCACCTGCGACAACATTAACCAAACCGATATAAGGAATTTTAATAAGGAGTTTGGCCATGGCCCAGGTTATCAACGAAGTTTTGTAGATAACCACCATGGGTTTTTCAAGAAGAGCAGTTTCTAGGGTTGCCGTACCAGAGGCGACCATGCAGACATCTGTTGCGTTAATTCCATCATAAAAATTTTCATCAAATATTTTTATGGGTAGTTTTTCAGGAAGATATTTTTCAAAAATGGAAAGGTTAATTCCAGGAGCCCTGACAACGATAAATTGAAGCTTAGGGTTTTCTTGGTAGAGAAGTTCGGCGCTTTTTATCATTACAGGTAGAAGGCTTTTAATTTCTTTAATGCGTGATCCCGGCAAGAGCCCTACAGTTGTTTTTACGGCTGAGAGCCTAAGCTTTTCAAGAATATTTTCTTTAGGTGTTTTTGCATAAACAGCGTTTACAAGTGGGTGTCCGACATAAGAAACTTCGAGGCCGTGCTTGTGATAAAAGTCCTTTTCAAAAGGAAAGAGAACAATCATTTTATCAACAACTTCACGGATAAGCTTGACGCGGCTTTCCTTCCATGCCCAAACTTGAGGACTGATGTAATAGATGACCTTGACGTTAAGTTTTTTTAATTCTTTGGCTAGCCGTAGGTTAAATCCCGGATAGTCTACTAAAATGACAGCCTCGGCATTTGTTTCTTTGACTTTTTTGAGAATGAGGCTGAAGTTTTTGCGAAATGTTCCTAGATGGCGTAAAACTTCAATAAATCCCACAACAGCGAACTTTGTTAAATCTTCATAAAGTTCAACTCCAGCGTCATGCATCTTGGGACCACCTAACCCGGAAAAAGTTATTTTTGGATTGATAGTTTTGATAGCTTCAACGAGATGAGCTGCGTGTGTATCGCCGGATGCTTCGCCGGCAACAATGATTAGATGATTGTTCTGTCCCATAGGTCTTTGGTAATTTGCAAAGCAAGCTTTAGAGCATCGCGGGCTTCAACACCGGAGACGATTGGTTTTTTCTTTTTTTGAATGCAATTGATGAAGGAGACAAGTTCTTTTTTTAGAGGTTCTTCTTTTTCAATTGGAAGAGCATGCTTGGTGATAAGTTTTCCAAATTTCTTATAAATAAAGGCTTCCTGCTTAACATAATCTAGAGAAATATAGGCGTTTGGAAGAAAAATACGAATTTTGCGCATTACCTCGTCAGAAACACGGCTAGCTGTTAAGTTGCAGACGCAACCATTTTCAAAAGTAACGCGGGCATTAGCGATATCTTCTAATTTAGTCAAGACTTTTACGCCAACGGCTTCAGCACGTTCTACCTTAGAAGACGTTAGCCCTAAAATAATATCAATATCATGAATCATCAAGTCCATGACAACACCGACGTCTAAGGAGCGATTAGGAAAACGGTTAAGCCTGTGACACTCAATAAACCGTGGGTTTTTAGCAAAATGTTTGATGCCTTCAAAAGCGGAATTAAATCTTTCAACATGCCCAACCTGTAAGGTGCATTTGTTTTTTTCCGCCAAAGCAATTAGGTTATCTGCTTGTTCAATAGTCGTTGTAATAGGTTTTTCGACAAGAACATGGATGCCGGCTTCAAGAAAATCTTTAGCGACATCATAATGCGCGGACGTGGGGGTGCAGACGTTAACAGCGTTAACCTTACCAATAAGGTCTGTATGTTTTTTAAAAAAAGGAATTTTGTAATGCTCGGCAAGTTTCTGGGTGCGTCTGTGCTTAATATCGCAGACACCGACTAATTCTACTTGGCCTGCCAGTTCGCTATAGATCTTAAGATGTCGGGCACCAAGGTGTCCAATTCCAACAACAGCAACTTTGAGTTTATTTTTCATAGAATATTAATATAATGTTAAAAAGTATAGTGAGCACTATAACAAATCACTCGACAAAAGTCAATCGGTATGCTACGATTTACCCCATTATAAAATTTTAAATTTATTAATAATAGGAAAATGTCAAATTATATAAAATTACTCAAGTTTCTTAAAGGGCATGTCCGTATTTTGGTTTTGGCCGCTGGATGCATGTTCTTTTCGGCTATTTTTGATGGGCTTCAGCTTTCCCTTATCGTTCCGGTAACGGATAAGATTTTAGGAAAAGGGGAAATTACGTTCCCTGGGCAGGCCCCGCAATTTATTAATGATATTATAGCTAAGATCAATGCGACTCCTTCAGAGCAATTGCTGACTATCTTTGCTTTTAGTCTTTTAGGGCTTTTTATCTTGAAGGGATTCTTTCTTTTTGCGCAAGGCTATTTGATGAATGAGGTCTCGCAGCGCGTTATGAGGGATATGCGTCTGAAGCTTTATCAGACAATTCAAAATCTTTCTTTAGATTATTTTAGCAAGAAACGAACAGGGGAGCTTATTTCTCGTATTACTAATGATGTTTCTATCGTCGAGAATGCAGTTTCTTACGGAATTATCGACCTTTTTTATCAATCTTTCCGTCTTCTTATTTTTACAACAATTATTCTTTCGATTTATCCAAAGGTTTTTTTAGCTGCGATTGCTTTAGGATTCTTCATTGCTGTCCCCATGCGGCAAATTGGGCGTAGGCTTAAAAAGCTTTCATTTAAGTCTCAAGGGAAAATGGCAGATATTAACTCTCTTCTTTTAGAAACAATTTCCGGAGTTCGGGTTGTTAAGGCCTTTGGAATGGAAGACTATGAGACAAAACGCTTTAAGGGGCAGAATCATGATTTTTATAAATTAAAGATGAAATCTGTCAAGCGCACACTCGCAATCAGCCCGATTACAGAGCTTGTTGGAGCAACAGCTGGGGCCGGTGTAATGTTGTGGATTGGTCGCCAGGTCATCAGTGGTCAGGTTTCTTTTGGTGTGTTTGGCTTGTTTTTCGGAGCCCTTATGTCGATGCTCAGCCCAATAAAAAAACTTAGCAATGTTAACGCGATTGTCCAGCAGGCCTTAGCTGCTAACGAGCGCATTCATGATGTTTTAAATGCGAAACCAACTGTTGCCGAAAAAGAGAATGCCCATGTGCTTGGGAGTATTCAAAAAGGCATTAGCATTAAAGACGCAGCATTCCGCTACAGCGATGAGGATAATCTTATTTTTAAGGGAATTAACCTAGAAATTAATGTTGGGGAAATTGTTGCGATTGTAGGGCCTACTGGCGTTGGGAAATCTACCTTAGTTAACTTGATTCCGCGTTTTTATGATCCCATCGAAGGAGTGATTCTTGCTGATGGGATTGATTTAAGAGATGTTACTTTTAAATCTTTACGCAATCAGATTGGCATTGTAACGCAGGAGACGATTCTGTTTAATGATACGGTTAAGGCAAATATCACTTATGGACATCTCGAGGCATCTCAGGATCAAGTGGAGGAAGCTGCTAAAAAGGCCTTTGCTCATGATTTTATTTTAGACATGCCAGAAGGTTACGAGACTGTTATTGGTGACCGTGGTTTTCGTCTTTCCGGTGGCGAAAAGCAACGCATTGCCATTGCTAGGGCAATTTTAAAAAATCCGCCAATTCTTATTTTAGATGAGGCGACTTCGCAATTAGATTCAGAATCTGAGAAATATGTTCAAGAGGCACTGGATGAACTGATGAAGGGACGCACTGTTGTCTGCATCGCTCACAGACTTTCTACGATCAAGAAAGCTACTAAAATTGCAGTTCTTCAAAACGAAGGCATGGTAGGTTTAGGGCCGCATGCTGAACTTCTTAAAGACTGCCCGCTGTATAAAAAGCTTTATGAGACCCAGTTCCAGATGTAAAACCTTCCAAAAATGCCCGTTTTTATTAAAAAATGAATAAAAAATAAACTATTGCATAAAAATTAATTCTTTTGTATACTAGGTAAATTAAAAAATTAAGTATATAAACATATATAATATTAAATAACTAAGAAAAAAGGAGTTTAAAGAAGCGTATGGCAAATGAATTAATCAAAAGTTTACTAGAAGCCGGTGTCCACTTTGGCCATCAAACTAAGCGATGGAACCCTAAAATGAAGCCTTTCATTTTCGGGGCCCGAAGCAAAATTTATATTATTGATTTGGAAAAAACTGTAGAATGTCTGCATGAGGCATGTGATTTTCTTCAAGAGGTCACAGCTAAAGGCGGCCGCGTTCTTTTTGTGGGAACAAAACGGCAGGCGCAAGACATTATCTGCCAAGAGGCCAAACGTTCGGACATGTTCTATATGAATTATCGCTGGCCCGGTGGACTTTTGACAAATTTTGAGACTTCTAAGAAGTCTTTGGACAAGCTTTTTCGATTCGAGAATATTTTAGAAAACGGTGTTGCCGAAAAATTAACAAAGAAAGAGATTGCCAGCATCACTAAAGAAAAGAATAAATTAGCCAGAGATCTTGACGGTATTCGCGAGATGAAAACTTTGCCTCAAGCGGTATTTGTTGTTGACACCAAAAAGGAAGAAATTGCTGTCCGCGAAGCGAATAAATTAGGCATCCCTGTAGTCGCTATTCTGGATACAAATTGTAACCCTGATGCTGTTGCTTATCCGATTCCAGGTAATGACGATGCCTTGAAATCTATCCGCACGATTATGACCCTTATTACAGATAGTATTATTGAAGGCCGTAAAGGATATATGACGAGCGTCTCGATGGAGAAGAAAGCTCAAGCTTCCGATAAGCCAAAGGCCTCAGAAGAAAAATCGAGCAAAGAAGCACCAGCCACTTCTTAAGAACAAGCTACTCTTATCAAAGATATAAGATTGGCATAAGAAAGGATTTTTTTGATGACAATAACAGCAGATATTATTAAAGAATTAAGAGAAATGACTTCTTGCGGAGTTATGGAATGTAAAAAGGCCTTAGAGCATGTCGGAGGCGATTTGCAAAAAGCCAAGGAATTTCTCAGAAAAAGAGGGCTTGAGTTAGCCGTAAAAAAAGGAAGCCGCAGCACTAATGAAGGCCGCGTTGAAGCTTATATTCATCTAGGTGCAAAAATTGGCGTTATGCTAGAAGCTAATTGCGAAACAGATTTTGTGGCCAAGAATGAAGATTTCTGTAAGTTTACTAAAGATGTTGCGATGCACATTGCGGCAATGAATCCGACCTATATTCGAAAAGAAGACATCCCCGAAGATGTTCTTAAAGAGCAAAAAGATCCAGACGCTTTTGTTAAAGAATCTTGTCTTATGGAGCAGCCTTTTGTTAAAGATCCGAAAATGACTATCCAGGATTATCTTAATACGCTCGTTGCTAAAATTGGCGAAAATATGCTCATCAGCCGTTTCGAAAGGTTTAAAGTTGGCGAAGTTAAGTAAAAAACCCATCTACAAGCGCATTCTTTTGAAGCTTAGCGGTGAGGCCATGCAGGGAAAGCAAGGTCATGGAATCGATGCTGAGGTATGTGCTTCTTTGGCCATACAGGTTAAGGAAATTTGGAAAGCGAATGTAAAAATTGCGCTTGTTGTTGGCGGTGGTAATATTTTCCGTGGACAACTTGAATCAAAGAAGTTTGGGCTTGATCGGTCTGTTGCTGATTATATGGGCATGTTGGCTACGGTATTAAATGGCCTTGCCTTACAGAATGCTTTAGAGCAAATTGGCGTTTCGGCAAGGGTTATGACTGCTTTAGATATTCATGCTGTTGCAGAGCCGTATCTTCGAAGACGCGCGATGCGCCATTTAGAGAAAAATCGTATTGTTATTTTTGTTGCTGGAACTGGGAATCCATATTTTACAACCGATACAGCGGCGGCGCTTAGAGCTAAAGAAATTGGGGCTGAGGTTATTTTAAAAGCAACGAAAGTTGACGGTGTGTATTCCGCTGATCCGATGAAAGATAAAAATGCCAAAAAATTTAAAAATATTAAATTTATTGATGCATTAAAGAAAAATTTAAGAGTTATGGATGCGACAGCGATTAGTATGTGTATGGATAATAATTTACCTATTGTTGTTTTTAATTTGACAAAAAAAGGAAATATTAAGCGAGCTGTTTTCGGTGAGAAAATAGGAACAACCGTCAACTAAAACGGAGGGTGAGGATATGGCAATTAAAGAATTTATCCATCAAATAGAAGATAAGATGAAAAAAACTATTCAGTCCGTTTCTCGAGAGTTTGCCGAGGTAAGAACTGGCCGGGCTCATCCAGGGTTAATCGAAGGGCTTCATGCTGATTACTATGGTACGCCCACGATGATTAAGCAGGTTGCTTCCATTACCGTTCCAGATGCCAAGACTGTTTTGATTCAGCCATGGGATCCTGGTGCTATTGAACCGATTGAAAAAGCTATTACAAATTCAAAGTTGGGCATTATGCCGTCTAATGATGGAAAAATGATTCGTTTAAACATTCCTTCATTGTCGAGAGAGCGTCGTGATGAACTTGTCAGGGTTGTTAAAGACATGGCAGAGAAGGGGCGTGTTTCAGTTCGTTCTATCCGCCGAGAAGCTAATGATAAAATTAAAAAGTTTGAACAGGATAAGACCATTTCTGAAGATGATGGGTTTTTAGCACATGATCAGGTTCAGAAATTGACAGATAAATACATTAAAGAAGTTGAAGGCATTTTAGAAGCTAAAGATAAAGAGCTTGAAGACTTCGGCAAATAGTTATTTGACCCGGATTTTGCTAATGCAAAATCCGCCCATAGGGCCGCAGTGTTTTAATTTTTAAAGATTTGCGGGGTTACCCTCGCCATAAGGCGTTTTCTATTTGTATATTTTTATTTTATGATTTAAAATGAAAAAATATCCAAATGAAAAATTAGGGTTGATATTTTTGACCCACTAGCTCATCCGGTAGAGCACAGCCCTTTTAAGGCTGGTGTGCCGCGTTCAAGTCGCGGGTGGGTCACCAATTTTATTCCGTCAGCTTTATCGGCGATGATAAACTTTTTACGGGCGGATGGCGGAATGGTAGACGCGCTAGTCTTAGGAACTAGTGGGGAAACTCATGGAGGTTCAAGTCCTCTTCCGCCCACTTTGAAATCAATGGAACAAAAGATTTGCGGCGGTAATTCAGTGGTAGAATGCTACCTTGCCAAGGTAGATGTCATGGGTTCGAGCCCCATTCGCCGCTCTTTTTATTTTTTTTAAAAAATATCCACGTTTTTCAAGGAGGAATAATGAGACTAGGTGATTTTCTTTGCAAGAAGGCGATCTCGGTTGACCTAAAAGCGTCGACTAAAAAAGATGTTGTTCGCGAAATGATTGACCTTTTAATTGATTCGAATGTTGTCGACAAAAAGAACAGAGCAAAGGTTTTTGATATTATTATGGCGAGGGAGGAGCTGGGCTCTACTGCAATTGGTCAGGGCGTTGCTATCCCGCATGCCAAGTTTGACGGGATGGAAAAATTAACAGCCAGTTTAGGCATCAGCAAAAATGGCGTTAATTTTGATTCTTTAGATGGGGAACCTGCCCATATTTTCTTTCTTCTTATCGCGCCTATTGATTCTGCCGGGCCGCATTTAAAAGCGTTGGCTAGAATTTCGCGTCTTCTCAAAGATAAATTTTTTAGAGACAACCTTAAGTCAGCTGAAAATGTTAAAGCTGTCCTAAAGCTCATCGCCCTCGAGGATGAACGTATCGGCTAATGTCCAAGTTAGTTCAGGGCCAACACCGATAAGATGATTAAGGTGTCTTTCGGATTAGTCAAATTTCTATCGAACGTAATATATTGCCATGATTAATAATATTGTTAAATGGTTTTATCCGGGGATGCGCGTTAAGCGATGGCTGCTGATGACTTTACTCGGAATTTTTATTGTAGCCTTGGGTGCTATTTTTGCAGCTGATGCCTATAAGATGGTTAGTTTTTTTGGTTTTGTCATTATTGTATGTGGGGTTGTATTTGTTGTTTTAGGAATTGGAAAGATCATTGTTTCCTTGATAACGGTTTTTTTGCCTGAGAGAGAAAGGGATCTGGTTAATATTCTTTACCAGCGAAGGTATCTCGAACGAGGGCCGAAGATTGTAGCCATTGGTGGTGGCCATGGGCTTTCGAATTTGCTTCTTGGCTTAAAAGAATATACAGCTAACTTGACAGCTGTTGTTACCGTCGCTGACAGTGGTGGGTCATCCGGCCGTTTGCGTGAAGAATTTAACATTGTGGCCCCCGGAGATATTCGTAATTGCCTTGTGGCGTTAGCCGATGCGCCGGCATTGATGGGCGATTTGTTTCAGTTTCGCTTTCCAAAAGGCTCGCAGCTTCAAGGGCATAATTTTGGAAATCTTTTTTTAACAGCTATGGTGCAGTTAACCGGTGGTGATTTTGAAAAAGCTGTGAAGGAGTCTAGTAAAGTTTTGGCTATCCGTGGAAAAGTTGTCCCTTCAACGGTAAGTAACGTTAACCTTGTTGCTGAGTATGAGGATGGTTCACAAACCGAGGGCGAGGCAAAGATTCCGAAAGCAAACAGTCGAATTAAACATCTTTATTTGAAGCCTGAAGATGCCAAGCCGACACAAGATGCCTTAGATGCTATTGCGAGTGCGGATGTTGTTATTTTAGGGCCAGGAAGTTTGTATACGAGTATTATTCCAAATTTGATCATTAATGGAATGACTGAAGCCCTTGAAAATTCCTCGGCATTTAAAATTTATATTTGCAATGTTATGACCCAGGAAGGCGAGACCGAGGGCTATAGCGCTTCAGAACATTTAGAGGCATTGCATAGTCACGCCAGCAATAAAGTTGTTGACGCCTGTTTGATCAATTCCGCGATTGCGCCAGCAGAATTTTTGAAAAAGTATCAGGGCGAGAATTCGTATCCGGTTAATCCAGATGCTGGAAAGATTAAGGCCATGGGGTGCAAAGCTGTTGCGGAAGATTTGTTAGGCGTTAGTGATTATGTTCGTCATGACGCGGAAAAGTTAACACGCGCTTTGATTAACCTTGTTGAACAACATCGCGTTATTAAACGTTAAAAGAGATTTATTATGCCAAAAATTGAGCGAGAAATTATTATAAAAAATGATCAGGGTCTGCACGCAAGGCCGGCGGCCTTATTTGTTCAATTGGCCGGAAAATTTGATTCAGAGATTATTGTCCGCAAAGGAAACGATGCGGTTAATGGAAAATCGATCATGGGTATTTTGATGCTTGCAGCAGAGAAGGAATCGAAGCTAACCATTAGTGTCGACGGCGATGATGCGCAAGCCGCTTGTGAAGAATTGACAGCTTTTTTAACGAGCACCAGCCAGTAAGCCAGGAGACAATATGCCGACGAAAAAGAAAAAAGAAGTTATTTTAAAAGGCATTCCGGCAGCACCAGGGATTGCTTGCGGCCCAGCGTTTATCCTTGATAAGCAGGATGTTTTTATCCCCTCTCGGATTATCCTAGAAAAAGAAATTCCTGTTGAAATTGCCCGCTTCGAAGAAGCCCTTATAAAGACGCGTGAAGAAATTTTGAACATTCAAAGAAAAATTTCCAAAGAAATGGGTGTTCGCCATGCGCAGATTTTTGATGCGCATCTTTTGGTTTTAGAGGACAGGACTGTTATCCAAGAAGTTATTAAAAATGTTAAAAAGCAAAAGTTTTGTGTTGAGTATGTTTTTTCACAGGTTATGAAGAAGTATGCCAAGGTTTTTGCTGAAATTGAAGATGAGTATTTAAGAGACCGCACGAGTGATATTAGCGATGTTAGCAAGCGTGTTTTGAAAAACTTGATGGGAGAGACAAAGCTTCACGATCTTGAAGAGCTAGACGAAGAGACTATTGTTGTTGCGAATGATTTTTCGCCGTCTGATACTGCTGGAATGTATAGCAAAAGAATTTTGGCTTTTGCAACGGATATCGGGGGGCGCACATCGCATACGGCGATTATGGCCAAATCGTTAGGGATTCCGGCTGTTGTTGGCTTAAAAGATGCGACATTAAAAATTAGTAATCAGGATTACGTGATTGTTGATGGTCGAAAAGGGCTTTTAATTGTTAATCCTTCTGAAAAGACCCACGGCAAATATAACATTGAACGAGATAAAATTGAGGCCTCTAGGGCGCGGTTTGATGACATTAAAGAATTGCCAGCAGAAACTAAAGACGGTCGTCGTGTTCGTATTATGGCTAACCTGGAGTTTCCCGAAGAGATTTCAACGATTTTAACGCAAGGAAGTGATGGAATCGGGCTTTACCGCACAGAATATCTTTATATGAATAGGCAAGAGTTGCCGAGCGAAGAAGAGCAGTATAAAGCGTATAAATATGTTGCAGAGAAAATGGCACCTTTGCCAGTTGTTATCCGTACTTTGGATTTAGGTGGAGACAAGTTTGTTTCTTCTATTGAATTCCCGGCAGAGATGAAGTCATTCTTAGGTTGGCGGGCAATTCGTTTTTGTTTAGGTAGGCCTGAAATTTTTAAGACGCAGCTAAGGGCTATTTTGCGTGCCTCGGTCAATGAAAACTTAAAGATGATGTATCCTATGATTTCCGGTGTCTGCGAATTGAGAGAGGCAAATGCACTTTTGCAAGAAGTCAAAGACGACCTTAGAAAAGAAAAGATTCCGTTTAATGCTAATCTTGAGGTGGGTGTCATGATCGAGGTTCCTTCGGCAGCTATTACAGCAGATCTTTTAGCAAAAGAGGCCGCGTTCTTTAGCATCGGCACCAATGACTTGATTCAATATACTTTGGCTGTTGACCGTACTAACGAGCAGACTGCAAATCTTTATGAGCCAGGCCATCCGTCAGTTTTAAGGCTTATAAAGCAGACCATTGAAGCTGGAAAAAAAGCGGGAATCGATGTGGCGCTTTGCGGAGAAATGTCGAGTGAGCCTATTTTAGCTCTTTTGTTGTTAGGCCTAGGTTTAAACGAGTTTAGTATGTCAGCGCTAAATATTTTGCAGATTAAGAAATTAATTAGAAGCATTAAATATCAGGATGCTAAAAAGATTGCCCAGCAGGCAGTCGAGTTATCGACAGGAGATTATGTTGAGGAATTTTTATCGATGAAGTTGAAAAAAATTGCTCCGCATATTTATAGCGCAAGGAAATAATCTTATGAAAGTTCTTATTTTAGCTGCAGGGTATGGAACAAGACTTTATCCTTTAACAAAAGAGAAGCCAAAGCCGCTTTTGCCGATTAGTGAAAAGCCGATTTTAAATTATCTTATTGAGAAATTTCAAGATGCATCTTTGGTTAGCGAAATCATAACAGTAACAAATGATAAATTTTATGATATCTTTAACGCATGGGCTAAAGAAAATAAGGATTTCCCGGTTAAGTTAACAGTTGTAAGCGACGGGACAAAAACACCTGATGACCGATTGGGATCGATTGGAGATATTCGGTTTGTTGTCGAAAAAGAAAAAATTGAAGAAGATCTTCTTGTCATCGGTGGCGACAATCTTTTTGATTATGATTTAGATGATTTTCTTAAGTTTTCAGGTGAGAATTCTGACAAGGTAACTGTTGGGCTTTATGATATCAAGGAGATCGCGCAAGCCAGTAAATTTGGTGTTGCCGCTATCGGTGAAAACAAAAAGGTAGTTTCTTTTTATGAGAAACCAGCAGAGCCGAAAACAAGCTTGATTGCTATGTGTTTGTATTATTTTCCAAAAAACACAATGGCCTTGATTGATAAATACATTACAGAGGGCGGAAAGCAGGACCGTGCCGGCGATTATATTGGATGGCTCTGCGGGCAAGACCTGTTATGCGGTTTTCAGTTTGAAGGTAAGTGGTATGATATCGGAAGTATCGAAGCTTATAATGAAGCACAGGAAGAATTTAAAAATTAATTATTAAAGCAGTGCATTGCAAGGAGGAGTAGACAAGTGAAAGGAAAATATTTTATTACATCTGAATCTGTAGGAAACGGACATCCGGATAAAGTTTGCGACCAAATCTCTGACGCAGTTTTAGATGCTGTATTAGCTAAAGACCCTAAAGGACGTGTTGCCTGTGAAACATTTATTACAACAGGCTTGGTTGTTGTCGGTGGAGAGATCACAACAAAAACATATATCAATATTCAGAAACTTGTTAAAGATGTTCTTTTAGATATTGGATACGACCATGAGAAATATGGTTTTTCAGCCCATACTTGCGCAATCTTAAATGCAATCGTCAGCCAATCTCCTGATATTTCTCAAGGCGTTGATACAGGCGGTGCCGGTGACCAAGGCATTATGATTGGTTACGCTTGCGATGAGACAAAAGAGTTGATGCCTTTGCCAATTATGCTCGCGCATAAATTGGTTAAGCGTGTTGAAGATGTTCGAAAATCTAAAAAGTTAAAATATTTAGGGCCTGATTGCAAGAGTCAAGTTACCGTTGAATACAAAGACGGAAAGCCAATTCGCATTGATGCGGTTGTTTTAGCCTGCCAGCACACCGAAGAAATTTTAAATAAAAAAGGGGACAAGATTACCGATAAAGCCCGTAAGCAAATGATTGATGTTATTATCAAGCCGATTTTAGGAAAACTTCTTGATAAGAAAACAAAATATTATGTAAATCAAACTGGAAAGTTCGTTGTCGGCGGTCCAAAGTCAGATACTGGTGTTACAGGACGAAAGATCATTGTTGATACTTATGGTGGTGTTGTTTCTCACGGTGGTGGGGCATTTTCCGGAAAAGATCCGAGCAAGGTTGATCGTTCAGCGACCTACATGGCACGATACATTGCTAAAAATATCGTTGCTGCAAAGCTTGCTAAGAAATGCTGGGTTGAGTTAGGTTATGCTATTGGTAAAGCAGAACCTGTCAGTATCACTATCGATACGCTTGGCACAGGAGAAGTATCTGAGCAAAAACTCGTTTCTTTAGTTAAGAAGAATTTTGATTTAACGCCGCGAGGGATTATTAAGAATTTAAATCTTCTAAAGCCGATTTATCGTAAAACTGCGGCTTATGGTCATTTTGGGCGTGGTCATTTTTCATGGGAAAAAACTGACAAAGCTGCAAAGTTAGCAAAGTCTGTTAAAAAATAAAAGGAAATAACACATGACATCGAAATTTCAAGATTTCAAAGTTAAAGATATGTCTTTGACTGCTTTCGGGCACAAAGAAATTGAGCTCGCCGAGAAGGAAATGCCAGGCTTGATGGCTCTTCAGAAGAAATATGCAGGCCAAAAACCTTTAAAAGATGCACGCATTACAGGGTCGCTACACATGACTATTCAGACCGCCGTGTTGATCAAGACGTTGCTTTCTTTAGGTGCTCAAGTTCGTTGGGCAAGTTGCAATATTTTCTCAACACAAGACCATGCAGCTGCAGCCATTGCTGATTTAGGCGTTCCTGTTTTTGCTTGGAAAGGCGAAACATTAAAAGAATATTGGTGGTGTACTCAAAAGGCGCTAGTTTTTTCGGGTGGCCTTGGCCCGAATTTGATTGTCGATGACGGTGGAGATGCAACCTTGATGATACATAAAGGCTGTGAAGCCGAAGACAATCCTTCTGTCTTAGACGCAAAAATTGATATCGAAGATGAGGTCGAGCTTTTTGGTATTTTAAAGGAAACCTTAAAAGAAGATAAGCAGTTTTGGCATAAAATTGCTAAAGAGATTAAAGGCGTTTCTGAGGAAACGACAACCGGTGTTCACCGCCTTTATCAAATGCTTGAAGAAAAGAAATTATTGTTTCCGGCCTTTAATGTTAATGATTCTGTTACTAAATCAAAGTTTGATAATCTTTACGGCTGCCGCGAATCATTGGCCGATGGTATCAAGCGTGCCACGGATATTATGATCGCCGGGAAAGTCATTGTAGTTTGCGGTTATGGCGATGTGGGCAAAGGATCCGCGCGCTCAATGCGAAGCTACGGAGCACGCGTTATCATTACCGAGATTGACCCTATCTGTGCACTTCAAGCCGCTATGGAGGGTTTTGAAGTTAAAGTTCTTCAAGATGCCTTGGATATCGGGGACATCTATGTAACAACAACAGGAAACCGTGATATTATTACGGCTCAAGATATGGAAAAAATGAAAGACGGTGCTATCGTCTGTAACATTGGCCATTTTGATAATGAGATTCAAGTTTCTAAGCTTGAGGCTTTAAAAGGTATTAAGAAAGTTAATGTGAAGCCGCAGGTTGACCAGTATTATTTTGCCGATGGCCATTCGATTATTTTATTAGCAGAAGGACGTCTCGTTAATTTAGGATGTGCCACAGGCCACCCGTCATTTGTTATGAGTAATTCTTTTACAAATCAGACATTGGCGCAAATTGAGTTGTGGACTAAAAATTATGAAATTGGTGTGTATCGCTTACCGAAAGAACTTGATGAAGAAGTTGCCCGCCTTCATCTTGATCAAATTGGGGTAAAATTAACCAAGATGACTGAGGAACAGGCAAAATATATTGGGTATCCTGTTGAAGGCCCTTACAAGCCAGAACATTATCGATATTAGAAAGAGGATATCATGGCTGATAAACAAATTAAAAAAATAGGTGTTTTAACATCTGGTGGTGACGGACCAGGCATGAATGCTGCGATTCGCGCTGTTGTGCGCAGCGCTGTTCATCATGGACTTGGAGTGACAGGATTTATTCGCGGTTATGAAGGCCTGATCGATGATAATGCTGTTGAACTTAATCATCGCTCGGTTGCCAATATTATTGATAAGGGAGGCACGTTCTTAAAAACTGCACGCTCACCGCGATTTAAAGAAGCGGAAGGGCAGAAAAAAGCAGTTGCAACTCTTAAGAAATATAATGTCGACGCCTTAGTTGTTATCGGTGGTGATGGCAGCTATGCGGGAGCCCACGATCTCTACTCGAAGTGGAAGATTCCGACAGTGGGCCTTCCTGGCACGATTGATAATGACATCTACGGAACAGATCAGACCATCGGTTGCCACACAGCGGTTAATACGGCCCTTGAGGCTATTGACAAAATTCGTGACACAGGCCACAGCATGGAACGCATTTTTGTTGTTGAGGTCATGGGGCATCATTCCGGCTATATTGCTTTGCAAGTAGCTCTTGGCGCTGGCGCAGAAGATGTCATTATCCCAGAACGAAAATTTGATTATCAGAAACTATATGAGGGGATTAAAAAAGGTCATGACATTGGGAAAATCAGTTGGATTATTGTTGTTGCCGAGGGTGCCGGCAAAGCCCATCAAGTTTCTGAAAAAGTAATAGAAATTACAAAATTTGAAAGCCGTTACGTTGTCTTAGGGCATATTCAAAGAGGAGGGTCTCCCACGGCACCAGACCGCATTCTAGCTACACGTCTAGGGGCTGCTTCTGTTGATTGTCTTCTAAGAGGAGAACACGGACGCGCTGTAGGAGTTTTGCAAAATAAAATAAATATTGTTGAGCTCGGACAGGCTTGCACCATGAGTATCGTTCCGATTGATGAATATTGTAATTTAATTAAAACGTTGACTTAAAACAATAACCAAAATCCTAAAGTCGTTGGCTTTAAGGACGAACCTTCGGAGAAGATATTTAAATTTTTCCCTGAAGAAAAAGGAGGAAAAAATGGCAAAGATTTATTATGAAAAAGATACAGATTTAAAATTTATCCAAGATAAAACTATCGCAATCATCGGCTATGGCATTCAAGGCAGAGGACAAGCGCTTAACCTGCGTGATAGTGGCCTTAAAGTTATTGTTAGTGAGCTTGAGGATACAGAAAATTTTAGAAAAGCTGTCGAAGATGGTTTTGCTCCAATGGATGCAAAAAAGGCTGCAAAAAAAGCAGACGTTATCCAGATTTTAACACAAGATCATGTTCAGGCTCTTGTTTACCGCAAGTCCATCAAAAGAAATCTAAAGGCAGGAGATTCTTTGGTTTTTTCTCATGGATTTAATATTCATTTTGATCAAATTGTTGCACCTGCTGATGTGGATGTTTTTATGGTTGCTCCTAAAGGCCCGGGCGCTTTGGTTCGAAGCCAATATGAAGAGGGCAAAGGTGTTCCATGTCTCGTTGCTATTCATCAGGATGCTACAGGCAATGCCTTAAAAACTGCTTTAGCTTATGCTAATGGTATTGGTGGGGCTCGTGCAGGTGTCATTGAAACAACTTTTAAAGAAGAAACCGAAACAGACCTCTTCGGCGAGCAAGCAGTTCTCTGTGGCGGTGCAAGCGAGTTAATCAAGGCAGGGTATGATACCCTTGTTGAAGCTGGATACCAGCCAGAAATTGCTTACTTTGAATGTCTCCATGAGCTCAAGCTCATTACAGATCTTATTTATAAGACAGGCATTCAAGGAATGAGAAAGCGCGTTTCAGATACCGCTGAATATGGCGATCTTTCCCGTGGTAAAAAAGTTGTTACTGATAAGACGCGCAAAACAATGAAAAAAATGCTTACAGATATCCAAACCGGCAAATTTGCTAGAGAATGGATTCGTGAGAATAAAAAAGGAAGACCAAATTTTATCCAAATGAGAAAAGACGCGGATGCACATCCTATTGAGAAGGTAGGACGTGATCTTCGCGGCATGATGCCTTGGATGAAATAGTTTTCTGTATGAAGAGGTAACTATTATGAGTAAAAAAGATAAAGTATATATATTCGACACTACTTTGCGTGACGGCGAGCAAGCACCAGGTGCTAGCATGAACGAAAAGGAAAAGTTGGACGTCGCTTTTACTTTGGAGCGCTTAGGAGTTGATATTATTGAAGCTGGATTCCCTGTTATTTCAAAAGGGGATTTTAATTCTGTCAAAAGCGTAGCCAAGCATATTAAAAATTCAACTGTTTGCGGTTTGGCACGTTCCATAAAAAAGGATATCGACGCGTGTGCCGATGCTGTTAAAGCGGCTAAGAGTTCACGTATTCATGTCTTTTTGGCAACGTCGAAAATTCATCTTCAGTATAAATTTAAACGCACCAAAGAAGAAATTTTAAAGATGGCGGTTGATGCTGTTCGTTATGCGAGAACAAAAAATGATGATATTGAGTTTTCGCCTGAGGACGCTTCAAGAACCGACAAAGATTTTTTGTTTAGTGTTGTTGAGGCAGTCATCAAAGCCGGTGCCAAGACGGTTAATATTCCTGACACTGTTGGATATGGAGTTCCAAGCGAGTTCGGACAATTAATTACGGATATTAAAAACAATGTCCCGAACATTAACAAAGCTGTTATTTCTGTTCACTGCCATAATGATCTAGGGCTGGCAGCTGCCAATTCTTTGGCAGCAATTAAAAATGGTGCTAGGCAAGTCGAATGCACAGTTAACGGTATCGGCGAGCGAGCCGGCAACGCTGCTGTAGAAGAAATTGTTATGGCGCTTCAAACCCGCAATGATTATTATGGATGCACTACAAATATTAAAACACGAGAAATTTGTCGCGCATCACGCTTGGTTAGCAAGTATTCAGGGTTTGTTGTTGCTCCGAACAAAGCCATTGTTGGAGCCAATGCTTTTCGTCATGAGGCGGGTATCCATCAAGATGGTGTTTTAAAAGAACGCACAACTTATGAAATTATGAAGCCTGAAGATGTCGGCTTTGTTGAGACCGGATTGGTTTTAGGAAAGCATTCTGGGCGACACGCTTTTCGCGTACGTTTAAAATCTTTAGGAATTAATTTAAAAGACGATGCTTTAGATCATGCTTTTGATAGGTTTAAATTAGTGGCTGATAAAAAGAAACAAGTTTTTGATGAAGACTTGATTGCCATTGCTGAGGATGAAACTAAGCTTGTTCCAAAGACATGGCAATTGGTAAGCTTGGTCGTAACGAGTGGTACAAAAATCGCTCCTAAGGCGACGGTGGTTATCAAATCAAAAGGCAAGGCAAGTGAGGCTAGTTCATCGGGAGATGGTCCTGTCGATGCCTGCTATAAAGCTATTGAGAAGATCGCCAAAGGCAAAGGTGAGCTTTTAGATTACTCGATTCAATCGGTTACACGCGGAAAAGATGCTTTAGGCGAGGTAACTGTTAAGGTAAAGCTTAAAGATAAAAAATACATCGGACATGGCGCGTCAACTGACATCTTAGAGGCATCTGCCAAGGCATATTTGAATGCCATTAATAAGATGATCGCGCAACAGGCCAAATAACTTTATGACTCAACGTATCTCAACTTACGGGCTGATAGGCTTTCCGCTAGGACATAGTCTATCGCCTGTAATGCATAATACAGCTTTTAAAGCCCTGGGCCTTCAGGCGACCTATAAACTTCTTCCTCTGCAAGAAGATCACCTTGATCATTTTTTTCAGGAATTAAAAAAAGAAGAAAGCCCAATTTTTGGGCTGAATGTTACTGTTCCTTATAAAGAAGCTGTTATTTCCTATTTAGATTCTCTTAATCCATACGCACAAAAAGTTAAAGCTGTTAATACCATTGTTATTGATAAGGATCGGAAATTAATTGGCCTGAATACTGATGGCCCGGGTTTTTTAGCACACTTTACAGAGCTTGGAGTTAACATAAAAGATAAGCGCGTTGCAATTTTAGGAGCTGGAGGTGCAGCGCGGGCTGTGCTTTCAACACTTTGCATGATTCCTGAGAGGCCGAAGCTTATTAAGATTTTTGACAGTGAGCGCGAAAAGGCCGAGACACTCGTCCAGGAATTACGAGAGAATTTAGATCTTAGCATTGTTGAGATTGCCCAAAGCATTGATGACTTGAATATTGAACTTTCAGATATTTTAATTAACGCAACACCCATTGGCTTAAAGACAAGCGATCCTGCTTTGATTGAAGAAGAACTGTTGCATCCTAACATGTTTGTTTATGATTTAGTTTATAATCCGGCAGAAACCAAACTTTTAAAAATGGCCGCCGTCCGTGGGGCCAAGACGTCAAATGGCTTAGGCATGCTTTTTTATCAAGGTGTATTGGCTTTTCAGCATTGGGCAGAAATTGAGTTGCCTGATGAGATAAAAGATAAGATGAAGCAAGCCCTTGTCGACAGACTGAAAGGAAAATAAAGTGATAGATATCTGTGCAATTCTGGTTTTTATATTTGGTGCTATTATCGGAAGTTTTTTAAATGTCTGCATCGTTCGCATGCCGCATGAAAAATCTGTCGTTACGCCACGATCTCATTGCGTTAAATGTAAGAAAACAATTCCTTGGTATGATAATATTCCTTTTGTTAGTTTTATTGTGCTGCGTGGCAAATGCCGTTTTTGTGGTACAAAAATTTCTTTTCGTTATTTTTTAATCGAACTTCTTGCTGCTTGTTCTTTTGTTGTTCTTTATGGTTATTTTGGTCCTAACGCGATATTGATACCATATCTTATTATGGTTTCCGGGCTTATTGTCGCAACGTTTGTTGATATCGAACACCGCATTATTCCGGATGAGATTAGCATCGGCGGGGCTGCTGTTGGGCTTATTCTTAGCATTCTTATTCCTCAGTTACATGGTACAGATAGTTTTCTTTGGGGAGGTGTAAGATCTCTCGTTGGTATTTTAGTTGGCGGTGGTTCAATCTATATTATGGGACTTATCGGTGACTTTATTTTTAAAAAAGAATCCATGGGCGGGGGAGATGTTAAGCTTATGGCTATGATCGGTGCTTTTTTAGGTTGGCAATCTGCGCTGCTAGCTTTTTTTATCGCTCCTTTCTTTGGAGCTATTTTTGGAATCATTGTCAAAATCCGCACGAAGGAAAGCCTTATTCCTTATGGCCCATTTTTGGCCATTGGGGCCATTATTGCGCTTTTCTTTTCGCAGCCGCTTATTGCATGGATTATGAGCGGTTATGGACTTTATTAGGAACAAAAGTCTTTTCAAGCGCTACACTTAGAACAAAAAAAATTATTTATCTAGAAGTTTTTTTTATAATTCTATAAAGTGTTATATACCATATATTTATATAATCTTTGAGATTTTTGCTTACTCTTGTAATTTCTCTCATGTATGCTATCCTTTCTATAAGTTTCCTCAAGGAAAGCGCTTTCATAATCATTTTAATTATATATATCAGCAGTATTTTTCGATTATTTCAACTCGTCACGGTTATCTATTTTTAAAGAAACTGTAGAAAAGAGTGAAAATACGCAAACAAAGATATAGTCATTTATCCGATTTTTTGTTTTGCAAAGAACGGAATTAATTCGCGTAGATGATTTACGTTGTTTTAGCTTTCGTAAAACACGCGCTCATCCAAAGGAGTCGACCCATGTTTACTTTTAAAACCCAGCCACGCTGTCGAAAGACTGTCAGCTTCATTATCACTATTGCCTTTTTAGGTAACTTCATCTTGCCAACACAGGGTTTTGCGCAAGCTCTTGCGCTTCCTGCCCCGGGCACGATGATAGGTATAACGCCGGCATTTGCTCCGCCTATTATCAAAGGTCTTGAAATCAATCCTGACAATCCGTTTCAATTTAACTTTTTTGTCAACTCCGGCGAAGACAATCTTCAAGGAGAAGCGTTAAAGGCAGAGGCTGAAAAACTAATTAGATACTTTTTGGCATCTTTAACCATGCCGGAGAATGATTTATGGGTCAATCTTTCTCCTTATGAAAAAGACCGCATCATTGAAGATACCTTATCTACCACAGAATTAGGCCGAGACCTTTTAGCTGAAGATTACATGTTAAAGCAATTGATGGCATCTGTCCTCTACCCTGAAGATGAACTCGGAAAGAAGTTCTGGGACAAAGTCTACAAAAAATCCTTTGAGAAGTTCGGTACTACTGAAATTTCTACAGAGACCTTCCACAAGGTTTGGATCTTGCCGGGTAAAGCCACAGTTTATGAGCATGGAAATCGTGTCTTTGTCACAGAGAGCTCTCTAAAAGTTATGCTTGAAGAGGACTACGTGGCTTTAAGTAGCAACAAAAATATCAAAGTCAAAGAATCAAACAATGCTATCTCCACAGCCATTATCCGAGACATTGTTATCCCTGAAATTGAAAAAGAAGTCAATTTTGGTAAACATTTTGCACAACTACGTCAAATCTACAATTCTCTTATTCTTGCTAATTGGTTTAAAGAGACCTTAAAGCAAAGTCTTTTAGGAAAGGTCTATGTAGACCAGAAGAAAACCCAAGGCATTAATACTGAAGATCCTGCAATCAAGCAAGAAATCTACAATCAATATCTTGAAGCTTTTAAAACTGGTGCCTACAGCTATATAAAGGTTGAATACGATACCAACGTCAAACGCAACATCCCTAGAAAGTACTTCTCTGGTGGTGCTAACCTTGCCATGAAGACAGATATCAAGAAACAACACGTCCTCAGCCAAGAAGGCTATACTGCTATCGATGGCGAAAAAGGATCATCAACTGTAAAAGTTAAGACACTTTTTACGGAACACGGGGAGGGTGCCGAAAGAAGCGGCAAGGCCACCATGACAGATAAGATCAGCAGTAGCCTTAAAGTTCCTGATGACCTTCAGTTTCCTATTAAGATTTTGTCAAGGGAAGAGGCTGAAAAGCTTTTTGAAAAACTTGTCAAAAAGCCGATTGCGCGAGATTTTGAAATCGCTCAGCTTCCGGAAGATTTAGGCAAAAGACTCGTTGGCGGTAAATCTTATCAGTTGGCAATTATGTGGGGGAAAGACCCGGAAAACAATTTTCGTAGTTTTTCTGGAACAACAACAGCTGCTGATCAATTTCTTGAGTCTGACCCTGAGCTTTTGAACTTTGTCTATGAGCGTATAAGAAATTTAGATTCTTCAGACGAAAAACAAAGAGAAAAGATTGGTGCAGAAATTAGAGCGAGGATTAAAAATACGCCTATCCCGGATCACATTCAAGAAATGATAAAGTTTTCTTATGAGTCTTTGGCTTATGAAGCAAAAATTAAAGAAATGGCTGTTCGCAGTTCCGGGCGTGCAGAAGATATTAAGCTAGAAGAGATTCCTGAGATGGCCGGAATTAATTTAGGCGCAAGCGCCGGTCAGCATGACACATATCTTGGCGTGCCAGACGCAGAGACTGCTGTTAACCGTTGGCGAGATGATGTTGCTTCTCTATATACGGATCGGGCTATTGACTATCGTGACGGCATGATGGTCTATATCGCTTTCGGAAAACTTCTTTCAAGAAATAATGTTCAGAAGGTAATTAAAACTTTAGGCCAAAGTAAGAATGATGATGATAAGCTTGCGGCTAAGGCTTTGGAGACAAGGGATATTAAAATTATTTCTTCTTTAAGGCTTTCTGAAGTTTTTCAGAGAAATAATTTTAAAGAAGAAGTTAAAATTGTTGAGCAGGCAAGAGAAGATTTTATTAATGTTAAGAATATTTCTATGGGCGTTACGATTATGCCGATGGCAGACGCACAAGTGTCATTCGTTCTTTTTGGGGCTGATTTGAACACCGGGTGGACAGGAAAGGATTTTCAGAAAATTCCTCGGAAAGAATATTTCAATAAAGGCCGCACCTGTACTATTACAACCAATTACAACCTTGGCGAATCTATTGTTCAAGGGGTTGTTACGCCTGATAGCTATTTGGTCCACATGTTTGAAGAAGGTGGAGAGCTTAGAGTTAATATTCTTTCCCGTCAGCTAGGTACAAAAATGATTCAGGCTGTTTACAAAGAGCCTTTGATGAGGCTTTTAGAGATTTCTGAGGAAGCCTTGAATGATTATATAGAGCTTGTTAAACCCCAAGGCCAGAATTCCCGAGTGTTAGCTGAGAAATTTGAAATTTCAGAGTCTGATATATCCATTTTTTATAATGTTTTAAATAGCCTTGTTAAGGAGGATGTCGATAGAACAGACGCGGTACGAATTCATGAAGATCAATCTAGTTTGATTCAAAGAGTTTTTGGATTTAATCGCCATCAGCTTAACAAGTTAGCGCATGTTATTAAAGAAAGTCTTAAAGATGCAAAGACAAAGACTGTTTTTACGGATGTTGAGCCAAGTCGGAGAGATATTTTTGCGGCAACAGATTCTCAGATTGTTGCTATTGCCAAAGAAGCTTATCGTAAAGCAGAAGGATATGAAAATATTCTTGATATGGAAGGGGTTGTTGGTCGTAATCTTCAGAAACCCAATACAGTTATTACAGTTCAAAGGCGACCTTCTAATGCTGAAGTGGATGTCTCGGACCCTCAAAAAATTGCTATTGATTATACTTATATTAAAACCAAGGATGTAGAATCTTCTCAGGAAAAACACAATAAAGCAAAGAATAGTCGTGGGCAGTTAACAGATTTAGAGAATGGTGAACTTTTGGTTAGCGGAATTCCCACTCGCAATGCATTCACGGGAGAGATTTATGTTATCGACCCTGCCAAAGGTTTAGTTGGACAGTTTGAAGATATTAAGAAAAAAGCTGCCAAAACAAAAATTATTATCCGTACGCGCGAAACCACGCCGGATTATCTTCCGGTTATGAAACATGAGAATGTTGTGGGCATCATAGCCGACGTTGGCGGCGCGACGTCTCATGCGGCTGTTGTTTCTCGAGAGCTTGGCATTGCCACGGTTGTAGGGGTTATATCCTGGCTTGATAAGCTTTCTCAGACAGTTGGTGAACGCAAGGCCTCCCAAATTAAAAGTTATCTTAACAAAAGCGGAAATATTGTAACCGTTGATGCAAATGTTAATGAAAACAGTGGGAATGGAACCATTTATGCGGGAAGTTTGCCAATTAGCAGGCGGGAAATTAAAATTGATATTAGCCGCTTGCCTAAAGTTTATACCAAAGTAGGATATATCATGGGCATGCCTCACCCTATGCTCACCATGTCAAAGATGGCGCAATATCCAGGATTTTCAGGTGTTGCTTTGATGCGGGCCGAGTTTGTTTATGGAGAAGAAAATATTAATCCCCGCGCAGGTGTGGCCTACGATAATTTTCTTATTTACACCTATTTGATGATGAATACGGATTATCGTCAGGCAACAAAATATTATGAAGGTCTCAATAAAGATGAAAAAGATGCTGTTCACCGGTTTGAAGATGAACTTGCCAGAAGAGAAAAATCAAGAAGAGAGGAAGTGCCTGTTCCAATGTCTCGCGCTGAAAAGGTTATCCAGAGTTTTATGGACAGTTTTGACAAGGGGAACCCTGAGGGATTTGTTAATAGCTTATCGGAGACAGGCAAGAAAGACCTCTGGACAATTCAGCATGACTCTCTTCGCACAGACGGAGAAATAAAAGTTATTAAGGAGCTTTCTGAGCGTCTTAAAGGATATCTAACTTATGATGAGTTTTTTGCAGCTGTTCATGGTGGGGCTGTTAGCTTAATGGCAGCCGCGAACAGTCAGCAAGATAACACGGTTGTTTATCGCAGCATTGATTTTAAGAAAAATGAAGCTAGAAGTCTTATTGGCTCAAAAATGTTTGACCCAAATCCTGAACCAGCCACCATGATCGGTGAGCGTGGAGCACGATGGCTTTTGCGAAAAGAAAATCAAATTATTTTAAGGGAAGAAATCCGTATGCTGTTGCGCCAGATTGCACAAGGATATAAGAATCTTGGCTTTATGTTTCCATTTGTCGCGACACCGCAGGAGCTAGATGAGCTTTTGACAATTTTAGAAGAAGAAGAAAAAACTTTCAGCAAAGAGGCCGGAGAAGTGGTTTATATCCGCGAGGTCGGGCAGATGATCGAGCTTCCCAGCAATGTTATCCAGGCGGATGAATTTGCAAAAATTTTAAACCGACATCAAAAAGAAATTACAAAATGGTTCAAAGAAAATTTTGACGTAAAGAGTTTCAAGCGCGCTAGCTTTTTCTCATTTGGAACCAATGATTTAACTCAGACGACCATGGGCGCTGACCGTGATAATCACGACATGAAACACCTGATGAACGAGGCCCATCCTTTTGTTATTGAATCGATTCGCCATGTAGTTAACATTGCAAAAAAATATAATATAAAGTGCGGGCTCTGCGGCCAGGCCATTGTTAATCTTGTCGAAAAAGATCCCGAGACTGCCGAAGAAATTTTGATGATGTTAGGATCAACCGGCGGTTATGCCGGCACCGATTATTTAGGGACCGAAAAAACTATTATCCGCTCAGCAGCCGCAACTCTTAAGCATGGTGTTGTCAAAGACCCTGTTGTTAATTCTGTTGTAATATCAGATTTTGAAAGTGATTTAAAGCGTGGTGCGGCAACCCGGTTATTTTTTCATGTCAAGAAACAAGGGGATTTTGAAGAGACCTATATCGGAGATTTTGTTTCTTTAGATCCTGAAATTCTCATTGATTTTTCAGATGACAAGATAAAAGACCAGATTAGCCGTTTAGGAGCTGTTGTAACAACGAAAGATATCTCTCAAGAAATTGTTGAGAAAATTAAAGAATTAGGAGTTCCGGTTATTTTTTCTAATCAAGGTCAACTTGATTATTTTAATCGTTTGCCTGATAAGCAAATGATTACCGTTGATTTTCTAAATCAAAGAATTTACAAGCAAGAAGTTAAAGTTGAGATTCAAGTTCCGGCTAAAGAAAGTAAAATTACTGGCGTTATTGCGCAGGAGGCCAGAGAGCCTAAAGTTGAAGATTTAGGAAACTCAATTAAAGTCAGTGATTTTTATAAGTTTATAAAAGTTCATCCTTTAGCTTTTTACGCCTACGATGAGCTTTCTTCCGATGCAAGGAAGGAAAAGCTCGGGGACTTTGTTATCGACGAGATTGAATCAATCATTAAGAAGCTGCAGGCCAATGATGCCACAGAGGCCTATCAGATTATGCTTACGAATTATATTAAGCATTATGTTAAGGCGGGCGAGCCTTTTGTTTTTGAAACTTCTGATATGGAAAGTGATGATTTTTCAGGATTAAGAGGTGGGCGTGTTTTTTCACCGGAAGAAGTGAATCCTCCTTTAGGCGTAGCCGGGCTAGATGCACTTATCCGCGAAGGCGACACTAGGCAACTTTTTAAGATTGAACTAGAAGTCATTAAGAATCTTATTGAAGAAGGGTATCAGCCTGCGATCCAGTTTAACAGCGTGAAAATTCCTGAACATTTAAAAGAGGCCCTCAAAGTTATAAAGGAAGTAGGCATTGATATTGAGAAAACGCCTCTTCCTTTAGGAATTAATACAGCTTGGCCGGGCAACTATCTTTTTTTAAATGAATTTATCGATGCTGGGAAGCTTTCCTTTATTGATTTAGATAAAACACGTTTGGCTCAGGGATATTGGGCAGCAGATATTGCTAGTGGAAAGAATCAGCATGTTATTGATTTTTATAAGAGCAGCGAGATGCAAGAAAATTTAAAAAGACCTGTTCAGATGATTAAAAATTCGGTTGCGAACGCTGGAATCTCCTTAAAAACCCATCATGTCCCTGCTTCGGATAGCACTATTCCCCCCCCTACAGCTGGAAAAATAGCAGTTTCATCTCCTGGTGGTATTGACTTTAACAAGGATAAGTTTGACTTACAGATTAAGCGCGATGAAAACGGTGTGTCGCTTCCAATGAAGTTACAGGATCTTGAGAATATTAATATCAACGGGTTGGTGCCGGTGATTCTTAATTATACAATCGTTACTAACCTTCCGATGCTTTTAGGATATAGCGTGAAAGATGAGAATATCGAAAGTGAAACTGTAGAGCTTTTAGCGGATGAGCCAAGGCAAATAAGCTATTTAAATTAAAGATAGGTATTTAATAGTCTCTCAGACCCCTTTGTCAAGTTCGTCCTGACAGAGGGGTTTTGCTTTGATTGACGCCAATCAGGGCATATGTTACAATTCTTGCTATGAAAACAAATATTGCTTTAGTTGGATTTATGGGTGCCGGAAAAACTGTTGTAGCCAAAGAAGTGGCTGGCCGTTTAGGACACAAGCTTGTGTCTACAGACGCTTTGATTGTAGCGAAAGAGGGAAAGCCGATTACAGATATTTTTGAAAAAGAGGGAGAGAAATACTTTCGTGATCTTGAAAAACAGATTGTTGGTGAAATAAGCGAAAAAGAAAACCTAGTGATTGATTGCGGCGGTGGTATTGTTTTACAGGATGAAAACGTTGCAAATTTAAAGAAAAGCGGCGTTATTATCTATCTTAAAACCTCGACCGATAAAATTCATGACCGCACAAAGAATCATAAGCACCGTCCGCTTTTAAATGTCGAAGACCCTAAGGGAAAAATTAATGAACTTTTGAGCTTCCGTGAGCCGTTTTACGCGAAAGCCGACATTACTATAGACACGAGTGAAAAAACGATTGCGCAGGTTGTTGATGAAGCCCTCAAAGCTGTGCCCAATAACAAATCTTGATGCCTTTCTTGTTCTAAATGCAATTTCAGGCTTAGGGCCAGTCCGCATTGCAAAGCTTATTTCTTATTTCAAAACACCTCAAAAAGTTTTGTCTGTTTCTGCTAAAGACCTCGTGGCAAGTGGTATTGTGCCGCCAAAAATTGCAGGTAATATAGAAGAGTTTGAGGCAGATGCTTTCTTAGAAAAAGAATATGAGCTTATCAAGCGTCACAACGTCGAGGTTATCTGTCTTAACGACAAAAGTTATTCTGAACTCCTTAAAGAGATTGCTGATCCGCCACCTGTTTTATACGTTAAGGGAAAAATTAAAAAACAAGATGATATGGCTATTGCAATTGTTGGTTCACGGCGGGCGTCTATTTACGGAGTTTCTGTCGCTGAAAAGTTTAGCGCTGGATTTTGTGATTATGGAATTACAGTGGTTTCCGGTATGGCGCGTGGAATTGATACCGCAGCCCACCGAGGAGCGTTGAGGGCAAGGGGGCGCACGATTGCAGTTTTAGGAAGTGGCCTGGCACGCATTTATCCTGCCGAAAATAAAAAAATATTTGATGCGATCGCTGATGCTGGAGCTGTGATATCAGAATTTCCTATGCAAACTGCACCTTTGGCGTGCAACTTTCCGCGTCGCAACCGTATCGTTAGCGGCCTATCTCTAGGAGTAATCGTTGTCGAAGCTGCTAAAAGAAGCGGAGCCCTCATCACCGCAGATTTTGCTCTTGAACAGGGAAAAGATGTCTTTGCCGTGCCAGGCCAAGTCGATAGCCCGTCATCTTTAGGGGTGAATGATCTTATCAAGCAGGGTGCGAAGCTTATTAGCAATGTTTATGATGTAATCGAGGAGTTAGGGCTTGAGCTTAAACGTTCTGTATCAAGCCAAGATGAGGAAAACCTAAAGGATTTCTCTGGCCTAAGCGATCAGGAGAGGGAAGTTCTCAAGAGAATTTCTAGCAAAGGGATTCACATTGATCAACTGGCACTGGAATGCCAAATAACTACCGCAAAGCTTTCTGCTGCACTGCTTTCCCTAAGCCTTAAAAAGCGTATTAAACAACTCCCAGGAAAACTATTTGCACAAACTTAAAAATCGTTTATGATATCAGAGACTAGGCTTAAGGTCTCTGATATTATCCTGAGGAACGAAAGTGACGAAGGATCTCTTTAACCAATACTATTAATTTATATAAATATTTATAATAATGTCTATATATTATCTATTACCGAAATGAGGGCTTTATGGCAAAATCTCTTGTTATTGTAGAGTCACCGGCAAAGGTGAAAACGATTAACAAAATTTTAGGCAAGGCGTATAAGGTTGTCTCTTCTATGGGGCATTTGATAGACCTTCCTAAATCAACTTTGGGTATCGACTTAGAAAATAATTTTAAGCCGAAGCTTATTGTCATCCGCAGCAAGCAAAAGCTTCTCACTAAGCTTAAAAAGGAGGCTAAGACAAAAACGAACATTTATATCGCCACTGACCCTGACCGCGAGGGAGAGGCTATCGGGTGGAACCTGGCGAACGAAATTGGCAAAGACAAGAATGTTTATCGCGTTAGCTTCCATGAAATTACCAAAGAAGCTGTTTTAAAGGCCTTTGAGAATCTTCGCGAGTTTGATTCTAAGAAGATTGATGCCCAGATTGCCCGTCGTGTTTTAGACCGCTTAGTGGGTTACCAGCTAAGCCCGCTTTTGTGGAAAAAAGTTGGGGCAGGCCTTAGCGCCGGCCGGGTACAATCTGTAGCCCTCCGATTGATTGTTGAGAGGGATAAAGCCATTGCAGCTTTTATTCCTCAAGAATATTGGCAAGTTTCAGTTGATCTTAAAAAAGAAAATAGCGAAGATATTTTAAATGCTTCTTTAGATAAAATCGCAGAAGACAAGCCAGACCTTAAAAGTCAATCGCAAACTGATGGTATTGTTGAAGAAATTAAGGGTGAGCAATTTGTGATTTCTGATGTTTCCGAAAAAGAAATCCGCCGTAATCCTTCGCCGCCTTTAATCACGAGTACGCTGCAGCAAGCTGCATTTAACAAGCTTGGGTTTAACACTGGGCGTACAATGATGATGGCTCAGCAACTTTATGAAGGGATTGATTTGGGCGATGGCGAAACCATTGGTTTGATTACATATATGCGTACAGATTCTGTTAACATCGCCAACGAAGCTAAAAACCGTGTAAGAAAATTTATTGAAGAAGGTTATGGTAAGGAATATTTGCCAGAGACACCAAACGTTTATAAATCCAAGAAGAGCGCACAAGAAGCTCACGAAGCTATTCGCCCCAGTGATGTTTTTCGAAGGCCAGAAGACATTAAATCTTTTTTAACGGATGAGCAGTATAAAATTTATGAGCTTATCTGGCGAAAGTTTGTAAGTTGTCAGATGACCCCGGCTGTTTTTAAGCAGAAGAGGATTTCTGTTGCTGCCGGCCGTTTTGAATTTAGTGCGTCAGCCTCGAGTATAAAATTTGACGGTCACTTAACTTTAAACCAAGATGAGAGGGGTAAAGATTCTGAAATGGATTTATCTCAGTTTGTAAAAGATGATCCTTTGAATCTCATCGAAGTCAAACCTACTCAACACTTTACTAAGCCGCCACCACATTTTTCAGAAGCAACGCTTGTGCGTGGTTTAGAAGAAAATGGTATTGGCCGCCCGAGTACTTATGCGCCGATTATCAATACGCTTGCCATGCGTAATTATGTGTATCGGGAAAAAGGATATTTTAGCTCCACAGAGCTCGGGACAACGATTTGTGATTTGCTTGTCGAGTATTTTCCAAGGATTATGGATTTTGGTTTTACAGCGATGATGGAAGAGCATCTCGATTTGATTGAAGAGGGAGAGTTGGATTATTCAAAGCTTTTAAACGAATTTTATGAACCGTTTAAAGAAGAGCTTGATTATGCAACTGAGAAAATTGAAAAGGTCATAACGCTTTTTGATAAAAATTGTCCTTTATGCGGAAAGCCCCTGGCTGTTAAGTGGGGACGCAATGGAAAATTCTTAAGCTGTTCGCAATTTCCTGAGTGTAAACATTCTGAGGCGTTTCCAACAGGTATTGATTGCCCAGAGGATGGATGCACCGGAGAGCTGGTTGAGCGTCGGTCAAGGCGCGGGGCAACATTTTATGGATGTAGCTGTTATCCGAAGTGTACATTTACTTCAAGACGTTTGCCAAAATAAAATTTTATGAATCGTTATCTCGAAAAGTTTTTAACTTATCTTGAGGTCGAAAAGAATTATTCGCCGCATACGATCTTGAATTATAAGATTGATCTAATAGAGTTTCTTGCGTATTTAAAAGAAAGACCTCTTGAGCGTGTAGATTATTTTCATTTACGCCGGTTTTTAGGAAATTTGCGCGGAAAAGATTTAAGGCCAAGAACCATCGCGCGTAAGCTTTCTGCGCTTCGTAGTTTTTTTAAATTTTTGTTTCGTGAAGGGTTGATTAAAAAAAACCCAGCGATTCTTTTAATGACGCCAAAGCTTGATAAAAAGCTTCCGCAGTTTTTATCCGAGTCAGATGCAGGCAGGCTGATGGATAGCCCTAAAGGGAAAGATGAAGCATCTAAACGGGACCGTGCGATTTTGGAAGCTCTTTATTCGACGGGGATGCGCGTAAGCGAACTTGTAAGCCTGAATACCGACCGTATTGATTTTATTGGCAATATTGTGAAGGTTATGGGAAAGGGAAGGAAAGAAAGACTTATTCCTATCGGAGACACAGCCCTTAATGTTATCCGAGACTATTTAAATACAAGAAAGCATAAAAGCGAGGCGGTTTTTTTAAATCAGCGTGGCGGTCGCTTAACCGATAGAAGCATCCGCAATATCGTAAACAAGCACATTTTAAATACAAGTATTCAGAGTAAGATTTCACCCCATGCGATGCGCCATTCGTTTGCGACACATCTTTTAAATGCTGGGGCAGATTTGCGCAGCGTTCAGGAACTTTTAGGCCACGTGAATTTATCAACGACCCAGATTTATACGCACATGACAACGGAAAAATTAAAAAACATCTACAATAAGGCACACCCGAGGGCATAATGTTTATTCTTTACGATTTAGTATTTCTTTTATTTTCTATTTTTTATTTTCTGATACTTGTTGTGAAAGGCAAGCTCCACAAAGGTTTTTTGATGCGTTTCGGGGCTCTAGATGCAAAGGCATTGGGGCTTAACAATAAGAAAAAGATTTGGATTCATGCGGTTAGTGTCGGTGAGGTCTTAGTTGTGAAGAACCTTATTAAAAAGATACATCAATGTTTTTTGGGCTACCAAATTATTATCTCCACGGTTACAAAGACAGGATACAATCTAGCGAAGTCGATTGCCAAAGATGAAGATGTTGTTATTTTCGCACCTTTAGATTTCAGCTTTGTTGTTAGAAAGTATATCCGCATTTTACAACCACAAATTTTTATTAATACAGAAACTGAGATTTGGCCGAATCTTTTAACTGCGCTTCACAAGAGGGGTATTCCGATCGTTCAGGTTAACGGACGTATTTCTGATAAAGCATTTGAGGGATATCAACGTTTGAAAGTTTTTATCAAGCCAGTTTTGGGATATGTATGGCAATTTTGCATGCAGACCGATCGCGATGCAAATCGGATTAGGACGCTAGGAGCATCGAGCAATAAAGTACACGTTGTTGGCAATATTAAATTTGATGATATTCCTGAGATTAACGATTCACAGCTTAAAGGTCTACGCGTTGATGACAATGAAGAAATCTTAGTGGCCGGAAGCACGCATTCAGGTGAGGAAGAAATTGTTTTAAATCTTTTTAAAAAAATTAAAAAAAAGTTTCCGTCACTTAGGCTCATCATTGCCCCACGCCATCCTGAGAGAACTGATGAGGTTTGCGCTTTAGTTGAGGCTAAAAAACTTGAAGCTGTTAAGTTTTCGCAGACCCATGATTTAGTCTTTAATCAAGATACGGTTGTCGTCGTTGATACGATAGGACACTTGAGGGCATTATACAGTTTGGCAAAAATTGTTTTTGTTGGAAAGAGTTTAACAAGAAGAGGTGGGCATAATATTATTGAGCCGGCGTATTTTGAAAAACCCATCATTGTTGGCCCGTATATGGATAATTTTCTTGATGTAACGCAACTCTTTTTAGACAACAATGCTATCATTCAGGTTAAAGATGAAAAAGAATTTGTAAAGGTTGTTCAGGAGCTTTTAAAGGACGAAGCCCGATGCGAGGAACTAGGATTAAAAGCCCGTGAAGTTATTGAAAACCAGCAAGGTGCAGTAGATAAAACCATTAACATTATTTCCAATATCTTAGTATGAGAAATATAGATTCCTATTGGTTGTCATTAGCGAAAGATAAAAATAATAGCATTGCAGCTAAAGTGGTAAAAGTTATTTTATGGCTATTTTCTTTTATCTACGGGCTAGGTATAAGGTTGCTGGTGTGGGCTTATCAGGCGGGGGTTTTACCGCAAAAGACATTGCCTTGCAAAGTCATCAGCGTAGGCAACATTACTTTAGGCGGTAGCGGAAAAACACCTTTAGTCCAATATTTGGCTGAACTTTGCCGGCAAGAGGGACTAAGGCCTGCAATTTTAACGCGAGGATATAGCCTTGAAGAAGGTGTTTATGATGAGGCACGTCTTTTAGAGGCAAACCTTGAAGATGTTTTGGTCCTTATCGGCAAAGATCGGTTCGCTCAAGCATCTAAGGCTTTTCAAGAAGAGAAGATCGATGTTTTTATTTTAGATGACGGATTTCAACATTTTAAATTAAAACGGGATTTAGACATTATTACCATAGATAGCACGGCTTCTCATTTAAATGGGCAGTTAATTCCTCGGGGATTTTTAAGGGAACCGTTAAGCGCTCTGAAGCGAGCTGATTTTGTTATGTTGACAAAATCAGATTTAGGAAAGGTAAATATTGAAGAAATTCGTGAAAAAGTATTGAGTCTCTGCCCGACGATTTCCATTGCTGAAGCAGTTCATCAGCCAGTTGCACTTTTAGATGCTAGGAATTCTCAAGAGAGCAAGCCTTTATCTTTTTTAGAAAAAAGAAATGTCTGCTGTTTTTCAGCGATTGCGTCTCCGGAATCTTTTGAGAAGACTTTGACCGGGCTTGGCGCGCAGGTAGTTAAGAATTTTATTTTTAGGGATCATCATGTCTATGACAGTGGAGATGTTCAAAAGATTAACCGCTATTGTCAGGAAAGGCATATCACAACGATTGTGACGACTCAAAAGGATGCCGTAAAGCTTAATCAATATTTTCATGGTTTTGATAGGGATTTGATGGTTCTTATGTTGAAAATTAAGATTGATATTACTAAAGGAAAGGAAGAGATTGAAAAACGAATTTTCTGCTTATTGGGCTGTTAAGTTTTTTGCAACAATTGTCCGCGCGTTACCGCTTTCCACGGCAATTGGCTTCGGACGCTTCGTCGGACTTTTAGGGTATTATCTTGACGCTAAGCATAAGAAGATTGCGTATTCAAACCTTAAGATTGCTTTTGCAAAAACAAAGAAGACGAGCGAGATCAAACGTATTCTACGTGAACTGTACCGAAACTTTGGACAGCATTTTATTGAACTTTTACGCCTGCCGATAACAGACCCACATAAATATATCAAAGTTGAAGGGAAAGAATATGTTGACGAAGCCATCAAAAAAGGCAAGGGTGTTATATTGCTTGCTATGCATTTTGGTAGCTGGGAGCTTTGTAATTTTATGGAGTCTTTGCTAGGCCATCCCTATCGGGTTATGGTGAATCCACAGGCAAGGCATTCGCGGCTTAACGACCTTTTAAATTCTTATCGGCAAAGTGCGGGAGCGGGCTTGATTTCTACATCGGGTTCGGGCGCTAGGGATTTTTTGAAGACACTGAAAAAAAATGAGATCGTTGGTATTGTCGTTGACCAAGGGGGCAAGACAGGAGAGTTGGTCAAATTTTTTGGACGCCTTTCCTCGATGTCTGTAGGCGCGATTAAAATTGGATTAAAATTTGATGTCCCTATTTATTTTTGCACCATTGTTAACGAGAAAGGGCCTTATCACCGGCTTATTATTCAGCCGGCATTAGATCTTGTTAAGACACAGGACATCAATCAAGACGTCCGGACAAATCTTGAGAATATTACGAAAACAATGGAGGAGTGTATCACGCGATATCCTTCGCAATATATGTGGCTTTATAAAATTTGGAAATATTCTAAGGAATCAACCGTTGTTATCCTAAATGATAAGCGCACCGGACATCTGCGCCAGTCGCAGGCAGTTGCTCAGGGAATTGCCGAGGCATTGACGGAGCGAGGTATTCAGTCTGAACTACAGGTTATTGACGTTGAATTTAAGGATGAAAAACGTCGGCGTATTTTTTCGACATTAAGTTTTTTAACACATGAAAAAGTTTCTCAAGGAAGACTGCGTTACTTAAAATGGTTTTTAAAGCGTAAATCTTTCTTAGAGGTTATGAGTGTCAAAGGTGATTTTGTTATCTCCTGCGGATCTTCGACCTCTGGAGTGAATTATTTCTTGTCGCAGGATTACCGAGCAAAGAGTATTGTTATTCAGCGGCCAGGTGCTTTGGGGATGAATCGTTTTGATCTGGCTATTTTGCCGGAACATGATAGGGGCTATTCTTCAGGCAAGCGAAAGAATGTTGTTTTTACTAAAC
Source organism: Candidatus Aceula meridiana (assembly GCA_030765185.1). Taxonomy (GTDB): domain Bacteria; phylum Omnitrophota; class Gorgyraeia; order Zapsychrales; family Aceulaceae; genus Aceula; species Aceula meridiana. The sequence goes on along the minus strand of JAVCDE010000024.1, from coordinate 173,802 downwards.
TTGCGCCAAATTTAATTAATCCGCAATATTTAAAAAATCAAACGCAGACGCTTTTAGCAAAATTTACGAATCTTAAAGCAAAAAAGAAATTGTCGATTGGCATTTTACTGGGCGGGGAGTCAAAAAATCATACCATTACCTACTCTCAGGCTGTGGAGTTGGTGCGTCAGCTTAAAAATACTGCACAAGCTTTAGACATGAGAATTCTTTTAACCACATCGCGCCGGACGCCGAAGGATGTTGACGAGATTCTAGAAAGAGAACTTAAAAGTTATCCGCCATGCGAGCTTTTTATTAACGCTAAACATAATAATGTTCCTGAAGCCGTAGGGGGCATCTTAGGTCTTTGTGACATCATTATTGCTTCATCAGACAGCATCTCGATGGTCTCTGAGGCTGTAAGCTCTGGAAAAAAGGTTATTGTCTTTTTAGCGCAACAAAAAAATAAAAAAATAAAAACCAAACATGAGATTTTTGTCGAAAATCTTAAATTCCAAGAGCATGTTTTTGTAAGCACGGAAACAGATATCGGCACTGCTATTAATCAATTAGCAAAAGACAATGTCGTTTTAAAACCTATTGAAGATCAAGAAATTCTTTTGAAGGCAACTCAAGGCATTATATGAGAGTACTGCAAATTCTTCCGGAGTTACGCGTAGGTGGAGTAGAGACCGGAACGGTTGATTTAGCCCGTTACTTAGTTGAGCATGGCCATCAGGCGCTTGTTATCTCAAATGGAGGGGAACTTGTTGTTGATTTGGAGGAGGCCGGGGCGAGGCATATTGAGCTTCCTGCTCACCGCAAGAATATTTTGACGGCTATTTGGTGCACACACCGTCTTATCAAAATCCTACAACAAGAGAAAGTTGATATTGTCCACGCTCGGTCTCGTGTTCCGGGGTGGATTGCATTTTTCGCTTGCCAAAAAATCAAGACACCTTTTGTCACAACGTGTCACGGGTATTATTCGAAACATTTTTTTTCACGTGTTATGGCTTGGGGCAAACTTATTATTGTTCCGAGCAAAGTTATTGGCAGACACATGATAGAAGATTTTCATGTCGCCGCAGAAAACATTCGCTGCATTCCGCGTAGCGTGGACTTGCGTAAATTTAATATCCCACGTTCTGAAAGTTTTTCAAAGTCTGAATATACCATCTCGATTATTGGACGCATTACTCCTTTGAAAGGGCATGAGTATTTTTTAAGGGCAATGGCACGTGTCGTGCGTACTTTACCATATGTTAAGATTTGGATTATAGGCGATGCGCCGGAAGAAAAAATATCGTATCGTGAAGGCCTTAAAGTTCTTGTTCGTCGTTTAGGGCTAGCCGATAAAGTTGAATTCTTAGGAAGCCGCAAAGATATTCCTGAACTCTTAGCTGAGACGGATGTTTTAGTTTTCTCATCTGTTGTCCCTGAGTCTTTTGGTAGAGTTATCGTTGAAGCCCAGGCAGCCGGAGTGCCGGTTGTTGCGGCAAGAGTAGGTGGCGTCGTTGAAATTATTGAAGATGAGCAAACTGGGATTTTAGTTGAGCCTAAACATCCCGAAAAGATGGCCGAGGCGGTTGTACGTGTTTTAGAAGACAAGGTGCTAGCACGCCGCTTGGTTGAAAATGCCAAAGAAAAGATTTTATCCCATTATACCTTGGACCATATGGCGAGCCAGACGCTGGAAGTTTATGGAGAGGTCTTAAAGCATATAAAAATTTTAGTTATAAAATTAAGTGCCTTAGGTGATGTTATTCTTATTATGCCGTCTTTAAAGGCGTTACGCGAGCGTTTTCCGTTGGCCAAGATTTCTTGTTTGGTTAAAAAGGATTTTCGTGAAATTTTGCAGAGGTGCCCTTATTTAGATGAAGTTATTGTCTATGATCCAGTACATAAACACAAAGGCTTTTGGGGGTTTGGAAAGATCATTAAGAAGTTGCGGCGCTATCGGTTTGATAAAGTTATTGATTTCCAGAACAATAGGAAAAGTCATCTTCTGGCTTTTTTAAGTCTGTGCCATGAACGCTATGGATATAAAAATACAAAATGGGGGGCCTTACTGTCTAACAGTGTTTCTGATGACCACGCGCCAATACCTGCGGTTGCGCACCAATTTCGAGTTTTAAATCTTTTAGGTATTACAACAAATGGGCAAGAACATCTTGAGCTTTGGCCATCCAAAGAAGACGAAAAATATATTCAGCAACTTTTTGAAAGTCAGTGGATCGCTAAAAATACGCAACTGGTGGGTATCAATTTAGCCGCCTCATCACGATGGGAAAGCAAAAGGTGGCCGCTAGATTATGTGGCTGAGCTCTGTGATATTTTGGCTGCACAAAACATTCGTGTCGTCTTAACAGGTGTTGAAAAAGATAAAATTCTCGCTCGCGAGCTTTTAAAGAAAACAAAAGCCAAGCCGGCAGACCTTATCGGAAAAACAAATGTTTTGCAACTGGCAGCTCTTATTAGAAAATGTCATGTATATGTAACACCGGATTCGGCATCGATGCATATCGCGGCAGCTATGGAAACGCCTTTTGTTGCCTTCTTTGGGCCGACAGATCCTTTGCGCCATTTGCCACCATCAAAGAAATCAAGAATTCTTTATCGCAAATTAGATTGCATGCATTGTTATCAATCACGATGCCCCTTGCATACGCATGACTGCATGACACAGATAACCCCTCAAGAGGTTGCCCAAGCAGTGAGGCAGCTGATGGATAATAGCTAAATGAACATCCTTATTTTTACAACACATTTTAATGCCGGTGGGATTACAAGCTATATCTTAAGCTTAACGCGTGGTTTTGTGAAAAAAGGTCATTGTATTTATGTTGCCTCAAGTGGTGGCAATATGATAGAAGAGCTTAAAAGTTCAGGCGGCAGACATGTTGATTTGGATATCAATACAAAATCTGAACTTAGCCCAAAGGTTTATCGCGCAGTTAATAAACTTCAGAGTTTTATTCGAGAGAACGCTATCGATGTTGTTCATTCGCAGACACGTGTTACGCAGGTTGTCGGGACAATGCTTAAGCATTTTATAAAAATTCCTCATGTGGCAACTTGTCATGGGTTTTTTAAGGCACGTATTTCACGAAAAATTTTTCCATGCTGGGGAGACGCGACGATTGCCATTAGTCCTCAGGTTGTTGAGCATTTAAAAAATGACCTTTGCGTTTCAAAAGAGAAGATCTTTTTAATTCCACATGGCGTTGAAATAAAGGAATGCGCTGTTGGCATTCAGCAAAAAGAGGAAAAGCGAAAAGAGCTTAATTTGAAAAAAGGGGTGATTCTTGGTATTGTTGCACGGCTTTCTGATGTGAAAGGAATAGATGTTGCGATTAAGGCAATGAAAAAAGTTATCGAATCAAATCCAGAAGCAAATTTGTTAATTGTCGGCGAAGGAAAAGAGGGCGATGCTCTTTTGAAACTTGTTGATGAACTTGGACTTGAAAAAAATGTTTCTTTTCTGCCAATTATCAATGACCTTGACAATATTTTACCATTTTTAGATATTTTTGTTATGCCCTCGCGCCAAGAGGGGTTAGGCTTATCGGTTATGGAGGCGCAGGCGGTGGGATTGCCGGTTGTCGCTTCAAAAATCGGTGGGCTTATGAGCCTTATTCAAGATGGAGAGACAGGGCTTCTTGTGCCTACGGAAAACCCTGATGCTCTTGCCGCAGCGCTTGTTATGCTTATTAACAATATGGAAAAAGCTAAAGAGCTTGGAGCTGCCGGGAAGGCATTTATTAAAAAGAATTTTTCGCCGGAGAAAATGATTGATAAAACGCTTGAAATTTATCAAGGTGTTTTGAAATGAAAAAAATTCTTGTTGTTAATGTTAATTGGCTCGGGGATGTTATTTTTTCAGCGCCTATTTTCCGCGCACTACATGTGAAATATCCTCAAAGTCAGATTTCTTGCATGGCGGTTCCACGCGTTGCGGAGGTCTTAAAGCAGATTCCATTTATCGACAACGTTATTATCTATGAAGAAAAAGGATGTCATCAGTCGACTTTAGGAAAACTGAAAATTATCGGAGCGCTTAGGCGTGAAAAGTTTGATGTTGCCTTTTTATTGCATGGTTCGATGACAAGGGCGCTTTTAATTTTTTTAGCGGGCATTCCTGTCCGCGTAGGATATGCAACGAAAAAAAGAGGAAGCCTTCTAACTCATATCGTGAAACGTGTGAGTAGCGCAGTCCATCGTAGCGACCACTATCTTCAGGTCATTGAGTCTTTCGGCGTTGAAGTCAAACAGAGAAAATATGAGCTTTCTTGCGATAAGGAGTCAGAAGTTTTTGCGGAAAAATTTATTGCAGAAAATGGAATTAAAGAAAATGATTTCTTGGCAATTTTAAATATTGGCGGTAATTGGGATTTAAAGCGTTGGCCAGAAGAAAACTTCGCTCACCTGGCAGACCGACTTCAGAAAGAGTTGAAGGCTAAGGTTGCTATCTCAGGAGCGCCTAAAGATGTTGATAGCGCAAATCAGATTGTTGCCCTTACGCAAGCCACACCAATTGTTTTCGCGGGAAAAACAACTCTTTCTCAGCTTTTTGCAGTTTTAAAAAGAGCATCGATTGTTATTTCTGCTGACTCTGGGCCGCTTCACGCTGCTAGCAGCGTCGGGACTGAAACGATTGCGCTTTTTGGTCCAACGCATCCGAAGGTAACAGGCCCGCGAGGAATCAAAGAGGGAATTATTATACGGCAAGAGGTAGGATGTAATGACAAGCCTTGCTATCACCTTGATTGCAAAGATAATATTTGCATGAAAGCGATAAGTGTGGATGATGTCATTGAAAGGATTAAAGAGAATGGATGTTGAAAAAATTCTTGTTATCTCCTTAAGCAATATCGGTGATGTGGTTTTGACATGCCCTGTCATTGATAGTCTTATTGACCGTTTTCCGACTTCAGAAATTTTTTTAGTGGTTGGCCAAAAGGCAAAAGGCCTTTTTGATAACAACCCTTACTTGCAAGATGTTTTAGTCTTTGATAAGCAGCAGCCAAAATTTTCAATGCTAAAATGGGCATGGGCTTTGCGACAATATCGTTTTGATATGGTTGTCGATTTGCGCCATACGGCTATCCCCTTGATTATTAATCCAAAAAGGAGGACTTCTTTAAGTAAGCCACGTGCCGATTTTAAAATGCATATGAAAGATAAGCATTTCAAACGTCTTCAAGAGGTTGTACCGGATTCGATGATGTCGAATAATCGTTATGCGATTTTTTTAAATGATCGTCAGGAAAAGAACATTGAGGGCCGCATCGGCCATTATCTTGGGAAAAATCAGAAGTATTATGTCGTTTCTACAGGATCGGCTAATCCTGCGAAACGTTGGAACAAGAAAGGGTTTGCCAGCATCTGTCACATGCTTAAGAATGAAAAGCATCTTACGGCTGTTTTTGTTGGTGATGAAAATGACAATGATGCGACTGTTGATATTATTCGAGAGGCAAAAGAGTCTTGCATAAATTTGTGCGGAAAAATTGATCTTTTAACATTGTCCTATGTTCTTCAAGAAAGTGAATTTGTGCTTGCCAATGATAGCGCCGTAGCGCATTTAGCAAGTTATTTTAATATTCCAGCTCTTGTTTTGTTTGGACCGAGTAGTCCTCAAGAATATGGACCTTGGGGCAAAAAGGGGTATTTTTTAAAAAGCAGTAATGTTGATGAAAAGGGATGCTCTTTAATCGATGAAATTGACCCTAAGGACGTTTTTGACATGATTGTGGATAATATTTTATGATTAAAAAAAGAGAGTTTAAAAATATTCTTGTTGTTAGGACTGATCGCATTGGAGATGTGGTTTTGACCACTCCAGCCATTGAGGCTTTGCGCAAGGCTTATCCAAAAGCGCGGATTACGATATTGGTAAACCCAGAGACCAAGGATATAGTTGTCGGTAATCCTTTTTTAGATGAAGTTCTTGTGTATGATCAGCATGGAAAAGATAAAGGTTTTTTTGGATTTTGGCATTTTGTTTTTGTTTTAAGACGACATAAATTTGATTTGGCAATCAACTATCATTTAAAAAATCGAACGAATGCGATGTTGTTCCATGCTGGCATTAAGCCTCGGATTGGCTTTAAGAATAAAAAACTTAATTTTTTTCTAACACAATATCCGGATCCACGCACCGATGGGACAAAACATGAAGCGCAGTATTGTTTGGAGCTTTTAAAATATATTGGAGTTGAGTTTCACGATCTTAATCTTTGTGTCGGCATTGATCCTGAGTCTGAGGAGTGGGCTGATAAATTATTTTTGCAAAAAAAGATTGGGCCTAATGATAAGGTTTTCGCCATTCATCCGGGGGCAAGTTGTATTTCAAAGCGTTGGCCTCCAGAGAGGTTTGCAGAGGTTATCGAGGAGCTTGATAAAAAATATCCTGCTAAAATCATTTTAATTGGAGCGGGGGACAATCAGCTCATTGCCCGAGAGGTTTTGGCGTCGACAAATGTTTCTGTCATTGATTTAACCGGCCAGACAAGCATCAGCCAATCGGTAAGCATTTTAAAGCGAAGCTCTTTACTAATCTCCAATGATTCCGGGCCGGTGCATTTGGCTGTCGGCGTTCATACCTCGGTTGTTTCCATTCTTGGTCGCAATCAGCCAGGACTGTCGCAAACGCGGTGGCGTCCGTTAGGAAAAAAAGATATCGTTCTTCATAACAATATTGGCTGTAAGGTTTGCTTGGCCCATGAGTGCAAAATTAATTTTAAGTGTCTCCGGTCTATCAGTGTTTCAAATGTACTAGCGGCTACTGACGAAATTCTTAAATCATGAAAATAAGAACGTATTTTTTATTTCTTGTTTTTTTTCTGATGTTGCAAAGTAGTCTTTTTTCAGAGGAGGTTTTTCATTCTAGTTATTCTGGTTATGACCTTAAGGGAAATAAGCGCTGGCAGGCTTCTTTTGCTATTGAGGCTAACCCTGAAGATAGGAAAGATGTCTATGTTCTAACCGAAAAAGGTAGCGGTAAAAATTCTGGTTTTTTCGGTGAAATTTCTTGGGAGGAGAGGCTGACCGTAGAAAATGGCGTGAAGTCGATGCGCCCCATTAGAGGAGAAAAAAGAATTTTTGATAAGGATGGGAACCTTATCGTTGAAATTTTTCAGACGTTTGATTTTGAAAAACATAAAACCATCTTTCGCCGACAGGATTTTCAAAAAGGGACAAAAGAAGAGAACATCTATAATTTTAAATTTAAAGGGGATATTGTTAGCCGATTGCTTTTAGGGCTATATGTGCGCAGATTTTTGCAAGAGGGTAAAAGGAAAAAGACCTTTTTTCTTTTAACTGGTGAACCGCATCTTTATAAATTTACCGCACGTCTTGTTCAAGAGGAAGATGTTCTAATCGAAGGGAAAACGCGTAGGGCCTATAAAATCTTGCTTGATCCTCACATTGGGATTTTTAGTTTTCTAAAGATAGTTTTCCCAAAGGTTTATATTTGGCATCTTGCCGAGCCGGATTATCGGTGGCTTAAGTATCGAGGAATCGAAGAGAGCCTTACGTCTCCAAAAGTTGAAATTGTGGCAGACGGCGTAGGACTTTAGGAGGAATTTATTTTGCTAAACGATAAAAACATGCTACACTTTAAACGGAGAGATTAATTATGACTGAAAAATCAGAAAATCACGAACAACGTAATTTTATCCGCGTCCCGGACTCCTCGGGTATCTCTTACGAGGTGGCTTTTACGGGAAAAACATCAAAGTCTCAGGCAAAGGAAATCAGCCAGTCTGGAATTCGTTTTATTTCTGAGGAAAAGCTCCCTATCGGAACAGTTATTGATGTTTCTTTGACGCTTGAGCAGCTAGAATTTTCCTTTACAGCCCATGCTACGGTTCGATGGACTAAAGAAATTGTCAAAAATAGACGTTATGAAGTTGGCGTTAAATTTGAAGGCCTTCCTGAGGTAACAACAAAAAAACTTATCAGTTATATCCAGGCCGTTAAGCGTTTGGATAGCTACGCCTAAAGATTTTATCTGTGAATACCAACAATTTTAAAAAACTTTTGAACAAGATTCAATTTATTGATGTTGCGACGGCTAATTCAGACGGGTATCCCAACTCTGCCCCTAAACTTATTTTAAAAATTCCCGATGAGTTTATTTATTTAGTTGATTGCACGATTGGGAAAACTTGGGAAAATTTGAAGCGCGATTCACGCGTTTCTTTGTCTTTTGTAGATCAAGAATCCCTTAAAGGATATCAAGTCAAGGGAGTTGCAAAAATTATTGAAGGCGATGGAATTTGCCAGCAGCTTGTGGATGATTTGCAGGAAAAGGAAATGGCTTTGACAGTCACACGTCTTATTTCTGGGATTCGTGATAAGAAAAGGCATGAAGATTTTGAGATTGGAATGTCTAATAAATTTGTTATTTTTAAAGTCACGATTTTAGAAGTTGTTGAAATCGGGTACAAAGGCAATCTCACCCGCAATGATTTTAAAGAATTACTCAAAAACGAGGGTTAGCAGATAAAAATGCATATTGTTGTAGAGAAACCAACCCCGCAAGAGCTTAATAGCCTTGGTGTTAACCAATGGCCTATTTGGCAGAAACAAGAAAGCGCCTTTGATTGGCATTATGAGGATAAAGAAATCTGTTATCTGCTGGGGGAGGAGAGGCTGAAGTTAGTCTTTTCGATGGCAGTGCAGTTAGCTTTGGTGGAGGCGATTTGGTGACTTTTCCAAAGGGATTGAGCTGCACCTGGCGTATTAAAAAGGCTGTTAAAAAACATTACGTCTTTGAATAGCTTTAAAATCCTACCTAAAAAATAGCTATTTTTTCCATTATTATTGAGAGATTTTTCATCCAATTGCAAACACCATAAATGTTTGACGCTTTCTGCAAACTATGCTAAAATCGCTTCTTCGGTTAAGCTTTTGTATATTTATATTTATAAATAAAGAAAATGGTAAAATTTCGTAACATGAGTCATTTCAACAAGATTATTGCCTCCTTTAAGAATAAGAAGATCCTTGTTGTCGGAGATGTAATTCTTGATCAGTATATTCAAGGCTCTGTTTCAAGGATTTCCCCAGAAGCTCCTGTTCCCGTTGTTCTTCAAGATGGGCATCCACATTACACGCCTGGCGGATCAGCCAATGTTGCCAATAACTTAAGCCGTTTAGGCGCGAAGGTTGTTTTAGTGGGACGGGTTGGCCAAGACCGCGAAGAGAAAATTCTCAAAAAAGAGCTTAGAAGGCGTAAAATTGATGTTCGTGGTCTTTTTATCGACAAACGTATTCCCACCGCCCTTAAAACCCGCATCATTGCCCAGCATCAGCAGCTTGTTCGTGTAGACCGGGAAGACACCCGCGATTTAGGGCCTGATGGAGTTAATCGAAAGATTTTTAATTTTATTGAGAAAAAGATTGATAGCTTTGATGCGATTATTATTTCTGATTATGGAAAAGGCGTTGTTACCAAAGATCTTGTTACTCGCGTCTGTAAGCTAGCGATTCAAAATAAAAAAATTATTACCGTCGATCCTAAGGTCGAACATTTTCATTATTATTCAAAAGTTACCGCAATTACTCCTAACAAGAATGAAGCTCAAAATGCTATCCGCGATATTATAATTACGCAGACAAAAGGCCGCAGCCTAAATATTAAGAAAGATAAACTACAAACGTTAAAAGACGTACAGAAAGCCGGAAAGGCTATTTTAAGTCATCTGAAGCTTGAATCATTGCTCGTGACCTTAGGGGATGAAGGCATGTATTTATTTGAAAAAGGCAACGAGCCTTTTCATATTGAAACAAAAGCTAAAGAAGTTTTTGATGTCAGCGGTGCCGGGGATACAGTTATTTCTGTTTTTACATTAAGTTTGGCAAGTGGTGCGACTAAGCGAGAGGCTGCTTTTTTAGCTAATTGCGCTGCTGGCGTGGTTGTTGCCAAAACAGGGGCCGTTGCCGTAAGCCCACAAGAGATTCTTAACCAACTATAAAGACTTAAATTTATGAAAGTTATTGGTGTCATTCCTGCAAGATACGGGTCAACCCGCCTAAAAGGCAAAGTTCTTATTAATATTTTTGGCAAACCTTTGATTCAGCATGTTTGGGAAAAGGCAAAACAAGCCAAAATGATTGATGAGGTTATTATTGCTACGGACAGCGAAAAAGTTAAAGGTGTTTGTCAAGGTTTTGGTGCGCGAGTTGTTTTAACTTCAAAAGATTGCCAATCTGGGTCAGACAGGATCGCCGAAGCTGTTAAAGACATTCAGGCTGCCATTATTGTCAATATTCAAGGGGATGAGCCCTTGATGGATCCTGGAGCAATGGATGATTTGGTAAAATGCCTTATCAAGGAAAGCCGCGCATCTGTGGCAACGGTTATCAAAAGATTAGAAAATAGACGAGAAGTTGATAATCCTAATGTTGTTAAGGTTGTTATTTGTAAAGATCATTATGCGCTTTATTTTTCGCGTTCACGGATTCCTTTTAATCGGGATGGAGAAAAATTTACGAAACTTTTATATTATAAGCATCTTGGAATTTATGCTTACCGAAAAAGTTTTTTAATTGGATTTAATAAGCTGCCAGCCTCAAGGCTAGAAGGTATTGAGAAGCTGGAACAACTTCGTATCTTGGAATCTGGATATGCAATTAAAACTGTCATCACCGATAAAGATTCGATTGGCGTTGATACGGCGGAAGATTTAAAGAGAGTTAAAGCGATTTTAAAAAAAGGAGTATAAAGCGTGAGCAAGATCATTAAGATCGGAAAAATTTCCATAGGCGGGAAAAATCCTTTTGTTCTTATCGCCGGGCCATGTGTCATCGAAGGAAGAACGTTTGCTCTACGGCTCGCTAAAACATTAAAACAAATTTCTGACGAGGTTGGGATCCCGTTTATTTTTAAAGCAAGTTACGACAAGGCAAACCGGACGTCGATTAGTTCTTTTCGTGGGCCTGGCCTTAGAAAAGGGTTAGCAATTTTAAAAGATATTAAAGAGCATGTCGGTGTTCCTGTTTTAAGTGATGTTCATAGAATTGAAGAGATTGCTGAGGCCTCCAAGGTTCTTGATATTTTACAGGTTCCGGCATTTTTGTGCCGCCAGACGGACTTAGTTGTCGCGGCTGCGAAAACTAAGAAAATTATTAATATCAAAAAAGGTCAATTTTTGGCGCCTTGGGATATGGGGCCAGTTATTAAAAAGATTGAAAGCACAGGTAACAAAAAGGTTCTCTTAACCGAAAGAGGCGCTAGCTTTGGCTACAATAATCTTGTAAGTGATTTTCGTTCGTTAGAAATTATGGCCAAGACTGGTTATCCGGTTGTGTATGATGCGACCCATAGCGTTCAGCAGCCTGGGGGATTAGGAGAGTCGTCCGGAGGAAACAGCGAGTTTATACCGCTTTTGGCACGTTGCTCTGTTGCTGCGGGAGTTAATGCTTTATTCTTAGAAGTGCATCCGCATCCTAAGCAGGCATTATCTGACGGGCCTAATTCGTTTCCGTTGCTAAAACTTAAGAAGTTATTAAAAGAGCTTAAAGCGATTGATCATATCGTCAAAGCAAAATAAGAGGTTATCATGGTTTTAAAAAGAGCAAAATCTGTTATTGATATCGAAGCAAAAGCGATTTTGAATTTAAAAAAATACATTGGTCCGCAATTTGTGAAGGCCGTTAGTCTTTTGGCTCAATGCAAAGGACGGGTTGTTGTCTCCGGAATGGGAAAGACGGGTTTAATTGGTCGCAAAATCGCAGCGACTTTGTCATCGACCGGAACACCGGCAATCTGGCTTCACAGCGCTGAAGCTGTTCATGGAGATTTAGGCCAGGTAAAGAAATTAGATGTTATTATTCTCATTTCACATAGCGGAGAGACAGAGGAGACAAGGCGTTTGGTCCCGCTTCTTAAAAAGATCGGTGTTAAGTCTATCGCGATAACAGGTAATTTAAAATCAACACTTGGAAAATATTGTGATGTGGCTTTGGATGTCGGAGTCAAAAAAGAAGGTTGTCCTTTAGGGCTGGCTCCTATGGCATCGACGACAGCGACGCTTGTAATGGGGGATGCGTTGGCTGCGTGTTTAATTGACAAAAAAGGCTTTAAGAGGGAAAAGTTTGCTTTTTATCATCCTGGAGGGTCTTTAGGGCGCAATCTTCTTTTGAGAGTCAAAGATATTATGCGCACAGGAAAGAACTATCCGAGGATGAAGCCAGCCTCAGGAATTAAAGATGTACTTTTGGCTATTACTCGCACACGCTGTGGATCGGCTTGTATTATTAATGAAAATGGAAAACTTTTAGGAATTTTTACAGATGGGGATTTGCGTAGGCATTTAAAATCGGGATCTGCACTCTTAAATTTGCAGGTTAAGAATGTTATGACGAAAAAACCGACTGTTATCTTTGAGGACGACCTAGCGGCGGAAGCTTTTCGTGTTATGCAAGAAAAGCGTATTGATGAAATTCCGGTTGTTGACAAAAAAGGAAAATCTGTCGGGCTTCTTGATGTTCAAGATTTATTAAAAGCAGGGATTGTTTAAAATGGCAGTATCGAAAGCGCTTAAAAATAAAATTCAAAAAATCAAAGTTCTTGCTTTGGATGTTGATGGCGTTATGACCGATGGGAAATTAATTTTTGATGGGCAAAGCCGGGAACTGAAAAGTTTTAATGTGCAAGACGGCTTTGGAATTATCATTTTGAAACGTTCTGGTATCAAGACTGCTATTATCACCGCAGGGAATTCTAACGTTGTTAAAGTGCGGGCGGATTATTTGAACATTGACAAGCTGTATTTAGGGGCTTATCCAAAGGTTCTTTCTTATGAAAAAATGCTTAAGAATTTTCGCGTTAAAGATGAAAATGTTTGTTTTGTCGGAGACGATATTACTGATTATCAAATTTTAAAGCGTGTTGGATTTCCAGTCACCGTGCGCAATGCTGTTTCAGAGGTCAAGAAGATCGCCTCCTTTGTCACAAAAAAAGAAGGCGGCGATGGTGCTGTGCGTGAGGTGATTGAACTTATTTTAAAAACTCAAGGGAAATGGCAGCAGGCGATTTCTCAGGACATTTGATTTTTATGAGAAAAAAAATTATTTCTTTAGCTTGTATTGTTGTTATTGGTTTGGCATTTTCTTTTTCTTCGTTTGCTCAGAACGAGGAAGAGGACCTATCTGGGCAGTCCTTTGAAGGTTTTGACTTGGTCGGCTATGGGGAAGATGGTGATAAGACTTGGGATTTAAAAGGGGAAACAGCTAAAGTCGAAGGCAGCCAAATCAATATTACTAACGTTGATGCGAATTCCTATGGCCAAGAAGACATGAACGTAACAGCCAAGACAGGCAAGGTCAACAAAGATAGCGGTCAGATGCGTCTTGAGGGTGATGTTGTAATGACAACCGAGACCGGAGCACAGATGTTGACCGATGCGATAGACTGGGACAAAGAAAAAGATGTTGTAAGCACGGAAGAAGAAGTTACAATTTTAAGAGAAAATATGAAAGCTGTGGGCCAAGGTGCTTTTGCGCAGCCTGGTTTAAAAACTGCTCAGCTTAACAAAGATGTTACCGTTGAGTATGATCGCAGCAGTGATAAGGACCCTTTGGCAGGTGTTCTGACCGTCACGTGTGATGGCCCTATGGAAATCGACTACGAGAAACAGACCGCTGTTTTTAATGAAAATGTTATTGCTGTTGATGAAGACCGTAAGCTTATGGCAGATAAAATGTTGTTGTTCTTTGATCAAAAGACAAGCAAGATTGATCAGGTTGTTTGTATCGGTAATGTTTTGATTGTTCAAGGAGAAAACGCTTCCTATTCTGACAAGGCTGTTTATAAGGCGCAGGAGAAGAAAATTATTTTATCAGGGCGACCTAAACTTTTAATGTATATGGACCAAAATAAGGACAATAATGTATCTTTTGGAAACTAAAAATTTAGTCAAGATTTACGGTGGACGCCGCGTTGTTAACAATTTAAGCATTTCTGTGGGCCGCTCAGAAATCGTTGGACTTCTCGGGCCCAATGGAGCCGGCAAAACGACGACATTTTATATGGCAGTTGGCATTATTCGTCCTGATGAGGGAGAGGTTCTTTTTGATCATCAGAATATTACACGCAAGGCGATTCATGAAAGATGTCATTTAGGAATTGGCTATTTGGCGCAGGAACCTTCGGTTTTTCGTAAGTTAACGGTTGAAGAAAATATCATGGTTATTCTAGAGACATTGAAAATTTCTCCTCGTGAAAGAAAGCGACGTTTGAACAACCTTCTTGAAGAGCTTAATATTGGTCATTTGGCTAAAAGTAAGGCTTTTACATTATCAGGCGGAGAGAGACGGCGATTAGAAATTACAAGGGCTCTTGTAACCAATCCTTCATTTTTGTTGCTGGATGAACCTTTTTCTGGAATTGATCCGATTGTTGTCGCTGAAGCTCAGGAAATTATTAAGGATTTAAAAAATAGAGGGTTAGGAATTCTCGTAACAGATCACAATGTCCGTGAGACGTTATCGATTACTGATAGGGCTTATTTAGTCGCTGATGGGGAAATTCTTATTTCAGGAACAGCAGACCAGTTGGTCAATGATTCGAAAGCGCGACAGATTTATTTAGGTGATAAGTTTAGGATGTAGGTTCAGGATGTAGTTAATAGTTTAGGATGTAGTTAATAAAAGTAAAACACGTTTTAAGGAAGGTGGACAATTTAAATTATGAAAGTTGAAGTAAAAAAAGTTGATGCAACAAAAAGAGAAATGAAGTTTGAAATTTCAAAAGACCGCATTAAGCAAAAATTAGAAGAAGTTTATCAGGAGATTGGGAAGACTGCCAAAATTAAGGGTTTTCGTCCTGGCAAAGCTCCGCGTCATCTTTTAGAATCTGAGCATGGCAAGATTGCTAACGAAAAAATGATGGAGCGCGTCATCCCTGAAGTATATCAAGAAGGCATTGTTACTGAGAAGCTTAATCCTATTGATTTGCCGGATATATTTGATGTGAAGTTTCAAGATGGAATTATTTCTTTTACCGCAACGTTGGATATTCGTCCCGAATTTACGGTTAAAGATTATAAGGGAATTAAAGTCAAAAAGAAAAAGATGGAAGTTAGAGATGAAGAGCTTACCAAAACTCTTGATTTCTTTAAACAAGCGCAAGGTAAGGACAAGGGCGAGGTTAAGATTGATGATGAGTTTGCAAAGGGCCTTGGCTATCCAAACCTTGAAGAACTTAAAGCTTCATTCCGTCGACAAATGGAGCTTGAAAAAGAGCGGCAGAATCGTTTTGATATTGAAAATCAAGTTGTTGAATTTCTTGTTAAGAATACAAAGTTTGATGTGCCGAAGACAACAGTGGAAAGACATCTTAATCGGCTTGCCGCAGATACTCGTCAGCGCATGGAGAAACAGGGTGTTAAAAAAGAAGACTTAGATAAAAAGGTTGAGGAATTCATTAAGAAAATGAAACCAAACGCCGAACGGGATGTAAAGGCGTATTTCATTCTGGAAAAGATTGCACAGCAAGAAAACATTAAGCTTGAACAAGGTGAAAATTTACTTCAAAAAGTGATTGGCTTTTTATTGAAAGAAGCCCAATGGGAGGAGGCAAAATAATGGATTATAAAGGTCAACTTTTAGTCCCGATGGTTGTTGAAAAAAATGGACAAGCCGAACGTGCTTATGATATTTATTCGCGTCTTTTGAAAGAGCGAATTGTTTTCATCGGAACTGCCATTGATGATAATGTCGCGAATGTTATTATTGCGCAGCTTCTTTTCTTGCAGTCAGAAGATGCGACGAAGGATATTAGTATCTATGTTAACTCGCCGGGCGGATCAGTGACGGCTGGATTGGCAATTTACGATACAATGCAATTTTTAAAACCGGACATCCGAACTTATTGCATGGGTCAGGCTGCCAGCATGGGTTCAGTTTTGTTAACAGCTGGTACCAAGGGCAAGAGATATTCTCTTCCTTATTCGAGGATTATGATTCATCAGCCTTGGGGTGGTGTTCAGGGAACAGCGAGTGATATTACCATTCAGGCTCTTGAAATCCAGAGATTAAAATCAGATCTTATTAAAATTTTAGCAAATCATACAGGTCAAGCCATTGAAAAGGTTGAATCAGATTCCGATAGAGATTTTTTCATGAGCGCTGAGGAAGCCAAGGAATATGGTTTGATTGATGAAGTTATTGTTAATACGGATAAACAAAAGTAATATTCTAAAGAAGTGTTTTATTTTAAATGAAAATTCTTATTAGTGATAAAATAGCTCTCGAAGGCATTCAAATCCTGAAAGCTGTTAGGGAATTTAAAGTCGATTGTAAATTCGGTTTATCTCCCGAACAACTCAAGTCCATTGTCAAAGGCTACGACGCTTTAATTATTCGAAGTACAACAAAAGTTACTGCGGAGATTATCGAAGCGGCAGATAAATTAAAATTTATTGGTCGTGCCGGCGTGGGCATTGACAATGTGGATTTAAAAGCTGCGACCAAGAAGGGAATTGTTGTTATGAACACCCCTGGCGGGAACACCACCTCAACCGCCGAGCAGACCATGAGCCTTATTCTAGCGCTATCACGCAACATTCCTCAAGCATGTGCTTCTTTAAAAAGCGGAAAGTGGGAACGTTCAAAGTTTACCGGTGTTGAGCTTTATGGAAAGAAATTAGGAATCATTGGCTTAGGACGTATCGGAGCTACAGTTGCGCGCATGGCTAAATCTTTTGGCATGGAACTTATTGGATATGATCCGTTTTTAGCCCAAGAACTAGCAGCGCAAATCGGAGTTGAATTAGTTGAGTTTGAAGATCTGATGAAGCAGGCAGATTACATTACAATCCATGTCCCTAAAAGCATAGAAACTAAGAGCCTTATTTCTGATAAAGAATTTGAAATTATGAAAAATGATGTGCGCATTATCAATTGTGCCCGTGGCGGCATTGTTGATGAACAAGCCTTGGTTCGTGCTCTAGAAACTGATCGCATCAAAGGATGCGCTGTTGATGTTTATGAGAAAGAACCGCCGGATTTTAATTCTCCACTATTCAAATTTGATAATTGCGTTGCCACGCCTCACCTAGGAGCATCAACATCCGAGGCGCAGGTGAATGTTGCTGTTGAGATTGCTAATGTTATTAAAAATGCCCTTCTTGGCCAAGGTATTTCAAATGCGACGAACTTTCCTTCGGTAGATGCCCAAGTTTATAAAATTCTTGAGCCATACATAGAATTAGCCGACCAGATGGGAAAGTTTGCTGGTCAGCTGATTAATGGAAGAGTTGAGAAAATTAAGATTATTTATAATGGTGTTTTTTGCGAGCAGAAAGTTGCTCCTGTCTCGATGAGCTTGGTTTATGGTGTTTTGCTTCCGGCTTTAGGTGAAAATATTAATGTCGTTAACGCCTTTGATGTTGCTAAAGATCGCGCGGTCAAGATTGAGGAAATTAGTTCTAACGATGAACAAGAATTTGTTAATCTCATCCGCCTTGAAATTACAACAGATAAAGAGCCTTTTTCACTTTGGGGGACGCTTTCAAGCAACAATAAGCCCCGCATTGTTAAGATTGATAATGTTTATGTTGAAGCCTCACCGTTAGGACATATTATCGTTATTAACAATAATGATCAGCCAGGAATTGTTGGTGCCGTCGGGACAGTTTTAGCAAGAGAAGATATTAACATCGCCAGCATTACCTTTGGACGTGAGTCTAAGGGAGGATTGGCAATCAGTGTTGTGAACATCGATAGCGAAGCCCCCCAAAGAGTTATTGAAGAGCTTCAAAAAATAAAAAACATTCTTTTTGTAAAATTGATTAAAGTTTAAGAATTGCAATTTTTAAATTTTATTGACTAGGGAGGTTTGTGTGTTTCAAAAGAACATCAAGAGAGCGTTGATTGTTGTTTTTATTTTTTTGTGTGTTGGGCGCTTTGCCTTTGCACAAGAATTACCCCTAAAGGAATCGCAGGAGAACCTTTCTCCTCGCTGCTCATCTTCGCAAGATTGTAAACAGCCTGGCATGCTTGGTGTTTGTCAGTTTCCAGGAGAAAAGACATCGAAATGTTTCTATCGGGAGATTATTGATATTCCGGTTATTGTTATTCTTCCTGATAATTGTCGGTCGTGTCAGACTGGCCTTGCTCTTAGAGATTTACAAATGATGCTTCCAGGGCTCAGAGCAGAGTATATAAAAAATTCTGATCCCAGGGCCAAAGAGCTTATCAAAAAGTTTGGTATTTCCATGCTGCCGGCGTATGTTCTTTCTAAAGAGGCTGAAAGGGAAGAGATTTTTGCTGACCTTGCGGAAACGGTTGAGTATAAAGACGGGGAGTATTATTTGAAGCCAGAACATTCAGGTGTTTCTTTTTTTTTAAGCCGAAAATTTAAAAAAAAGAATCTCGATCTTTTTCTTATCCTTTTGCGACCGGGGATGTTTCATGCGGTTAAACTGGCAAAGGATTTAAAAAAGAAAGACAAAGATATCAAACTGAACATTCATTTTGTTGCGATGAAAGCGCCGGAGACAGGTGTCCTTATTAGTCCTGAGGGAGCGCGCGAGGTTGAGGAAGATACTCTTTATGCATGTATTGAGAAGCAATATCCAAAGAAGGCTTTAGACTATCTTTCTTGTCGCCTTGCGGATGTGAAAAGTCTATGGTGGGAAGATTGTGCGAAAAAAAATGGTGTGGATGTTCAGCGTATAAAAAAATGTGCGAGATCTAGAGAAGGACAAAAGTTATTTGAACAGAAGATAAAGATTTCTGATGAACTTAAAGTGCGTTATGCACCTTTATTTTTAATGGAAAATGTTGAAATTTTCGGTATTTCCGAATCGACTGATGCCCAGGAAATTTTAAACGTTTTAGAATCTAAAACTAATAAATAAACAAAGAAAGTTATTTTATGAATATTGTTGTTGGTGGTGCTCAGTGGGGCGATGAAGGCAAAGGAAAACTTATTGATATTTTATCGAAGGATACGGATATTACTGCTCGCTATCAGGGCGGGAATAACGCCGGACATACTGTTGTTGTTGGAGAGAAACAGTATGTTTTTCATCTGATTCCGTCGGCAATTCTGCGTAAAAGCAAAATGTGCGTTATCGGAAACGGTGTTGTCATTGACCCTAAGGCTTTGTTGGCAGAAGTTAAGATACTTAAAAATCAGGGTGTATCCATTACGCCAAAACGACTTAAAATTGCTGGCAATGCGCATGTTATTTTACCGTATCATCGCATTTTAGACGGGCTTCGTGAATCAAAACGTAAAAATAAAATTGGCACAACAGGTCGTGGTATTGGCCCATGTTACGCCGATAAAGTAAATCGTTGCGGTATCCGAATGATTGATCTTTTAAATCCTAGGATTCTGAAAGCTAAACTTGAGGATAATTTAAGAGAGAAAAATGATGTTTTCCGAAAAGTTTATGATCAGAAGAATTTTCCTTTTGGAAATATTTACCAAGAATATTTAAATTATGGTCGGCAGCTAAAGCCGTATATTTGCGATACAGCGATTTTCTTAAATAATGCTATTGAGAAAAAGAAGACTGTTTTATTTGAGGGAGCACAGGGCGCATTTTTGGATATTGACTTTGGAACATATCCTTATGTTACGTCGTCTAATTCTATCGCTGGAGGAGTTTGCGCGGGAACGGGTGTTGCTCCGACTCATATTCATAAAATGATTTCTGCGGTTAAAGCTTATACAACACGTGTTGGCGAAGGACCTTTTCCAACAGAGTTTTCGACTCAGCTTAAGGATGATATTCGTATTAAAGGTAAAGAATTTGGTGCAACAACTGGACGCCCAAGGCGTTGTGGGTGGTTTGACAGCGTTTTGGTTAAATATGCAGCCATGATTAACGGAACAACGGAAATAGCCATCATGAAGCTTGACGTTCTTGATGATTTAAAAAAGATTAAGGTTTGTACGGCTTATCGATATAAGGGGAAGATTATCAAGGATTTTCCTCTTGATTTGGAGGTTTTGCGTAATGTTAAGCCTATTTACAAGACTCTTGATGGTTGGCAGACGCCTATTAGTGGAATACGTGAATATCGGAATCTTCCTAAAAATGCAAAATTGTATATTAATTACCTTGAAAAGCTCATTGGAAGAAAGATAAAGTATGTTTCAATTGGCTCTAAAAGATCAGAAATTATAATTCGTTAGAGACGTATCTTATTGGTAAATAGTGTAGTTAGTATTCGCTTGACTTTAAAATAACCATATGCTAATGTGAATTATTAAAAAGGAGGAGAAAATGCGTAGAATTACTTCAATTTTTGCTTTTATTTGTTTTGCAGTTATCCTAACTGTCAGTCTTACCGGTTGTACCGTTGTCTTCCAAAAGGGAAGAACTTCAGATATCCAGAAAATTTCTCACTTAAAGCGGGAAATAAGTGATTTAGAAAGAGCTAAACTTGAGCTTGAAGACAGGCTTCGCGGTGAAATTAATGACAAGGAAGTCTCTATCGAAATGCTCGAAAAAGGACTTGTTATTACTTTTGTTTCCGAGGTTTTGTTTAATTCAGGCAAAGCAAAGCTTCGAAATGATTCTTTTGAGAAATTAGATAAGATTGCGGGTGTTTTAAAGACAACGGTTAGCGACCTAAACGTTGGTGTTGAAGGCCATACAGACAATGTTCCGATTGCCAAATCTGGATGGAAATCAAATTGGGAGTTATCATCTGCAAGAGCTATGAGTGTTTTGCATTATTTGGTTGATGAGCAAAGTCTTCGCCCAGATCGTTTATCCGCAACTGGTTACGGTGAATATCAGCCTGTGGCATCAAACGATGTTAAAGAGGGGCGTCAAAAGAATCGACGTGTTGAAATTGTGATTTTGCCAAATACTATTAAGAAAAAAACTTCGGTTCAAGGGGAAAATTTAAAATAATTTTGCGCAATGAATAAAGCATCACGAAAGAATATATTAATCGTATGTGTATTGCTAACGGTAGCTTGTTTAGCAATTGCAATTTTGGCTAGCCAAAAGATGTCCTTCGCAAAGAATGATTTAAACGAAGAACGTTATCTACGCATGGTTGCAGAAGAGAAGCTCGAGAAATCTAAAAGCAAAATTCATCTTTTAGAGGGTCAGGTTCAGAAGGTGCAAAAAGAAGCTGAAGGCCTTGAGGCTCTTTTAAGAGAAGATAAAGGCGCTATCGCCGACCTTAAAATTAATTTAGAAAAGGCGCACCGTCTTAACGACATTTTGCAAAGAGAATTACAAAATGTTTTGGTGACTCAACCAGACCCAGGTAAAAAGAAATGAAAATTGGGGATTTGATGCGATAGGATTTTTTGATTTGTTATCGTTTAAGGCTTTTTTACGATGGGGGATAACTATCCCCCATTTTATTTGAGTTTTGATTTTTTTAACATAAATTTTTGCTAGATGATAAAGATAGCAGGAGAGAAGATGAGGTCAACGAAAATCCCAGAACATGTGGCCATCATCATGGATGGTAATGGGCGGTGGGCAAAGAAATACAGAAAGCCTCGTTCTTACGGACATTTAAAGGGCGTTAGTCGTGTCGATGAGATTGTTGAAGCGGCTGATAAGGCTGGAGTCAAAGTATTAACGCTGTTCGCTTTTTCATCGGAGAATTGGAAAAGGCCTGAAAAAGAAGTTAAGATGTTATTGCGTGCTCTTGTCATCAATCTGAGGAAAAAGATTAACAAACTTAACCGCAATGGTATTCGTTTTTATATCATTGGCAGGCGACAAGGAGTTCCTGAGGAAGTTCTTTCAGAGCTTGATAAAGCGCAAGAAAAGACAAAAGATAATACCAATATGACGCTTAATCTTGCGTTTAATTATGGGTCAAGGCAAGAGATTGTTGACGCTGTTAAAAAGATTTCATCAGATGTAAAAAAAGGGCAGATTGATAGCGAAGCTATTGACGAAGAAACCATCAGCCTAGCGCTTTATACAAAAGATTTTCCGGATCCTGACCTTCTTATTCGGACTTCCGGAGAACAGCGCATTAGTAATTTTTTACTTTGGCAATTGTCTTACAGCGAGTTGTATTTTACTTCAAAACATTGGCCTGAGTTTGACAAGAAAGAATTTTTCAAGGCTCTAAAAGAATTTGAAAAGCGAGAACGGCGTTACGGTAAAGTTAATAAATCGGAAGGATAATGATGTCGAGACAAAGAATTACAAGTTCTACGATTATGGTTGCGCTTACGGCATTTGCCATCATCAATGAGTGGTTTTTTATTGCTTTTGTCATTGCGTTAACAGCTGGAGCTTTATATGAATTCTTTTATTTAGTTAAGAAAAAAGATATTCCAATTTATAGCTATGTTGGTATTTTTATTGGTATTTTAATTCCATTGTCGATTTTTACAAAATTTGAGCTCACGAAGAATTGGGAGCTTTTATTTATTGTTTTGGGGTTTTTGTTACTTTTGCTTCTACAGTTTTCACGCAAAGACAATCGTAATGCAATCATTGGGATTTCTACAACGCTTTTTGGTATTTTATATGTTTCGTGGTTTTTTAGTTTTTTAGTTAAAATCCGCCTTTTGATTCCAGGCATTGATGGGGCGAGGCTTTTAGCTTTCATTTTACTTGTGACAAAGTCTGCAGATATTGGGGCCTTGATCATTGGAAGTCGTTTTGGAAAACATGCCCTTATCCCAAAAATAAGCCCAAAGAAATCCGCAGAAGGATGGTGGGCGAGCCTTTTATTCGGTGGGATAACTGCTGTTTTGTGTTGGCCACTCTTGCCACCAGAAATTCCTTATACGCTAGCTAGTGTCTTTTTTGTTGGTGTTTTTTTTGGCGCTGTTGGGCAATTGGGAGATTTATCTGAGTCTATGATTAAAAGGGACTGCAACGTAAAAGATTCTGGAAAATTATTGCCGGGCATGGGTGGGATATTAGATGTTATCGATAGCCTGCTTTTTTCCGCGCCGGCATTTTACCTTTATATGAGTTCAGCCTTGCATGCCACATAAAATGAGCGTAAAAAATGTCGTTATACTAGGGTCGACAGGCTCTATTGGAATTAACGCCTTGAAAGTTATTAAGCGTTTTAAAGGAAGGTTTAAAGTTGTCGGACTAAGTGCTTATCGCAATATCGGCCTTTTAGAAAAACAAATAAAGCAGTTTAATCCAAAATGCGTTGCTTTAGATGATAAAAATGTTGCTCTTTTAAAAAGAAGGATACATCCACGTAAGGTCAGAATTCTTAATGCATCCGATGGGCTTGAGAAAATTGTTGCGCGGCGCGATGTTGACATCGTTATTTTAGGAATCCAAGGAAGCGCTGCTTTAAAGCCATTTCTTGCTGCTGTGCGGCACGGAAAAATTGTGGCTCCAGCGAACAAGGAAGCTTTGGTTATGGCTGGTCCGATTATTATGCGTGAGGCCAAGAAGCACAAAGCAACGATTGTACCCGTTGATAGTGAGCAGAGTGCAATTTTTCAATGCCTTCAAGGGCAGGCGCGAGAACAGGTTAAGAAGGTCTATTTAACAGGATCGGGTGGTCCCTTAAAAGATGTTGATCAAAAATGTTTCGACGCAATTCCTGTTAAAAAGATTTTAAAGCATCCGCGCTGGAGAATGGGAAAAAAGATTACGGTCGATTCAGCAACATTGATGAATAAAGGCCTTGAAATTATTGAAGCGATGTGGCTGTTTGGGCTAAAAGCTCACGAGGTTGATGTCGTTATTCATCCTCAATCTATTGTTCATTCGATGGTTGAATTTGATGACGGTGCGGTCATTGCCCAACTAGGTGTCACTGACATGTGCATTCCTATTCAGTATGCCTTGACATATCCCCAAAGGATGAAAACAGGCCTTGGAGCCATAGACTTTGTTAAGCAGGGGCAGCTGACTTTTGAAAAGCCGAATTTTAAGAAATTTCCATCTTTGTGCTTGTGCTATGAGGTTGCGCGAAAAGGAAAGACTTTCGGTAGCGTTTTAAACGCTGCCAATGAAGAGGCTGTGGAAGCCTTTTTAAAGGGAAGAATAAAGTTTTCAAAGATTTACAAGGTAGTTTCGAGCGTTGTTAAGAAGCATCAAACGGCTAAGAAATTTGGAATTAAAGAAATTTTAAAAGCAGATCAATGGGCGCGTCAACAAGCCCAAAAAATGATGGGATAAAAAAATGGGAACACTTGTTTTTATTACTGTTTTAAGCATTCTTGTTATCGTTCATGAGTATGGGCATTTTATTACGGCAAGGAAGATGGGTGTCCATGTCGAGCGTTTTGCTATTGGATTTGGCCCGAAACTTTTAAGTCGGCGCATTAAGGGGGGCACAGAGTTTTTAATTTGTTTAATTCCTTTGGGTGGTTATGTTAAAATGGCGGGCGACGAACGGAATGACTGTACGGGCAAGGCAAATGAATTTTATTCAAAGCCAATTGGTCAGAGATCGCTGATTGTCTTGGCCGGACCGATTGTTAATTATGTTTTTGCTTATATTTGTTTTTGTGTAGTTTTTATGGTGGGCTATCCTACTATGGCTCCAAAAGTTGGAGAGCTAATCGACGGATATCCTGCTCAAGAGGCAGGGCTTCTCGTAGGAGATACAGTTAAGCAAATTGGCCAGAAAAAGATTGAGAATTGGGAAGACCTTCAGAAAACTGTTTCGCGCTCAAAGGGGAAGTCCTTAGATTTTCTTGTTCTTCGTGAAAACACGCCATTTCATGTGATTGTTAATCCGGTTGGAGAAGAGGCAGAAAATATTTTTGGGCAAAAAATTCAATCGCGTTTTGTAGGTATGCGGCCTGAAAAAGAAATTATCCTTCTTCGATATGGACCGTTGTCTGCAGTGGTTAAGGCTGCGCAAAAACTAGGTGCGATTACGACAACAACATATAAAGCGCTTTATTTAATGGTCACAGGAGGGATGGCAGCAAAAGATGCGGTTACCGGTCCTGTTGGTATTTTTTATATGATAAAGGAAGCAGCACAATTGGGATTCTCTTATGTTGTTTATTTGATGTCAGTTATTTCAGCAAGTTTAGCGATTTTTAATCTTTTACCGCTTCCTGTTTTAGATGGTGGGCACCTGTTTCTTTTTGGAATTGAAAAACTACGCGGTAAGCCTCTATCGAAAAAGGTTGATGAGGCAATTCATCGTGTGGGCTTAAGCATGATAATTCTTTTAGCTCTTTTTGTTTTTTACACTGATTTTGCTCGTTATGGATTTTTCGATAAAATTGTTTATTTTGCAGGAAAAATAGGTTTTTAAAAGGAGAAAAGATATGCTTCTAGATAATGTCAAAGGATTAGTCCGTCAGTATCTTATCACGGAAACAGACTTTGTTAAGGCCAAAGACAATATAGATGATGATCAGCTTCGTCGTTATGCCTTGAAGGCAATTGATGTGATTTGTCAGAAAGCCGAAATTGTTTTAAATGAGGAGGAAATAGGCTCTATTGTTCGTGAAATTGTGAGCTCCGTCATTAGCTTGGGGCCTGTGCGTGATCTCATGGAAGATGAATCTGTTAGTGAAATTATGATTAACGGACCAACTCAAATTTTTATTCAAAGAGATGGAAAAATTCAATTAAGCGATGTGAAATTTGAGAGTAGCAATGAACTTTCACATATGATTCAAAAAATTTTAGCTGCATCTGGGTCTGGACGGCGAGTTGATGAGTCTTCTCCTTATGTTGATTTTTCGCTGCTAGATGGGTCTCGTGTTAATATTGTTATTCCTCCTGTTTCTTTAAGCGGGGCTATTGTGACTATTCGGAAATTTTCATCAAGAATTGAGACTGTCGATGACTTGATAAAATTAGGAATGTTTAACGAGGAAATGGCAGAATTCTTGGTTGCTGCAATTAAAGCAAAGTTAAATATTATTTTTTCTGGAGCGACTGGTACTGGAAAAACAACAGCTCTTAATGTTTTAGGAAAGCATATTCCTTCGGAAGAGCGTATTGTTACGATTGAGGACACCGCAGAGCTTGGATTTAAAAAAGAGCATGTTGTAAGACTGCAGGCGAAAGCTGCCAACGTAGAAGGTAAGGGGACTGTAAGTATCCGCGATTTGTTTGTTAATTCGCTTCGTATGCGTCCAGACCGTATTATCATCGGCGAGGTTCGTGGCAGTGAAGCATTGGATTTGATTCAATCTATAAGCAGCGGTCATTCAGGATCTCTGGCTATTGTTCATGGGGAATCGCCTACAGATTGCTACAACCGTTTAGTTACTATGCTTTTAATGAGCGGAATACAGCTTAGCGTTGATGAAATTAGACGCCAAATCGCCTGCGCTATTGATCTCATTGTCCATGTGGAATTATTTATTGATGGAAAACGGCGTGTTACGCACATTGCAGATCTTTATTATGATGGTGAGAATAAAGACGTTATTTTAGAAGACGTTTTTTATTTTGATCAAAAGGAAATTACTGAAGACGGCAAGGTCATAGGAAATTGGGTTTTGAAAAAGCGCAAACCGTCTTTCTTGAAAAAGTTTGAAAAACGTAATATAAAATTGCCAAGTAACCTTTTTGAACTTTGATTTTGTTAATGCAAAATCCACACGCAGGGCCACAGCGCCTTAATTTATTGCGACTTGTGGGGTTAACCCAGCCAAAGGCGTTTTGCATTTAAACATTTTGTTATATGGTTTTAAGGTGAGAGAAATATCAAATGAAAATTTGATTTGAATAAAAGGATCACAAAATGAGATGGACTCAATTTTTTATTCCAACGATTAAGGAAACGCCGTTAGGCACTGAGGCGATAAGTCATAAGCTTCTTTTGCGCGCCGGTCTTGTTCAAATGTTAACCTCAGGGGTTTATTCGTATCTACCTTTAGGTTTACGTGCGCTTCGAAAGGTAGAAAAAATTATTAATGAAGAAATGAACGCGATTGGCGCACGAGAGCTTTTTTTAACATGTTTACAGCCGATGGATTTGTGGAAAAAAACAGGCCGGGATGAAACTTTAAAAGATGTCATGATCCGGTTTGAAGATAAAAAGGGCCGACAGATGTGCTTAGGCCCGACGCATGAAGAGGCTATAACGGATTTGGTTAAAAATCACATTCAATCATATAAGCAGCTTCCACTTGTTCTTTATCAGATTCAGACAAAGTTTCGTGATGAAATGCGTCCACGTTTTGGTATCGTTCGTGCATGTGAATTTATTATGAAGGATGCGTATAGCTTTGACCGCGACAAGGAAGGCCTTGAAAAGAATTATCAGCTTATGTACAGTGCTTATCAGAAAATTTTTGCTCGTTGTGGGCTTGATGTCGTTATTGTTGGGGCAGATTCAGGAGCCATGGGAGGAGATATCTCTCATGAGTACATGGTTCCAGCTGAAATAGGTGAAGACGAAGTTTTAGTATGCCCAGCATGCGGTCATGCACTTGGCATAAGTGAGGCTAAAGAGGGCCAGGCTTGCCCAAAATGCAAAAAGGAAAAGCTTAAAAAGAAACCTGCTATTGAGATTGGCCATATTTTTCAGCTTGGGACAAAATATTCGAAAGCTTTGGACGTATCATTTTTAGATGAAAAAGGAAAAAAACAAATTGTGATTATGGGGTGCTACGGAATCGGGGTTAGCCGTCTACTCGCAACCATCATTGAGAAAAATAATGATGAAGGTGGAATTATTTGGCCGAAAGAAATAACGCCTTTTGACGCAGAGATTTTGCCTTTACAGGTTAGCGATAAAGATATATTGCAATTAGCTTATGATTATGAAAAGGAGCTTTCGCAGAGCGGCATCGATGTCTTGACTGACGACAGAGAAGAAAGTCCGGGTAAGAAATTTAATGATGCAGATTTAATCGGCATTCCTTATCGGATTATGATTGGAAAACGTATGTTTGCTGAAGGCAAGGTTGAAATTAAAGACCGACGCACTGGCGAGGTCATAGTTGTCGCCAAAGAAGATGCTGTAAAGAAGATGAAAGAGATTCTAAAGTAAAATGGATCAGGTAAAAGAAAGAATTCTTGAGCTTGCCGAAAAGCACCTTAAAGACAAGGGTCTTGAATTGATTGAATTGATTATTGACCATCAAAGAAAGAATCATTTGATTCAGATTTTAGCGGATAAGCCCGAAGGCGGAATTACTGTTGAGGAATGTGCACGACTTAATAAGGACATCGGAAGAGAGCTAGAGGAAGAGAACATTTTTGAAGGAAGTTATACCTTAGAGGTTTCTTCACCAGGGATTGATAGGCCGTTATGCACGGAAAAAGATTTTTTACGTAATATTGGGAAAAAGGTGCAAGTTTTTTTGCGAATACCCATTGATGAAAGATTTGAATATGAAGGGAGCATCCATTCCGTTAGGGATGGCTGCCTTTTTATCGATGTTGAAGGTGAAATACGTCAGATTTCTTTTGATACTGTTAATAATGCAAAGCAAGCTATATAATATAAAGGAAGGACAATTTAATGGATAGTGAACTACTGATTATTTTAGATCAAATTGAGCGGGACAAGGGGGTCAACAAAGAAATTTTAATTGAGGCTGTTGAATCAGCGGTAGCTTCTGCAGCCCGAAAAATATGGACTGTTGACAAAGAGCAAGAGATTCAAGTTGTTTTGGACCGCCAAAGTGGAAAGCTTACCGCTTATGCCGATGGTGAGGAAATCAAATCAAAAGATTTTGGCCGCATCGCAGCTCAGACTGCGAAACAGGTTGTTATTCAGAAGATACGCGAGGCTGAAAAAGATGTTGTTTTTGGCGAATATTATGCGCGCATTGGGCAGCTTGTTAATGGTACGGTTTATCGTATTGACAAAGGCAACATCATTGTTGATTTAGCTAAGGCAGAGGCTTTTATCCCGCGTAGCGAACAATCTAGCAAAGAAGAGTTTAGACAAGGGGACCGTATTCGCGCTTATGTTTTGGATGTACGTCGTGAAAGCAAAGGTCCTCAGATTGTGTTGTCTCGCTCGAACGCGCAGCTTGTTAAGCGCCTTTTTGAGCTGGAAGTTCCAGAAATTTATGATGGAATTGTTGAGGTTAAAGGAATCGCCCGTGACGCAGGAGAACGTACAAAGATTGCTGTTCAGTCAAAAGAAGAAAAGGTTGATTGTGTCGGAGCTTGCGTTGGTATGCGTGGTTCACGCGTTAAAAGTATTGTTACAGAGTTGCATGGAGAGAAAATTGATATCGTTCGCTATGCTGAAGACAGGCGGACATATATTCAAGCAGCTTTGTCACCCGCTGAAATTGCTCAAATGCATTTAAACGTAGAAGAAAAACGCGCTAATGTTGTTGTTCCCGACGACCAACTTTCTATCGCCATTGGAAAACACGGACAAAATATTCGTCTGGCTAGTCAGCTGGTTGGCTGGCAATTAGATGTTTTTTCTTTAACACAATGGGCAGAACACGGGGAAAGTTTACCTCAGAAATCTTCAGTTGTTGTCGAAGGATCATCGTTAGCAGATTTAAGCGGCGTAGGAGATAAACTTATTGCAGCATTGACAGAACAAGGTTTTAAAAGTTTAGGAAACATTGCCGAAAGCAGCTCAGAAGAACTTTCACAGATTAAGGGCCTCGGCAAAGTTAAGGCCGGTAAAATTATTAAGGAAGCAAAAAAAATATTAAAAAAGAAAAAATAAGAAAGCTAATTATCCTATGAAGGTATCAGAACTCGCAAAAGAATATGGAATGGCCAGCCAAGAAATTCTGGCTGAATTGAAAGCGATGAAGCTTAAGTCCAAAGATGCAAAGCAAGATTTAAGCTCTGCGGCTGTGGCGGTTTTAAGGAGCGCTTTAGCAAAAAAAGGTAAAAAGATTGTCCCAAAAGCTAAAGGAGAAGCTAATCCTGCGACAAAGAAGGAAGAGGCTGCGAAGACGGTTAAGAAAGCTCCGTTAAAAGTCGCTGCAAAAAAACCAGCAAAAACAAAACTTATAAAGAAGTCAGCTCTTAAGAAGACTCCGGCTAAAAAAGCCCCAGCCAAGAAGGCTTCGGCAAAGAAAGACAAGCCTGCTGTTAAGAAGGCCGTTGTTAAGAAGCCTGAGAAGAAAGAGGCCACTCCAAAGTCAAAGGTGATTAAGGAGGATCTTAGGAAGAAAACCCCTGGGCCTAAGGCTCCTGCACCAAAATTTCAACAACAAAAAGTATCACCTCCAAGGCCGCCTGTCTTTCAAAAAGTTAAACCATCTGTTTATCCTAAAAAGACAGAAGTTCAAAAGGTTCAAGAGCCTCCACGTTCACAGGAGACTGTTGCTAGAGGACCGCAAAAAGACATTGAGATTGATTTTCCGATTTCAGTTAAAGATTTATCCGTTAAACTGCAGCAAAAATTGAACATTGTTTTAAAATTTCTTATGAAGAAAGGTATTTTTGCAACGATTAATCAGAATCTTGGCGAAGATATTGTCGAGAAAATTTCTCAGGATTTAAATTTTACATTTCGAAAAGCTAAAACACAAGAAGAAGAGCTTGTCGCGATTCATCGGGGAGATGGGGAAGATCCTGCCCTGATGAAAGACCGTCCTCCTGTAATTACTTTTATGGGGCATGTTGACCATGGCAAGACATCGCTTTTAGATAAAATTCGTCGAAGTAACATTACAGATAAAGAGCATGGCGGAATTACTCAGCATATGGCAGCGTATTCGGTTAAGACACCAAAAGGGATCATGACGTTTTTAGATACACCTGGTCACGCCGCGTTTACGGCGATGCGTGCCAGAGGAGCTCATATTACTGATTTGATTATCCTCGTTGTTGCGGCGGATGAAGGAATTATGCCGCAGACTGAAGAGGCTATTGACCATGCACGTGCCGCTAACGTTCCTATCGTAGTTGCGATTAATAAAATTGATAAGCGCAATGCAGATATTGATCGCGTTAAGAAACAGTTATCGGAGAAAGACCTCATGACAGAAGACTGGGGAGGAAAAGTCGTTGCTGTCGGTGTTTCTGCAACAACCGGTGATGGCGTTGATAAATTACTTGAAATGATTCTTTTAGAGGCTGAGCTATTGGAACTTAAAGCAAATTATGAAAAAAGAGCCTCAGGGATTATTGTGGAAGCACATTTAAGTCCCGGAAAAGGAGCTGTATCTTCTATCATTGTTCAAAGCGGAACCCTAAAAGAAGGCGATATTGTTGTTGCTGGGCCGTTTTTTGGAAAGGTCAAGGCTATGTTTGATGATCATCAGCAGCCTATGTCTGTAGCCTCGCCAGCTATCCCTGTTGAAATTCTGGGGCTCTCAGGTGTTCCTGAGGCAGGTGAAATTTTTTATGCTGTTTCTGATGAAAAGCAGGCTAAAGAAATTGCTGCCAAACGTCTCAATCAAATTAAAAATAAGAGACTTCAGTCGATGCAAAAAATTACTCTTGAAGATCTTTACTCTCAGATTCAAGAGGGAAAGATTAAAGAGTTAAATATTATTTTGAAGGCAGATGTTCAAGGATCTTTAGGGGCGCTCAAAGATTCTTTGGAGCAACTTTCAACTGATGAGGTTAAGATTAAGTTTATTCACATTGGTATAGGTGACATTAGCGCTGCAGATGTTATCTTAGCTGGTGTTGCCAACGCTATTGTCGTCGGATTCCATGTTAATATTAGCACTAAAGCAAAAGATGAACTAGAAAAGCAAGATATTGACGTTAGAATTTATCGTATTATCT
This sequence comes from Candidatus Aceula meridiana, assembly GCA_030765185.1. Taxonomy (GTDB): domain Bacteria; phylum Omnitrophota; class Gorgyraeia; order Zapsychrales; family Aceulaceae; genus Aceula; species Aceula meridiana. The sequence continues at coordinate 142,228 of JAVCDE010000024.1, read as the reverse complement.
ATGATGCAGTTAATGACCTTAAAAATGCGCTTTCCGGTCTTCTTGAGCCACGGCTTAAGAAAATTTTCTTGGGACGCATTGAAGTGCGCCAGGTTTTTAAGCTTACCAAATCGGGAATGGTTGCTGGATGTTTTGTTCAGAAGGGAAAAGTTCATCGAAAAGCTAAAGTTTCGGTAACGCGAAACGGCGAAGAAGTTTTTAAAGGGGATATGGAGTCGTTAAAGAGATTTAAAGACGACGTTCGTGAAGTCAGAGAAGGTTTTGAATGTGGTATCACCATAAAAGATTATGATAAACTTCAAGTTGGTGATATTGTTGAGGCTTACGAGTTAGAGCGAATTGAAAGAAGTCTCTAGTCTTAAGGAAAAGTCATGACGAAAAAAAGAATTTTTAGCGGAATGCGACCAACGGGAAAACTTCACTTAGGGCATCTTGTTGGTGCTTTGGAAAATTGGTCTGTTCTTCAGGAAGAATATGAGTGCATCTTTGGAATTGTTGATTGGCATGCTTTGATGGGCGAATATGAAAATAGTCATCAAATTAAAAAAAATATTCTTGATATGGCTGTTGATTGGCTTGCCTGTGGCATTGATCCTAAAAAATCAATTATTGCTGTTCAGTCAGATATTCCTGAACATCTTGAGCTTCAAATGTTTTTTTCTTGCATAACTCCATTAGGATGGCTTGAAAGAAATCCAACGTACAAGGAGCAGCTGCGCGAAATTAAAACGCGTGATTTACACACCTTTGGTTTTTTAGGATATCCTGTTTTGCAGGCTGCGGATATTTTACTTTATAAAGCTCAGGCAGTTCCTATCGGTGAAGACCAGCTTCCCCACTTAGAGTTAACTCGTGAAATTGCACGCCGTTTTAATCATTTATATAAAACAAAAGTTTTTGAAGACTGCAAGGCTATTTTAACGGAAACACCGCGCCTCCTAGGTCTCGACGGGCGCAAGATGAGCAAAAGTTATGACAATGCAATTAATTTGTCAGACTCAGCTGAAATAGTTCGCAAGAAAGTTCAGACGATGTTCACCGATCCTAAGCGTATTAAACTTTCTGACCCTGGACACCCAAAAATTTGTAATGTTTTTAGCTACTACAAGGTTTTTTCTCCTGAAAAAGAAGCTGAGGTTTGCGCTTGGTGCACAAAGGCTGAAAAGGGATGCACAGAGTGTAAAAAGATTCTTGCTGAAGATATCTTAGAGAGAATTAGGCCTATTGCCGATAAACGAGAGAAATTATCAAAAGACAAAGGTTACGTTGAGGATATTTTAAAGCAGGGCGCTCTTAAGGCACGTGTCATTGCCCAGAAGACTATAACAGAAGTCCGGACTAAAGTTTTTTCATAAATCCAATGAATTATAAAATTAAACTTGAAGTTTTTGAAGGCCCTCTTGATCTCCTCCTGTATCTCATTAAAAGGGAAGAGCTTAATATCTATGATATTCCTATTGCCAAGATAACCGATCAGTACATGGAGTATCTTGACATGTTGAAGCTTTTGGATTTAGAAGCCGTCGGAGATTTTCTTGTTATGGCCGCAACTTTGATGCAGATTAAATCAAAGATGTTACTGCCTCCGGATCCGACGGAGGAAATCCCGGAAGAAGAGGATCCTCGCGATGAGCTTGTAAAGCGTCTTTTAGAATATAAAAAGTTTAAAGAAGCCGCTGAAAACTTGCATCAAAAGTCTATGGATCGCCAGGATTTATTTAAGCGTGAGATCGATGAAGAAAAAACCAAAGAGCTTAAAGAGGATGCCACAGAAACGTATTTTGAGGCGAATCTCTTTGACCTTATTTCGGCATTTTCGAATGCGTTACAAAATATTCCCAAGAATGTTTTTTATGAAGTTATAAAAGAAGAATTCACTGTTGAGCAAAAAATTCATGATATTCTTCATCTCTTTTTAGACCGCAGCACAGTTTTTTTAACCGAGCTTTTTGCAAAGTCTAGAAGTAAAGACGAAATTATTGTAACTTTCATGGCCATTTTAGAGCTTATCCGTTTGCGCGAAGTTATCGCTATGCAAAAAGGTATTTTTGGTAGCATCGAAGTCTTGCGTAATCGGGAAAACTTGGAGCCAAGTAGCGAGCAGAACAATCAAGAGGCTGAAGAATTTCCCGAGAAAGAGATTGAAGAGCTTTCTGTCCAAAAGAATGAAGAGCCAGTTCAAGCGCAAGATCCTACTGTTGAACAAAGTGATAGCAGCAAGAATAGCGAGCTAACTTAAATGGAAGAGCAAAGACAAAGACTTATCCTTAACCAGGAAACAGAGGAAGATGCTGTTGTTAGTCTGTCGCTAAGGCCAACAAAGCTTGCTGATTTTGTGGGACAAAAGGACTTAGTCGAGAACTTAAAAGTCTCGCTTGATGCGGCTAAACAGAGAAAAGAACCCATCGAGCATATGCTTTTTTCAGGGCCACCTGGATTAGGAAAAACTTCTCTCGCCTACATTATCGCCCATGAAATGGATTCCCGCATCACTGTAACGTCTGGACCTGCTATTGACCGTGCGGGTGATTTTATCGGCATTTTGACAAATTTAGAAGAAAGTGACGTTCTTTTTATTGATGAAATTCATAGGCTTTCGAAGGCAGTTGAAGAATTCTTGTATCCGGCTATGGAAAACTTCCAGATTGATTTTATCGTCGATAAAGGGCCTTATGCTAAGACAATTAAATTTAATTTAAAACCGTTTACGTTAATCGGCGCGACAACACGAAGCGGACTTTTAGCAGCTCCCCTAAGGGATCGATTCGGAATTTTCCATCATTTAGATTTCTACAACACTGAGGACTTAGCTCAGATTGTTTCAAATTCATCAAAGAAATTAGGACTCTCTATTGATGCGGAGGCTGCAAAAGAAGTTGCCAGGCGCGCGCGCGGTACGCCTCGCATTGCAAACCGTCTTTTAAGGCGCGTTCGGGATTACGCGCAGGTGAAGACAAAGACAGGTGCTGTTACATCAGACATCGTTGAAAAAGCAATGTTGACTTTAGGGATTGATTCCGAGGGCTTAGATCAAACAGATCGAAAATTTTTACGTGTTATGAGCGACCATTATCAAGGCGGCCCTGCCGGTGTTGATGCGATTGCGGCAACCCTTAATGAAGAAGTAGATACTATTGTCGATGTTGTTGAACCTTTCTTGCTCAAAAAAGGTTTTGTTAAGCGCACTCAGCGTGGGCGCGAGCTTACGAACAAGGCTCTTGCGCATCTTAAGATTTTTCCCTCACAAAAAAACGACCAACAAAAACTTTTTTAATTTTATTATTCTTTTGCAGCGTGAAATAATATGAAAACATTCACAAAAATTCTTTTTATTCCCATTTTTGTTTTTTTGAGCGGCTGTGGTGTCTCGCACCAGCTCCGATCGCAACAAGCACAGCATTTTCAACCTGTGCGCATTGCTATTTTGCGGGGAGTTGGAGAATTTACGCTTCAGGTTAAAGGGCCATATCAAGTTTTGAATTTTGATTCTAAGGAAACGCTAGGACAGGAAAAATTCTTAAAGGCTAAAAAGGTTGTTCCGACAAAAGATGGCATTCAAATTGGAGAAAAACATTACTTAAAGGATAAGATTAAAATTTCACCTCAAAAAGAAGCGAGCGTTTATATTAACAATCGGCGCTTTCGTGGCGAGATCGACATTATTAAGAATGTTAATAATCATCTTCTTGTCGTTAACGTAATTGATTTAGAAAATTATATCAAAGGTGTTTTATATCACGAGATATCTGACCGATGGCCCTTAGAAGCAATCAAGGCCCAGGCGATTGCTGCAAGAACTTATGCGCTTTATTCAATGCAAAACAGCAAAAGTCCTTTTTATGATGTCAGGAGTGACATCTATTCTCAAGTCTATGGTGGACGGACATCGGAAAAATATCGAACGAACATTGCCGTCGAGAGAACAGCAGGGCTTGTTCTTGTATACAGGGACAAAATTTTACCAGCTTTTTATCATGCCACTTGCGCAGGGCATACCGAGAATGTTGCAGCGCTTTGGGACAATAATCTTCCTCCCCTTAGAGGAGTTGTATGCAATTTTTGTAAAAAGTCGCCGCACTATTCTTGGAAGAAGAATATGAGATTGAAGGATATTCAGGACAAGCTTAATGAAAAAGGCTACGCTTTTGGGCGTATTACGCATATGCAAGTTCTTGACCGCAACCCAAGTGGGCGGATTACAACAATAAAAATAACAACTGATGATGATAAGCAAACAATTGTTTCCGGAAAAGAATTTCGTGATATTGTCGGGCCGAATGTGATTCGAAGCAATAATTATGTTATCGACATGAAGGGATATTATGTCGACTTCTTAGGGAGGGGCTGGGGTCATGGTGTTGGCCTTTGCCAGTGGGGAGCATATTTTATGTCTCGCGAAGGTTACTCTTATGATGAAATTCTAAGCTTTTATTATCCTGGTGCACGCATAGTTGATTGTTATGAGAAGCATAAGAGACTTGATCTATGAAATTAAAAGATTTTGATTATCATCTCCCTGAAAGCATGATTGCGCAGCATCCTTTGAAGAAGCGAGATACTGCACGGCTGATGGTCATTGACCGCAAAAGAAAAACCATCATCCATGATACGTTTTCTAATATTGCAGACTATCTTCCTAAAAAAAGTCTTTTTGTCGTCAATGACAGTAAAGTCGTACCGGCACGCCTTTTTGGTAAAAAAGAGTTTGGTGGCCGCGAGGTTGAGATTTTTCTTCTTAAAGGATTATCAGATGGATATTGCTATGAGGCTTTAATGAAGCCTTTACGAAAGATTAAAGATGACGAAAAGATATTTTTTAACGGAAGCGGCATTTATGCAAGGCTTGAGGATCGAAAAAAAATGATCGTGCGTTTTAATAAAAAAAATGCACTCATGCATCTTAAAAGTGTCGGACATATTCCTCTTCCGCCTTATATCAAGAGAGAGGATGCGCCCTCTGACCGAAAAGATTATCAAACTGTTTATGCGCGACATCAAGGGTCGGTTGCTGCTCCTACAGCTGGATTGCATTTTACCAATGCTCTTGTTGCGCAATTAAAAAGAGCCGGTCATAAATTTGCCAAAACAACATTGCACATTAACTATGGGACCTTTAAACCTGTCGAAGACGATGATATTACAAAGCATCAAATGCACTCTGAAGATTATTGTCTTTTATCGCGTACTTGGCAGACAATTTTAAGAGCAAAGAAAGAAAACAAGCCCATTGTTAGCGTGGGAACCACAAGCTGCCGTGTTTTAGAAACTGTTTCGCGCACTAAAGAGCTAGAGGGGAGTTCAAACCTTTTTATTTATCCGGGTTTTTCTTTTCGCATGGTGGATGTCTTGTTGACAAACTTTCATCTTCCTAAAAGTACGCTTTTAATGCTAGTGGCTGCTTTTGCCGGACAAGATTTAACTGTAAAAGCTTATCAAGAAGCAATTAATAAAAATTATAGATTTTACAGCTATGGGGACTGTATGATAATTATCTAGTATGTTTAAACTTAAAAGTATTGATAACATAACGAAAGCTCGGCGAGGAGTTCTCAAGACTGCGCATGGAGAAATTCAGACGCCGTTTTTTATGCCGGTAGGGACATGCGCCACGGTTAAAGCGCTCTCTCATGAAGACCTTTTGCGCATGAATGCGCAAATTATGCTTTCTAATACTTATCATCTTTATTTGCGTCCTGGGCTAGATATCATTCGGGAAGCAGGCGGGCTTCATAAATTTATGAATTGGGAAAAGCCGGTCTTAACCGATAGCGGTGGATATCAAGTTTTTAGCCTTGCTCAATTTCGCAAATTAACTGATGAAGGCGTTAAGTTTCAATCGCATCTAGATGGATCTTCGCACTTTTTTCGGCCCGAAGATATCGTCGATGCCCAAGGAGTTTTGGGATCTGACATGATGATGCCTTTAGATGAATGCGCACCGTATCCTTGCGGCGAAAAACAAGCTGAAGAGGCCTTAAGGCGAACAACTTTATGGGCCAAGCGCTCGCGTGAACATTTTTTAAAAAGTCCGTATAAGAAAAAACAATTCTTATTTGGCATTGTCCAAGGTTCAAATTATGTAAAGCTGCGCGAGAAAGCTGTCAAGGAGCTTGTTGATATTGGTTTTGATGGCTATGCCATCGGCGGCGTCAGCGTTGGGGAACCGGTTAATTTGATGTTCGAAGCGATTGAAACATGCGCGCCTCTTTTGCCTCAAGATCGTCCGCGTTATGTTATGGGAATTGGTACGCCGGATCAAATTGTCAAAGCTGTTTCTCACGGAATTGACATGTTTGATACCTGTATCCCGACACGCTATGGACGAAATGGGTCTGCTTTTACTAGCGGGGGAAGACTCGTTGTGCGTAATGGCGAATTTTCTAAAGATTTTCGTCCGATTGATGACACATGTGATTGTTTTGTTTGTCAAAAATACACACGCAGCTATATTCGTCATCTATTTAATATGAATGAAATTACCGCACTTTATTTAACCTCATGTCATAATGTTCATTTTTATGTTAAGTTGATGGAGCGGATTCGTGCTGCGATTGAGGCGAATCAATTTGATGCATTTCAAAAGGAGTTTTTATCATGTTACGGTTCGACATTGTAACAATTTTTCCGGATGTCTTTAATTCGGTCTTGAATGAGTCCATTTTAAAGCGGGCACAGCAAAAAAAGAAGGTCCGCATCAATGTTCACAATTTGAGAGATTACACGAAAGATAAACACCGAAAGGTTGATGATCGTCCCTTTGGTGGTGGACCGGGAATGGTGATGGGCCCTGAGCCAATTTTTCGTACTATTCAAAAAGTGAAGGGTAGACGAAAAGCGAGCGTTTTGTTAATGACGCCATCAGGTAAGCCATTTACGCAAAAAATAGCTAAACGTCTTTCTAAGGAAAAGAATTTAATTATTATTTGCGGTCATTACGAGGGCGTTGATGACAGGGTAAGGCAGCATCTCGTCGATGAAAGTATTTCCATCGGTGATTATGTCTTAACCGGAGGCGAAGTTCCTGCTATGGTCATTGTGGATTCTGTTACGCGATTGATTCCTGGGGTTTTAGGCAAGGATGCTTCTCTCAAAGACGAGTCTTTCGAGCACCAACGACTTGAATATCCGCAATATACGCGGCCTGCAAATTTTAATGGCATCAAAGTTCCAAATGTGCTATTATCTGGAAATCATCAGAGTATCAAAAACTGGCGAGAGCGTCAGTCTCAAGCTCGGACTAAGAAAATCCGGCCTGATTTATTAAAATAAGATAAAATTTAGTTTTAAGGGGGTTTGAAAAAATGGTTGCAAATATTGGAGAAACACTCAAAAATATAGAAAACAAGCACAAAAAAGAGCTTCCCGAGTTTAAGGTTGGGGATACTGTCAAAATGATGGTAAAGGTTACCGAAGGAGACAAGGCAAGGCTTCACCCTTTTGAAGGGGCAGTTATTCGCAAGACCGGCCGTGGCCTTCGAGGAACATTCACTTTAAGAAAGATTTCTTTTGGTGAAGGAGTTGAGCGTACATTTCCTTTGCATTCTCCTGTTATCGAGAGCCTAAAAATTATCAGCAAGGGAATTGTCAGCCGTTCAAAACTATACTACTTGCGAGGGCGCGTTGGAAAAGCCGCTCGTGTTCGCAAAGAATTGTAACTCTTCGGATAAAACAATAAGTTTCCAGGTCGTTTGTCTTCCATGCTTTCCTACGAAAACAGGTTTAAGCGTAAAGGTTTTAAGATTATTGTCGGCATCGATGAAGCCGGGCGAGGTCCTTTAGCAGGGCCTGTCATGGCTGCGGCCGTTTGCCTTAAATCAATAAAATTTCAATCTGTTATAAAAGATTCTAAAAAGATGACGTCACGCCAGCGTGAGATAGCCTACAAAGAAATTTGTAAAAAAAGCTATTTTGGCGTCGGAATGAGCCAGCCATCGATTATAGATAAGATTAATATTCTTAATGCGACTTTTTCTGCTATGACAAAGGCCGTTAAAAGTCTAATTAAGCAATTGCCCGCGAGTATCACTAAGGATAAGAATTTTGGTGATAAGATTTTTCTTCTCATCGATGGCAACACTTTTAAAGCAAACCTTCCTTTTGCTTTTGAAACTATTGTTAAGGGGGATTCGAAAAGTCTTTCGATTTCTTGTGCATCTGTTATTGCCAAAGTAACCCGCGATCACCTGATGGAGCGCATGGATAAAGAATATCCTCAATATGGATTTCGACAACACAAGGGATATGCAACTCTTAAGCACAGGCAGCAAATTAAGAAATACGGACTGACACCTATTCACCGCAAGAGTTTTACATTTTGACATGACCCAAGAAAGAATCCAAAAAGGAAAAGCCGGGGAAAAAGCGGCTGAAGAATTTCTAGTCAATCAGGGCTATCGGATTCTTGAGCGAAATTACCGTAACCGCTTAGGGGAAATTGACATTATCGCAAAAGAGGGGAAGACCATCTGTTTTGTCGAGGTCAAGATGCGTTCTGGAAATAGACAGGGAAGTGGATTTGAGGCCATTTCTTTGCGCAAACAGCGTAAAATTTCGCAGGTGGCTTTAAGTTATTTAAAGCTCAATCATTTTCTGGATAGCTTAGCGCGTTTTGATGTCGTTGCTATCGAAAAACGCCCGCAGAGTGAATTAAAAATTGAAATTCTTAAAGATGCATTTGAGTTGTCTAGTCCATACGCTTATTAAATATTAATAAATATAATACTTATAATAAAACAAAGAAGATATTTGCCAAAAGTGCGTTTTTAAGATAAGATAATCTCGCGTCAGCAAGAAATAGTATTATCTGTCTTTAATCTTCTAATCCTACACAAAAAATAAAAAATCACTAAAAACTTGAAAACTGGATGAAAAAGTTCAAAAATCAATCATTAGCCCAGTATCTAAAGAATCTCGCCTCAAAAAATCCTGCTCCTGGAGGTGGTTCTGCCGCCGCACTCGTAGCGGCCACAGGTGTTAGTTTGATTTCGATGGCAGCGCGTTATTCGCTTAAAAAGAATCAATCCTCCAAAGCTCAGGCAAAATTAAAGTCGTTAATTAAAAAAAGTGATAAAATGCGTTTGCGTTTACTGGACCTTGTTGATTTGGATGCCAAGGCTTATCTTGAGGTTGTTAAAACACGCAAAGGCCCAGTGGCTAAGAAAAAAGCAGCCTTAAAAAAAGCACAGGCTGCTCCCTTGGAGGTTTGCCGTCTTTCGTATGCCGCAATTGGATTAACACCGTTTTTAGCTAAAGAAGGCAATCTACATCTTTTAAGTGATGTCAAGTGTGCCGTGGAGATGCTTTTAGCTGCTTTTCAGTCGGCCGTAGCTAACGTTGAGGTCAACCAAACATAGAGGTAAAAATTGATGAGTGTTCAAGTCCTAGATGGAAAATTACTTGCTGAAGAAATCAAAAAGCGCCTTCAAGATGAAGTTGGTTTTATTCATAATGAAACCGGTTGCTTGCCCTTAATAGTTAATGTTATGATTGGCAACAATCATGCAGCTTGTGCTTATGCCAATTCGCAAAAAAAGGCTGCAGAGCAAATAGGCATTAATTATCGACAGGATATTCTGGATAAGGATATTTCTGCTGAAGAAATTATCGCTCATATCAAGAGTTTAAACGAAGATAAAAATGTAAACGGGATTCTTGTTCACAAGCCTGTTCCTGGTCATATTGATTATCCTATTATTGCAAATCATATTGATGTCTCTAAAGATTTAGAAGGTGTCAACATCGTTAATGTCGGGAAAATGCTTTTAGGGCAAACTAAGATTATCCCTTGCACACCGGCTGCTGCTATCGAACACATTAAATCAACAGGCATAGATTTACCCGGGAAAGAAGTTGTTATTGTTGGTCACAGTGAAATTGTTGGAAAGCCTTTAAGTTTGCTTTTACTCGCGGAGCTTGCCACTGTGACGATTTGTCATATCGGAACAAGCGAGGCCGGTAAACTTGTAGAGCATGTAGGCCGCGCAGATGTTCTTATTGTCGCTGTTGGTAAAGCTGGATTGATCAAAGGAGAATGGATAAAAAAAGGCGCGGTTGTTATTGATATTGGTATCAACAGAGACGGAGATAAGATTGTCGGCGACGTTGAGTTCGAAGCCGCAAAACAAAGGGCATCGTTTATTACACCTGTCCCGGGGGGCGTGGGGCCGGTTACGGTTGTGATGCTGATGAAAAATGCAATTGAAGCCTTTCGGCTTCAGAATAAAAAGGGTTAATCGCTATGGGAAAAATTGTTTTAATAGGAAATACGCAGCTTGTTGTTGAAGCTATTGAAGAAATTCGATTTCACGATAGAGAAAGCGAAATTACTCTTTTTTGTCCAGAAGGTATTCTGCCTTATGATGCGAGTCGCCTGAATGCTTTTTTAGAAAAGGAAATTAGCGAAGATGAACTTTCTTACAAGCCATTTGATTTTTATACGCAAGAAAATGTGAATCTTGTTCTCGATAAGAAAATTATAAAAGTTTATACAAAGCGTAAGCGTGTCGTTACGGCAGAAAAAGAACAGATTCCTTTTGATGTGCTTATTCTGGAGGATAAAGGAACTATTCGTTTTGCTGATATAAAAGGGACACAGAAAAAAGGTGTCTTTCATCTTAAAACTTTTGCTGATGTTAAGGATTTTGTTGAAAGTTTTTCTTTAGTCGATGTTATTGCTGTTGAGGCCGACAGCCTTAGCCTTGTTAAAGCCGCGTGTGCTCTACAGGCAGCAAACAAAGAAGTTATTCTAGTAAGCTCGACGAATTATTTATTACCGAAAAGTTTAGACAGACATACGGCACAGGCGCTCTCAGAATTTCTTGAAGAAAAAGGTATCCGTCTTGTCATGAATAGCAGTATTGTTGAAGTTTTAGGAGACGCAGAGGTAAAAGCGATTCGCTTGAAAAATGGAAAAGTTTTGGAGAGTCAAATTGTTGTCTTGGCAGGCGCTTATCGAGACTTAACACTTTTTGAGAAACAGGAAGACATGCCTATTGAATCTGCTCCAACGCATACGAAGATAGGGGAGATGTTTCTTTTTGAAGAATTGAAAGAGAGTGATTCTGCGGAAAAAGGCGACGATTTTGAGGATATTCTCTTAAACAGCAATGAGCATGGGCGCGTCGTTGGCGCTGCAGCTATAGGCCAAGTCAGAGATTTTAAGAGGCCATTACGAGAGGTCTCCTTAAAAGTTTTTGATGCGGCATTGTTTTTAGCCGGACAAACAAAACAGCAGGGCGGATGCATCGAATATTTAAAGAGCGATGCCAGCACAAAGACCTATAAGAAAGTTTTTGTCAAAGACAATCTTGTTGTCGGCGCGGCACTTATCAATTGTGTCCAGCAGCAAGATGAATTCAAGAGATACATTGAAGAAAGAATTGATATTAGAAGCTTATCAAATCATATTTTAGAAGGTTCGCAAAATTCAAACGTTGAGCATGTTTCGCAAGAACAATCTCGGGAGTCTTTCGAGAGCCAAGCTTTTTGTCCATCTTCTGAGAGTTTAACAGGCGACTCCAAGCAATCGCAAGAGGGTAATCCGTCACATCCAGGCATCAACCCAGAGGCTGCAAATACCTAGAAAAATTTGCTTGTCAAAATGTATCGAATCTATTATTCTATTATGAAGATATTACCTCCAAGGCGCTTCATTTTAATTGTCCTTTTCTTGTTTTTATTTCTTTTTTCTTCTCAAACGAATGTTTCTGCTGAATTATTATCATTCGCAGAAGGTGCCGGAGAATACCGCAGGAAAGGCCTCAGTGCTCAGCGTCAAGGGTTTTTCGAGCAGGCTTTGCATTATTATGGTGAAGCCTTAGCCATTTCGCCTGCTGACCCCGAAATTTATAACGATATCGGTATTGCCTATGAGCAGATGGGCAATGTTTACGAGGCTGAGCGTCATTATTTAATGGCCTTAAGAATTGATGGAAGTTTTTTACCTGTATATTCTAATCTTGCCTATTTTTACAAAAAACAAGGTAAGTTTGCTAAGGCGATTAAGTTTTTTAAAAGGCGCATGGAGCTTGGAAAAACAAGAGATCCTTGGGTTGCCGAAGCAGCCGTAGAGCTTAAAGAGCTAAGTGAAATTTCTCCGAGTGTAAAAAAATGGCTTTCAGACTTTGAAGCTCAAAGATTGGCCCAGGAAATGACAAAGGTCAATGATCAACTTTTGGTTGAAGAAAAAAAGGCCATTGTTTTAAAATTAACTGAAGAAAAGAGGTATATGGAAAGGGCACGCCGGTATAAAGAGATGAAGCAATACGGAAGAGCCCTCATTGAATACGATGAAGCGTTGTCTTTAGACCCGCAGGATATTAGCATTTTAGAATTACGGCATAATGTTTTGCTGCAGATGCAAAAGAAAGAAATTCAAGAGCATGTAAGTTCAGCCCTTGAAAAGTTAGAGTCAGGCGACACAGAATCCTCAAAGGAAGAAATTCGAAAAATACTTGCCATTATCCCAGACGAATAAATCAAAGGTTAAATTATAGTAAGGTAGTTTTTAAAGATGGCCAAACCCAAATTATTTTTAATCGATGCGCATGCGTTGTGTTATCGGGCATTTTTTGCTATTCAAAACTTGCGGACAAGCTATGGACAGCCGACGAATGCTGTTTTTGGGTTTATCAATACATTAAAAAAAATTTTAAAAGATTTTAAGCCCGATTATATGGCTGCCTGTTTTGATGTCGGTAAAAAAACACACCGCCAAGAAAAATTTGCTGAATATAAAGTTCATAGGCCGTCGATGCCTGATGATCTTATTAGCCAAATTCCTTTGATTAAAGAACTTATTTTAGCTTATAACATTCCTGTTTTTGAACTTGAGGGTTTTGAGGCTGACGATGTTATTGCCACGATCTCTAAAGGGATAAGCCCTAAAGACGCTGAGGTCATTATTGTCAGTGGTGATAAAGACATGCTGCAGCTTATTGAGGGAAATATTAAGATGTTTGATTATCGAAGAGAAGAAATTGTTGATGCCAAAGGAGTCAAGGACCGCTATGGTTTTGAGCCTAAGCACATTGTAGATTTTATCGGTTTGGCAGGGGATAAGACCGACAATATTCCAGGCGTTGATGGTGTTGGTAAAGTCACAGCCACAAATTTGATTCAGGAATACGGTAGTCTAGAGCAGATTTTAAAGAATGTTGATAAGATAAAATCTCAGAAGCTTAGTGAGAAATTAAGCAATCAAAAAGATCAGGCGCTGATGAGCAAAGATTTAGCTTTGCTTGATATGAAGGTTCCTATTGATTTTAGCCTTAAAGACCTAAAGGTCACAGAGCCAGATACCGAAAAGTTGCGTCAATTTTTTTCGCGGATGGAATTTCGTCGCCTTGCTGAAGGCTTGGGCGTTCCTACAGCAGCGCAAGAGGTTTCTTTAAAGTTGCAAAAGACATCTATTGAAACTAAAAAAGACGCTGAGGACCTTGTTGCAGCTATTGAGAAGAAGAAATATTTTGCCCTGGCCTTTGAGAGTTCGCTAGAAGATGATTTAGCTGCCTCACAAGACCTTGTCGTTGCCTTAGATGAGAAACATATCTTTGTTGTACCGCCTAGCTGGATTAAAAATATCAAAAGCGTTTTTGAGAGCATTGCAATCACAAAAATTTGTCACGGCAGCAAAGCCCTTTTTAAAATTTTGAATGAGAGAGATATTCTGGTAGCGGGGAAAGTTTTCGATGTCATGCTTGCCGGTTATTTATTAGAAGCCTCGCAATCTGTTAAAGATTTAGGCATTCTTAGTTTTAAATATTTAAACCGGTCGTTTTCAAAAGAAGCCGGGTTTGACCAAAAGGTATCTGCGATGGTTGGGCTTTTTAAGATTTTTAAAAAGGAACTTGAAGAAAAGACGCTTCTAAAGCTTTTTGAAGAGATTGAGATTCCACTCTCATATGTTCTTTATCGTATGGAGCAAGAAGGTGTTTGTCTTGATATAAAGTTTTTAAAGAAGCTATCTACTGAGGCCAATAAAGAGATCACAATTTTATCTAAGAAGATTTATAAGATGGCTGGTGAGGAATTTAATTTAAATTCACCAAAACAGTTAAGCCATATTCTTTTTGAGAAATTAAAATTACCGGTTGTCAAAAAAACAAAAACAGGTTTTTCAACAAACGAGAGCGTCTTGCACAAGCTTGCACCTAAGCATAAGTTGCCTGCATTGCTTTTAGATTATCGCCAGTTAACAAAATTGACCACAACCTATATTGACGCGTTACCGAAACTTTTAGATGCCAAAACGAAAAGGATTCATGCCAACTTTGACCAAGCAGGCACAGAGACAGGGCGCTTGAGCTCAAGGAATCCGAATTTGCAAAATATTCCTATTCGTACAGATCTCGGTCGTCAGATTCGTAAGGCTTTTATTCCGAGTGATAAAAATCATATCATTGTTTCGGCAGACTATTCGCAAATTGAACTTCGAATTTTAGCGCATCTTTCGCAAGATAAGAATTTGATTAAGGCTTTCAAAAACGATGAGGATATCCATCAATTTACCGCTGGACTTATTTTCGATGTTAAAAGCGATAAGGTCACGCGCGAAATGCGTGTTGCGGCTAAAAGGGTTAATTTTGGTATTGTCTATGGAATGAGTGCATTTGGCCTTGCGAAAGATTTAGGGGTGCCTCAGAGTGAAGCCCAAGAGTTTATTGATAAATATTTCTTACGCTACCCTAAAGTTTCAGAATATATGCAGAAAGAAATTAAAAAAGCGGAAAAAGACGGATTTGTCATAACTCTTTTAAATCGTCGCCGCTATATTCCCGAGATTCATAGTGATAACATGTCGATTCGCCAATTTGCTCAGCGTCAGGCCATTAATACTCCAGTTCAGGGATCGGCCGCTGATTTGATCAAATTAGCGATGATTCAGGTTCAAGAAAAGATTGATATTGAGGACTTGAAATCCCGCATGACGATTACTGTTCATGATGAACTTGTTTTTGATGTTTTAAAGAGTGAAAAGGAACGCATGATGGTCCTTATTAAAAAAGAGATGGAAGGGCCATTAAAGCTTTCTGTTCCGATTAAAGTCAGTGTTAAAGCTGGACAAAATTGGCTTGACTTAAGCGAGGTGTCATGATGAAAGTTGTTTTTTGTTCATCAGAAGCTATGCCTTATGCAAAAACCGGAGGCTTGGCCGATGTCTGTGGGGCCTTGCCAGTTATTCTAAGACAAGAGGGCGTTGATGTTTCTGTGGTAATGCCTTTTTACGCATGCATTGACCCAAAGATGTTTGGTATCAAAAAGCTAGCGCAAGATATTTTCTTTGCGAATTTTGAAGGTGTTGATTTTTATTTTATTAAAAATGATGAGTTGTTTAACAGAGAATATCTTTATGGCGATGCAAAAGGCGATTATTTAGATAACCTAGAGCGTTTTTCATTTTACAATAGGCGAGTTCTAAAACTTTTGCAGGAGATTCAGCTGCAGCCTGATATTATTCATTGTCATGATTGGCAAGCAGCTTTGATCCCTGTTTATTTAAAATCAATTTATCGTACGGATCCTTTTTATCGAAATACAAAAACCATTTTAACAATACACAATTTAGCTTATCAAGGCGTGTTTGAAAGGGAAAAGTTTTTGCAGTTAGGCTTGCCAGCTGAACTTAACCGTCCGGAGGGGCTAGAGTATTACAATAAGCTTAATTTTCTAAAGGCAGGGATTATTTTTAGCGATGCCGTTACAACCGTGAGCCCAACATATGCTGAGGAAATTTGTACAAAAGAGTTAGGCTGTGGCTTAGAAGGAGTTATTTGGGACAGACACGATTCCGTTATTGGCATTATAAATGGTATTGATGTGAAGATGTGGAACCCAAAAGAAGATGATTTGATTGTTTCTAAATATTGGCCGGATAAAATGGACGGAAAAATGATCAACAAGCAGGAGCTTCAATGCCTGAGTGGGTTACCCCAGGATCCAAAAATTCCTATTTTTGGTTTTGTTGGCAGATTATCGTATCAAAAAGGGTTGGACCTTCTTGCGGAGGCTATCGAAGAGATGGCGCAGCTTGACGTACAGATTATTTTCCAGGGAGCAGGAGAAGCCAAGTACCAAGATCTTTTGAAAGAAATGCAAATCAAATATCCTGGTAAGATTTCGATTCATATTAAATTTGATGAGAAATTAGCACATCAGATCTACGCGGGAAGCGATTTCTTTCTAATTCCATCTGTATACGAGCCGTGCGGCTTAAGCCAGATGATCGCTTTTCGCTATGGCACGGTTCCGCTGGCATCTAAGACCGGAGGGCTTTGCGATACAGTGATGCCTTTTGACTTAAAACGACACCAAGGCGATGGGTTTGTTTTTAATAGTTATCAAAAAGAAGCATTCTTAAAAGCCTTTAAGAAGGCGATTAAGACTTATCAAGACCCAAAAGTTTTCTCGCAGCTTATTTTTCATATAATGCATTATGATTTTTCTTGGGTGACATCTGCCAAGGAATACAAAAATTTATATAAAAAATGTTTGTCATAGGAATCACAGGAAGTTTTGGTTCTGGAAAAACATCGGTTGCGAGCTTATTTAAAGCCAAAGGAGCGCTTGTCGTCGACACTGACAAGCTTGCGCATAAGCTCATACAGCCGGATGCGTCATGTTTTAAGTCAATTGTGAAATTGTTCGGCGAAGATATTTTAGTTTGTGGACGCATCGACCGAAAGAAATTGGCGGATGTTGTTTTTAAAGATTCAAAGGCCCTGCGCAAACTAAATGAAATTGTTCACCCTTTGGTTGTTGCGCAAACCAAAAAGAAGATTACTCAATACCGGCGAGCAAAAAAAGTAAAAGCGATTATTTTAGATGTTCCGCTTTTGATTGAATCCAAGATGCACTTGCTTTGTAATTATATTGTTGTGGTAAAAGCAACTCAACCTCTACAAATTAAAAGACTCAAGCAGCGTAGCGGCCTTCCAAAAAATGAAGTCGCAAGACGCATAAAGGCTCAAATGCCGATAAATCAGAAATTAAAATATGCTGACTTTGTTATTGATAACAGAAAAAGTTTATTTCAAACCCAAAAACAAGTTGAGGAGATATGGCACGAATTACTGAAAAGAAAAAAATAGGCACAGAAAACAGGAGGATGACAAAATCAACTCCTCCTAACATGGATAAGCTTTTTATTGATGAGCTTAAGGATAAAAAGATGTCTGACTTAACAGAGCTGGCCAAAAATATGAAAATTGAAGGCTTAAGCGGCATTAAGAAACAGGACTTAATTCTTAAGATTTTGCAAGGTCAGGCCGAAAAAGATGGGGCCATGTTTGGTGCTGGAACTCTCGAAGTTCTTTCAGAGGGTTTTGGATTTTTACGAAACGCCAATTATAATTATCTTCCATGCCCGGATGATATTTATATTTCTCCGTCTCAAATTCGTAAGTTTAATTTAAAAACTGGCGACAATGTTAGCGGACAAATCCGTCCACCGAAAGAGGGCGAAAAGTATTTTGCTCTTTTAAAAGTTGAAGCTGTTAATTTTGAGAGTCCTGAAAAATGCAAAGAAAAAATTCTTTTTGAACATTTAACACCTTTGTATCCGCAAGAGAGGTTTGTACTCGAAAGCAGTAGGGAAGAAGTTTCGATGCGTATTATGGATCTTTTAACACCAATAGGAAGGGGTCAGCGTGCTTTAATCGTAGCGCCGCCTTATAGCGGTAAAACTGTTTTACTGCAGAAGATAGCGAACGCGATTGTAAGCAATCAGCCGGATGCCATTTTGATCGTTCTTTTAATCGACGAGCGTCCTGAAGAAGTTACAGATATGCAGCGTAGCGTTAAGGGAGAAGTTATTGCCTCAACCTTTGATGAGCCGGCCGAGCGCCATGTTCAAGCTGCTGAAATTGTTTTAGAAAAGGCCAAACGCCTTGTTGAGCATAAAAGAGATGTAATTATTTTACTTGATAGCATTACGCGCCTAGCACGTGCTTACAACACTGTTGTTCCGCATAGCGGAAAGATTCTTTCCGGTGGTGTTGATTCAAGTGCACTACACAAACCAAAGCGTTTCTTTGGTGCAGCCCGTAACATCGAAGAAGGAGGAAGTTTGACCATTATCGCGACAGCCTTAGTGGACACGGGAAGCCGTATGGACGAAGTTATTTTTGAAGAATTTAAAGGAACCGGCAATATGGAATTGCAGCTTGACAGATCGCTATTTCAACGTAGAATTTATCCCGCGATTGATATCAAGCGTTCCAATACTCGTCATGAAGAATTGCTTATTCCTGAAGGTGACCTGCAACGTATTTGGCTATTACGCAAGGCGCTCACGGATCTCAATTTGGCAGAGGCCATGGAACTTTTGATCGGCAGGCTCGGGAAATTTAAGGATAATAAAGAATTTCTCGATAATATGAATAAATCGGACTAACACAAAAAAATTATTTTATTGGAGGTTAAGCAATGAAAAAAGAAACTCACCCAGAATATGAAGACACAGTCATCGGATGCGCTTGCGGAGAGGTTATCCACACACGCTCAACGAAGAAGAACATTCACGTTGAGATTTGTTCTAAATGCCATCCATTTTTTACCGGAGACAAGAAGTTCGTGGATGCAGCAGGACGCATTGACCGCTTCAAAAAACGTTATTCAAAAAAGAAATAACAGCCATTTGTGCATATGAAGGTCGAAAAGCTTCAAAACGCCAAGAAGCGCTACGAAGAACTTGAACAGCTTTTAGCCGACCCAAAGGTTATTGCCGACAATAAGCGCTATCAATCTCTTGCCAAAGAAATGTCTGATCTGACGCCTCAGGTGACAGCCTTCCGTCAGTATGAGGATGTTGTGCGTCAAAAACAGGATCTTCAAACATTGCTTGAGGATAAGCACGATAAAGATTTTGAAGAATTGGCCCATGTTGAACTCGAGGATCTTCAAAAAAGCCAAGATGACCTCGAAAAGAAACTCACCGACCTTTTAAACCCTAAAAAACAAGAACGAGATCGTGATGTTATTTTAGAAGTCCGTGCCGGTACTGGTGGGGCAGAAGCTGCCCTTTTTGCCGGAGATTTATACCGTATGTATACAAAGTATGCAGCTATTAAAGGATGGAAGCTTGACATGATTGGCAGCAACCAAACAGAAGCTGGCGGTTTCAAAGAAGTCGTTTTTAGTCTTAGCGGTAAAGGTGCGTCTAAACGTTTAAAATGGGAAAGTGGGGCTCATCGTGTTCAACGTGTTCCTGCAACTGAAGCATCAGGTCGCATTCACACTTCGGCCGCGACGGTTGTTGTTTTGTTTGAACCTGAAGAAGTCGACCTTGTTATTGATCCTAAAGATTTAAAGATTGATGTTTTTCGCTCTTCCGGTCCCGGAGGGCAAAGCGTTAATACTACGGACTCTGCCATTCGCATTACTCATTTGCCAACCGACACTGTGGTTATTTGTCAAGATGAACGCTCTCAAATGAAGAATAAGCACAAGGCGATGCGAGTTCTAAGAGCAAGGATTTTAGACCGCATGGAGAGAGAAAAAGCTCAGAAAGAATCGCAAGAGCGAAAATCTAAAGTCGGCTCTGGAGACCGTAGCGAAAAGATTCGGACTTATAATTTTCCGGACAGACGCGTTACCGACCACCGCATTGGTTTTACGAGTCACCAATTAAACGCGATTTTAGATGGTGCTTTAGACGAACTAACCGATGCCTTGATTAAGGCTGAAGAAAGAGCAGACTCAGGATTGTGAAAGAAAACGAATTGATGCTTACAGAGCTTTTGCAATGCCGTCGTGTTGATTTATATACGGATGAAAAGCCATTGACGCTTGCTCAGCAAAAGAAATTTGATCAGATGAAGGCGCGTCGCGCAAATCATGAGCCACTTCAGTACGTTGTTGGTGTTTGTGAGTTTATGGGATTAGATTTTTATGTTGATAGGCGTGTCCTTGTTCCTCGCCCTGAGACCGAAATTTTAGCTGAAGCTGTTTTAAAATATGCCAAGGCGCAAGATCGCCCTTTAAACATCTTGGATGTTGGCACAGGAAGCGGTAACATTGCTGTTAGCTTGGCAAAAAAGATTGAGGATGGCCGTTTTATGGCAATTGATGTCTCTTGTGATGCTATCGAAGTTGCCACGAGAAATGCAAAACATCATGGTGTTTTAGATAAGATTCATTTTGTTCAAGTGGATTTTTTAAATAGCACTCAAGATTTTTTAGCCCAGAGAAAGAATTGTTATTCTAAACTTACCGAGAAAATAATGTATAATTCTTGCCTTAGGACATTATTGGCATGGGTAACTCCGCAAGCCGCAATTTGTTGCGACGCTGAGGCCCTACGGGCAGAAAATGCAGCTGCATTTTTTGGGTTAAAGAAAGAAAAAAAATTTGATATAATAATTTCTAATCCTCCGTATATTCCAACGCCGATGATGGATACTTTGCCGCTGGATGTACAGCAGGAGCCGACGCTTGCTTTAGATGGTGGAGAGGATGGTTTGACGTTTTATCGCGCTATTGCCCAAAAAGCTAGAAAGTTTTTAAAGCCGAAGGGAAAGATTTTTCTTGAAATTGGAGATGGGCAGGAAAAAGCTATTGAAGAAATTTTTAAAGGCACAAAATATTTTGTTCAAATAGATTGTCTTAAAGACTACACACGAACACCACGGATTTTAATACTGGAGTTAATTTAAATCATGAATAAACTTGTTATCGAAGGGGGAAAATCTCTTAAGGGGACAGTCAAAATTAGTGGAGCTAAAAATGCTGCACTTCCGATTATGGCGGCAACGCTTTTAACAGATGAGCGTTGTGTTTTGCATAATGTTCCAAAGTTGCGTGACACACAAACCATGGTTAAACTTTTGACGTCTTTAGGTAAGGCGGTCGAGTGTGATAAGAATACTGTTTGTATTTCTTCTAATGGGCCTTTAAAGAGTATGGCGCATTACGACCTTGTTTCGACGATGCGCGGGTCGTTTTGTGTTTTAGGACCGCTAGTTGCTAAGCTTGGCCATGCCAAAGTTTCATTACCTGGAGGGTGTGTTATTGGTGTCCGTCCAGTAGATTTGCACTTGAAGGGCTTGAAGCGCCTCAATATCAAAATAGAAATCGAAAATGGCTATGCTGTTGCGTCAACAAAAAGTTTAAAGGGAAACAATATATATTTAGGTGGTGTTTTTGGTTCATCGGTTTTGGCGACAGCAAATGTCATGATGGCTGCAACTTTGGCCCAGGGGGATACGGTTATTGAATCTGCTGCTTGTGAGCCGGAAATTGAAGACTTGGCCAATTTTCTTAGTTTTATGGGTGCGCAAATAACAGGGCAGGGAACACCGCGCATCACAATCACCGGAGTTAAGAAGCTCCATGGAGTCGATTATAAAATTATTCCAGACCGCATTGAAGCTGGGACATTTATTCTTTTAGCAGCCGCAACAAAAAGCGATATCACTTTAAAAGGCGCGTATATAAATCATCTTTTAGCGCTAACAGATGTCCTCGAAGAGGCTGGTTTAGAATTTGATTATGGTGTTGATACGATTCATGTCAAAGCAAGTAGAGGATTAGACCCGATGAGTATTACGACATATCCTTATCCTGGTTTCCCGACTGACTTACAGGCACAATATATGACTCTGATGGCTTTAACGCCTGGAGTTAGTGTTATCACAGATAAAGTTTATCCAGATAGGTTTATTCATATTGCTGAATTAAACCGCATGGGCGCTAGTATTCGAAGAGAAGGGATGATCGGAATTGTTCAAGGAGTCAAGGGCCTTGTTGGTGCACAAATTATGGCATCAGATTTACGTGCTTCAGCTGCTTTAGTTATTGCCGGGTTAGCTGCAAAAGGAAAAACCGAGATTTCCCGTATTTATCATCTTGAGCGTGGGTACGAGAATTTAGATCAGAAATTAAGAGGCCTAGGTGCGAAGATTTCAAGGAGAAAAGAATAAATGATTTTGATGATCGACAATTATGATTCCTTTACGTATAACCTTGTGCAGTATTTAGGCGAGTTAGGTGCAGAATTAAAAGTTATTCGCAACGATAAAATTACCATTGCTCAAATTAAAAAAATGAATCCCCAATGCATTGTGATTTCGCCGGGGCCGGGTCGTCCGGAAGGCGCAGGGATTTCAGTTGATATCATAAAAGAATTTGCCGGCAAGATTCCTATTTTAGGCGTCTGTCTTGGCCATCAGGCTATTGGTTATGCTTTTGGTGGTGAGATTGTTAGCGCCAAGCGTCTAATGCATGGTAAAACTTCAATGATCTATCACAATAAAAAAGAAATTTTTAAAAATCTTTTAAATCCTTTTGAGGCGACGCGCTACCATTCGCTCGTGATTGATAAAAAAACTTTTCCCACTTGCCTTGAGATAACGGCAAAGACAAAAGATAAAGAAATAATGGGGCTTCGTCATAGAAAATTTCCTATCTGGGGCGTTCAATTTCATCCAGAATCAATTTTAACCCATGAAGGCAAAGCCCTTCTAAAAAATTTTATAAATATCGGTAAATCTTGCGAATCTCTAAAGAAGTAAGATTTGCCAATATTTATCCTGTGCCGGTAGGGCCGGAAGGATTTTTTTAAGCTTTATGAAAGAATATATTAAAAAAGTTTCTAAAGGACAAAATTTAACTGTCCAAGAGATGCAAGGAGCTATGCATCAAATGATGTCCGGAGAAGTTGCGGCAGAGGATTTTGCAGAGTTTCTTTTGGCTCTTCGTAAAAAAGGCGCCAGCGTTGATGAGATTACCGGTGCAGCAATGACAATGCGCGAATTCTCGGTTCCTGTTAATAAGCCGCAGGGCGTTGTCCTAGATGTTGTCGGAACAGGTGGGGACAAAAAAGGGACGTTTAATATTTCGACAATCACAGCTTTTGTTGCAGCTGGTGCAGGATGCACTGTTGCTAAACATGGTAATCGTTCAGTCTCAAGCAAGTGCGGGGCTGCTGATGTTCTTGAAAAGCTGGGTGTTAATATTCAGATGGATGTTTCTCTCTTGGAACTTTGTCTAAAAGATGTCGGCATTGCATTTTTGTTTGCGCAGAAATTACATCCAGCAATGAAACACGCAGCTCCTGTTCGAAAGAGTTTAAAAGTTGAGACTATTTTTAATATCCTGGGTCCTTTAACCAACCCTGCAAGATCAACGCATCAGCTGGTGGGAGTTTACGATAAATTACTTATCGAGCCGATGGCACATGTTTTAAAGAATTTAGGAATTCGAAGAGCAATGGTCGTTCATGGTCAAGATGGTTCAGATGAAATTACGACAACCACATCAACATTCGTCTGCGAGTATGACGGGGAAAAAATGTCATCATATGTGATTGACCCTCAAAGGTTAGGCATTGCTAAAGCCAGCGAAAAGGACTTAAGAGGTTCCGGTATCGAAGAAAATACACAAATCGCCATAGATATTTTAGACGGGGGAAGGGGACCTAAGCGCGATATCGTTGTTTTAAACGCAGCGCATGCTCTCTATGTTGCTGAAGCGGCCAAAACAGTTGAGGAAGGTATTAAGCTTGCCAGTGATTCTATTGATAGTGGTAGGGCTAAGGCAAAGCTTGAAACCCTTAAACAATTTACTAATTCATGAGCCAAGATTTCTTAGAAAAAATTATTACAGAGAAGAAAATTCTTATTGAGAAAAAGCAGGTTTTTTTTCAGGCGCTGAAGAATAAGCTCGAAAAGCGCGAACATTCTAATTACTCACTTTTTAAAAAAGTGATTTCCGTACCCGGCAAGCTTAACCTGATTGCTGAAATTAAAAAGTCTTCACCGTCCAAAGGTCTTATTCGAAAGAATTTTAGCGTGCTTGGTCTCGGCGCAAAATATCAGGAGGCAGGCGCTCAAGCGATCTCCGTATTAACTGAGGAAAAATTTTTTTTAGGAAAACCTACCTATGTTCGCGAGGTTTCAGATCATTTTGGCATTCCGGTTTTAGCGAAAGACTTTTTTATTGATGAGCTTCAAGTCTATGAAACATTTACGCAAGGGGCTAGTGCGATTCTTTTGATTGCCGCTATCTTAACTAATGAGCAAATAAGCCATTTGATGGCTGTTGCCAAGGGCCTAGATATGGATGCCTTAGTCGAGATTCACAATGGTGAAGAATTAAAGAGAGTTTTAGATACAAAAGCAGAAATTATTGGAATTAATAACCGAAATCTTAAAACATTTGAAGTCGATTTTAAGACATGCGAAGAGTTGATTCCTCAAATTCCAAAAGATAAAGTTATTGTTGCCGAAAGCGGCATTTCATCGCATCAAGAAATTAAAGCGCTTAAAAGTTTAGGTGCTAATGCTGTTTTAATTGGCGAAACACTCTTGCGCTCGGCAGATATTAAACAAAAGGTCAGGGAGCTTTTTGATGAAACGAATTAAAATTTGTGGCCTTATAAATAAAAAGGATGCTTTGGCTGCAGCATCACTAGGTGCGTGGGCTGTTGGGTTTATTTTTTATAAAAAAAGCCTTCGTGTTGTCGAGCCTAAAGTTGCCAAGAAGATTATTGAAGCTTTGCCAAAAGGTGTTATTCCCGTCGGTGTTTTTGTTAATGAGACTGAGGCCAATATCAATCAAATCGCCAAGGAGTGCAAACTTCGAGCTATTCAGTTTCATGGCGAAGAAACACCAGCGTTTTGCGCAAAATTTAAAAAATACAAAACCATTAAAGCAATTCGCATCAAAAATGCGAAAGATTTAAATGCTATCAAGAGATACAAAACAGATTTTTATCTTTTAGACACTTATGAAAAAGGATTAAAAGGTGGAACTGGAAAAGTGTTTGATTGGACGATTTTAAAAGCTGCTAAAATTCCAGCAAAGAATGTAATTCTTTCGGGTGGACTGAATCCAAAAAATATTGCGCAGGCCATTGTCGACGTTAAAGCTTATGCCTATGACACTTCAAGCGGTGTAGAGCGTAGGCCTGGCAAGAAGTGTCAGAGGCTTTTAAAGAATTTCGTCAGCGCAGCTAAAGGGGCAAAGGGATGAGTAAGATTGTTTTTGATATCGAGACTGTAGGCGTTGATTTTGAAGATCTTGATGAGGGATCACAAGAGTATTTTCTACGTTTCGCTGATACTCCTCAAAAGCAGGAAGATGCCAAAAACAGCCTTTCGTTTTATCCTGTAACAGCCCAAGTTGTGACCATTGGCATGCTGGATGTCGACACGGACAAGGCCTTTGTATTTTTTCAAAACAACGGAAAGCAAGAGAAATTCACCGAAGGTAACGCAACGTATGTTTCCGGGGATGAAAAAGAGATTTTGATCAACTTCTGGAAGCTTATCGGAAAAGCTGACACGTTTATTACGTTTAATGGGCGGATGTTTGACTGTCCGTTTATTATGTTACGCTCAGCCATCAATAGTGTCCGTGCCACCAAAGATCTTATGCCTTATCGTTATGGTAAAGGGCCACATGTTGATCTTTATGACCAGCTCACATTCTATGGCGCAGCGACTCGCAAATTTAGCCTGGACATGTGGTGCAAGGCTTTTAGCATAAAGAGTCCAAAGGCAGAGGGCATTACAGGTCTCCAGGTTAAGGGCCTTTTTAAAGAGGGGAAGTATGCCGATATTGCTAAGTATTGCGCCCGCGATCTTAAGGCCACAAAGCAGTTATATTTTTATTGGGAAAGTTTTTTAAAATTTTAATTTTCTGCGACAAATAGTCATTTCCATATTTTGTAAGTCTATTGCTACCAACACCTTTAATCTGTAGTGTCAAGTATTTTTAGTTAAACTCTATAGGGTCACCCTATCTTGTTATTTATATATCTATATGCTATATTTATAAGGAGCCGATAAAGGTAAACCTGGGGAAACCCGGGGGCACAAAACCACAGACCTAAAATGTCTGAAGCCCTTTGAGATCCCTTGCCCGGAGTGGCAGAGGGGTTATCTTATGCCGGTTAGGCATTTGTGGATGACAAAATGGTGGCTGGGTTGCCGAAGAGCAGTAGGAGAGAAATCCCACTTTTGTCGGCTCTTTTCTTATTTTCCTTGTTTTGGCGGAGAGAAAAAGATACCCTTCGAAGCGGTTTTAGCGCAGAAGGGTTTTTGCCTTTATAGGAGAAAGAACTCTGGTCTTTGGCCAGGGTTTTTTGTTTTTTATGGTAGAATTTTATGTCAAAAGAAACTTCATAACTCTATTATTTTCTAACCTTTTTAGCTCAAGGTAAAAGTCTTTTGCCTTCAATAGCATATTATAAGAAAATATGCCTCATAGCCTTGAAATTTCAGAAAAATGTGCTATTCTTGTAAAACCAATTTAGGAAAAATCGCTTTTTTAAAGAAATTTCATTATTATCATAATTATCATAAGTTGTTAATCTGCTAGGATTTATAATTTCCGCCACGGAAAGATGCCCTTTAAGACGGCAAGCTTTATTTAGGAGAAATTTCTCATTTCAGGAAAAATTAAAAAAAGTTCTTTAAAATATTTTAAAAATTAACGGAAATCCTGATGCGCTTCGCGCACAGGATAAATTCGCGCAGTGACTTATATTCACTAACGTTCCATAAGTCACGTGCTCATTTAAGGAGAGGCAAAAATGATTACCCATCTTGAAAGAACTCGTCAAAAAATACCAACAAAAATTTTATCTATTTTTATCGCATTAAGCTTTTTTATAAGCTCAGTGGTAGGCCCTAATATGGCCTACGCCCAAGGTGTGTCTATGCCTACGGGCCTTGTTATGCCTACACCGGCCTTTATGCCAGTTATGGTCAAGGCCATCGAGATTGACCCCCAAAATCCGCTACATTTCGGGTTTGTGGTCGATTCCGGTGATACCGGCCTTAAGGGTGATGCGTTTATCGAGGAATCCAAAAAACTTATTCGTTACTTCTTGGCCTCCTTGACCACACCTGAAAAAGATATGTGGGTCAACCTTTCTCCTTATGAAAAAGATAGAATTATTGCTGACTCTTTTGGGATAACGCAGATGGGGCGTGATCTTCTAGAGCAGGATTACATGCTTAAACAATTGACCGCTTCTCTAATATACCCGGAAGACGAGCTGGGTAAGAAGTTTTGGAAGAAAATCTACAAAAGAGCCTACGATGAGTTTGGCACGACTGATGTTCCTATGAATACCTTTAATAGGGTATGGATTGTTCCAAAATCTGCAACTGTTTACGAGAGTGGAAACCGCGTTTTTGTTGTCGATAGCGAACTCGAAGTCATGATGGAAGAGGATTACAACGCTTTGATGAACAACCTTGGTCGCAAAGATATCGGAATAGCAAATAAGACTGAAGTTGAAGCTAAGGCCTCTAGCAAAATTTCTGCTGACATTGTACGTGAAATCGTTATTCCTGAAATTGAAAAAGAAGTCAACTCTGGCAAGAATTTTGCCAATCTGCGCCAGGTCTATAACGCTATGATTTTAGCAACCTGGTATAAAAACAATCTTAAAGAAAGCCTTTTAGGCAAAGTCTATATTGATCAAGGCAAGACCAAGGGTATTGAAATCGCAGACAAAGAGGCTAACGAGAAAATTTATACTCAGTATCTTAAAGCTTTCAAAGAAGGTGTGTACGACTATATAAAGGTAGAGCAAGATGAGCTTACAGGCAAGAATATCCCGCGCAAATATTTTTCCGGTGGGTTTATTAGTGTTTCTTCAAACGCTGTTCCATTTAATAAGATGGTCCAAACTATGACCGATGTCCCTGTTTTTAAAAGAAAAAACATTGATGCAACAGGCGACGTAGGATTTATTGATGTCGGCCTTGTTGAGAACGTAGATCTTGAGATCGCAACACTTCCAGAGCTTTTTCCGACTACCTGGGTTGGAACTGAGATGCCTGATAATTCTATTCCAGCGATTGGTGGTGATGCCAAAGGTCAAGTTCTTTTTAAAAAAAATGACATTGGCCTGGACGAGGTTGAGGGTAGGGATGCTGGCGTTTCCGCATCTGCCATAAAATTAAAACCTGCTTCTTCTGAAATTAGAAATAAATCCTTTGGGCAATGGATAAAATGGATAAAGATGCGTTTGATAACAAATCGTTTGAAAGATAAAAGGTTTTTTATTTCGGAAAAGCTTAGGGATGAAGTTGCTAAGGTTGTTGATTCTAAAGATAGGGGCGTTATTCGATACTCTGAAGAATATGCGAAAAAATATAACGTCGCCTTCAAAGAAGTTCATAATTTTTCGGAGTTTCGATTAGGCGCTGGATCTTATTCTGATTTAGAAAAAGATGGCGGATATATTCAGCCTGGCACGATTCAAATGATAGAAGTAATCGAAAGACCTAAGTTAGACGCAAAGGGTACAGCTCAATTAGATTATTCAGAGACATTCAACGTCACTGTCTTTACACCTGGAGATTTGGCTGCGGTATTGGTAAAGCTTAAGAATAATGCGCCAGAGCTATATAGCGAGCTGATGATAAGTATTGATAAAGCTAAAAATTCTGAGATTTCTTTGTTAAGCAAGGGATCTGGAGATAAGACAGGGCTAGAAGTCATATCTTCAAGCCTGAAGATTCAGGAAATTCTTTCTCAAGAAATCTTAACAAGAAAGGGATTGCATGAAGTTTTGTCTGCCATTATTAGTGAAGCTGAAGAAGACAAATCATTTGAAGGAAATGAAGGAAGGGGTCTTGTTTTTATAAGAGATGATGATCAAAAAATTGGACTTAAATTTCTTCCAGAGATGGATACAAAGTTTGGTCAGACTCTTTTTGGTGATGAGATGAGTGGAAAGTATAAGGAAGTAAAAGTTGAGTATAAAAATAATGGAACTTCTTTTCGACTTTTTATTGGTGCCAAATCTCCATTTTTTATAGCCAGCTCGTGGGAAGTTTCCTCAGATCGTGAGGAGCAACGCGAAGCGCTTAAAAAAGCTATTCAAAATGTTTTAGGGCTAAAAAGCTCTAGCAATTCAAAGGTAAAAATAAATAAGCAAATTGAAAAAAAGATTTTGCCTCAACTTTCACCTAAGCAAGCTCAACAAAAAGCTATGGAGTTAATTGGAGGTCTTCAAGCTGGCGCTCTTGGAGGTAATTTTTTTGATGCTGAAGATAAAATAGCTAAATATCGTTTTGCGGTTAAAGATGGCTTTTGGAAAGTTGTTAATGCTGTCGAAAAACCTGTAGGAACGCAAGCCAAGGTTTATAGTGATATTTCGATATCTGAGGTGAGAGCAGATATTAAGAGAATGATGGCAGAGGCTACAGGAGCCAAGAACCTAGACTATCTTGTCCCTATTCCTCCTGAGGCAACTTTAGGTAGCAATTGGATTAAAATTAAGGATAGTGATATTCCTGCTCTTGCTGTAAGGATACTTGCTTCTTACCCAGAAGCCATAATTGATACGCCTATTGATTCGAATATGAAATTTTCAAAATTTCTTGATATTATTTTTGATATACAGAGATTAGAAAATGGTGTTGCATTTCTGGAGATTTCTAGCGGAAAATTAAATATTAAAGAAATAATTCTTGCTCTGACTAAAGAGATGGATGGAAGAATCGATGAGATAAATCTTAACAATAAAGAAATTTTGAGCAATGAGACAGAAAATTTGTATTTGAAAGAAAATGATGTATTAGATATAAAGTGGAAACATTATGAAGGTGAAGCAATGTATTCTTCTTCGCGTAATCGGGTTATTCTTAATCAGGAGTCTAATATTCTTAAGATTAAAGGTCAAGACGGTTGGCAAACTTCTAGGCGGATTACATTTAATTATGATTTAGATGTTGATCAAAAAGCAGTTTGTGTGGTTAGAGAGTTAGCTAAGGCCTCGAGTTCGAACAGTATAGATCCAAATAAGGATATCAAAGAATTTGCTGATGGGTCGAAACTTGTGAGTGTTTATAATTCTGTAACAGATCGGACAATCCATAAGCATATGTATGGTTCTGAGAGCTTTTGGACGTTCGAAGAATCAGGAAATCACGTATCTGATTCATCTCTTCAGATTGAGGACAGAGCGGAAATAGAGGAAGCGAAAAGGAAAGGGAATGGTAGTTCAGCTGTTGTTGTGAAGCAAGACTATACAATACAAGGTCGTGATACAAATGTGGCCTCTAAGATGAGGGCCGCAGTGGAGGATGGCACCGCTTCTACCATAGATCTTGAATTAGATTTTAAACCTCTCGAAGAATTAGCCTCTTCATTAGGCTATACTACTGTTTTTAAATCGTTTAGCGAAGCAGGGGAGTTAACGATTGCTTTTTTAGCGGAAGGTAAAGGAGCTACAATTAAAATTAGGATTGCGAAGAAACATCCTGGCTCATCTGTAGAAGAGTTTTTAGTTTCTGTTAAGGCTGAAAAAGAAGAAATCAAAAAGATTTTAAGTGTGATTGTAGGGACTTTCAGCTTTGATGAAAAGCAAATTGCTGTTATCTCGAGGACGACAGAGATTCCAGGAGAAGGAAAGAATTCGACAACTGTTTTGTATAGCAAGTTTGAAAATGGTCAAACAACGCACACTGTGACAAATAATATGAATGGAAAAGAGGAGTGGAGTTTTGCAGAGAGTGGTAATCGTGTTGATGATTCGATAAGTAATATTTTCGCTAGAAGAGTAAGTCCGAATGCACCCTTTAAAAAAATCAGCTCGGGGATTGTGGAGAAAGAGTTTTCTGTTTCTCCAACAGGAGAAAAACAAAATACTTTGATGGAACTGCGAAATGTAATTAATAAGAACCCTCAGACTGTTGCAAAAAATATTGCAGCCGTCGCAAGGCTAAAGGTTTTTGAGCCTGAAAGTCTGGGCAAGAAGTTGTTTGGTGATGTATTAGAGTTTCCCTTTGAGGGAGGAGGATCTTTAAGCGTTTTTTATGGCAAGAGTCCAGATAATTTAGTAAAGATTACGGTTAAAGTCAACGAAGGGGAAGAAGATACTATTGATCGCATTCTTGATGCAACCTGCGAAGTTCTTCCGCTTGATAAGGAGAGTGCCAGCTCCAGCAACGTTAAGACGTTTGGTGGTATCAATCTTGACAGTGCGCTATTAGACCTTCAGATTAAGCGCGACGGCAACGGCATAGCACTTCCGGTTGCTGAGCAGCCATTTGAAATGATGAACATCCAAGGGTTTTCGTTCTTTATTATGAGCGTGACACCGGTTTCAAGTATGTTCTTATTATCAGGCTTGCCTGAACCTAAAGAAGATGATTCCAACCTAACACGTGCCAACGCATTAGATTTTGTTGAGTCCAAGGCACGTTTTGAGGCTAAAGAAATAGAAGAAGTTAGTTTGATGAAGATGTAGTTTGATGGGATTGTTAGGGTAGAAGGACTGGTAAGGGCCCCTGCGGACAAGCAGGGGCCCCTTTTTTTGTGTCTTAAAATTTTACAGCCTGTGACTTTTTGTGTTATAATCTTTTCTTAATTAGACTTTGTGCATTAGATATAATCAGCAAGGAAAAGACCTAGATGGCTGAAAAATTAATACGCATTTTTAAGAAATTTCATATCGATGAGGTCAAAGAGCATGTCTTGGTCTGCGGGGATTTGACAGCCAACTGCTCAAAGTGCAGCGAGGTTGGCATCAAGCTTGGCAGCTCAACATGCCCAAGCTGTGGCACAGAGTTTAAATACATCACGTTCCGTTCTTTAAAGGGCAACATTCCTAAAATTTTAAAGGCATTTGAAGAGAAGCCTAATCTGATCTTTATTGATTACGATGATTTTAAGCACGCGACAAGTTCCTTAAAAATTGAGGATCTTTTTAAGAATTAATCATGATTAACAAAACTCGCCTAATACATCTTACTCAAAAAGTTATTCAAATAAATTCTGAAAATCCACCTGGAAATGAATTAGAACTTGCCAATTTTATCACGCGTGATATGCGATCACTAGGGCTTCACGTGAAAATTTATAGTTTTGCCAAAAACCGCCCTAATGTTGTTGCGATTTTAAAAGGCACAGATTCTAAGAGAGCAAAGAAATCTCTTTTGATAACGCCACACTTTGATACGGTGCCGGCAGGGAAAGGGTGGAAGTATCCGCCTTTTTCCGGAAAGATCGTTCGCGATAAGATTTATGGCCGAGGCACCTCTGATGATAAGGGAAATCTAGCCTGTTCCATGGAAGCGATGCGCAGTCTTGTTGAAGATAAGGTAAAGCTCAAATATGATGTGATCTTTGCTGCCACCGTTGATGAAGAAACCGGAAGCAAAAAGGGAATTATTCCTTTAATCGAGAAGAATATCATACAGCCAGAAGCTGCACTTATTTTAGATTCAGATGAATTTTATTCGATTATTGCACAAAAAGGATTAATGCACGGCCGTGTTCAAATTTTTGGAAAGAAATCCCATGGCGCTTATAATTGGCGTGGAATTAACTCTATTGAACTTAGCAGTAAAGTGATTGAGAAGATCAAGGCGCACAAGTTTTCTTACAAAAAACATAAACTTTTGCATGCGCCTACAGTGAATATCGGTACAATTAAAGGAGGCGACAAGGTTAATATGGTTGCTGACTTTTGCGAGTTTTCGTTTGATTTACGATTTTTACCGGGCATGGATCCAAAAGCAATTATTAAGAAGGTTCAATCTATCGTTAAAGCCATCGCCCCAAAGAATAAAGTTATTATTGATGACTTGCAGCATCCTTACGCTATTGACCCAAAACATCCCTTAGTTAAGACTTACGTTAAGACCTGCAAGAATTTGAGAACAAAAAGCGCCTTAAAAGGAAGTGAAGGGGCAACGGTAATTACATTCTTCCAAAAGAAAAAAATTCCTGCGCTGGCCACGGGTTACGGATCAAGTAAGACCGCGCACACCACAGACGAATATGCCGAAGTAAGTAAGCTTTTTAAGGGGACAAAAATTTTAGAGCAATTTATTAAGGATTTTGACAATCGTTAAATTATGAAAAGAATTATTATTATTTTTATTTTTTTATTCTCCGTAAGTACTGCAGCTTTTGCCGGTGAGTATGATTCATATGTCGGAGAAAAAATTACTTATGATATTAAAAGCTTGAGCGTTAATGCGGGCACTGCAATAACAGAATTTAAAGGCTTAACTAAAGTTGACGGCAAAGAGGTGTATTTAATTTTGTTTAAGGCAACATCTTTAAATTTTTTAGATATCGAACTGATCTACGCGGATCCGCAGACGTTATATCCGATTAAGGTTGTCCGTGATTTAGATATTTGGGGCTCCAAAGAGAAAATCACAGAAAGTTATGATCAAGACAATTTTTCTGTTAAAATTACAAAAATTGTTAACGGCAAAGATAAACCCGAGATAACAACGATTAAAAAAGATGGAATCATCGATAACCTTTATTGTTTTATCTATCGGTTTCGTAAAAATGGCCGTTTAGAAAATGGCAATAGTTTAAGAATGAATTTGCCAACGAAGGACATAGACATTCGCGTTGCTAAAAAAGCCCGCATGAAAGCTGCTGGCAAAGTTTTTGATTGTTATTATTTGCATACAACACCAAAAGAATATGCGATTTGGTTTAGTGCTGATAAAAACCGTTTTGCACTTCGTATCGATAAAGGCGGTGTTGTTGGCGGAACATCTATGAGAATGGTAGAATATCAGCAGGGGAAATAGGCATGAGTACTCCGGACAAACATGGACATTTTGATGAATTCGGTGGGCGTTTTGTTCCTGAAACGTTGATGACGATGTTGTTTAATTTGGAGGCGATGTTTAACCACCTGCAAAAGGACAAGGCATTTCAAAAAGAATTTCACCTCTATCTTGAGAAATATGCTGGTAGGCCAACAGGGCTTTATTTTGCTAATCGTTTAAGCAAGTATTTAAAAACGTTAAAGGTTTATTTAAAGCGCGAAGATATGTTACATACCGGAGCGCATAAAATCAACAATACTTTGGGGCAGATTTTAGTAGCGCGTCGTATGAAAAAGACGCGTATCATTGCTGAGACCGGTGCTGGACAGCACGGCGTAGCAACAGCCACGGCAGCGGCACTTTTTGGCTTAAAATGTGAAGTGTATATGGGCGCTGAGGATATTGAGAGACAGTCATTAAATGTTTTCCGCATGAAGCTTTTAGGTGCTAAAGTGATTCCTGTGACAAGCGGTTCAAGAACTTTAAAAGATGCCATGAATGAAGCAATTCGTGATTGGGTAACGAACGTTAAAGATACATTTTATGTTATCGGTTCGGTGGCAGGTCCGCATCCGTATCCTTTGATGGTGCGAGAATTTCAAAAAATTATTGGTATTGAGGCCCGTAAGCAATTTTTACAAAAAGAGAACAAGTTGCCTGATTATCTTTTGGCATGCGTCGGTGGCGGTTCCAATGCTATGGGACTTTTTCACGCATTCTTTAAAGATAAGAATGTTGCCATGATTGGTGTTGAGGCCGCAGGTTTAGGGCTTAATAGTGAAAAACATTCCGCTACGTTAAACAAAGGGAGTATTGGCGTTTTGCACGGAAGCAAGAGTGATCTTTTGCAAACCGAAGACGGACAGATTAAAGGTGTTCATTCGATTGCCGCAGGATTAGATTATCCGGGCGTAGGTCCTGAGCATTCTTATTATAAAAAGATTAAAAGAGCTAAATATGTTGCGATTGATGACAAAGGCGCTATCCACGGCATGAAACTTCTATCAGAAGCCGAAGGCATTATTCCTGCGATGGAAAGCGCGCATGCAATTGGATATTTGGAGAAATTAGCCCGCAAAGTCAATAAAAAATCAACGGTTATTGTCTGCCTCTCAGGAAGAGGGGACAAGGATGTTCACGCATTAAAGGATATAATTTAACCCACATTAGGTGATCATTTATGAATAGAATTAATAAGAAATTCAAAGAATTAAAAAAACAGAAAAAGAAGGCCTTTATTGCTTTTATTACAGCCGGCGATCCGTCTTTAGCCGTCACCAAACAACTTGTGTTGGCTTTTGAGAAGTCTGGTGTGGATATTGTTGAAATTGGTGTGCCTTTTTCTGACCCTTTAGCTGACGGCCCAACTATTCAGGCGGCTTCTCAGCGTGCGCTTAAAAAAGGTGTGACTTTAAAGAAAATTTTAAATCTTGTTAAAGAAATTAGAACACAGAGTGAAATTCCAATAGCTTTAATGACATATTATAATCCTGTGTTTCATTTTGGTCTTGATGATTTTGCTTTGGTAGCTGCAGACGCTGGCGTTGATGGTTTGATTATTCCAGATCTGCCAACTGAGGAAGCTGCCCCTTTAGTGAAGGTGGCGAATAAGCAGAAGGTGGCAACTGTATTTTTTATATCCCCAACGACAAAGAAGGATAGAATTAAATCTATTGATAAGGCTACAAGTGGATTTATTTATTATGTGTCTTTAACCGGCGTTACGGGTGAGCGCACAAAATTACCTAAAGAACTTATGGCAGATTTAAAAAGCGTAAAGAGGCAAGTGGCTAAGCCTGTTTGCGTTGGTTTTGGGATTTCAACAGGCGCACAGGTAAAAGAAGTTGCTAAGGCTGCTGATGGTGTTATTGTTGGAAGTGCGATTATTAAAGAAATTGTTAAAAATGCTAAGCATAAAGACCTTGTGCCGCGTGTGGCTGAATTTGTTTCAGAACTTGTAAGCTATGTATAAAAGAACAGAACTCTCAAATAAGCTTCGTATTGTTTCGCATCAGATGAAAGAGCGAAGCTCTGTGGCTGTTGGTGTGTGGACCGGAGTCGGTGGCCGTTATGAGAATGTGAAGAATAAAGGCGCAGCACATTTTCTAGAGCATATTGTTTTTAAAGGCACCAAACATTATGGTTGCGCAGCTATTAAAGAACAAATTGAAGGTGTGGGTGGATCGCTTAATGCATTTACCTCTGAGGAATGCACATGTTATTATGCTAAAGTTCCATCACGTCATGCCGAGAAAACTTTTGATATTTTATCGGATTTGGTTTCAGTGCCCAATATTACTGAAAAAGATGTTAACAAAGAACGTGGAGTTATTTTAGAAGAAATTAAGATGTATCATGACTTGCCGCAGCATTTGGTACGCGATTTATTAGACCAGCTTTTGTGGCCAAATCATCCTTTAGGGCAAAATATTGCTGGGACTATTGGATCGGTCGAAGGGATGTCTTACAAAGATTTGCGCAGCTTTCATAATCAATTTTATATTCCATCAAACATTGTGGTCACAGCTTGCGGAGACATTACACATTCTAAAATTTTAAATTTATCTAAAAAGAAATTTAGTAAATTTTTAAAAGACGGTCCCATTGATTACGATAAAGCTGTCCAGAATCAAAAGAAGCCTCAGCTAAGAATTATGAAAAAAGATATTGAACAGATGCACTTAGCGCTTGGAGTCCATGGGCCACACCGTGAACACAAGGACCGTTATGCAGCAGGGATTCTAAACGTCATTTTGGGCGGAAATATGTCCAGTCGGCTTTTTAATGAAGTTCGCGAGAAAAGGGGGTTGGCTTATTCAATTGGCTCTGGCATTAAGATGCTTCAAGATGCAGGGGCCTTTATTGTGCGCGCTGGAGTTGATAATACAAAAATTGTAGATGCCGTAGATGTTATCTTGAAAGAGTTAAAAAAGATTGCTCAGGCGACAGCAGGGGCAGGCGAGTTTAAGCGTGCTAAAGATTATCTTTTGGGCCAGATGCTTTTGGGTCTTGAAGATACCGCAGAACATATGTTTTGGATGGGAGAGTCTGTTGTTTCAACCAATAAAACAGAGACCCCACAAAATGTTATTAAAAAAGTCAAGAAAGTCACGCCGCAAGACGTCCGCCGCGTTGCTCAAAGCCTTTTTGCTTCAAACGCGATTAACCTTTCCCTTGTTGGGCCTATCAAAGATGCCCAGGAAAAAGAGATTCGTAGGCTTGTTGGGGTCTAGGTTGAAGCACGGGACAATTTAGCTTATTTTGATTTGACAAAGCGATAAATATTCGGTACACTTTATTCAACCCTGATTTGATAATGCAAATTAGGGCGAGATCAACAGTTGTTAAACGAAAGGAGTTTCAATGGAAGAATTATCTTTCTACGATGTTAAGTCAAAAGCTAAATTTACCTCCTCTGAATACGAAGTCAGAGAAAAGAGTGGACGCTTTTTTGCTGTGACAAAATCACAGAGTGGTTCACATGAATGCTGGAGAGTCCTTTCTAAGGATCAAGCAGCAAAGATGAAGAAGTAATGTATCTTTAATCCGGACTTATTTCTCATTTCAATAATAAATAAGAGCAAAGATTATTTTGACCGCGAGTAAAATTATTGGCTAAACAGAATTCAACACCGCGAAAATCGTCGCTGGCCATTGCCAAGAAGACTATCTCTTTAATCGCAGAACTTGCTTTGGACAAGAAAGCTGAGCACCTTGTCGTGCTGGATGTCCGAAAATTGGCAAACTTCTGCGATTATTTTGTTATCTGCTCAGGTAATTCTGACCGTCAGGTTAAGGCAATTGCTGACAATATCCGTGAGGGCCTTCAGCAAGAGGGTAGGTATATTCCTCGCCCTCAAGGGCTAAAAGACTCCAAATGGGTTATTGTTGATGGTGGCGACATCGTGACACATGTTTTTGAGAAAGAAACGCGGGAATTTTACGGATTAGAGCACCTCTGGCAGGCCGGTAAGAAGATTAATTGGGAATAATAATTAAGCTATAAGCCACGAGTTGTCAGTTTTAAGCTTAAGGCTTATAACTTGTGACTTGTGGCTTTTATAATTTACATCCTTCATGCTATCCAACCTAAAAAAAGAAATCGAAAAACTTCTGAAAATTTCTCTTGAGGAAGTCTGCAAAACCTCTATTGACCCAGCCCTCTTGGTGTTAGAAAAACCAAAAGAAAAGATTCACGGAGAGTTTTCCTGCAGCGCGGCCTTGCGTCTGGTAAAGGTTTTAAAGAAGAGTCCTAAGATTATTGCGCAAGAAGTGGCAGAGGTTTTAGAGCAGAATTTAGAAAAATCTTCCCTTAAGGAAAAAATTAAATCTATTGAAGTAAAAAATCCCGGTTTTATTAATTTCTTCTTGGCTAATATTGCTTTTTGTGATGTGCTTAGTGATGTTTTAAATCAGGGTGATCAGTATGGCCGCTCAACGCAAGGCAAGGGGAATAAGATTCAGATTGAATTTGTTTCGGCAAATCCAACCGGACCTTTAACTGTCGCACATGCCCGACAGGCTGCCGTAGGCGATGCGCTTGGAAATATTTTAGGGTTTTTAGGTTATGACATTAAAAAAGAATACTATATTAATGATGAAGGTAATCAGATAAAAATTTTAGGCGGATCGATTAATGCACGCGCAGCAGAGATACTAGGGGAGACTGTTGATTTCCCTGAGGATTACTATCAAGGGGCCTATATTAAGCGATTGGCTAAAGATTTTATGAAAGAAAGAAATATTTGTGATGTTCAAGCATTGGAAGCTGTCCCTACCAAGGACTTCGAGAAATTTGGGGTGAAAGTTCTTTTAGATGAGATTAAGCAAGATCTGGAAGATTTTAACGTTCATTTTGATGTTTGGTCTTCGCAGACTAAAATCGCAACGCCAAAAAGTATTGAGGACGCGCTTAAAGTTATTGAGGAAAAAGGATATCTTTATGAAAAAGATGGGGCTACTTGGTTTAAGTCTACAGACTTAGGAGACGACAAAGACCGTGTGGTTAAAAAGTCGGACGGCAACTATACCTATCTGGCGCCTGACATTGCGTATCACAAGGATAAGTTTGATCGTGGCTTTAATAGAGTTATTAATATCTTGGGACCGGATCATCACGGATATATAGCTCGTTTAAAGGCTGCTGTAGAGGCTCTAGGTCATAGTAGAGATGATGTAGAGGTCTTAATCGTTCAGCTAGCGTCACTTTATCGCAAGGGTCAACCACTCTCGATGTCAACGCGTAAGGGTGAGTTTATTAGCCTTCGTCAAGTCATGCAAGATGTCGGTTTTGACGCGGCGCGGTTTTTCTTTTTGATGCGTCATATTAAGGTTCACTTAGATTTTGATTTGGAACTTGCTAAAGAGCAAAGCCCGGAAAATCCGGTTTATTATATTCAGTACGCCCACGCGCGCATCAACAGTATCTTTACCAAAGCCAAAGAAGCAAATCTTAAAATTGCTGAAAAAGATTTTACGCTTTTACAAGAGTCGGAAGAAATTGATCTTATTCAGAAAATGGCATCTTTTGAAGACGCACTTTCAATTTGTCTAGGACAGCTTGACCCATTTGGGATGGTGACTTATTTGATAGAACTGGCAGCGTGTTTTCATAGGTTTTATGACAAACACAAAGTCATCGGCGAGGACCAAGCCTTGTCTTGTCAGCGCCTTGCGCTAATTGAAGCGGCACGTATTGTTTTTCATAATGGCCTTACACTGCTAGGTGTAAGCGCGCCCAAAAAGATGTAGCCATGTTAAAAAGATGGCTCGTCAAAATCCCAAACCCTAAACTTCAAGTTTCTTTAAGCGACACTCTTGGGGTCCATCCTGTTGTTGCCCAGCTTCTTATTAATCGG
Source organism: Candidatus Aceula meridiana (assembly GCA_030765185.1). Lineage (GTDB taxonomy): Bacteria > Omnitrophota > Gorgyraeia > Zapsychrales > Aceulaceae > Aceula > Aceula meridiana. The sequence continues at coordinate 102,825 of JAVCDE010000024.1, read as the reverse complement.
GGGATTGAGAGCCCTCAAGAGGCAAAAGATTTTCTTTCGGGTGATGTCAGCGGCCTGCACGATCCTTTTCTTTTAAAAGATATGGATAAGGCTGTTGCGCGAATCAATCAGGCCAAGCAAAACAAAGAGCGCGTTTTGATTTTTGGTGACTACGATGTAGACGGTGTAACATCATCAACCATTTTAACTAATGCTTTAAAGAAAATGGGTATTGATGTTTTAACGCACATTCCGCACCGGGTGAAAGATGGATACGGGCTTAATCACACTATTGCTAAAAAAGCTAAAGAGCAGGGCGTTACGCTTTTAATTACCGTAGATTGTGGAATTAGCGCGATTGATCAAGTTGAAACACTGCGCAGAGAGGGGATTGATGTTATTATTGTTGACCACCATGAAGCCGCAGAGAGTCTTCCTAGAGCTGTGGCAGTTGTAGACCCTAAGCGTAAAGACTGTCCTTATCCTTTTGGGGGCTTAGCAGCCGTGGCTGTGACATTTAAGCTCGCTCAAGCTCTCTTGGGGAAAGATTACATGAAGGATTTGGATTTGGTCGCTCTAGGGACAATTGCTGATATTGTACCACTTCGGGGTGAAAATCGTATTTTTGTGAAGATTGGGCTGCCGGAAATTCAAAGGACAAAGAATTTTGGACTGTTGGCTTTAATGAAGAACGCGCGTATTATAGGTAAAAAAATAACCCCAAGACATGTTGGTTTTATTCTAGGGCCACGTATCAACGCGATGGGGCGTATTGCTTCGGCTGAGAAATCTTTAGGTCTTCTTTTAAGCCAGAGTGAAAAAGAGGCGCAAGATATTGCTCAGATTTTAGAAGACCATAATCGGGAACGTCAAAAAAAACAAGGCGCAATCATTGAGGAGGCGCTTTCGATGGTTGAGGATCAAATTAATTTTCAAAAAGACCGAATTATTATTTTGAGCAAAGAGGGGTGGCATAAAGGGGTAGTTGGCATTGTGGCCTCGCGTGTTGTTGACACTTATTATCGTCCGAGTATTGTGCTTGCGATGGAAGAGGGGATTGCAACAGGGTCTGCCCGCTCGATCGCAGGGTTTCATTTATTTGATGCACTTTCGGAGTGTGCGGATTTGCTTGAAAATTACGGAGGACATAAATATGCGGCAGGCGTGACCATTCGCGAAGAAAAATTAGAAGCCTTTAAGGAGCGGATGAATGAAATTGCTCACGAAAAGATTTCGCAGGAAGATTTAACACCAAGTCTTTCTGTAGATTGTGAGATTCAGCTTTCTAGTGTAAATATGAAGTTGGTAGATATTGTGCAGAAACTTGAGCCTTATGGTGAAGCGAATCCAGAGCCTATTTTTTGTTCTCGCCGGCTTACAGTTAAAAGTCCGCCTGCGATTTTAGGGCGTGGTACTTTAAAATTTTGGGTTACAGATGGAAAGAATATTTTTTCAGCCGTTGGATTTGGTATGGAAGCCTACCGCCCGCTAGTCGATCAGGGCAAACAAATAGATATTGCTTACAAAGTTTCTATAGATGATTGGAAGAAAGAACCTGTAGTCCAACTAGAATTGAAAGATATTAAGGAAGCTAAAGAAGCTTAGGCTGCTTTTGTAATTTTGCCGCCCTTGATACACTTGGCGCAGACAGAAGTTTTTTTTACGCCGCCGTTGAGGACGATTCTAATGCTTTGAAGATTGGGAGTGAAAGTCCGGATGGATTTTCCGACAATTTTTTGACCTGCACCGCCTTTTCGCACAGCCATACCACGGCGTTTGTATCGACGCCCAGCGGTCGCGGTCTTTCCACATATTTCACAGATTTTTGCCATAATGATTTTTCCTTTTTACTTGAATTAGAAGTATACTGGAAAATGGCGGTTTGTCAAGCGAGAATTTATGGAGAAACAGCTTTAAAAACAGGTTTTTTTCAATGCGAGAGTTTGCTATAATGAATTTTATTCAGGGAAGTCCCGGTCTTTCGCTTGTGAAAAACGGGATAAATTCGCACGAATGATTTAAGTCATTTGCGAATCCGTAAATCATGTTCTTATTTAGGAGTTAAAATGAAAAGGAAAATTTTATGGGCTTTAATTGTTATTATTATCTGGATTACGATACGAGCGGTTAGTATTTTATACCTTTCTTGTATGGATACGTGTACAGAAAATTTTAAAGGTGCTTATCCAGAAATCGCCTGCAAATACGAGTGTTCTTTTTTCAATAAATTCAAAAAGCCAACAAAAAAGCCGTAGTCTGTGGATATTGATGCCTTCAAGCTAAATACGGAACAGAAGAAGTCTGTTCTGCATGACAAAGGCCCGTTGCTTATTATCGCGGGGGCTGGTACCGGAAAAACTACAGTTATCACCCAGCGCATTGCCAATCTTATTATCAACAAGAAGGTAAACCCTTCTCAAATTCTTGCCTTAACATTTACCGATAAAGCTGCCTATCAAATGCAAGAGAAGGTAGACATTCTTGTGCCGTACGGATTTACAGATACCTGGATTTCTACTTTTCATTCGTTTGGTGATAGGATTTTACGCGAAAACGCTTTGGAGCTGGGCCTCGACCCGGACTTTAAGGTATTGACGCGTCCGCAAGCTGCTGTATTCTTTCAGGAACATCTTTTTAATTTTCAACTCGAGCATTTTCGTCCTCTAGGAAATCCAACAAAATTTGTTGACGCGATGATTTCGCTCTTTTCACGTGCGCGCGATGAAGATGTCTCACCACAGGAATATTTTTGCTTTGCGCAAGAATTAAAACAGGAATCTGTGAAGGATAAAAAGGACGCTGCGTTAGCCGAAGAGGCTGACCGCCAGATGGAACTCGCCCGTTGTTATGATCAATACCAGACGCTTCTTTTAAAAGAAGGCAAGCTTGATTTTGCCAATCAATTTTTTTTGGCTCTTAAACTTTTGCGAGAGCATCCGCGTGTTTTAAAACACTATCAAGAACAATTTCGCTATGTTTTAGTGGATGAATTTCAAGATACAAATTATGCGCAGTTTGAATTGGTTCAGCTGCTATCCGGAAAAAATAAGAATTTAACGGTGGTCGCCGATGATGACCAATCGATTTATAAATGGCGTGGGGCAGCGGTTAGCAATATTTTTAATTTTATGAAGAAGTATCCCAAGGCCGAAAAGATTGCGCTTGTTGAGAATTACCGCTCGAGCCAGCTAATCTTGGATTCTGCGTATCAACTGATTCAAAATAATAATCCGGACCGGTTTGAAGTTCAGGCAAAAATTAATAAAAGATTAAAGGCTCAAAACAAAAAAGGTGACGCGCCAAGGCACGTGCATTTTGATACATTGTCATCAGAGGCTGATTGGGTTGCCGAATATATTGATAAGGCGGTTAAAGAAAAGAAACATGATTACAATGATTTTGCTATTCTCGTTAGATCAAACAATACAGCAGATCCTTTTATTCGCTCGCTTAATATGCGTGGGCTTCCGTGGCAGTTTAGCGGTAATCAGGGGCTTTATTCTCGGCCGGAGGTAAGGCTATGCATTGCGTTCTTAAGAGTTTTAGCAAATCCTGCAGACTCTTTAAGCTTGTTTTATCTTGCCACCTCTTGGGTCTATCAACTTGAAGCTGTTGATCTAACGCGTGCGATGCATTTTGCTAAGCGTAAACAATGGGATTTATTTTATACATTAAAGAACGTCGTGAGGATAAAAGATTTGGCAGACCTGTCGCAAGATTTTCTAGGGAGAAAAGATAAGATGCTCGAGAGTCTTGAGTCTTTTATGGATATTGCTCGTCAAGAACCAACCGGCCGCCTGTTATATAACTTTTTATCAGACACTGGATATCTAAATCATTTGCTTCAAGAAGAAACCGCTAAAAATGACGAAACCATGCGCAACATTGCTCGGTTTTTTGACATTGTTAAAAATTTCGAATATGTCACAACGGAAGATCGGGTTTTATATTTTGTAGGTTATCTTGATATGTTGATTAACGTGGGAGATGACCCAGCTGTTGCCGAGGCTGAGATGGACACGCCAGCGATTAATATTTTGACGCTGCATAAGGCGAAGGGCTTAGAGTTTCCTGTTGTTTTCCTCGTGAGCTTGGTGGAAAAAAAGTTTCCGTGGCCTAGGCGCAGCGAGCCAATTGAACTTCCTAAAGAGCTTATCAAAGATATCCTTCCTTTAGGAGATTTTCATATTCAAGAGGAGAGGCGTTTGTTTTATGTGGGGATGACACGCGCGAAAGACAATCTCTTTTTAACGTCAGCACTTGATTATGGAACTAAGCAAATGCGCAAGGTCAGCCGTTTTGTCAAGGAGGCGGTTGAAGAAGAACGCGAAATCGAAATTATTAAATCTAGCGCCATTGAAGCTATCGAACGTCACGCTCCTGCGGCAACACCTATCTTAGGGGTTGTTAAGAAAATTAATAAAGAGGAGATTTTAAAACTTAGCTATTATCAAATCGATGATTATCAAACTTGTCCTTTGAAATATAAATACGTGCATATTTTAAACGTTCCCATTATGCAGCATCATACTGTGGCTTACGGCAAGGCGCTTCATGATGCCGTTCAGTTATATCATCAGAGAAAGATGGATGGGCAGGCGGTTACTGCGGACGAAGTTGTTGACGCCTTTAGAAATTCTTTTGCGCGTGAAGGTTTTTTATCTAAAGAACATATTGATATGCGTGTTAAGGCCGCAGATAAGGCCTTGCGTTACTTTTATCAACAGCAGGAAAAGTTGAGAATCGTTCCTTCGTATGTTGAAAAAGAATTTTCTTTCATGATTGAAAATAATCGCGTTGTTGGCCGCTGGGATCGTGTTGATGTGACTGAAAAAGGCGCGACCGTTATTGATTTTAAATCATCGGAAGTTAAGACTCAGAAGCAGGCTGACGAAAAGACAAAGGCTAATTTACAATTAAGCCTTTATAGCTTAGCTTATGAAAAGATGACAGGAGCGCTTCCTAGTTATAAGGAGCTGCATTTTTTAGAAACTGGCTTAGTTGGGCGTGCTGAGGCCTCACCAAAAGATATCGAAAAAGTTCTTAAAGCTGTGCAGGAGGCATCTCAAGGAATTCGGGAGGGTATCTTTGACGCACGGCCAAACTTCAATGCCTGCCAATATTGTGCTTATAGTCAAATTTGCCCTAAGACACAAATTTAAATCATTTTTTCGATAACATTATGGACGATCAAGAGCGTTATCAAAAGTTGCAAGCAGAGAAGGAACGTGATTGGGAAGCTTATTGCCAGTTTTGCGGGATGTGTTGTGGTATCAAAGATGAAGACCCCTGCGAGCATTTAAGCGAAAAAGAAAAAGGGATTTATATCTGTAACATCTACGACAATCGTTTCGGACTTCACAAAACAAAAGCAGGCAGGGTGTTTCGCTGTGTTCCTTTGCGGGAGATCTTGAACAAGAATTGGCCAGGTGACGATCGTTGTGCTTACAAAAAACTTTATTTTAAATCAAGCGCAGTTGGGAATTGACAGAATTCTTTTCTGCCCCTACAATAGATCTTAATATTTATATATTAATATTTATACTAGTTGTCCCGATTTTTCGTTTTGCGAAAAAATGGGATCAATTAGGGCATGCAGTTTTTGAGCGCTTCGTTTCACAAACTACGCCCTCATTGAGGAGAAAAACATGTACCGAGAAGAAATTAAAGTTTTAGATTGTACGATTCGAGATGGTGGATTAATTAATAATCATGATTTTGATCTTCGCTTCGTAAGAGAAGTTTACAAAGCGCTTTCGGAATCCGGAGTTGATTATATTGAGTTAGGCTATAAGAATTCTAAGAAGCTTTTTTCTTCAAAGGAATACGGTCTATGGAAATTTTGTGAAGATGATGTGATTCATAAGGTCATCGATGGCGTTGAATCAAAAGCTAAGATTTCTGTTATGGTTGATATCGGACGCGTAGATATGGAAGATGTTAAGCCTGCGAAAGATAGCCCTGTCGATATGATTCGTGTAGCTTCTTATGTTAAAGATATTGATAAAGCGATTGTCATGACTCAAGAATTTGATAAAAAGGGATACGAGACCACCATTAATATCATGGCGGTTTCCCGTGATCAGGGCCCTGCCCTTGTTGAAGCATTTCATCAAACTGAAAAAGAGTGTCCAGCCAAGGCCATTTATATTGTGGATAGTTTTGGTTATTTTTACCAAGAGTCTGTTGAAGAGCTTATTAAGCAGGCTAAAGATATTATCAAAACTAAAGAGATAGGGTATCATGGACACAACAATCAACAGTTGGCGTTTAGCAACACCATTGAAGCGATTATTCATGGCACGAATTTTTTAGACGCGACGATTTATGGGATAGGGCGCGCCGCTGGCAATTGTCCTTTAGAGCTTTTAATTGGCTTTTTAAAGAACCCTAAGTTTGATATTCGTCCTATTTTAGATGTTATTTCTAAGGAATTTATTCCTTTGCGCGATAAGATTGAGTGGGGATATGTTATTCCTTACGCTATCGCGGGCATGCTCAACGAACATCCACGGGCTGCTATGGCGCTTCGAGGCAGCGACAAGAAGGAGAATTATCGTGAATTTTATGAAAGTCTTGTTGATACAGATGTTGAATAACTTAAAATATAAAAATAGACGGAGGACTTACAATGGCAAAAAAAATTGCAATTTTTGATGATGAGCCTGATATTTTAAAAGTTACAGAAGCACGGCTTAAAGAGAATGGCTATGAGGTTGTCACATTTTCTTCCTCGAAGAATGCGATAGAAGATATTAAGAAAGAGATGCCGGATTTAATCATGCTAGATATCGCGATGCCCCACAAAGATGGTTACCAAGTTTGTGATGAAATTCGCTTGGATGATGAAATTAAGCATCTTCCTGTTATTGTTTTTACGGCGCAGCCGATGGAAAAAGATTTTATTAATAAGGCTTACGATTTTTATGGTGCCACTGATTTTATTGCAAAGCCTTTTGATGTCGATGAGTTAATTACAAAAGTTAATAAATATCTTATTGGGCAGAATTAAAAAAGAGGTGTTGTTCATGCATAAAATTCTTATTATTGAAGATGATATTGATCTTTCAACAGTTTTACAGATGAATTTGGAATCTAAGGGGTTTGAAGTTTCCGTGGCGCATGATGCAATCCAGGGAACAGCGTTGACACATAGCATAAAACCAGATTTGATTATTCTCGATATCAATTTGCCTGCCGGAGGGGGATTGACAATTCTTAAAAATATTAAGATGTCTGTAAATACAAAAATGGTTCCGGTTATTGTTTTATCCGGATCGGAGGATGAGGCCCTAATTCATCAAGTGTTGCATGCCGGGGTTCAAGATTACATTAAAAAACCTTATGACTTAGAAGATCTTTATCAAAGAATCAAAACTGCTCTCCATATTAAGGATGAGAAGGAGTAGTTTTTAGAGAGCGTCGTCACCTTTAAAGGGCCAACTATAAAAATATGTTTCAAAATCTAAAATTAGGTTCAAAGTTTTTTATCACACTTGTTTTAATTTCTGTTATCCCTCTCTCAATTATTACTTTCTTTAATTATTTCCACATTAAAGACCAGTTAAAACAAAGCACGCTTGGCAATTTGCATGCTATTAATGATTCACGCGTCGCGCACATCAATCATTTTGTTCAATTGCGTCAGGAGCAGGCGAAAGAACTCGCAGGGACTTATGCTATTCGTCAGCTTAATCCACAAGGGTCCAATTCTCCACGTATTATTGATTTGGTTCAAAAAAGTGTTGAATCTGTTTTTCAAGAAATTAAAAAAACTCCGCGCAGCGACTATCGCTATATTGATAAAGGGTCAGCAATCGAGAATATTAGTGTTTGGGATATTCACGGGCAGATCGTTGCCAACACAAATCGCAGACTCATCGGCAAGCGCATGCCTTTTAAATTTCTAACAATTCTTTATGAGAAGGGGGCTTATTTTAAAGGATTTGAGCGAGATGAGCTTACCGGGGAGAAGTTTTTAACAATTTTGGAAGGGGTTCGTAATTGGGATACTGGGGATTACTCCGGAGTTGTTTTTTTGAAAACTACGGCTAAGATTTTAAATGATATTACTGAAGCTCAAGAAGGATTAGGTAAGACTGGAGAAACTTATATTATTGATAGCAAGCAACGCATGATTACAGAGTCACGTTTTGAGCCTAATGCTGTTTTAAATTTAACGGTAAATACAAAAGGAAGTCAAGCCTGTTTTGAAGGAGAAAAAGCGCCCTCGACATACCGCAACTATCGAGGTCGTAAGGTTTTGGGTGTTCAAGATTATCTTCCAGATCAACAGTGGTGTGTTTTAACGGAGGTTGAAGCGAACGAAGCTTTAGCTCCTGTTATTGTTTTTCGAAATCGAATTATTATGGTGTTTGCCGTCTTGATCCCTTTAGTTTTATTTCTTGTTCATCTTGCGAGTCAGGAATTTGTGGTTCCGATCTTAAGAATTCGTGACGCTTCGCTTCAAGTCGCTCGTGGTGATTACCAAGCAACTGCAACAGTTAAGAATCAGGATGAGATTGGAGATTTGTCGCGTGCTTTTAATCAGATGACTAAAGTTTTAGCTATGATTACCTCGCAGCTTAAAGAAAAGAATAAAATTTTAGAAAAGCAGAAGGAAGAGCTGAAGAAATTAGATCAACTTAAGAGCGAATTTGTTTCCATGGTTTCACACGAGCTGAGGACTCCGATGTCAATTATCAAGGGGAGCCTTTCTCAGCTTCTAGATGAAAAAACCCGCAACACTAAAGAGATTACTGAAAAGCTTTTGCACCTCTCTTTGAGTAATGTGAATCGGTTAACAACGATGGTTAATGACCTTTTAGATTTATCAAAGATTGAAGCCGGTAAAGTTGAATTGCGTAAAGCTCCTATGGATATTACTGTTGTGATTAGAGAAGTTTGTCAGGGTTTTGAGGAGCAGGCTAAAGCCCATGACTTAGAGATGAAGACTCGTTTTTCAAGTGAAGAGCTTATTGTTGAGGCAGATAGAGATAAGATGATTCAAGTTTTTATTAATTTGATTGGGAATTCATTAAAATTTGTCTCCAAGGGATTTATTGAAGTTTCTGCCGAGGACCAAGGCGATCATCTTAGATGTATGGTGGAAGATTCTGGCCCAGGCATTTCTAAAGAAGACATGGTTAAGGTTTTTAGTAAGTTCCAGCAGTTTGGGCATAAAATTGATGTAGGCACCAAAGGGACGGGCTTAGGCCTTTCTATTTCAAAAGGTTTAGTTGAGCTGCATGGTGGAAAGATTTGGCTAGAAAGTGAAGAGGGAGTTGGAACAAAGTTTATTTTCGAACTTCCTAAGAAGGCATAAAACTTTCTTCAGAGACATTATCTATTTCTAAGAAATTTGTTATAATATAAAAAGTTGATTACCAACCTTAACAAGGAGGATAAGGATGTTACCGAAGTTTCTTGAAAGAATGCTGCGTGCAGCTAAGTTTGACAAGACTCTTTACGAAGAGGTCGAAGCGGATAAAAGCCTACTGCAAGAGTCAATGCTCGTTGTTCTTCTTGCGAGTTTGGCAGCTGGCATTGGAAATATTGCTATTGCAGGCATAGGCGGAGTTATTATTGGCCTTGTTGCTGCTTTGGTTGGATGGTTTGTTTGGGCTTATTTAGTATTTTTTATTGGGACAAAAATATTGCCGGAGCCAGAGACAAAAGCTGACGTAGGACAACTTTTACGCACTCTTGGTTTTGCAAGCGCTCCTGGGGTTTTACGTATTTTTGGAATTATCCCTGGTTTTGCACCGATAATTTTTACAATTGCTGGACTTTGGATGCTGGGTGCTATGGTTATAGCTGTGCGTCAAGCCCTTGATTACACGAGCACGATTCGTGCCGTAGGTGTTTGTTTAATTGGGTGGGTTATCCAAGCAGTTGTTATTACTATTATTTCGATGCTTGTTATTGCTCCTGCAGCAAGTATGGGTGTTGTTGGTTAAAGAGAATATGAATTTAAAAAAAGGTTTTACATTAGTTGAGTTGATGGTTGTCTTGATGGTCATATCGCTTTTAGCAGCGAATGTGGCCATCCAGGCAGTGGTTCGTAACCGTCAGACAGCTGAAGACGCTGCATGTACACAGGCTAGACGCCAGATTCAAGAAGCTGAGCTTTTTTATTTTGGAGATAAGGGAGTTCATTCAATCGGGCTTTCTGATCTGGTTGACAGTGGTTATTTGCTTAGTCTTCCAGAGTGTCCGAATAAGGGGGTTTATGCCTGGATTCCTTATCCAGCGAACAGCCCAAGCTATCAAAGTATTTTAGGGTGTTCTATCCATACGGGAGCTGAGGCTTTAACGAGCTTAGGATCTACGTTTACTGAAATTTCTCAAGGATTCATTGATTTTATTAATGCTTATTATGCTACGAACGGGAATTATCCTCGTAATGGTTGGAAAAATGCTTTGCGGGATTTAGGTCTTGATGTTGATGAGTGGGCAGATGGCATTAATGGTATTATCTATCGCCCCAAGAGTGGGACGCTTTTAATTAAACCGGATTCTGGATATAGCCTTACTGTCGATAGAGCCTCTGGATCGACGATTACAGTTTCTGGAAACAAGAAATTGATTTATTCTGCATCAGACGACAAATGGTATTATCAGCGTATCCGTCCAAACAACGAAGTTAATATGAGCACTTTTCAAGTTATTAATCCATAATAAAAATTATGAAGAAAATTATTTTTTCTTTTATTTCTTTTCTTATTTGTTTTTGCTTGTGTTCAAGTGAAGGCTTTGCCAAGGATTTGCCGCTTGTTGGTATAGAAGAGTCTTGGGTGGCGCCTGATTCTGATTTTAAGTCTTTTGACGAGCTATATATTTTTAATATCGATCTTCGAGGTTTTAAGATGAGTGTCTTTTATTCTGATGGAGAAGAAGGGGGCGCAAGAGAAGAGAATTTTGATCAGACGGTAATGCAGAGCGTGGCAATGACTGTCTTTGAAAGTTATAGTAATGAACTTGAAGGGGTTATTCCGTTAAGCCAAGACGATATTGCTCCAGCAGATTTTAAAAATCGTAATGCCTTAATTCTTAATATAAAAGTTTCAGGAGTTATTGAGAGTAAAGATGACCAAGAGAGCCCAATGACTATGGTGGTGATAGAGGGGAGCCTTCTTGATTCAAAAACAAAGCAGGCTATTTTAACTTTCCGTGATAAAAAAGAAATTCTTTTTGTCACTGACCAACCTTTCTCAACTCCGAAGGACATCAAGGCTTTTTCGAAGGTGACTGATGCCTGGGCAGCGCCTTTGGGGGCATTCTTATATACAATGAGGCGTTAAAAAAGAGGGTTCTTTTTTAGTTGATACATTCACACAAGGCTCTTGCATTCTTTATAATGCAAGCGCCTTGTTTTTGGTGCTACCCCGACACACCCTGCATTAAAGTTCTGTTAATCTACCCGACATAAGCATACCAAGAGATTAGTTTTTCATGAGGAAAAAGGGTTGACAAATGATACTAATATAGTATCATTCATTTATGAGTTTGATTACCAAGGAAACAGATTATGCAGCAAGGGCCTTATTATTTTTGGCTAAACAAAAAGGACGTGTTGTATCTTCATCTGAACTTGATAAAGAGTTAGGAGTTCCTCGGCCGATTTTAAGAAAAGTTTTGCAGCGGCTTCAAAGAGAGGGGATTCTTATTTCTCAAAAAGGAAATAGGGGAGGATTTACTCTTGTCAAAGAGCCAAAAGATATTTTTCTAATGGATTTGATGAAGATTTTTCAGGGAAATTTTTCTTTTTTAAATTGTTTTGTTCGTGATAAACTTTGCGCTAATGTTAAAACTTGTTCAATTAGAAAACACGTATATAAAATTGAGCAAAAAGTTGTTCGCGAACTTAAAACATTAACGATTCAGAAACTTATGAGGGAGAATTAGAATGAAGAGAAAAATTATTAAAATTGATGATGAAAAATGTAATGGGTGTGGGCTCTGTGCTCAAGGATGTCCCGAGGGAGCTATCAAAATGATTGATGGAAAGGCAAAGCTTGTTGGTGAGCTTTATTGTGATGGTCTTGGCGCCTGTATCGGCGAGTGTCCGGTTGATGCTATTTCTATCGAGGAGAGAGAGGCACAACCCTATGATGAGTCCAAGGTTTTAGATAATATCATTCCCCAAGGTGAGAATGTCATTAAAGCGCATCTTTCGCATCTTAAAGATCACAATCAGACAGAGTATTTAACTCAGGCTTTGGCAATATTAAAAGAAAAGGGAGTTGAGGTTTCTCCTGATAGGCCTAAGGTTCCTCATTATCATGGCGGTGGAGGATGTCCAGGGTCGATGGCACGGGATTTAAGTCAGGGAAAATCATCGGGAGCAAGTGCAGAGGTTTCTGTGGAATCTGAGCTTGGCCAGTGGCCAGTTCAGCTGCACTTACTTAATCCTTATGCGCCTTATTTTAAAGATGCTGAGCTTGTGGTTGCTGCGGACTGTGTTCCATTTGCTTTTTCTAATTTTCATGCAAGATTCTTGAAAGGAAAGAAGTTAATCATTTTTTGTCCGAAGTTGGATAATTCTAATGAAGCTTATATAGAGAAGATGGCAGAGATTTTTAAGCATAATACTATCAAGTCCGTTACCGTTGTTCATATGGAAGTGCCGTGTTGCTCGGGAACGCTTAGGTTTGTTGAAGAAGCTCTTGCCAAATCAGAAAAAAATACTATTATAAAAGAATACAATATTTCAATTGGAGGAAAGATTATCTAAGATGACAATTCAAGAACAAATTCAGGAGTTAAAGAAAAAGCGTAATGCTGTTATTTTGGTGCACAATTATCAGCTAGGCGAGGTGCAGGATATTGCAGACTTTACCGGAGATTCTTTAGGCTTAAGTATTGAAGCCTCCAAGACAGAGGCGGATGTTATTGTTTTTTGTGGTGTTCATTTTATGGCTGAGACTGCTAAGATTTTATCACCGCAGAAGACTGTGCTTATTCCTGATGAAACAGCTGGTTGCCCAATGGCGGACATGATTACCGCGGATGAATTGCGGACTCTTAAGGCCAAGCATCCTAATGCCAAGGTTATGGCATATGTGAATACTTCTGCGGATGTTAAGGCTGAGTGCGATTATTGTTGTACATCTGCTAATGCGATTCAGATGCTTGAAGAAGCTTTTACAGAAAAAGATGAGATTATTTTTGTACCGGATAAATATTTAGCATCTTATGCGGCATCTAAGACAAATCGTAATGTTGTCATCTGGCAGGGATACTGCCCGACGCATGCTCGTATTTTGCCGGAACATGTTGTTGCGATGAAAGAAAAGTATCCTGATGCTAAGGTTATGGTGCATCCGGAATGCAGTTCACCTGTTATCAATCTATCCGATGAAGTCTTATCAACTTCCGGAATGATTAAATATGCAAAAGAATCTAAAGCAAACGAGTTTATCGTCGGTACAGAAATTGACATGGAGCATGCTCTTAAGGCAGAAATTCCCGATAAGAAATTTTATCCGGTCAGTTCTTTAGCGGTTTGTCCGAACATGAAAAAGACGACCTTAGGCAAGGTGCTCAATAGCCTAGAAAATATGGTTTTTGAAATTAAGCTTTCTGATGATATCTTAACGCGGGCAAAAACGCCTATTGATAATATGCTTAAGTTTCGTCGAGAAGCACAGTTAACAAAGAAATAATCATGAGTCAAAAAGTTTATTTAGATCATAATGCTACCACGCCTCTTCATCCTGAAGTTAAAAATGTTTTAATTGAGGCTATGGAATGCTTTGGAAATCCTTCTAGTCTGCATGAGTTTGGCCGTAAGGCTTTGAAATTTGTGACGCAGGCGCGAGAAGATATTGCTTCTTTTATTGGTGCAACAGGGGAAGAAATTGTTTTTGTGGGAAGCGGCTCTGAGGCAAATAACACTGTATTAAATATGGTGGCATGTCCATCAAAGCATTGCTGCGCATTTAAAAAGGGGCCGACAAGAATTGTGACGACAAAGATTGAGCATCCGTGTGTTTTTGAGACCGCGAAGTGTTTGCGTGACCGCGGGATTGATGTTGTTTTTATTGATGTTGATAAGTATGGAAAAATTGATACGAAACAACTTCAAGATATTTTGGCCGAAGGCGCATCTTTAGTTTCGGTTATGATGGCGAATAATGAAATTGGTACTATTCAAGACATTAAAACAATTTGTGGTATGGCACATAAGGCTGGAGCACTTTTTCATACAGATGCGGTTCAGGCTGTTGGAAAAATTCCTATTGATGTGAGAGTTTTAGATGTTGATTTTTTAACGCTTTCAGCCCATAAAGTTTATGGTCCTAAAGGGATTGGCGCGCTTTACACAAAAAAAAGTATTCCGTTTTGCCCATTTATCCGAGGAGGGCATCAGGAAAAAGGTCGTCGCGCTGGAACAGAAAATACGCTAGGCATCATGGGGCTAAGCAAAGCTATTGAAATGCGTCGTAAAGAAATGGTTACAGAGGATAAGAGGCTGAAAGATCTTAAAGCAATTTTGAAAAAGGGTATTGAAGAGAAAATTCTTGATATTCAAGTGAATGGTCACCCTGATGATTGTTTAGCTGGAACGCTAAATGTTTCTTTTAAGGGCGCTGAAGGAGAGGCAGTCTTGCTTTATTTAGATATGGAAGGCATTGCTATATCAACTGGGTCTGCTTGTGCGTCGGGGTCTTTAGATCCGTCACATGTTTTATTGGCAACAGGAGTTGGCGCGGAGCTTGCGCATGGTTCGGTGCGCATGAGTTTAGGTAGGGATACGACCAAAGAAGATATCGCTTATGTTTTAGAAGTTTTACCGCGAGTTATTGATAAGGTGCGCAGCATGTCCACTGCGTATAAAAAATAATGAACGATTGGGTTTACACAGAAAAAGTTAAAGAGCATTTTGTTCATCCGAAGAATATTTTCAAAGAGGATGAAGGGTTTGTCTCAGATGGTGAAGGCATGGTCGGAAATATTAAGTGTGGCGACCAGATGATGATGCTTATTCAAGTTGACAAAGATAAGAATATTATCGCTGATTGCAGGTGGAAGACCTATGGCTGCGCTTCGGCAATAGCCAGCACATCTGTGTTATCTGAGATGATTAAAGGTATGACCTTGACTCAAGCTTTTGCGGTGACACCAAAAGAAATTATGAAAGAGCTTGGAAGCCTTCCGGAACATAAGATTCATTGTTCTGTTCTAGGAGATAAGGCCTTGCGGGCAGCGATTAATGATTATTATGAAAAGAGCGGCATGACAGACAAAATTAAAAAGGAAGAAGCCAAAATTATATGTCAGTGTATGAATGTTACAGATCACGAAATCGAGGATGCGGTTTTAGAAGGGGCGCGGACGTATTTAGAGCTTCAGGAGCGCACTAAGCTCGGCACAGTTTGTGGTGAATGTAAGGACGAAGCAGAAAAACTTTTAGCCGGATACATTCAGAAACATTTTAACTAAAAGAAGGGGGCTTTATGGAGCAACTTCAAGGTATCGAGTCTTTGGTTGTTCGTCAGAGAAAAGAGTGGGGCGAGATTTTAAGTGGGATTGAAACAAAGAACCGCTATGAAGTCGAAGATGATATGGGAAGGACTCTTTTTTATGCCGCCGAAGTAGGCGGCAATTTTCTTTTGCGGATTTTTTTACGGGCAATGCGTCCTTTTGACATGATTATTGCCAATGACGCGCAGCAGAATGTTCTTTTCCTAAAGAGACCTTTTCGTTTCTTTTTTTCAAGCATGCTTATCATGGATTCTAATCACTATATGGTTGGTAGAATTCAGCGTAAGTTTTGTTTGTTAAAGCGTGTTTATGTTGTATGCGATTCTAACGGAGATGAGACTTTTCAGATTATTGGTCCTTGGATTCATCCTTGGACATTTTATATCGAAAAGAATTCTGAGAGAGTTGGAAAGATTGTCAAGCGATGGAGTGGTATTTTAAAAGAGGCGATGACGGATGCGGATAATTTTACCGTTGAATTTCCATCGATGTTCGACATAAAACAAAAAGCTCTTGTTTTGGGTAGCGTTTTCTTAATTGATTTTGTTCATTTTGAGAATAAAGGGAAAAACTAAGGGATATCCTGATACTGAAAGGTACGGATTAATTCAGACACGTAACTTAGCGCTCTTTTGCGGTTGTGTAAGTTACGTCTTCATTAAAGGAGGGGATTATGGCAAAGTTAGATGTTAAAGCTTTTGGGTTAGCTTGCGGTATTTTGTGGGCAGCGGTAATGCTTATTTTAGGAATTATTAATATTTTCTGTGGATGGGGTTCGGAGCTTAGTAAAATGATGGCAAGTTTGTATATAGGATATAAACCAACTATTTTAGGAAGCTTGATTGGGGCCGCTTGGGGCTTTGCCGATGCAGGAATCGGGGGTGTTGCGCTAGCGTGGCTGTACAATAAACTAGCTAAGGCATAATTAAGTAAGATTTTTTTTAGGTATTAAGGGCAGCTTGCGTAAGTGCAAGCTGCCCTTAATTTTACAGATAATTCTGATGCAAGTATTTTTTTCTCAAAATCCCTCCTGACCTTGATTTCCCTCTAAAATAGTATATATTTATAATAGATTTTGATACGCGAAATAATAATAGAAATATTAGTATAAAGGGTGCAAGTATGCTTACTTATAAAATTATAAAAAAGAGTACATTTTTTAAAGTAGGGGTATTCTTTGTCCTTATGGTTTTCATGGGGACAACTGTAGTCCCGCCGTCTGCCTTTGCGAATACGGGGTTGTTGGGATTGCCAAGCCCGGGTGTAATGGTCCCCTTAAGCCCAGGTTTTGCACCCGCCATATTACGCGGTATCAAAATCTACCCCAACAACCCTCTTAAATTTGATTTTATTTTAGATTCTGGAGATACGGGGCTTACGGGTAAGGAGCTAAAGCCCGAAAGCGAAAAACTTATCAAATATTTTTTGGCCTCTTTAACTATTCCCGAAAATAATTTATGGGTCAATCTTTCACCCTATGAAAAAGACCTTATTATTCCTAATAATTTTGGATCTACAGAAATGGGTCGGGATATGCTTGCGCAAGACTACCTCTTAAAGCAGGTCACAGCTTCTTTAATATCCCCTGAAGATGAATTAGGTAAGAAATTTTGGGATACGATTTATAAAAAAGTCTACGAACAATATGGT
Organism: Candidatus Aceula meridiana; assembly: GCA_030765185.1. Lineage (GTDB taxonomy): Bacteria > Omnitrophota > Gorgyraeia > Zapsychrales > Aceulaceae > Aceula > Aceula meridiana. The sequence continues at coordinate 85,707 of JAVCDE010000024.1, read as the reverse complement.
ATTACAGATATACCCGTTGATACTTTTCATAAGGTTTGGATCGTGCCGCAAAAAGCTGTTGTTTATGAGAATGGCGACCGTGCGTTTGTCGTAGAGTCATCATTGCGCGTTATGTTAGAGCAGGATTATCTAGCAAGCAATGAACAACGAGCAGCGAACCGTATCATAGGGAAAAATTTGAATACTTCAAGATTTACAGAAGACGTTTCCAATCCTTCAGATACCGCTACTTCCGTTATGCGTGAAATTATTATTCCTGAGCTTGAGCGTGAAATTAACGAGGGAAAGAATTTTGCCCCTTTGCGCCAAATTTATTCTTCCTTGATTTTGGCATATTGGTTTAAGAAAAATCTCAAGGAAACAATTTTAAACCAAGTTTATGCGGATAAAAGTAAAGTTAAAGGGGTGGACGTTGAGGATAGAGAAATTTCAAAGAAAATTTATAACCGATATCTCGAGGCCTTTAAAAAGGGCGTCTGTGACATAATTAGGGTTGAGCATGATGGGTACACGCAAAGAAACACTCCAAGAAAATATTTCTCTGGTGGTTTTAACATGGACATATCTGAAAATTCTGACTATACAGAGGTTGATGCGCTAAGCCATGAACAGCAAGGTGATGCTATTTCATCAGCTGCTAAAAACCGATTTTCGTTTATTAAATCTGAAATTACACAATTTCTTTCTAGAGGTCAAGCTGTGAATTCAAATCTGAATATTGAGGTGATGACTGACAAAGATAAGATCTCTGGTAATGACTTTTTTATAGAAAAAGATGGATTAGCAGGAGAGATTCCGTCAGGGCTTATTGGGAAAGTTTACTCAACGTTTTACACACAAAAAGGATTTCCTCTTCTTGAGGGCGATATTTTAATCGAAGAATACGGTAATAATAAAATTGGGATAACTTTAAAAAATGGAGTCAAGATTTACGATAAGGAGGGGATAGGGATTAATTTTATTGAATTTGGAGACAAGGTTTCAGATATTGCTAAAAAGATTTATGTTCGGGATATTAAGGATAATATCAAAATAAGAAAGCTTACGGGAATGGATTTAGAAATCGCTACAGCTATTGCTAGGTATTCGGAAAGGCAGGACATTTATCTTCTTAAAGAAAATTCTTACAACATTAAAGGTTTGCATAATATTGAAAAGAATCGAGTTTATCTTGACCAAAACATTCTTTCTAGCATTGGATTTTTCCATGAATCGGGTGAAGGCTTTTTAAGAACAAAAGAAGGTAAGAAATTTGCAAAGATATTAAAAGAAAAAGGTATTTCAATCCACCGTTATCTACGGGGTGCCGGAAGCGATGAGCGGAAAAAATTCTCTGTTACTTTTTATCAAGGTCTTCAGGATAAAGTTTTTGGCTCTGTCCCGAACCAAATATTTACGAATATTGTTCGGGGTATAAGTTCTCTGGAGGAAGGGAAAGAAATTTTTAACCTAAAAGGCAGAAAAGGGAAAGAAGACGACGAGGAGGACAGCATAGATTTTAAGGTTTCTAGGAAAAATAAAAGAATATTAGAGGACATAAAGGCATTGCGTAATAAACTCGACAAGGCTTCTCCCCACGGCGTTCGTTCGAGAATTACTTTTGAGATTGCTGAGAAATATTTTGACATGAAAAAGTATGAAAAGTCTATTAGTCTCGCAAGACGTGCTATTGCTATTGGAATGGCGCCTGGCCACGATTCAATGCCGGTAAGCCTTGTTATCAGAATGCAGGATTTTATCAGGATGTCAGAGCGTATTTTGAAGGAAGAGGCAGAACTCCTTAGAAAGAACTTTCCTTTTAGTATTCCTAACGCCAATGATATTTTTGCAATTAGACGAACATTTGATCTAATCGAGGATGGTAAAAAGACGAAACTATTTTCTTATTTTTATGAAATTGGGAAAAAATTATTATCTAAGGATGTTCTTGCTGCTAATCTTAAAGAATATTTGAGCGAGGAACAAAAGTTCTTTTTAAATGAAATGTATGTTGATTTAGAACATGTTGTCGTAACGCTTGAGGATGAAGTTTATATCCCATTTCGTTTTGGCTGTGCTATTAGAATTTCTTTGGAAGAGAAAGATGGCGATCGAGAAACGGCTATTAATAATTTTGAAAGGGAGCCGTACGCATTGGTGGCAATGTTGTTTGAGGATTTTCTTGATATTTTTCGAAAAAACAATCCTAATGTTAAAGTTGTCCTTGATTTTGGAGCGGGGGAGGGCGAAAAAACAAGCTCATTTTATGATTACGAATACGGAGAAAAGGGTGCATATATTATTGCAAATGATATTCAAGGAGATCTTATTCGGGAAGGGCTTAAGAAGAATTCAGGAATTACATTTATTAAGCAGAACCTTGGCGAAACATCATTTTATGCAGGCGGTAATTATGATCAACCCGAAGAGGTACTGTTTGATCATATTACTTTTTTATCGTTATCCGAAACGTCTGACTATGATGAAAGAAATATTTTAGATTACATTAATCGTTGCCGTTGGAGCTTGTCGAAAGGTGGAAAGATTGATGTTATTACGGATAATAAGAAAGTTGTCGAAATTTTAAAACAGTGGGATTTCAGAGAGAAAGAAGATTCTCGCGGAAAAAGATATGATTACATTGTTGATATTCCTTTAGAGGAAAAAGATTATTATCAAGTTTTAAACAATATTAATACTGATTTTACGTGGAAAAATTTGCGGAATGCCGTAGGCAGTCTTTTAAAAAATGACCTAAAAGACGAGTATCCTAAGCTTGTAAAAGAGAGTGTTGACTTAGAATTTCCGCTTAAAAATATTTATTTCGAGCAGGATTTTAATTTAAATTTTTATCAAATAAATATTGTTCGCATTAAGGCATTTATTCGAGAAAAATTAGGGCTTCCTGCCCCACCGGTTCTTTTATTGAAATTAGGAAAAGACAACGAGGCGTATATTTTGCGCGGAAGGCATAAAGTATATATGGAAGCCAAGAGAGGGAGGGATGCTGTTCCTGCTTTTATCATTGATTTAGGGTCTGACCAACTTAAATTTGAGAATTATCCTAAGATAAGAGACCTATATCTTCGCTATAGTCTTGGCAATCCTAATATTGTCAATTCTACGGAGGGTGAAACGCACTCTCCCAAGATTATTTATGGTGGAAGAGATACTGGGTCTGCAACTGCCTATGATTATGCTTGGACACGTTATGCTGAAGTATTAAATAAAGAGAAAGAAACGGAGAGGTCATCAAAAGATTCTTTAGAAAGTCTTGCGAAAGACTTAGAAGATTTTATTTTAGAGCTGGTAAGGTCTTTTAATCTTTCCGAGGTTAGAGAAATGCTCGAAGGGCGCGGAGATATTTTAACGCGATTAAAAAAAGAAAGTCGAGGTAATCGAGATGTAGAGCTTTTATCTTCGATAAGGAGGGATAAGATTGGGACAGATATAGTTTTAATTTCGCCAGAAAGTTTTCGTGCTATTCGTGACGCCATAGGGTTGGGTATGCGAGGCATGGAGACAATAGATTTCCCAAGCGAAGGTTTTTCCATCGCGATAGAAAAACACACCTCAATCTCTGGGGGAAATAGCCCCACGAAACCTAAAAGCAGTATCGATGGGCGCGCAGGTTCCCCGTCAATTCAAAAACCCGGAGGCATTGATTTCGATGCAGATGGGTTTGAGGTCGAGACCAAAGGCGAGGGCGTAGCATTTAATATTCCTGAAATTGATGCAGCGACGCTAAGTCAAGCTGAGGGTTTTGTTCCTGTTATTATTAACATTATTCCGATTACAAATTTTAACATGTTAATGGGTTTAAATGAGGGAGAGGGAGCAGAAGACGAGGCTTTGAGCCTAACTCGACTAGGTGAGGCGACGGTAAGGAAGCAGTAGAGAGCTATCGTAAAGCATTGTTGTCTTAAGGCAGGTGAGTATGCTATAATCACTTGTCTTTTTTTATTTACTAATATTATTATGGTTATTATAAGGAGAGAACACGTGACAACGAAACCCAAGATGACACCTTTTGCCAAGGCCTCTCTTGTTTCCCAATTTAACATTCTGTTTATCCTGATTTCTATTATTCCCCTTGGAATTATTTACTATCTTTATGTGCAACTTAAAAGTGGTGGAGAGCTTGAGCTGACGGCTGACAACTTAAGCATGACCCTAATGTTTGTTGTTTTGGGCATCGGCGTTGGTTATTTTGTAATGAGTCTTATTTTACGTAAAATTATGAACGTGACTAAAGCCAGCAAGACCGCTCTGGAGAATATTTTTGGTCAAGAAAAATTAAAAAAGATGCAAGAGGGAGATAATGAGGTTGCTGTTTTAACGCGCACGTTTAACGAGGTTACTACAAAGCTTGAAGAGAATGTTCAAAAACTTGAGCTCGCTAAAGAGACGCTTCAAACTGTTTTAACGCGCGTTGGCGAAGGCATTTCCTCGATTCAGAATATTGATACTTTTTTGGAGCTTATCGTTGAGACCATCGCCCAGGCCATTGGCGGTAAATCAGGAATTTTGTTTTTAACAGATGAAGAAAGAACTGAGCTGTATGTTAACACGATTTACGGAGATAATAAGAAAGTTACTAGGAAAACAAAATTTTCAATCGATAATAGTATTTTTAGCTCCGTCATACTTTCCAAGCAGAATCTCGTTGTTCCTAAGATGGATGAGGTGGCTCTGAAGGCTGTTGCCAAACAAGACCTTTTCGAATTTCCTATGGTTGCTGCTCCGTTGCTCATTCATGATAAGGTTTTGGGTGTTATTGCGATTTGTGGACGTACAGTTGATATAAATTTTGGCGATGAAGAGATTTCATTGGTGAGTAGTGTCGCCCTGCAGACGGCTGTTGCCGTTGAAAATGACAAGCTCAACGTGGATGCCGAAAAAACATATTTTGATATTATTTCAGCTTTGGCTTTTGCGGTTGAGGCCAAGGATCCATATTCGCGCGGGCACTTAGACAGAGTTTCTGATTATTCAGTTAAGATTGCTGAAAAAATGAATCTAAACGAAGAAGACAAGAGGATTTTGCGAGATGCAGCTCGTCTTCATGATCTCGGGAAAATCGGTGTGACAGATGACATTTTGTGTAAGCCAGGCCCTTTGAATGATCAAGAGTGGGTGGTTATGAAAAATCATCCAGCTATTGGTGAGGGCATTGTTAAACCTGTAACATCTTTATCAAATTTATGTGATATCATTCGCCACCATCATGAAAAACTTGATGGTAGCGGATATCCAGATGGGTTGAAGGGTGAGGAGATTCATCCTTTGGTGCGTATTTTAGCGGTTGCAGATATTGTGGATGCAATTATGACAGACCGTCCTTATCGAAAAGCATTAACCGAAGATCAAGCTAAAAAAGCCCTTCGCGATATGGGGGACACAATTGATCAAAGCATTGTTGATGTACTCATATCGATTTTATAGAGAGTGATATAATTTATGGAAATTGGAATTGTTGGCCTTCCTAACGTAGGCAAATCCACACTTTTTAATGCACTAACAGGCGCTGGCGTTGCAGCGGAAAATTTTCCGTTTACAACCATAGAGCCCAATATCGGTATTGTGCCACTAGCGGATGAAAGACTGACGTATTTGGCCAAAGAGTTTGAAAGTGCAAAAATTACGCCAAGTGGAATTCGGTTTGTGGATATTGCTGGCATTGTTAAAGGGGCAAGTCAGGGCGAAGGTTTGGGAAATAAATTTTTAGCAAATATTCGTAACGTCGATGCGATCTGTCATGTGGTCCGCTGTTTTCATGATGAGAACATTGTTAACGCCACAGGAGACCTAAATCCAATTCATGCTGCTGAGACTATCGAAACTGAATTGTTGCTTGCGGATTTGCAGCAAGCAGAAAAAGTTTATGATCGTTTGATGAAAGTTGCAAAATCCGGAGACCAAAGCGCAAAGAATAAAATAGAGGCTTTGGATATTGCTATTAAGGGTTTTAATGATGGAAAGTCTGCACGTTCGCTTAATCTGTCAGAAGATATCGTTGGAGAGTTCCAATTTTTAACCATGAAACCGATTCTTTATGTTGCCAATACATCTGAGGGAGATCCATGTGACGACATGCTTAATCCTTTAAGAGAATTAGCAGAAAAAGAAAAGACGCAGGTTATTGTTTTATCAACAAAACTTGAGGCAGAAATTTTAGAGTTACCTCTTGAAGATCGAAATAGTTATTATGAGGATGCGGGTATTACCTCGCCTGGATTAGCAAAACTTGCAAAGGCAGGCCAAGAGCTTTTAGGCTTAATTTGTTTTTTTACCGCTGGACCAACAGAATCTCGTGCTTGGCTTATTTCTAAAGGCACCAAAGCGCCGCAGGCTGCTGGTAAAATTCATACGGATATGGAACGCGGTTTTATTCGTGCAGAAATTTTTAAATATGATGATTTAAAGCGTGAAGGTAGCTATGGAGCTCTTAAGCAAAAGAATTTAGTGTCTCTTGAGGGCAAAGAATATGAAATGAAAGACGGAGATGTAACTTTTTTTCGGTTTAGTGTGTAAAATTTAAAATAGGGGGTGGAATCATGAGGAAGATTTTATTAGTTGTTACTGTTGTTTTGTTTTCATTTTCACTTGCACAGGCACAGACTGTAACCAAATCTACTATCGATGATCAAACAGGTGTTGAGGTTACGGTTTATAATTCGAATCTTGGACTTGTTAAAGATACGCGTAAAATCAATTTGCCAACAGGGCAAGAAAACGAGCTTCAATTTATGGATGTGGCTGCCCAGATTATGCCCGTGACAGTTCATGCCAAATCTTTAAGCTCGCCAGACAAATTCGCAGTGTTAGAACAAAATTATGAATATGACTTAATGGATCGAGACAAGCTTCTAGATAAGTATGTCGGCAAGAAAATTAAGCTGATGGAAAACAATCAGTATCAGGATTGTAAAAGTGTTATTGAGGCAACGTTGCTAAGCAATAACAATGGACAAATTTATAAAGTCGGAGAGGAAATCTATTTAGGCTATCCGGGTTATCAAGTTTTGCCAAAGATTCCGGAAAATTTAATTGCTAAGCCAACTTTAACATGGATGTATGCAAGTAGCGCCAAGGCGCATGATCTTCAAGTTTCGTATCTGACTAACGGCATCAACTGGAAAGCAGATTATGTTTTGGTGTTAGATAAAAAAGATACCGGCGCAGACCTCTCGGGTTGGGTTACCATCGACAACAAAAGTGGCGCGACCTATAATCATGCTAAATTAAAACTTGTTGCCGGTGATGTTAATCGTGTTCAGCAAAATCGGGGCGGTGGATTGCGGTATGCCATGGAAGATTTGGCTATGAAATCCATGGCAGCACCCCAGTTTCACGAACAAGCATTTTTTGAATATCATATCTATGATTTGCAGCGTCAGACAGATATTAAGAATAATCAGACAAAACAAATCAGCTTGTTGGAAGCCAATGGGTTTAATATTGAAAAAGAATTTTTAGTCTATGGTGAACAAGGGTATTATACGCGTCAATACCGCGAAGAAATTCCAAAACAAAAAATTAAAGTTTTTGTAAAATTCAAAAACGAAGAAAGAAATAAGCTTGGGATGCCTTTGCCTGCTGGGATCATACGTCTTTACAAGCAAGATGATAAAGGTTCGTTGCAGTTTATCGGTGAAGATCGCATTGACCACACACCTAAAGATGAAGAGGTAAAAATCAAAGTCGGCGAGGCTTTTGATATCGTGGCAGAGCGCAAACAAACAGATTTTCGTCAGATTTCTACGCGCATGTATGAAACAGAATGGGAAATAACTGTGCGTAATCATAAGAAAGAAGCTGTAACTGTTGGCCTCATTGAACCGCTTTATGGTAACTGGACTATGATTTCTAATAGTCACCGATATGAGAAAATTGGAGCATTTACCGCGCGTTTTGACGTCAATGTTCCTAAAGACGGCGAAGTCACTGTTAAGTATCGAATTCGCGTAGGGATTTAATGTTTGAAAAAATAGTTATCCTGACAATTTTTATCGGTGCGTTCTTTTGTAGTGCATCTTTTGGTCTTAATTACCCAGAAAACGGTCCCTACGAAGAGTATTATTCTGATGGTAGTTTAAAGTTCGAAGGTTATTTTAAAAATGGCCTAGAAGATGGAATCTTTAAAAACTATAGTCTGGAAGGATGGCTTGTTTCAGAAAGAACTTATGAAAAAGGCCGCAGCTTCGGGCTTCAAAAAGAATACTATCCAAACGGAAAGCTTAATCTTGAGTGGACGGTCAATGACCTTGGACTTGAAGGTTCTTTTAAAACTTATTCTCAAGAAGGAGTTCTTGTCAGAGAAGAGATCTATCGGGAGAATGTTTTAAAAGAGGTGCGGAGTTATGCTGGGCAAGGGAAGGTTCTTTTTTCTCAAAAGGTTGAGGCAGGAATTAGACTGGACCATCGATATCGTAAAGATGGGACGATTGAAAGAGTTTTTTTGTACCACGACGATGAAAAAGGTGAGCATTGCACAGAGAAATATTTTAGGAAGAGTGGAAAGTTAAGCAGTGAAACGTATTCCTTGAATGGAGAAAAATATAAACGTCATAATTATGATGGGCTTGGGAACTTGATGGCTTCCATTCCCTCTAAAAATGGCAAGACGCATGGGCACGTACAGAATTTTCATTCAAATGGGAAGGTAAGCCGTGATGCAAATTATGTGGAGGGGTCAGCGCAAGGCGAAGCAATTGTTTATGACGAATATGGAAATGTTCGAGAGAGAAGCTTGTATAAAGATAGTATGCTGATATGGGCAAAATATTATACTCCAGAGGGGGATCTTATGAGGGAGTATATTCCGTCAAAAGGAAATATTTATAAATAGGAAAATCTATGAAAAAGCTTAAGAAAATTTTTAACTGGCAAGTGTGGCTGGGAATAAGCTTGGTGGCGCTTTCGGCATTGGTTTATTTTATTCACTATCTTATTTTCCATGACGCACATCATATTTTTATTTATTTAATCGGGGATATTGCTTTTGTATTCTTAGAAGTTCTTTTAGTCACGATTGTTCTGAACCGTTTGCTCACTTTAAAAGAGAAACGGTCGCTTTTGAACAAAATGAATATGCTTATTGGAACTTTTTTTGCTGAGGTTGGGACTGACCTTTTAGATCTTTTCGTTAAGTTTGATAACACAAAAGAGTATGCAGGGCAGGAGTTGGTCATCACAACGAAGTGGACCAAAAAAGATTTCGTACATGCACAGAAGTATATTGAAACCCGTAAGGTGGATATTGATATCAGTAAAGGAGATTTGAAAGCGGTTAAAACTTTGCTTTTATCAAAACGACTTTGTCTTGTTAATTTTTTAGCTAACCCCAATCTTTTAGAGCATGAGTCGTTTACGAATTTGTTATGGTCCGTGTTTCATCTTATGGATGAATTATCTAGGCGCGATGATTTGAGTTTGTCTCAAGGTGCAGATGTACGCCACTTGGCAGGTGACTTAAATCGAGTTTATGGCCACTTAGTTATCCAATGGCTAAATTATATGCGCCATCTCAAGGGTTCCTACCCGTATTTGTTCTCGCTAGCTATGAGGGCAAATCCTTTTGATGTAAATACTTGTATCAGAGTAACTTAAATCTCTACTTGAAATTTAATTTTCTTGACAGAATGAGCTCTTTCGGGGTAGAATATAAACAGATAAAGGAGAACCATGTGCAAATATAAACTAGATGACCTGCTTAGAGATAGACGCGTTGTTGATGAAATTCAGCGTCATCAATGGTTCGAGGGCGAAAAAAAAGGCCAGGATGTTGGGTTTCAACCCGCTGCAGATGATTGGTACAAGCGTTTTGCTTCAGAATGGCTTAAGTACAATGATTTAAAAATTCATATTTAAAATCCCTTCCTTTTGCTCCAATCAAAATAATTGAAAAACTAGTTTTAAAATTTCCATTTTTATGTAAAATAAGTTAAGTATTTATATACGTATTAATGACTATGCCTCTTCAATTAAATTTTCTTAAAAGTTTTCAGAAACGCACAGGCCCGCTTTTACTCATCATTATGGATGGGGTGGGGCTTGGAAAAAAAGATGCTACAAACGGTGTTTTTGTAGCCGACACCCCATGCCTGGACAAACTTTTTGAGGCTCCGCTTTCTACAGCCCTTCAAGCTCATGGGACAGCAGTAGGGCTTCCTACTGATGATGATATGGGAAACAGCGAAGTAGGGCATAATGCCTTAGGCGCTGGACGTGTTTTTGCGCAAGGTGCAAAGTTAGTTGACCGTTCCATTGACTCTGGCGTAATTTTTACAACACCCACCTGGAAGAAATTAATTGAAAATCCAATTTCAAAAGAAAAGACATTTCATCTGATTGGTCTGCTTTCTGATGGTAATGTTCATTCACACATTGATCAATTGTTTGCCCTTGTTAAACAGTGCGCCAAAGACGGCGTTCAAAAAGTCAGGCTTCATATTTTGCTAGATGGACGTGATGTTGGTGAAAAAACAGCTCCAACATATATTGGTAAGACGGAAGAGCTTTTGAATCTTTTGAATAAAGAATTTGGCTGCGATTATAAGATTGCTTCTGGCGGCGGACGCATGATAACAACAATGGATCGTTATAATGCGGATTGGTCTGTGGTCAAACGAGGCTGGGATGCTCATGTTTTAGGAAAAGCGAGGGCCTTTTCTTCGGCAGGTGAAGCTGTTGAAACGTATTATGCTGAGGATGAAAAGATTACGGATCAGTATTTAGATTCTTTTGTTATTGTCGAAGACGATAAACCTATTGGGACTATCGAGGATGGGGATTCGGTTGTTTTTTTTAATTTTAGAGGAGACCGTGCTATTGAGATATCCCACGCATTTGATGAAAAAGATTTTAATGAATTTGACCGTGAACGTTATCCTGATGTTATATTTGCCGGAATTATGGAGTATGATGGGGATTTAAAAGTTCCTAAGAATTATTTAGTTAATCCGCCTCAAATTGACAAGACAATAGGGGAGTATCTTTGTGACAGCGGTATTAAATCTTTTGCGCTTTCTGAGACTCAAAAGTATGGCCATGTAACATATTTTTGGAATGGAAATAAATCTGGATATATTGATGAGCAAAAAGAAAAGTATGTTGAGATTTTGTCGGATAAAATTAAGTTTGACCAAGCTCCAAAAATGAAGGCCTATGAAATCACTGAAAAAGCTATTGAGCTTTTAAAAAGCGGAGAGTATCAATTCGGGAGGATTAATTTTCCTAATGGAGATATGGTCGGACACACTGGCATTGAAGAGGCTATTAAAATTTCTTTAGAGTCTGAGGATGAGTGCATTTGCCGATTAATCGAAGTCGTTAATGAGTTAGGTGGCATTACTGTTGTAACCGCAGATCACGGTAATGCTGATGAGATGTTTACAGAGAAGAATGGGAAAAAGATTGTGCGTACAGCGCACACGCTAAATCCTGTGCCTTTTGTGATTATCGATAGTAGCTATAAGGGTGAATACCAAATGGCTAACCTTGAGAAAAAGGGCCTCTCGAATGTCGCGGCAACACTTTTAAATTTATTAGGATTTGAAAAGCCAGAGGGCTATGACCCGTCTCTGATTACCTTTTCATAAAAACATATGTCCTGGATTATTCTTACTTTATTTGTTTTTCTTTTTATTGGCGCAGGGATATTTTATTTCTGTGTTTTCTTTGATCAAGCTATTTTGACTCGCCGAGGAACACTTTACCGCGTTAAAACAGAGAAAAAGAAAGTTGCTTTAACATTTGATGATGGACCATCACCAATTTGGACTTCTCAGATTTTGTATGAATTAAAAAAAGAAGGCATCAAGGCAACATTTTTTATGGGTGGGCGTCATGTTAAATTGTATCCGGAAGTGGCGCGTAAGGTTGCTGAAGAAGGTCATGAGATTGAAAATCATGGTTATGCCCATAATGTTTTATTTTATTATCGTCCAGAAGAAATTGAAGAAGAGATTAAATATACTGAGCATATTATTGAGCAAGTGACTGGGCGCACAACGAAATATTTTCGTCCTCCGAAGGCTTGGTTACGCGGATCTATTAAGAAAAAAATTAAAGGCATGGGCTATGAAGTTGTCCTGTGGTCTTTAAATTCAAAAGATTGGGTTACCTTTGACGCAAGGCGCATTGTGAATGTTATCTCTAAGCGTGTTAAGAGTGGCGACATTCTTCTTTTTCACGATAGCGGAGGGGTTTTAAAGGCTGAAGGAGGCGATCGGTCTCAAACAGTTGCGACGATTCCGCTTCTTGCGAGGGAGCTTGATAAAAGGGGATTTGAATTTGTTACCGTTGATCAATTAATTAAAGGGGAGGGGCAATAAGTGAATCAGATGAGCCATCGAAAATTAATTCTTATCTTGCTCGGAATTTCATTCTTTACTTTGATGTTAGGAAATGGGGCTATTAGCCTGACGCATCCGGATGAGGTTTTTTATGTTCAAACAGCAAAAGAGATGATGCTTACGAATAGTTGGGCGACACCCTATATCTTCGATGCTCCGCAGTTTGAGAAGCCAATTTTTACTTATTGGCTTTTAATTCTTGCCATGAAATTATTTGGCATGACAGCTTTCGGGGCGCGTTTTATTCCGGCCCTCTTTGGAATACTTGGTGTTTTGATTACTTATTGGATGGCGTGGCTTTTGTTTCGAGATAAGAAAACTGCTTTTTTTTCAGGAGTTGTCTTATCAACTAGCTTTATATGGCTTGCCCTTTCGCGTGCTGTTTTGACAGATATGGTTTTTTCTGTCTGGATTGTTTTGGCGTTAGCACTTTTTTATTGGGCCTATAGCGTACCATCTCGAAAGAGCGTCGGGCTTATTCTTTGTCTTTCGTCTTGCGCGATTGCTGTTTTGACAAAAGGTATCCTTGGTTTTATTTTTCCTTTTGGAACGATAGTTTTTTTCTTGTTGTATAAACGAGATATAAAATTTTTGTTTTGTCGCGCAACATTTTTTGGGTTTTTAGCATTTCTTGTCATCTCTGTTCCTTGGCATGTTGTCATGATTAAGCTTTATGGAAAAGTGTTTATTGAAGAATACTGGTATAACGTTCATGTACGCCGTATTTTTGTTGCTGAGCATCAAAAAAGTAACACCTGGTATTTTTATTTTATGACGATGGCAGCTGGTATTTTCCCGTGGACATTTTTTGTGATTCCAGCAGGAAGTGCAATTTCTAGAAATTTACGATCTAAAGTTTCCGAGAGAGGTATTTTTGTTTTTCTCGGTATCTGGATTGCGCTTGTTTGGTTTTTGATGCAAGTTGCTCAGTCTAAGTTAGCAAGTTATATTTTTCCTGTCTTTCCAGCGATTGCTATTTGTTTAGGATTTTACTTTGCACAATTACTAAAAGAGCCAAAAACTTTTGGTAAACTGACAAGTTTTTTTGGGTATCCTTTTTCGGCTGTTCTTATCATCGGTGGGCTTGCTGCTATGTTTTTTGCAAGGCGCTATCAGGATATTTTAAAGAGTACTACCTCGGCTGATGTTTTTGCGGTGTTAATTTTTATTTGTGGACTGGTGTTTCTATGGGCAATGATTCATCGGAAAATTGTTAAGATTTTTGTTGTCACAGCGCTTATCCCGGTTTGTCTGCTCGTTGCTCTTATTTTTGGCTACAACTACGCTGAGCCCTGGGTATCGTGTAAGAAAATTTGTGATGTTTTTAAGACAATTGATAATAGTTCTAATCCTATTTTATCAAGTAAATTTTATGCAAGAGGTGTTCGCTATTACACTGATCGTCCTGTTGCTGTTATCGATATTAATGGAAAAGGGTATTTTAGTCCTCACTATTCAATTCCTTTTTTGAGCTCACCGGGGGCTGTGATTGATTTCTTAAATGAGCGCCCTTATACATATTGCATCGTGAAGAAGAACCAAAAAGAAGATTTAGAATGGATTACAAAAGGAAAATTTAGAATAATTTTCTTTAAAGAAATCGGTGGAAAATATATACTAAGGATAGAGAAGATTTAGAATTAAGAGATATTATGGCTATAAAGAATAATAATAAAGAGTACGAGAGGCTTAGGCTTATTTTTGAGAATTCACCCATCGGGATATGGGAAGAGGATGTTTCGTGTTTTGCGAAGCTTTTGGAACAATTGAAGAAGCAGGAAGTTATTAATTATCGCAAGTATCTTCTTAAAAATTCGCAGCTTGTTGAATGTGCCTTCAAGGGGATAAAAGTTCTTGATGTAAATAAAGCTGCTCTTAATCTTTATGGAGCAAAAACTAAGAAAGAGCTTTTACAGCGTTTTGGTAAGACACTTACTAAAAATGACATCCTTGTATTGATTGATGAGTTTGTTGCCCTTACAAGTGGTGATAAAATTTTTGAAAAAGAATTTAAAACTCAAGGGGCAGATCGCAAGAGATATGAGCTTTGGCTTCGCGTTGCTGTGTTAGATGAAGATGAAGAAGCTCTTTCTCGTATTATTGTGACTATTGAAGATATTACCAGACGTAAGAAAAAAGAGAATTATCTCAAGCGTGTTGCTCGAGAAGATAGCTTGACAGGTCTTTTAAATCATAAATCTATTACAAATCGGTTTGATGAAGAATTTAGTCGCTGCCGGCGTTATAATGAGCCAATGGCTTGCTTGATGATTGATATTGATTATTTTAAGCCGATTAATGATAATTTTGGTCATCAAATTGGCGATAAAATGCTTAAACAAGTGGCAATTTTTCTAAAAAAATTGTTACGTACGACAGATTTAATTGGCCGTTATGGAGGAGATGAATTTTTGGTCATCTTAGGCGGCACTGAAAAGGAGGGCGCTCATGTTGCTGCTGAGCGTATTCGAGAGAGTGTTTTTGGCAAGAAATTTAAACTCACCCCGAAAGTTATTATTAGCAATACCTTAAGTATCGGGGTGACATCCTATCCTATCAATAAGGCTAAAACAACTAAAGATTTTATTCATTTGGCTGATAAAGCCCTGTATCAAGCCAAGGCTGATGGCCGCAATTGTGTGAGGGCTCTGCAGGAATAGTTTTGTTGCCTTCCATCTCTTTACTTGACTAATATTAATATAACTAGTATAATGCCCAAACTTTAAAGAAAAGTACATAATAGCGTAGGATATAAACCAGGAGAAGGAGGAAGTTAAAATTGTCGTTACTAAAAGAAAAGAAAACAGAACTAATTGATAGCTTTAAGGTTCACGCAAAAGACACCGGATCTTCAGTTGTTCAGATTGCGCTTTTGACTCAGCGGATTAATGAATTAGCCGAACATTTGAAAGTTCATAAAAAGGATTTTCATTCTCGCCGTGGTCTTTTGATGATGATTGGCGCCAGAAGGCGTCATATTGCCTTTTTAAAGCAAAAAAATCCCCAAAAATACGAAGAAACTATCAAAAAATTAAAATTACGTAAGTGAGGTTGTCAATGAAGACCGAACGAATAGAAGTTCCTTTCGGGGATCAGAATATTATTATTGAAACAGGAAAGCTTGCTAGGCAAGCTGGTGGAGCCGTCACCGTTACATGCGGTGGAACCGTTGTTCTTGTGACTGCGTGTATGTCAAAAGAATCTAAGAAGGATTTAGGATTTTTTCCTTTAACGGTTGAATATCAAGAAAAGACTTATGCTGCCGGGAAAATTCCTGGTGGATTTTTTAAACGAGAAGGAAGACCTTCTCAGGATGAGATTTTAGCTGCACGTTTTATCGACAGGCCAATTCGACCGCTTTTTCCAAAAGGATTTTTTAACAGCGTTCAAATTGTTTCTCTTGTCTTAAGCAGCGATAGTGAAAATGCTTCTGATCTTTTAGGGTTGATCGGCGCATCAACCGCTTTAATGATTTCAAATATTCCTTTTGCTGGCCCAGTTGGTGCGGTACGCGTTGGAATGGTTGATGACGAGCTTGTTCTTAATCCAACGTTTACTCAGAGAGAGGGAAGCCCTCTTGATTTAGCGGTTGTTGGATCTAAAGAAGGAATTGTAATGATCGAAGGCGATTCTCAGGAAGTTGCGGAAGAAACAGTCTTGAAGGCTGTTACATTTGCTTCCGAGAAGCTACAAGCGCTTATCACGATGCAAGAGGAACTTGCAAAAAACATCGGAAAGGCAAAAGCTGATGTTGAATTAAGTGAAGTTAATCCAGCTTTAGTTGATAAAGTTCGCAGTCTTGCTTCAGCGAAGTTTAAAGAGATTTATAAAATTGCAGATAAAGACGAACGTCAAACTGCGGCTAGTGATCTTGCTAAAGAGCTTTTGAGTGATGTTTCAGTTTTTGAAGAATTCAAAGGTGATGCGGATGAAGTTCCTGCATCTGCCATTAAAGCGGCTTTAGAAGAGATTGAAGCTGAAGAGCTCCGTAAGGTTGTTTTAGAAGAAAATCGACGCATCGATGGACGTGGTGTTGAGGATGTTCGTCCTATTAGTTGTGAAGTTGGCATTATGCCTCGAACACATGGGTCAGCTCTTTTTACTCGTGGGCAGACACAGAGTTTATCGATCGCAACCTTAGGGACGCGAAGCGATGAGCAGATGATTGATGCGTTAATTGGAAAAACTTATAAATCTTTTATGCTACATTATAATTTTCCGTCGTTTAGCGTTGGAGAAACTCGTCCAATGCGAGGACCCGGCCGTCGAGAAATTGGCCATGGTGCTTTAGCGGAAAAAGCTTTGTGCGCGATTATTCCGGAAAGGGAAGATTTTCCTTATACGGTGCGCATTGTTTCTGAAATTTTAGAGTCTAACGGTTCTTCAAGCATGGCAACTGTCTGTGCTGGAACGCTCTGCTTGATGGATGCTGGTGTACCGATCAAAGATCCGGTTGCGGGCATTTCGATTGGACTTGTTACAGATAAAGATAGAGCAGTTCTTTTAACGGATATTTTAGGCGTTGAAGATCATTTTGGCGATATGGATTTTAAAGTCGCTGGAACACGTAAAGGCGTTACTGCTATTCAGCTTGATTTAAAGATTAATGGAATCAGCATGGAAATTTTAGAGAAAGCATTCGCGCAGTCAAAGAAAGCGCGTTTTGAAATTCTTGATAAAATGCATGCAGCTTTGCCTTCTTCTCGTGAAAAGGTTTCTGAATATGCTCCAAAGATTGTTGAGCTTCAGATTGATCCTTCTAAAATCGGGGAGGTTATTGGACCAGGGGGGCGCGTGATTAAAAAAATTATTGCCGATACAGAGGCTGCAATCGATATCTCTGATGATGGAAAAGTTTTTATTTCATCGCCGGATGCGGCATCTTGCGAAAAAGCTGTTGCAATTGTAAAAGGCATTACCCAGGATCCAGAAATTGGGAAAATTTATGACGCTGTTGTTAAGAAGGTCATGAATTTTGGTGCCTTCTGTGAGTTTCTTCCAGGTAAAGAAGGGTTAGTTCACGTTTCCGAACTTTCAAACGAATATCTTAAGGACGTTGAGTCTGCTGTTAAGGTTGGAGACCGCTTCAAGGTTAAGCTTCTTAAGATTGATGATCAGAAAAGAGTGAACTTAAGTAAAAAACAAGCCGAATGAAATCGCAGTACATAAATGAGATAAAAGCGATTCTGATACTGGCGACAGCACTTATTCTTTTAGCCAGTCTCGTTTCATTTACTCCGTCGGATCTTTGGTGGTATACTTCTCACCCAAATGTCCCTGCTGAAAATCTAATCCGTATTTTTGGTGCATATTTAGCTGGGGCACTTTTGTTTGTTATTGGATACAGTTCCTATTTTATCGTTGTCTTTTTATTCTTTTGGAGTTGGAATAAATTTGCGAATCGAGACATCGAAGTTTCGGCCTCAAAGGTTGCAAGCTTCGGTGTTATTTTTACAGTGGTAAGCGCCTTGTTTAGTATGTTAGGTTCGCAAATTCATGAAACGCGTTTTGACCGCGCCGGAATTCTTGGCATTACGATTGCAGACTTTCTTATTAAGTATTTTGGGCGCACAGGAACGTATATCATTCTAAGCACGTTAGCCGTTTTGACATCTATCGTGATTGGTGAATTTCTTGTCTATCCCTTTATTCTAAAGGCTATTGACTCCATAAAGAAATTTATTCAATATTTGCAGAATAAGAAAGAGGAGAGGGAAGAAAGTCTTTCGTCCCGTCTTAAGGTCAAGACTAAGGCCAACCAAGAGAAGGCAGTTCAGAAATTATTAAAGACAAAATCCACAAAGTCTGAAACTGAGAAAGAAGAGTCTAAGCCGTCGCCACTCTTTGGCCTAGGGAAGCCAAAAATACGTGTAGCACAATCACCAACGAGGGAGGAGGCAGTTGTTAAAGATACTCCCAAACCTATAGGCGAGTATCATCTGCCATCTTTAGAATTACTTTTAGATCCGCCGCCAGTTTCTTCACAAAAACTTGAGGGCGATTTGATGTCTGGAGCTAAAACGCTTGAGGAAACTTTGGCGCAGTTTGGTGTTACCGTTAGCGTTGTTGATATCGAGCGGGGACCTGTTATTACCCGCTACGAGCTTGAACCAGCACCCGGCGTCAAAGTTCAGCGTATTACAACACTTTCTGATGATATTGCTCTTGCAATGAAGGCGCAGAGCGTTCGCATTTTGGCACCTATTCCGGGTAAAAACCGTGTGGGCATTGAAGTTCCTAATCTTTCGTCAAGCATGGTTTTTCTTAAGGATGTTCTTTCGCAGAGTAATTTTCGCTCTAATAAATCACGCTTAACATTAGCTTTAGGAAAAGATACTGCAGGAAAACCTATGGTGGCTGATTTAGCTGACATGCCACATCTTTTAATTGCTGGAACAACAGGGGCAGGAAAGACAGTTTGCTTAAACAGTATTATTCTTTCGATGCTTTTTAAATATTCGCCTGAGGAAGTTAAATTTTTGATGGTTGATCCTAAGATGGTTGAGCTTAGTCAGTATAATCCTATTCCTCATTGTTTGTGCCCTGCGGTTACAAATCCTAAAAAAGTTACTGCTGCGCTTCATTGGGTTGTTGGTGAAATGGAGAGTCGTTACAATCGTTTAGCAAAGACAGGTTCACGAAACATTGCTGACTACCATAAAAAAGATAACAATATGCCGTATATTGTTGTTGTCATTGATGAGTTAGCTGACTTGATGCAGATTTGTCCTAAAGAGGTTGAGAGCGCGATTACGAGGCTAGCGCAACTTTCCCGCGCTGTTGGTATTCATTTAGTGCTAGCCACACAGAGGCCATCGGTCGATGTTATTACCGGTGTTATTAAGGCTAATTTCCCGGCGCGTGTTTCTTTTAAGGTAGCTTCTAAAGTTGACTCTCGTACAGTCTTGGATGCAAACGGCGCAGAAAATTTAATAGGAAAAGGGGACATGCTTTTTTTAAAACCAGGCGAGGCTAAGCCTATCCGTGGGCAATGTTGCTATGTTTCTGATGACGAGATTTCTAAAGTGATTGATTTTATCAAAGTTCAGCAAGAGCCAATATATGATGAAGGCATTATTAAAAAGCAGACAAGTTCTGCTGCAGGTGTTTCTCAACAAAAAGATGAACTTTATGATGAGTCGGTTCGAGTTATTGTTGAGACAGGGCAGGCTTCTGTTTCTATTTTGCAACGCCGTATGCGGTTAGGCTATACGCGTGCCGCGCGTCTTGTCGATATGATGGAACAAGAGGGCATTGTGGGACCATATCGCGGAAGTAAGGCTCGTGAGCTTTTAGTTAATCGCGAAGAGTGGCTTATGGAAAATATGAATCCGGATGAGGAGCAGCAAGATGATGAGTGATCGCTTAGAAAAAGGACAGCTTTTAAAGCAGACTCGTGAAGCTAAGGGGATTTCGCTTGATACAATTCACGAGGCTACTAAAATTCCCTTAGATGCTCTCAAGGCTATTGAAGAGGGATACAAAGTTCGAACGCTTACGGATTTTTATTATCGTGCATTTGTGAAGCTTTATGCCAATTATCTTGAACTAGATCTTTCTGTAGTTATCGACGATTATAAACCAGAAAAAATTCCTGAGCCAACAAAATTTCATAGAGGACGCACACTCTGGGATGACGATAGCCTTTTTCATTTATCTCGAAAACAAATGCGCCAGATTGTTAAATGGACACTTGTTGCTATCGCAGTTCTTCTTCTTATTCGTATCGTTGGGTGTGTGGTTAAGAAAGCTTCTTCAGGAGTAGAAGCATCAAAAAAAATAAGTCAGCCGATTGCATCAAAGAAGAAAGTAATAAAAAAGAAAGAAATTGTTATTCCTTCCGCGCCTGTTGAAGAAAAGGCTAAACCCGAGACTATCAAAAAGGCGTCTGCTGTCACGCCAGCGGTAAAAGTTACAAAAAGAGTAAATTTAGTTGTTCGTGCACAAAAAGCAAGCTGGCTTCTCGTTAAGGTTGATGGAGAGGTTGTGTTTCGAGGGACGTTTACTCGCGGAACCACCGAGAGCTGGCAGGCCAACGATAAGATTGAGCTTTCGGGCAAAAATATTAAAGAGCTAGAACTTGAGCTCAACGGCCGTATTTTAACATCATTGGGCAACACGACGCGGAATATTAAAAGCATTGTTGTTACCAAAAGTGGATTTTATATAAAAGATTAATTTTAAACATCACATCCCGTGAGAAGTCCTATCTTTTTTAAAAAATTAAAACCTTCCCGTATAGGTCTAATCAATTTAGGCTGCGCAAGAAATCTTGTCGACTCTCAACTTATTTTAGGGCAGCTTCAAAGGAAGGGTCATCAGATTGTCGATATCAAAAAAGCTGATGTTGCCATCGTGAATACGTGTGCTTTTATCGGTGATGCTAAAGACGAGACCATTGATACGATTTTAGACTTGGTCGATCTAAAGAAAAGAGGGAAGATCCAAAAGATTGCTGTTTTAGGATGTTTTGCCGAGCGTTATCCGAAGGAGCTCGCCGCTGAATTTAAAGAGGTGGATTTTATTAACGGGGTTTTGCCTTTTGAAAGAAAGAAAATATCGCCGTCTGTGCAGCTGACGCCAAAGTCTTTTGCCTATTTGAAAATTTGTGAGAGTTGTTATAATTATTGTAGCTTTTGCGTTATTCCGCAGATTAAGGGAAAGTTTTCGTCGCGCCACGTAGAATCAATTTTAAATGAAGCGAAGACTCTCGACCAAAAGAAAATAAAAGAAATTAATATCATCGGTCAAGATATCACAGCCTATGGCTTAGATATTTATAAAGAAAAATATCTAAGCACTTTGCTTGAGCGTATCGCAGCGCAGGCAAAGAACGTGCAATGGATTCGTCTTTTGTATTCGTATCCTGCGCATATTACTGACGAACTTCTAAATACGATTAAACGTGAAGAAAAGATTTGCCGTTATTTAGATTTGCCTTTGCAGCATATTAGCGACAGAATTTTAAAGAGCATGAATCGTGGGCTTTTTCAAAAAAAGACGATTGACTTGATAAAAAGAATTCGTAAGATTATTTTTGGAATTAGTCTTCGCAGTAGTTTTATTGTTGGCTATCCAGGTGAGACAGACAAGGAATTTAAGCAGCTTTGTTCTTTTGTGAAAGATTTTGGATTTGACCATGTCGGTGTTTTTACATATTCTAAGGAAGAGGGGACGAGGGCGGCACGACTTCCGAATCAAGTTCCTGACGATATTAAGCAAGAGCGTTATGCTGCCTTAATGGAGATTCAGCAGGGAATTTCTCGAAAGAAATTAAAAAGATTTATTGGGAAAAAGTTAAAGATTTTGATCGATGAAAAGGAAAGGGGAGAAAAGACCTTTTATCTTGGGCGAAGTGAGTTTGACGCTCCTGATGTCGATGGTGTTGTTTTTGTTCGCTCACGGCGTATTCTAAAACCCGGTGATTTTGTCAATGCCACCATTGTCGATAGCTACGAATATGACTTGGTTGCGCGGTGTTAATTCTTTTTTAAAGGATAAAAATTGAATTTACCTAACAAATTAACAATTTCTCGAATCATTTTGACTCTTATTTTTCTTGTCTTGATACGTCAGCCAGCACTTTGGGCCGTAATTTCTGCCACCGTTGTTTTTGCTTTGGCGGCCATAACAGATTATTATGATGGATACCTTGCCCGAGAATATCATCTAGTAACAGATTTCGGAAAGCTTTTAGATCCTATCGCAGATAAATTTCTTATCCTAGCTGCTTTTTTAGCGTTCTTGCGCATGAATATCGTCGAAGATTGGATGGTTATTCTTATATTGGGAAGAGAAATTCTTGTGACGGGCTTGAGGCTTTTTGCTTTAAGGAAGAAAGTTGTTTTAGCTGCGGCAAAGGCCGGAAAGCACAAAACGGTTTCTCAGATTGTTGCGATTTTTGTTATCCTTGGGTTTATTATTTTCAAGCATTCGGCCATTGCGTTGTCCGGGTGGTCAAAAGAAGTTGAAATTTGGTGGAAAATAGGCATTGATGCCGCTATGATGATGGCAGTTTTATTAGCGCTTATTTCTGGGGCATCGTTTATTATTAGCAACCGAAAACTTATTAAAACACAATAAAAGATGAATTATTTTGTTAAAATTATAACAACTTTCTTTTTTATCGGTTATATCCCGGTGATGCCAGGAAGTATGGCCAGTATTGCCGGAGCGTTGATTGCGATTAGCTTGTCTGATAGCATCGGATTTTATATTTTAGCCTGGGCAGCCGTGACATTTTTCGGATTTTTAACTTCGGGTAAAATGGAAAAGATTCTTGGATGCAAAGACCCTGGATGCGTTGTTATCGATGAAGTCTCAGGTATTATGATTGCATTTTTTATGTTGCCGGAAAAGTTTTCTGTATGGATTACGGCATTTTTTCTTTTTCGTGCATTTGATATGTTTAAGATTTATCCTGCTAATTTTTTCGAAAAGAAGAAGGGAAGCGCTGGCATCATGCTTGACGATGTTGCCGCTGGAATTTATGCGAATATCATCATGCATATTGCTATAAGAGTTATTAATTTTGTATAAAATAAAAAGGAGGATCGAAAAATGATGAGATCGTCAAACCCTGCCATGAATTCGGCTGCTCTTTCAAAGATAGGTCGTGTTGCAGAATCGGAAGCCATGACCATTCAAGGGAGCGTCAATAGAACGTTAACTTTATTATTTCTTGTTATGATGCCAGCTTATTGGGCCTGGAATCAGGTTATGCAATCGATCGCTTACAGCTTCAACCAAACAGGGCAGACGTCTTTACCGAGTAATTTTTATCCAATGGCTATAGGATTTGGCATTGGTGCATTTATTTTGGCTTTAATTACAATTTTTAAAAAAGAATGGTCAATGTTTACAGCACCGCTTTATGCACTATGTGAAGGCTTTGTTTTAGGAATTATATCCGCAATTTTTGAGCTACAGTATCCTGGCATTGTTGTTCAAGCTATTTCTTTAACATTCGGGACACTTTTTGCGCTTTTGATGATTTATAAAACTGGTATTATTAAAGTCACAAATAAGTTTCGTTTAGGGGTTGTTGCCGCAACAGGAGGGATTGCCTTAATTTATTTTTTAAGTTTTGTTATGAGTTTTTTTGGCGCACGTATTCCCTTAATTCACGAAGCAACACCTCTTGGCATAGGATTTAGTCTTGTTGTTATTGCAATTGCGGCTTTGAACCTTATTTTAGATTTTGACTTTATTGAAAAAGGGTCAGAACGTGGACTTCCAAGATATATGGAATGGTATGCTGCCTTTGGTTTGATGGTGACATTGATTTGGCTTTATTTTGAAATCTTAAGATTTTTAGCAAAGATACGTTCACGACGATAGTTCTTCATTGAGACTTACTGTAGTTGTTTAAATTTACTTTTTTATAATACTTACTCATACTTACCTATAGTTACTTTTCAGATAAATTCTTCAAAATATTACACATATAGATATACTTAAACTTACCGATACTTACTTATGACACCTATAGTATCACTATAAGACATAAACATACATATTGTTACATATAGTATCATATATTCACTTATAAGTCATTATCTTTCATATAGCGAAAAAGCATTAACTTTAGTGCGAATAGGGCCGGAGGAAGCAAGCTGACTTTGATAGAGCACAATTTTTGAAACCTTTTGGCTGGGGTAGCTTGTTGCTCCATGATTCGTAATCGCATTCGAAAGCTCTGCAATGTTGCGGTTAGACCTTACTCGTCCTAATGTGATATGGGCAAAGAATGTTTCTTTCTCTTTTTTAAAACCCAAAGGTTTAAGTTCGGTTTCGATTGGTGATGCAAGGGGTTTAACAGCATCCTTGCCTTTTTTAAGTCCTAGCCAAATAACGCGGGGGTTGTTTTTAAATGGAAAGCTTCCGATCGCATCAGTTTCTAAAGAAAATATAGTAAATTCTTTAGCAACAATTCTTAAAGTATTTCCAATAGTCCAATTTTTTTAATTGGCACATGACCTAGGAATTTTAGTGTTGGGTGGGCGTTGTGCGGTGCGCCCACTTAATATCGGTGTTCGCATTTCTTAAATTTGTCTGAATATTTTTGATAAACGTTTGAATTTTTTTTTGGAGAGAGAAATCGCGATAAATGCGCGGATAGATTTTTCGCTCATTAGATTAGTTTTTTAAGCAGCGAAAGAGCTTTTTCTGAGGCTTGTACTTTTATTTGCCGACGAGTTCCTTTAAGAATAAATTTTCTTACTATTGTCTTTTCTTTGCACGCGGTAGCCATATAGGTTAAACCAAGAGGCTTTGCTTTTGTTGCCCCTGTCGGGCCGGCAATGCCGGTAACGCTAAGCGCATAATTAGTTTTCAGTAAGTTAAGAGCTCCGCGTGCCATAGCCTTGGCTGTTTGCGCGCTTACGGCCCCGTATTTTTTTATTGTCGCAGGAGGGACTTTTAGAAATTTAATTTTTGCTTCGTTTGAATACGTAACAATTCCAATTTTTAGAAATTGAGAACTTCCAGAAATACTTGTTAGGCGATGACCAATAAGGCCACCGGTGCACGACTCCGCCAAGGTCAATGTCTTTTGGCCAAGAATAAGTTTTTTAGCAACAACTTGCTCTATTTTCATATTTCTATTATATGAAAACGATTGGCAAATGACAACATGAAACATCTTGAATTTTATGTGTAAAAGTCGTATAATTCGGTGTCTTGTATATAATAAAAAATATTTATATTAATATTAAAGGACGGAAAAATGGTTAATACAATTGAAGAAATCCTTGGAGATTTGAAGGCGGGTAAAATCGTTATTGTTATTGATGATGAAAGTCGTGAAAATGAGGGCGATTTACTTGTTGCTGCTGAGTTTACTACGCCGGAGCATATTAAATTTATGGCTAAGGAAGCTAGCGGGCTTATTTGTATGCCTATGGAAGGGGAAAGGCTTGATGAGCTTAAGCTTCAACCTATGGTAGACTCTTCTAGCGAATGGCATGATGAGGGCAACACTGGATGGGCTATTTCTGTGGATGCGGCGAAGAATTCGACTACCGGTATTTCTGCAGGAGATCGCGCTGAAACTGTTAGGTTGTTGATTGATTCAGGAACAAAGCCGAAAGATCTTATTCGCCCAGGACATCTTTTTCCTTTGCGAGCACGAGAAGGTGGCACTCTTGTAAGAGCTGGACACACTGAGGCGACAATTGATTTAATGAATCTTTGTGGACTTTATCCTGCAGGCGTCATTTGTGAGATTATGAAAGATGACGGCACTATGGCTCGTACTGAGGATTTAGTCGGGTTTGCTAAAGAGCATGATTTAAAAATTTGCACTATTGATAGCCTTATTGAATATCGGCGTAAGACTGAGAAGCTTATTGTAAAATCTGGTGAAGCAAGCCTTCCCACTGTCCATGGGGATTTTAATATGGTTGGTTATGAGTCTTTAGTGGATAAGGTAACGCATTTGGCGCTTGTTATGGGAGAGGTTGATGGGGAAGAACCTGTTTTAGTCCGCGTACAGTCTGAATGTTTAACAGGGGATGTTTTTGGTTCTAGGCGTTGTGATTGTCAGGAACAGCTTAATGCGGCTATGGATGAGATTAAGAAAAATAAATCTGGCATCATTCTTTATATGCGCCAAGAAGGACGCGGCATAGGGCTTATGAATAAAATTAAGGCTTATCATCTTCAAGATAATGGCATGGATACTGTTGAAGCTAATGAGGCGCTTGGTTTTGGCGCTGATTTACGTGACTATGGTATTGGTGCTCAGATTTTAGTTGATCTTGGCGTTAAGGAAATTAGACTTTTAACGAATAATCCTAAAAAGATTGTTGGATTAGAAGGGTACGGTCTTAAGGTTGTTGAGCGTGTGCCGATTGTTATTCAGCATAATGAAAAAAATAAAAGTTATCTAAAAACGAAAAAAGAAAAACTAGGACACTTTCTAGAATCTTTAAAGTTTTAATATGAAAAAAATAATTAAGAAAACTTCAAGGGCTAAAGGAAAAAAGTTCGCGGTTGTTGTTTCTCGCTTTAATGATTTTATTACAAAAAATCTTTTGACCGGCTGCCTTAAAGAATTTTCCCGTCAAGGCGTGAAAGATTCAGACGTAATTGTTGTTTGGGTTCCTGGTGCTTGGGAGATTCCGTTGGTGGCCCTTAAGTTAGCCAAAAAGAAGAATATTGCTGCCGTCGCTTGTTTGGGATGTGTTATTAGAGGTGAGACAGCTCATTTTGATTTTGTTGCACGTGGGGCTTGTGATGGCATTCAGCAAGTCGCTCTTTCAACAGGAAAACCGGTTGTTCTTGGCGTCTTAACAACAGAGACTGTCCGGCAAGCCGAGGCGCGTTCAAAATTAAAGGGAAATAATAAGGGTCAAGAGGCTGCTGAAGCAGCCTTAGACATGGTAGAGGCTCTTAACAAGATTTAAAATCAAGTTCTTTGATTTAGCAAAAATTTGGTAATATGCGCAAACGAACCATTGCACGAGAATTAGTTTTAAAAATACTCTATCAGGCGGATATCCGCAAAGAGTCTATTCATTCTTTGTCTGAAGAGTTTTTGGCTTCTGTTGATATTGAGGATTCTCAAGAAATCTTCGAATTCGTAAGAATTCTTCTTTCTGGCGTTGAAAAAAATTTAACCGAAATAGATCAAAAAATTACACAATACGCTTCTAATTGGCATTTAGATAGAATGGCAGTCATCGACCGTAACGTCTTAAGACTTGGTATCCTTGAGTTGCTTTATATGGAGGACATTCCTTCAAAGGTAACAATCAACGAGGCTATTGAACTTGCAAAGCGTTTTGGCGATGTAGAATCTGGGAAGTTTGTAAATGGCATTCTTGACAAGGCTCTTAAGTCTAAAGAGCCTTCGCATGAGAAACCTTCGTAAATGAAATTCGCTGACCTTCATATTCATACAAATTATTCTGACAGTACGTTATCCCCTGAGCAAATTGTTTTAAAAGCTGTTGATCAGGGTTTAAGCTGTATCGCAATTGCGGATCACGATACTGTCGACGGAGTTGTCCCTGTTCAAAAGGTTGCCGCTTTCCATGACCTTGAAGTTATTCCCGCGATTGAATTGTCTTCGGAATTAAACAATCAGGATATTCATGTCTTAGGTTATTTTATGGATTGTAAGAACGAAATTTTTAAAGTAAAGCTTAGGGAAATACAAGACGTTCGCATCAAGCGCATAGAAGAAATGATTGAAAAATTAAAAGAATTTGGCATTGATAATATTACGATTGAAGAGGTTTGTGCGCTTAACAAATCCGATTCTGTGGGTCGTCCACACCTTGCTATGATTTTAGAGGAAAAGGGATGGGTTAGTTCGCTTCAGCAGGCTTTTAATAAGTATTTAGCCGAAGGCGCACCTGCCTATGTTAAGAAATACAAGCAAACTCCTTATGAAGCGATTGAGCTTATTCAAAAAGCTGGTGGCGTTGCTGTTTTAGCACATCCGATGGTCACAAAGCGTGATGAACTTATTCCTAGCTTGGTAAAAGCTGGCCTCAAAGGACTTGAGGTTTATTATCCGAATTGTCCGAAATCGGTTGAGAAATATTATGAGGGATTAGTTAAAAAGCATGATCTTATCGCCACAGGTGGTTCTGATGCTCATGGAGA
Source organism: Candidatus Aceula meridiana (assembly GCA_030765185.1). Taxonomy (GTDB): domain Bacteria; phylum Omnitrophota; class Gorgyraeia; order Zapsychrales; family Aceulaceae; genus Aceula; species Aceula meridiana. The sequence goes on along the minus strand of JAVCDE010000024.1, from coordinate 57,754 downwards.
GGGAAAACCAAATACTTTTATTGGCAAGGCGAAAGCGCCTTATAGTGCTGTTGAGCAATTAAGACAAGCTTCTCATGGATAAGACAAAGATATCAACGCAAGATTCTCAATTTATGTATCTAGCTTTAGAGCTAGCTTTAAAAGCTAAGGGTAAAACATCGCCGAATCCTTTGGTCGGAGCAGTTGTCGTTAAGAATAATAAAATTGTTGGACAAGGATATCATCGTCGTTGTGGCGTGGCTCACGCTGAAAGCGTTGCTTTAAAACAAGCAGGGATGGAAGCTCGCGGTGCGACGCTTTATGTAACTCTTGAGCCGTGTGGGCATTTTGGGCGTACACCGCCTTGTGTAGATAGTATTATTGCAAATAGTATTCGTGAGGTTATTGTTGGTACGAAAGATCCTAATCCGGTTAATAATGGTAAATCAATTTTGAAATTAAGGCGTGCTGGAATTAAAGTTAAAGTTGGATGCCTTAAAGAAGATCTTGAAAAAATTAATGAGCCATTTTTTAAGCATATTGCTAAAAAAATGCCTTTTGTTGTGGTAAAATGTGCTCAGACGCTGGATGGAAAGATTGCAACCGCCCAGGGACACTCGAGGTGGATTACTTCCAGTGGAACTAGGGATATTTCTCATAAACTTCGTGATGATTTTGATGCGATTTTAGTTGGAATCAATACGGTTTTAAAAGATAATCCGTATCTAAATGCAAAAAGTCAAGCTAAGCGTCTTAAAAAGATTATTGTTGATTCGACCCTTAAGATTCCTTTAAGGGGCAATTTATATAAAAATACTAAGGCTTCAGATATTATTGTTGCGACAACAAAGAAGGCCAGTAGTCAGAAGTTAAATAAACTGGTTAAAAAAGGTGCTTGTGTTTTAGTCTGCCCATCAAAAAATGGACAAGTAGACTTAAAAGTACTTTTTAAGAAATTAGCACAGAAAGAAATTTTAAGTCTTTTAGTTGAAGGCGGAGCAAAAGTTATTGGAAGTGTTTTAGCGCAAAAGCTTGCTGATAAGATATGGATTTTTGTGGCTCCTAAAATTATAGGAGATCAGAGCGCTTTAAGCGCCATTGATGGCCTTGGCACTCAAAATGTTAATAAGGCGATTTCATTAGAAAGAATACAGATTTATCCTTTGGCAAAAGATTTTCTTATCGAGGGATACATCGCTTAAGAAAAGAAAAGGAAAGAGATGTTTTCGGGAATTGTTGAAGAAAAAGGAATTATTAAAAAGATTGTAAATAAAAAGAATCTTATTGTCATTTCTATTGAGGCCAAGAAAGTTTTAAAAGGTATTGGCATTGGTGACAGTATTTCTGTAGATGGGGTTTGTTTAACCATGGTTAAGAAAAAAGGGCGTGTGGTTACTTTTGATGTCATGAAAGAAACCATGGATAAGACAACGCTTGGAATGCGAAAAGTTTCTGACGCAGTTAACCTTGAGGGTGCTTTGCGTGTTAATGACCGCTTGGGTGGCCATTTTGTTTCTGGTCACATTGATTGTGTAGGTATTCTTCAAAAGCGTGTTTCTCTTGAGAATTATGAAAAATATGTTGTTGCCATTCCTAAGGAATTTACACGTTATCTTGCTCCAAAGTGTTCTGTTTGTATTGACGGCATTAGTTTGACTTTGGGCGAAGTTCAAGGAAATGTTTTCTCTGTCTATATTATTCCTCACACGCTTAAAGTTACAACTTTAGGCGTAAAGAAAAAAGGGGATAAAATTAATATTGAAACCGATATTTTAGCCAAGTACATACTTTTTAATCGAAAATGAAAAAACGCGTTGTTATTACAGGATTAGGAATTTTATCAAGCATCGGCCTTGGTCGCCAAGAACATTGGCAGGCCTTAAAAGACGGCAAAAGCGGAGCTAAAGATGTTACGCTTTTTGATGCGGATGAATTTAATGTTAAGAAGGCCGGCGAGATTACAGATTTTGATGCCAAACAGTATATGGGGCAAAAGGGTTTAAGGTCCTTAGACCGCAGCACCAAGCTTTTAGTATCCGCAGCAAAGTTGGCAATCGAAGATAGCGGAGTTACTATTACAGAGGAAAATACCGACGATATTGGCGTTTCTGTTGGAACCACGCTTGGCAGTGTTCGTAGCATTGCAGAGTTTCATCAGGTTACTCTTGAGGATGGACCACGATATACAAATCCTGCACTCTTTCCAAATACAGTTATCAATTCTCCTGCAAGTCAGGTTTCTATTTGGCATAATATTAAAGGATTTAATACAACAATTTCAACGGGATTTACGGCAAGCATTGACGCCATGAAGTATGCCTATGATTTTATTCAGTTCGACCGCGTGAAACTTGTTTATGCCGGCGGAGTAGAAGAGATGTGTCCACAGACATTTTTAGGCTTTCATGTTTTAAAGTTTTTGTCAGGCTCCAAAGAGGGAGATTCCTTCATTAATTGCCCATTTGATAAAAGGCGAAACGGCATTATGTTTGGCGAAGGTTCTTGTCTTTTGGCAATGGAAAATTACGAGCATGCGAAGAATCGAAATGCAAATATTTTGGGTGAAGTTTTAGGATTTGGTACGAGCTTTGACCCATATCGCATTAATAAATATAATCCAAAAGCAAAGGGGCTTAAGAGAGCTATCCAATTTGCGCTAGATGATGCCGGAATTAATCCTGAAGACATTGATTATATTTGTGCGAATGCCAACTCTACGCCTCAGGCAGATAAAGTTGAAACTTTTGCCATTAAAGAAATTTTTAAAGATCACGCGAACAAAATTCCTGTCAGTGCTCCTAAGTCTATGACAGGCGAATGCTTTTCTGTTTCCGGTGCGTTTGCAGCCTCGGCAGCTTTAGCTGCTTTAAAGGAAGGATTTATTCCGCCGACGATTAATTACAGAGAAAAAGATTCTGATTGTGATTTAGATTGTGTTCCGAACAAAGCACGTGAGGCCAAGATTAAAAATGTTTTGGTTATTATTACGGCGCCAAGCGGAGGCAATACCTGCATGGTTTTAAGGAGGTTTGACTAATGGACTCTTTAAAAGATAAAGTGGCAATTGTAACAGGTGGCTCGCGCGGCATAGGGCGTGCGATTGTATTGATGCTCGCAAGCGAGGGATGTCACGTTGCGTTTAATTATCAAAAAAGCGAAGAAAAAGCCAAAGCGCTTGAGAAAGAAATTAAAGCCTTAGGTGTTAAAGGTAAGGGCGCATGTGTTGATGTTAAAGATTTTGATGGTGTCAAGAAGTGGATTGAGAGTGTTAAAAAAGACTTTGACGGCCTGGACATCCTTGTTAACAATGCCGGCATCGTAAGAGATAAGGCGTTAATGCTGATGGACCCGAAAGAGTGGCAAGAGGTCATTGATACAAATTTAACCGGAACGTTTAATATGGCCCGTCTTTGTATTGTGACATTTTTGAAGCAAAAAAGCGGAAACATCGTTAATATCTCATCGGTAAGCGGAAAGATTGGCCTGCCTAGGCAAACTAATTATTCTGCAAGCAAGGGAGGGATGGATACCTTTACCAAATCCTTAGCTAAAGAAGTTGCCCTTTATAATGTTCGCGTTAATGCCGTGGCCCCAGGGTACATTGAGACTGATATTTTAGAGAATTTTTCTGACGAAGACAAAGAAAAGCTGGCTAAGATTATTCCTTTAGGACGCATGGGAAAGCCTGAGGAGGTGGCGGCTTGTGTGAAATTTCTTCTGAGTGAAAAAGCGCAATATTTAACAGGTCAGATTATCCAGATGGACGGTGGACTCGCTATTCAATAAAAGAAAGGTTTTAAAATGCAGCTTAACATACAAGAAATTAAAAAGATTATCCCGCATCGTTTTCCATTTTTATTAATCGACAAGATTATTGATCTTGTTCCGAACGAAAAGCTCGTTGCCATCAAGAATGTTTCTGCTAATGAGCACTTTTTTGAAGGCCATTTTCCTGATGAAAAAGTAATGCCCGGTGTTTTAATTATAGAGGCAATGGCTCAGGCTGGATGCATCTATTTTTACTATAGCCGCGACCTTCAAGGCAAAGACCTTTATTATTATCTTGGAAAAGTCACGGCAAAGTTTATGGCTCCGGTTGTTCCGGGTGATCAGCTGCGACTTGAGATAAGAACTAGAAAATTTATCAAAAATACCGGCATTGTGGAAACCAAGGCCTTTGTTGGCGATAAGATGGTTACAGAAGCGGAAATAGTTTTCTCCACAAAAGAGCGATAGTTTCTTCCTGCAAAACATGTTCAATCCTTCAAATCTGAATATTGACGAATTTTCTCCTTAGTGTTAAACTGATTATTGTTAACTTCGTTATTTAATATTAATACTTTTATATATAGATATCACGGGAAGTAGCGCAGCCTGGCTAGCGCGCAACGTTCGGGACGTTGAGGTCGTGGGTTCGAGTCCCACCTTCCCGACTTTAATTTTAAATTTATGCATATGGTTCAAGCCCATATTTATTATTTCGGAATGGTACAAGGTGTTGGGTTTCGCTATACCGCACACCGATTTGCCAAGCAGCTAGACCTTACAGGTTGGATTCGTAATCTTTCTGATGGCCGTGTCGAAACTGTGGTTGAAGGCTCTAAAGAGACAATCCAGGATTTTCTTTCCCATCTTGACGAACATTTTCATCAATATGTCAAAAAGAGTGATATCAACTATACCGAAATTACACGCGGGTCACTGGATTTTGAGATCAGAGGGACGTATTAGGAATTTTTATGCGATATGGAATTTTTGCAGATGTCCATGGGAACTTAGAGGCGCTTGAAGCAGTTATTGCTGCTTATAAAAAAGAGAGCATCGATAAATATTTCTTTTGTGGAGATGTTGTTGGCTACGGCGCAAACCCAAGCGAATGTATTGAAAGAATTAAAAGCTTAAACGCTGTATGTATCGCTGGAAATCATGATCGGGTAGCCATTGAAAAAAGGGATATTGAGAAACTTAACATTTATGCAAAAGAGGCAATGCTTTGGACTAAGGAGAATATTTCACAAGGTGATAAGGATTTCTTAGATTCACTTGATCTTGTTTTTCAGGATAATGATTTTGTGATGGTTCACGGTACGCTGTCAGATCCTGAGAGATTTGATTATTTACGCAATTTTTTTCAAGCGACACAAATATTTGAATTGATAGAAACGCTTGTATGTTTTGTGGGACATTCGCATGCTCCTGCTATTTTTGTGGAAAAAGCATATAGTGGCGACCCTTTTAAAGAGAGGGGTGTTCAATTAAATGCAGGTTGCCGTTACATTGTGAATGCCGGAAGTGTTGGGCAGCCGAGAGACGGAGATCCAAAAGCTGCTTATGTAATTTTTGATACACAAAAAAAAATAATTGAAATTAAGCGTGTAGCTTATGATATCAAATCAGCGCAGGATAAGATTTTAAAAGCAGGATTCCCAAAAAAACTTGCTGAGCGCTTGGTCGAGGGAAATTAAGAAATGAAAGAGTTGGAATCTAAAAAGAAAATTGAAATACTCCGATCACAAATTGAAGAGCATAATTATTGTTATTATATTTTAAATGAGCCTAAGATTTCGGATAAGGAATATGACGTGTTCTTAAAAGAGCTTGTTGCGCTTGAAAAACAGTTTCCTTCGTTTGCGGATTCAAATTCGCCAACACAGCGTGTTGGAGTAAAGTTAGAGGCCGCAGGAGAAACAGTTTTGCATCAGGCTAAAATGTATTCTTTGGATAATACGTATTCTTTGGATGAATTAAAAGATTGGCAAGCGAGAGTGATAAAAGGGCTAGGTGGCGAAAAAGTTGAGTACGTTGCAGAGTTAAAGATTGATGGTATTTCGGCAGCGCTTACATATGAAAAAGGTGAATTTGTTTTAGGGGCGACACGTGGTGATGGAGTAACAGGGGAAGATGTTACGTCAAATTTACGCACGATTCAATCTATTCCGCTTAAGATAAAAGCGGGCAGGGGAGCAGAGATTCTTAATCTTCTAGATGTTCGCGCAGAAGTTTTTATGAACAAATTAGATTTTGATAAAGTGAATCAAGTTCGCAAGAAAAAAGGGGAGGCAGCTTTTGCGAATCCGCGCAATGCGACAAGTGGATCTGTTAAGCTTCTAGACTCGACAATAACAGCAAAAAGAAAATTACAATGTGTGGTTCATTCATTTGGCGTGATTAATGGAAGCAGGAAAATAAAAACTCAATCGGATTTTTTAAATTTTGCTAAGAAATTCGGGTTTCCTGTAAGCACTTATAGTAAGTTTTGTAGAAGTTTTGATGAAGTTATTTCGTATTGCGTAGAGTTTCAGCAAAAGCGTCATGAAATTCCTTATGAAGTTGATGGTGTTGTTGTTAAAGTTAATTCATTCGCACAGCAGAAAAATTTAGGAGCAACTGCAAAAAGTCCCCGTTGGGCTGTTGCGTATAAATTTCCGGCACAGCAAGTCACGACAACAATTAAAAGTATTGTTGTGCAAGTTGGCCGCACAGGGGTTTTAACGCCGGTTGCAGAGCTAGAGCCCATTGAATGCGCAGGTGTAACAATTTCACGCGCTACTTTACATAATTTTGAAGAGGTTGGGCGTTTAGGTGTCAAAGCTGGCGACCGCGTTCTTTTGGAGCGCGCAGGTGACGTTATTCCAAAAATTATTAAAGTCACCGAAAAAGCAAAGAATACAAAAAGATTTTTGATTCCAAAGAAATGTCCAGAATGCAAAGAAAATATTATTAGAGTCAAAGAGAAAGATGTTGCTCTGCGTTGCCCGAACCCTCTTTGTCCGAAACAGTTTGAAAAGAGCTTAATCCATTTTGCTTCACGCAATGCTATGGATATCGAAGGTTTGGGGGATGTGGTTATTCAAAGCCTTCTTGAAAAAAGATTAGCTAAAGATTTTGCGGATATTTATAAGCTAGATAAGGAGTCGCTTTTGACCTTGCCGCTTTTTAAAGATAAAAAAGCAGATAATCTTTTGATGAATATTTCAAAAAGCAAAAAGCAGCCGCTTTCACGTCTTTTATTTGGGCTAGGGATTATGCACATTGGCCAAAAAGCCTCGCTTGTTTTAGCGCAGCATTTTGGAACAATAAAGAATTTGGCGTGTGCCACTATAGAAGATTTTATTGTAATTGACGAGATTGGCGATGTTATGGCGCAGTCTTTGTACCAATTCTTTCATCAGCCGAATACAAAGAAATTAATCGATAAATTGAAATTTTGCAGTGTCAATATGGCAGAACCTAAGAAATCTAGTGTAAGAGAGACACTGAAGGGTGTGAAATTTGTTTTGACAGGAGAGATGCAAAGTTTAACGCGCAGCCAAGCTACTGAACTTATTCAAAAGTTTGCAGGGGAGGTAATCTCGTCTATAAGCAAAAATACAAATTATTTGGTTGCCGGCCAAAATCCTGGATCAAAGTACCAAAAGGCAAAAAGTTTAGGAGTTAAAATTATTAACGAACAACAATTCAAGGAGATGCTTTATGTATAAAACAAAACAATGCACTATCACGCTTTGTGTTCTTGGTCTTTTTTTTGTATCGGTTTTCACAACAGGGTGCGAACCATTGCGTAAGAAATTTACGCGTAAGAAATCCAGTGACCGCGTTGAGGTCGTGGATGAGCCTATTTTAGATCCTATCGATTACCCTGATAGAGTTTATGATTCGGTGGCGGATTATAAATATCGTTTTTCTCTTTTTCATGTATGGAAAAAGGAATTTATTTCATCCATTGATGACAATGCGACACCAAAGCGTATGCAGTATCTTTTAGGCAGCGCGATTGTTCAAGCAGAAGAAATGAGCAAGCTTTTGAAAGCGGAGAAAAGAGTTGCTTTAGAAAAGGACATCGTAGGGCTTAAGGCAATTCAGAAAAAGATTGAAGGTCCGGAACAATTCTACAACGCTGCAGACATTAAGCGAAAAACAAACTCCTTATCGCAAAAGATAAGGTCAGATTATAATCCTAGGGACATTGAAGCGGATATTATTCTTTATAACTGATGAAGCAATATTTAGAAGAGTTTCTAAACCACTTATTTGTTGAGCGTGGATTAGCCAAAAATACGCTTTTGGCTTATCAGAAGGATCTTTCGCAATATATTAAATATTTTTCTCGCAAAGGCATTAGCGATTCTGATGCTGTTAAAAGGCAAGATGTTACGGATTATATGCAGAAGCAAAAGTCTAAGGGTTTATCTGCAAGTTCTATTTGTCGTAGTTTAGCTGCGATTCGGATGTTTCATCGTTTTTTAGTAAGAGAGAGATTAGCTAAAGAAGACCCGACGCATCTGGTGGAAACGCCAAAGACGTGGAAAAGGATTCCAGATGTTTTAACATCTGCAGAGATTGAAACTATGATTAAAGTCTCGCAAGGACGCAAGGGGAAGCAGATTCGCGATAATGCAATCTTAGAATTACTTTATGCCAGTGGAATGCGGGTTTCCGAGCTTGTTGAGCTAAAGGTAGAAAATGTTAACACAGAAATTGGATATGTTCGCTGTATTGGAAAAGGTCAAAAAGAGCGCATCATTCCGATTGGGCGTAAGGCCTCGGCAGCTGTTATAAAATATTTAGAACGAGCAAGAGGGGAGATGATCAAACAAGAGGGGAATCCTATTCTTTTTGTTAGTCGTTTAGGAAAAAAGATTAGTCGTCAAAGTATTTGGAAAATTATCAAAGCATGCGCGAAAAAGGCAAAAATAAAGAAAGAAATTAAAACGCATACGCTTCGACATTCATTTGCGACGCATCTTTTAGAGCACGGGGCAGACCTTCGCTCGGTGCAGGAGATGTTGGGACACGCCGATATTTCGACAACTCAAATTTATACACATGTTGATAGGGAGCGTTTAAAATCAATTCACAAACAATTTCATCCTCGGCCATAAAATGAAAAAGATTGATTTAAAAAAGATACCTTCTGAGTTCCTAAGGCTGATTGAAATTGTTTCTAAAGAAGCTGATATACAAAACATTGATGCGTATTTAGTTGGAGGGTTTGTTCGCGATGTGTTGATTGAAAAAAAGAATCTTGATATTGATATCGTTGTTGAGTTTGATGCTATTGAACTTGCTAAAGAAATTTCGCAGAAACATAAGACTACGATAACGTCTTATCCACATTTTGGAACAGCAACTTTATCTTGGGAAAGTGGAGCAAAGATTGATTTGGCTTCAGCGCGTAAAGAGCGTTATTCTCGACCTGGAGCGCTGCCGATTGTTAGCGCTGGAGTTATTCGTGACGATTTGATGAGGCGGGATTTTACAATTAATGCGATGGCAATATCAATCAATAAGAAAAGTTTTGGAGTCTTGGTTGATGAGTTTCATGGATTTGAAGATTTAATGGAAAAGAAAATACGAGTTTTTCATGAAAAAAGCTTTATTGATGATCCGACGCGTATTTTGCGTGCAATTCGGTTTGAGCAACGGCTAGGGTTTCAGATTGAGAAGCAAACAAGAGAGTTTTTAATTGACGCTATTGAAAGCGATGCGGCAGCAACGGTAACTCCAGGACGATATTTAGAAGAATTTAAGAAAATTCTTAAAGAGGCAGAGTGCGAAAAACACCTTAAGCGTTTAGGTGAACTTGGAGGACTAGGTTTTATTCACTTGAGGATGAGCGCAGAGACTTTGAACGTAGAATTGTTGAAATCTATTGGGCGCAGCTTGGAGTGGTTTCAAGAAAATTGTGATTTGAGCCTTAGCTTAAGTCGATGGATTGTTTATTTTATGGGGATTTTGGATAGCTTAGGACTTGATGAGGTCAGGAATTCTTTGGAAAAATCTTCTTTATCAAGAAAGGATCAGGAAAAAGTTTTTTCTTCAAAAACCGAGTGTGAGGTTATCGGGGGTTTGCTTGTGGAGGCAATTAAACCAAGTCAGGCTTATAAAATTTTAAATCGTTTAAGCTTAGAGGAGCTTGTTTTTTTTCTCGCAAAGACTAAAGATGAATCTGTTAAAAGGAGTATAGAAAAGTTTTTAACAGATTATCGGCATATTAAAATCTTAACTGATGGAAAAGATTTAATCGGTTTAGGCGTTACCGATGGAAAACAGATTAAAGAAATTCTACAAAATTTGCTTTATAAAAAGATTGATGGAGAACTTCAGACTAAAGGTGATGAAGATAATTATTTGCAACAAATGGAGTTAAAATAGGAGAGAGCTAATGGGGAGAATGGATCGCGTTAATGAAATGATTCGGAGAGAAATTTCAAATATCTTACAAAAAGAACTTGAAGATCCGCGCCTAGAGCTGACGAGCATTAGCCGAGTAGAAACAAGCCGAGATCTGCGTCAGGCTAAAGTTTTTTTTACGGTTTTGGGGGGTGACAAAAAAATTGAGCAGACCCTAGAGGGCTTAGGTAGCGCAGGTAATTTTATTCGAAAGAAGGTGGCTAGCCGTGTTCATTTAAAATTTATTCCTCAATTCAGTTTTTTTTACGACAAGACTCTTGATTACCGGATTGATATTGAAAATCAAATCGAAAGGTTACATGATGAATTATAAGGTGGTCCACCAGCTTATTAAAAAAAGTCGTTCTGTGTTGATCAGTGCGCACGTCAGTCCTGATTTAGATGCATTGTGTTCCGAATTGGCCATGGCGCAGTATCTGCGTTCATTGGGCAAACGTGTGCATATCATCAACAGCGAGAAAGTTCCTGAGATGTATCAATTTGTTAAGGGTTCTTCTTGTATAAAGACGCCAGGCAAGCGAGCAGTGCCTTATGATGTTGCTTTAGTTTTTGATTGTGGGGAGCTTAGGCGCATTGGAAAAGCTCAACAAGTGCTTGATCTTAAGAAACCTATTGTTAATTTTGATCATCATGTCACGAATACATTCTTTGGGCAATATAATTTGGTTAAGCCTAAGGCATCTTCGACGGCCGAGGTTTTATTTGATTTCTTTTATGCTTTAAAAATTCCTCTGAACAAGACAATTGCTGAGCTTTTGTACCTTGGTATTTTAACGGATACAGGGTCTTTTCGTTATGAAAATACAACATCGCATACGCATCGTATTGCTGCGCAGTTAGTAGATTTTGGCTTGTCGGCTAACAAGCTTTATCAAAAGGTATATACAAGGTTTTCGCCGGAAGACTTAGGATTTTCTTTAAAAGTTGCGTCAAACTTTGAACTACTTTTTCAAAAAAAGGTTGTTTGTTTCTCCCTATCAAAAAAGACAACGGATTATGCTGGCGATCGTTTTGATATTCGTGACCATTTGTTTACGACGTTTCGAACAATGCGAGGAGTTGAGGTGATTGTTATTTTTACACAGATAGGATCCCGCCTTACTAAAGTAAATTTTCGATCAAATGGGCGAGTCAACGTGGCAGAAGTTGCAGGCTTTTTTGGTGGGGGAGGGCACAAAGCGGCAAGCGGTTGTCAGGTAAGAGGAAACGCTAAAGACGTTAAGCAAAAAGTGTTAAAAATTCTTAACAAACATCTTTAATCGCCATGCAAGCAAAAATAGAACTTAAAGGTATTCTTATTGTTAATAAGCCATCAGGGATGACGTCTCATGACGTTGTAGATGCTGTTCGAAAAAAGTTTCGGATGAAGAGGGTTGGCCATGCAGGAACATTGGATCCATTGGCCACGGGGGTTTTAGTTGTTTTGATAGGGAAAGCGACGAAACTGTTTGATCAGTTTTCTTCGTTTGATAAAGCCTATGAGGCGACAATGACTCTTGGGCTTGTCACAAGCACAGCTGATATCAAGGGGAAAACGATTTATGAGCGACCGTGTGAAGATATTGCTCAAACGCAAGTGGAAGAGGTGATGAAAAAGTTTGTTGGAGAGATAGAACAGATTCCGCCAATGGTTTCAGCTGTTAGGTATAAAGGAAAGCGGCTCTATCAGCTAGCACGAAAAGGTATTGAGGTAAAGCGCGAGCCAAGAAAAATTAATATTTTTCATCTTAATCTTCTTGATTTTAAACGACCGAATGTGAAATTTTATTTAGAATGCTCTAAGGGAACGTATGTCCGCAAGATTGCTGAAGATATTGGCGATGTTTTAGGATGTGGCGCATGCATCTCTCAGATTCACCGGACAAAAGTTGGGCCGTTTTGTATTGAAAAAGCTATCTCGCTTGATGAAGTTAACGAAACACATCTGATGCGGCCAGATGAATACCGCAATATGCTTTAATTAGGAAATCGATGAAAGTTTTTAAAAACATCACTCAGATAAAAACAAAACTGAAGAACCCTGTGGTTGCCATTGGGGTTTTTGATGGCGTACATCGTGGTCATCAGATGCTCATTAAAAAGGCAATCAAGCGTGCGAAAGCGATTAAGGGAACAGCTATCGTGATGACATTCTTTCCGCATCCGGTACATGTTTTGAAGAAGAATATTGAGATGTCACTTTTGGTTTCTTTGCCGCATCGGCTTGAGTTGATTAAAAGTTTAGGCATTTCGACGTGTGTTGTTATGCGTTTTACAAAAAAGTTTGCATCGCTTTCGGCAGTACATTTCATTGAGAAATATCTTGTTGGGTGTTTTGGAGTTAAAGAAATTTTTGTTGGAAGTGATTTTCACTTTGGAAAGGCAAGAGAGGGCCATGGAGATTTTTTAAGCTGTATGGCTAAAAAGAATAATTTTAAAATTCAAGTTATTAAGCCGGTTCGATATCAAAAAACTATTATTAGCTCTTCAGCTCTTAGAAAAATTATTTCAAAAGGAAATTTTAGAAAAGCCGAAGAATTTTTAGGCCGTCGCGTATCGATTCTTGGAAAAGTCCAGCATGGGGATAATCGCGGAAAACGTTTAGGATTTCAGACGGCGAACATTAATCCGGGAAAAGAAATTTTGCCGCCTTATGGTGTTTATTTAACAGAAGCTGTTCTAGGAAAAAAGATTTATAAATCGATTTCGAATGTTGGCAAAAGACCCTCATTTAAAGAAGGGAACACGCCAAACCTTGAGGTCCATATTCTTAATTTTAGAAAAAATATTTATGGTAAGAAAATCGAGGTTAAATTCTTAAAACGTTTACGGTCAGAAAAAAAGTTTAGCACTGAAGATGCTCTTGTTCGCGCCATAGAAAGTGATCGGCAAAAAGCGCTAAGTTTTTTTAAAAAAGTTCCGCATTCAAAATACTCCAATTAATTCTTTTATTCCTAAGACTTTTATTTTAGACAATTTTGAGATATTCTTATTTTTTTGTCCAATCAAGCACAATATCTTGTAGCCGCTAGATAAACTTCCACAACTCGTTGTATTCCAATAAAATAGGTAAATTATGTATTGACAATCCCCTATATATTTAATATACTCATAATTGTGGAGTAGAGTGGAACAAAGTGGAGGAGAAAGAAATGTTTTACGGTGAATATACTCATAGCATAGACCGAAAAGGGCGAATTATCCTTCCTGCGAAGTTTCGTGAGACTGCCAAAGAAAACGGCATTGAGCGGTTCTTTTTAACTCGTGGTTTAGACAAATGTATTTTTATGTTTAGCGACTACGAGTGGTCTACTCAAGAACAAAAATTTAAGAGCATGTCCTTTACCAAGCGGGAAAGCAGAAGTTTTAACCGCATGTTCTTTTCCGGCGCGATTGAGATTGCTCCGGATAAACAAGGACGTTTTATCATTCCTCAATATCTTAAAGATTTTGCCCAAGTTAAAAAAGATGTCATGGTTATTGGCATAGCAAGCCGTATCGAAATTTGGGATAAAAGTATCTGGCAAGAATTTTACCAAGATTCACAAAATTCATTTGAGCAAATCGCAGAAAATTTATTAGATATTTAAAAAGGATGTCAGGCATGGGATTTACGACACGAAACAGCCATACATCGGTCATGATGAATGAAGTTTTAGAAAATCTTCATCTTAAAAAAGGAGACTGTGTCTTAGACTGTACGCTTGGCCTTGGTGGCCATGCAAGGCAGATTGCAAAGAAGATTGGATCCCATGGGCTTTTGATTGGAATCGATCGCGATGAAGACTCCTTGATGCTTGCTAAGGAAAATCTTGAAGAATTTTCAGGGCGATGCGCTTTTATCCAGAAAGATTTTCGTCATTTAGATGATGTCCTAGATGATTTAGGCATTAAACAAGTTGACGGTGTTGTACTTGATTTAGGTGTTTCAAGTTATCAGCTAGAAACAGCGGAGAGAGGTTTTAGCATTAAAGCAGATGGGCCTCTGGATATGCGCATGGACCGCAAAAGCTATATCTCAGCATACGATTTAATCAATTCCTTATCGTTCAATGAAATTTCTTCCATTTTAAAGAATTTTGGCGAAGAGCGTTTTCACGAGCGTATTGCTGATCAACTCGTTCGCCAGCGTATTAAGCATCCAATCGAATCGACTGAAGAGCTGAAAAGCATTATTTTAAAAGCGATCCCGGGGCGACATCAGCAATATAAAATTCATCCGGCAACGCGGACGTTTCAGGCTTTTCGCATTGCTGTTAACCGAGAACTCGAAGCTTTAGATATTGCTTTAAATAAGGCTGTTAGATATTTGAAAAAAGATGGATATATCTGTTCTATTGCTTTTCATTCTTTAGAAGACCGTATTATCAAAGAAAAATTTCGTTATTTTGCAAAAGAAAACATTGTAGAAATTGTCACTAAAAAACCATTAAGACCAACGGATCAAGAGACTCATGAGAATATACGTGCCCGTAGTGCGCGTTTACGCGTGGCTAAGCGTATTGCGTAATAGAATAAAAAAAGCGAAGGAACTGCTATGCGTTTAAGAAAATTCTTTTTTGTGATTTTTGCGATGACGATTATGGCTCTGATTTATACGCAGATGCAGTTTAACATCTATGCCTTAGCCTACAACGGGAAAGAAAAAGAAAATGAAGTCTTTAAACTCGCTGATGAGAACAGTTATGTTGCGTATAATGTTGCTAAGCTTAAATCAGCGAATAGTCTCGGCCTTGAACTTTTAACAGAGCAAGAGGATGTAGATTTTCTAGACAACGAGAATATTGTACGTCTAGAAACTCCGGCATCCTTAAGCACAGAGGCACAGGTTGCCTCCGTTGCCCCAAAATTAAGATGGAACCTGTTAGCAAGCATTTTTTCTTTAAAGTCTGAAGCCGAAGCGCGTCCCATACGATAATATAAAATATAAAAAAAGCGCCTGTGCATAAAAGACGATATTCCCTTCGATTCATTTCCCTGTTTTTCGCATTTGTTTTCCTTCTTTTGTTTTTTGCCGTTAAACTTGTCCTTATTCAGGTTTTTAAATTTGAATACCTTTCCAGTCGTGCGGATAAACAACATAGTCATACCATAAAGATTGAGCCAAAAAGAGGAACTATTTACGACAGAAGAATGCGTCCTTTAGCGGTTAATGTGCCCGCTTATTCTTTGTATGCGTCACCACGCACGATGACAGCCTTTCAAAAAGAGAAAGTCTTAAAAGAGCTTCCGAGGATTGCCGATATTTCTGTGGAATTCTTGACGGAACGATTAAACAGGGATAAGAGCTTTATTTGGCTTTTACGAAAATTATCTCCGGAGGAGATGGTCAGAATTGAAAACAAGAAGCTAAAGGGATTGAATTTTATTAAGGAAAGTAAGCGTAATTATCCAAGCCAATCGCTAGCGGCACATGTTATCGGGTTTGCCGGAACAGATAATCATGGCCTTGAGGGATTAGAGCTTAAGTATAACGAGTCTTTGCACGGTCACTTTGGATTAGCACGAATATTAAGGGATGCTAGGCAGAAGGAACTTTTGATTGAAAAAAGTTTTCTTCTTCCCCAGGATGGATTTGACCTTGTTTTGACAATCGACCAGACTATCCAATATATCGTCGAACGCGCCATGGATAAGGCTTTTGATAAGCACAATGCCATTGGAGCGAGCCTTGTTTTGATTAATCCAAAGACTGGAGAAATTTTAGCGATGGTCAACCGTCCGACTTATGATTTGAGTCAGATTTCATTAAGTAGCACTGATAGTCGTCGTAACCGAGCTGTTAGCGATATGTATGAGCCGGGTTCAGTTTTTAAAATCGTGACAGCATCCGCTGCAATGGAAGAGGGGATTGTTTTTGAAGATGACAAATTTTTCTGCGAAAATGGAGAATATCGTGTTTCGAATCATATTCTTCACGATCATCATCCTCACGGAACTTTGACATTCCGTGAAATAATTGAGCAGTCAAGCAATATCGGCACTGTTAAAATTGCACAGCTTTTAGGAGGGGAAATAGTTAATAAATATGCCACAAGGTATCGATTTGGCCGTAGGACAGGAATTGATTTACCTGGAGAGGTCTCTGGTGTTTTAAAGCCTGTTTCTCAGTGGTCTAAGACAAGTATTGGCGCTGTTCCTATTGGGCATGAAGTTGGAGTTACTGCTCTGCAACTTGCATGCGCGGTAGCTGCTATTGCCAATAAGGGTATTTATATGAAGCCTTATGTTGTCAAATATGTTAAAGATCGAAAAGGGGAAATTATTAATGAATTTTATCCTAAGCCGGTTGCGCAAGTTATTAGCGAAGAAACCGCAAAACGTTTAACAGATATTCTCGTTGGTGTTGTTGAGAGCGGAACAGGGAGACGCGCCCGCATTAAGAATGTTAAAGTAGCAGGGAAGACGGGCACCGCGCAAAAGATTGTAAACAGGGTTTATTCACATAGCAAGTTTTATGCAACGTTTATTGGTTTTGCTCCGGCAGATGATCCCTTAATCGCCATGGCGATTATGTTTGATGAGCCGCATCCGAGCCATTATGGTGGAACAGTCTCTGCTCCTGTTTTTCGAGAAGTTGCTGAAAGTGTGCTAAAATACCTTGAAGCTGAAGCAGTAATAAAATCGACAGAGGAATAAGATGCAGCTAAAAGATCTCATTGAAGGTATTTATTTAGAAAAAGTTTCAGATCCATTTATGCAGTATGCGATTAAATCTATTGAGCTAGACTCTCGCAAGATTCAGAATGGAAGTCTTTTTGTAGCTTTGAGGGGCACTCAACAAGACGGATTAGATTATATTTTACAGGCCATTGAGAAGGGGGCTATTTGTGTTGTTCACGAGAAAGGGAGAGGGGTTAATTCTTTTAATCAAAATATTTGTATGCTTGGGGTAGAGAATCCTCATGATTTTTTAGCTAAAATTGCTCGCCGTTTTTATAATGATCCCATTAAAGAAGTCCAATGTATCGGCATTACCGGAACGAATGGAAAAACAACAGTTTCTTATTTGGTTGAGTCAATTTTTCGTGCGGCTCAAGAAAAATGCGGCATTATTGGAACAATTAATTGTCATTTTGCCGAACAGGCTATCGTGCTGAACAACACGACGCCAGATATTCTTGAGATAACCGAGTGCCTGGCAAAGATGCGGGATTCCAGGGTGACCCATTGTGCCATGGAAGTTTCCTCCCATGCGCTCGATCAAGGGCGGGTGTCAGGATTAAAATTTAAGGTAGCTGTTTTTACAAATTTGACTCAGGATCACCTCGACTATCATCACACCATCGAGGAATATTTTTTAGCTAAGGCTAAGCTTTTTGAAATGCTAGATGAGACAGCAACTGCGATTATTAACGGCGACGATGCCCATGGGAAAAAAATAGCAGAGCACACTTCGGCGAAGGTTGTGTCTTATGGCTTTGAGAGTCAGAACAATGTTACAGCAAAAAATTCTCACTTAAGTCTTAGCGGAGCCCATTTTGTTTTGTCAATGGAAGAAGAGGAATGTGAAATTGAGACATCGTTAATCGGTTCTCATAATATTTATAATATTCTAGCAGCCGCAGCCGTAGCGCATGCTTTTGGCATTGATATTGAACAAATTAAACAAGGTGTTGAAAACTTGGTTTGTGTTCCAGGACGACTTGAGAGAGTTGAAAGCATAAAAGATTTTAAAATTTTTGTAGACTATGCACATACTGACGATGCGCTTAAAAACGTCTTAAGCAGTTTGAGGCAAGTTCATCTAGGACGCATTCTTCTTGTCTTTGGCTGTGGAGGAGACCGCGATAAAACAAAAAGAGTTAAGATGGGAAAAGTCGCAAGTGATCTAGCTGATTTTACTATTTTGACGAATGATAATCCTCGCGGTGAAGATCCCGATGAGATAGTTTATAAGATTGCTTCTGGATTTGAAAAGAAGAATTATCTTATTGTTCTTGAACGAAGGCAGGCCATTGAGCGTGTTTTAGGTCTTGCGAAAAAAGGCGACCTTGTTTTAGTGGCTGGTAAGGGCCATGAAAATTATCAAATTTTAAGAGGAAAAATTGTTCCGTTTGACGATAAGCAAATCATTCGAGAAATTATATCATGCTAAGCATTCAAGATATTCAAGACGCAACAGGAGGCCGGGTTCTTCAGGGTGATCTTGGGGAAAAGATTTGCTCGGTGGCGATTGATTCGAGAAGTATCAAAAAGAATGAATTGTTTGTTGCCATTAAGGGAAAGAATTTTGATGGGCATCGATTTATTTCGCAAGCCATTTTAAAAGGCGCTAAGGCTGCTGTTGTCAGCAAGAAGATAAAGATTCGTTCAAAGACTGTTGCGGTTATTCGTGTCGCCAACACGACCAAGGCTTTAGGAGATATTGCCCGTTTTCACCGAAGCCGTTTTAAAATTCCTGTTGTGGCGATTACAGCCAGCGCAGGAAAAACAACCACGAAAGAAATGATCGCTTCGGTGTTGTCACGCAAGTACAAGGTATTAAAGAATTACTCGACTGAGAATAATGAGATTGGCGTAGCTAAAACGCTTTTACAGCTTAAGGCATTGCATCAGATTGCTGTTTTAGAGCTTGGGACAAATCATTTTGGGGAGATGCGAAATCTTACACTGATGGCACAGCCAACCGTCGCGATTCTTTTGAATATTGGCAAATCCCATCTTGAATTTCTAAAGAATTTATCCGGCGTTTTTCGTGAAAAATCCTCTATCTATAAAAGCATGAAACCGGGTGGCACCATCATTTTTAATGCTGATGATGAAAAGCTTTGCCGAATTAAGATTCAAAAATTACCGCATAAGAAAATTAGTTTTAGCATAAATGAAAAATCTGATTATAGGGCTACCAAAGTCAACCGCACGAAGGATACAAAAATAAGTTTTTTTGTAAAAAAAAATCGTTTTCTGATGCCGGCATCAACACCTCAACATGTTTATAATGCGTTAGCAGCGATTAGTTGTGGGCGTCTTTTCGATGTAAGAGTTTCCGATGCCCAAAAAGCTTTGAAATCTACCAAACATTTTTTTGGACGCCAAAAAATATATCAGAAAAAAGGATGCTGGATTATTGATGATACCTATAATGCCAATCCACTTTCGGTCGAAGCCGCTCTTCAATCCTTGAAGTCTTTTCCGACTAAGGGCAGGAGATTCTTCATTTTAGGAGACATGCTTGAGCTTGGAAGAAATTCTCGCAAAGAGCATCAGCTTCTTAGTCGATTGGTTAGAGAGAGTAGTGTTGATGTTCTTGTGACAGTTGGTTCTTTATCCGCACATTGCGCGTCAAAGTTAAGAAATACTGAAGTCACGGTATTATCTTGCCGCCAAAGGCATGATGTTGTCCGTAAGCTTAAGCCTATGCTCAAAAGAGGGGATGTTCTTTTGGCAAAGGGTTCGCGGGCAATGCGTATCGAAGAAATTCTTATCAGGATTCTTTCCTAAAATTCGAGGCGTGAAGCGCCAAAAACCTTTTACATTTTTAAAAAAGTATATATAATATGATAAATATATATATTTAGGAGATTTTATGTTTTACTATTTGTCAACCCTAAGCGAATTCTTTCCTCAGCTTAATCTTTTTCGATATATTACTTTTCGTGCCGCGGCAGCTTCTGTCACATCTTTTTTTCTTTGCATGATTTTAGGACCGATTATTATCGCAAAATTGAAGGAGAGAAAGATTTGTGATGATAATGAGCGTGATCATTGCGATAATCTATCAAAATTGCACCTTTCCAAGAAAGAAACACCGACAATGGGAGGGGTTTTTATTATTAGCAGTATTTTAATTTCTGTGGCTCTATGGGCGAATTTGACAAATTTTTATATTATTTTAACAATTGTGACATGTTTGTGGCTTTTTGTTCTTGGGCTAATTGACGACACGCTGAAATTGAAGCAGTCTGCGCATAGAGGCCTCAACGCTTGGACAAAGCTCTCTTGGCAGGTTCTCTTGGGGCTGGTCATTGGTTATTTTGTTTTTGCTTATCCAAATTTTTCAACACGCTTAGATATCCCATTCTTTAAAAACTTGATTTTTCATTTAGGAGCTTTTTATATTATTTTTGCAGCAATTATCATCGCGGGAAGCTCAAACGCAGTAAATTTTACCGATGGGCTCGATGGCCTTGCCGTCGGATGCGTTCTTATTGTTGCCTTTGGATTAAGTATTTTAAGTTATATTTCTGGCCATATGCAATTTGCAGAATATTTATTTTTGCCCTATATCTCTGGGGCAGGAGAGCTGACGGTTTTTTGCGCTGCTATTTTTGGGGCAGGGTTAGGATTTTTGTGGTTCAATTGCTATCCGGCAAGTATTTTTATGGGAGATGTTGGGTCTCTGCCCCTAGGCGGAACTCTGGGCGTCATTGCGATATTTATCAAAAAGGAATTTTTGCTTGTTTTACTTGGGGGAGTTTTCGTCTGGGAAGTTTTGTCGGTTATTCTGCAAGTTGGCTCTTTTAAATTACGCGGAAAACGGATTTTTAAATGTGCACCTTTTCATCACCATTTACAACTCATCGGCTGGGAAGAATCAAAAGTAACAATACGTCTATGGATTATTGCTATTATTTTAGCACTTTTGACATTGGCAACTCTTAAAGTTAGGTAGCGAGCGTAAGTGGATATTCGCGGCAAAAGAATTATTATTATCGGCCTAGGCCTAAGCGGCGCAAGTCTTGCAAAATTTGTCCTGCGCCTAGGGGGAGAGCCAAGAATTTCTGATTCCGCGCCAAAAGAGATTATCGCTGAGACTATTTGCGCGGCAGGCCTAGAAAGTCAAGTTAAATGGGAAGCAGACGCTCATACTAAGGATTTTATTTTAGACAGCGATGCTGTTGTGATAAGCCCGGGAGTTCGACGCGATGCCTTGCCTATTCAATGGGCTAAAGAGAACAATATTCCGGTTTTAGGGGAAATCGAGCTCGCTTGGTTTTTTTGTCGAAATCCGATTGTGGCTATTACCGGGAGCAACGGAAAAACAACAGTCTCAACACTTATTCATGCCATTTTAGAAAAATCCGGAAAAAAAGCGTGCTTGTGCGGAAACATAGGCTCGCCTTTTATTGGACATGTTCTTGATCTGTCAAGCGAGGAAATTGTTGTTTTAGAAGTAAGCTCCTTTCAGCTAGAGTCCACAAGCACATTTCGCCCGCATGTTTCAGTTTTGCTGAATTGCACACAGAATCATCTTGATCGGCACAATGACATGGAGGAATATTTTCTAGCGAAAACACAAATCTTTAAGAATCAGGATGTTGATGATTTTGCGATTTTAAACTTTAATGATGAGAAAACACGCAATCTTAAATCTCAGTTAAAAGCGAAAGTTTCTTATTTTAACGGCCCTCATGAGCAAAAGAGTTATGCAGGGGAAAATCTAAATTTTCTTGCGGCACGCAAAGTCGCGCATGTTTTTGGTGTGCCTGACGATGTTATTAATAAAGTTTTTCAGGATTTTCGAGGAGTTGAACACCGTCTTGAGTGGGTGCGTACGTTAGACAAAGTTGATTTTATTAATGATTCTAAAGCAACAACTGCAGAAGCAGGGCAATGGGCGTTACGGGCGATGCAAAGGCCAGTTGTTATGATTTGCGGAGGCAGAGATAAAAATATTGATTTTTCTGTTTTAAGCGAGATCGTGATTGAAAAAGTAAAATTTATGATTATTATAGGTGAGGCCAGAAAAAAAATCAAGAAGGCTTTTGCAAGCCTTATTGATATCGAAGAGGCTGATTCCCTTTGCGATGCAGTTAAGAAGGCAAAGCAAAAAGCCGAACAAGGTGATTGCGTATTACTATCACCGATGTGTACAAGTTTTGACATGTTTAAGAATTTTGAAGAACGCGGAAAAGTTTTTAAAGAAATCGTTAATCAATTATAAAATGCGTGATATCCGAATATCGGTTGCCATTATTATAACAATCCTGATCTGCTTAGGGGTTGTGATGATTTTTTCATCAAGCGGAGTTTATGCGGCAAAAGAGCTAGGTTCAAGTTCTTATTTTTTAAAGCGACATCTTTCTTATTTAGCCATAGGCTTGGTACTGATGTTTGCGGCGATGGCTTTTGATTATCGCGTTCTTTCAAAATTTGCAAAGCCAATATTATTGTTCGCTATTTTTTTATTAGTTTTAGTTTTGATTCCCGGGATTGGAAAAGAAATTTATGGAGCGAGGCGTTGGTTTCGTCTTTTTGGTTTTGGTTTTCAGCCCTCGGAATTTGCTAAATTAGCGATTTTGATTTATATGGCTGATTTTTTATCCCGGAAGAAAGATAAGATTAAAAATTTTGTTCATGGGTTTTTACCTGCGATGATCGCCCTTGGAGTTACTTGTTTGTTAATCTTGAAACAACCTGATTTGGGGACAACTCTCCTCATCAGCTCTGCTTCCTTGATTATGTTTTTTGTAGCTGGAATGCCGCTTTTTTATTTGGTGCTTATTGGTTTTTTAAGCTTGCCGGCAGCTTATTTTTTAGTTATCCGTGTTCCATACCGTATGCGTCGTATTCAAGCATTTTTAGATCCTTGGAAAGATAGTCAGGGGGCTGGGTTTCAGCTTGTTCAGTCTCAGATTGCTCTTGGTTCGGGCGGGATTTTTGGTATCGGACTTGGAAAAAGCTTGCAGAAACTTTTTTATTTACCGGCAGCGCATACAGATTTTGTTTTTTCGATTATTGGGGAAGAATTAGGGCTTATTGGGACGCTTACCGTAATTATTCTTTTTGCGCTTTTTGTCTGGCAAGGGGCGAGAATTGCAAAGCGGACAGAAGATTCTTTTGGTTATTTTTTGGCTGTCGGTATTGTGGCCATGATTGGCTTGCAAGCTATTGTCAATATTGGGGTAAGCATCGGAGCTTTTCCGACAAAGGGATTGCCTTTGCCATTTATTAGCTACGGAGGATCAGCCCTAATTGCCCAGCTAATAAGTGTTGGAATTTTATTAAACATTTCACGGACACAGGATTTATTATAAAAAATGAAAATTGTAATCGCAGCCGGAGGAAGCGGTGGTCATGTTTTTCCGGCAATTTATACTGCTAAACAGCTAAAAGCCCGAGGCCATGATGTAGTTTTTCTGACAACACAAGGTCTGCCGGAAAGGCTTGTTTTGAAAAATGATTTTAAAGCTCATGTCCTTTGCGCAAAGGGAATGTCTTTGTCGTCGCCTGCCTTTTTTATTAAATCCGTGCTGGCAATGATAAAAGCTATTGGACAGGCTTCGCGATTAATAAAAGAGATTTCTCCGGATGTTGTTGCCGGATTTGGTGGGTATGTGGCATTTCCAGCTGTCATTGTTTCGTATTTTCAGAATCGTCCTGTTATCCTCCACGAGCAAAATGTTGTCCCTGGCCGAGCCAATCGCTGGGCATCAAAATTTGTTAAAAATATTGCGGCTAGCTTTCCGCAGACGAAGAAATATTTTTCTAATAAGAAGATTACCATGACAGGGTGTCCGTGTCGGGAACCTTTGGACGAAAATAATAATGAGGGAATGTATCAAGAATTAGGACTTTTGGCTAGCCGGCCAACGATTTTAGTTTTAGGGGGGAGCCAGGGAAGCCAAAAAATTAATGAGGAGTTTTCACGGGCAGTGGACCTCTTGCAAGGGGGTTTTGATTTTCAGCTTATTCATTTGTGCGGAGAAAAAGACTATGGGGCCGTTAAGGGAAGATATCAGGACATAAAACAACCCTATTGTGTCCTGCCGTTCCTAGATGAAATCGACAAAGCTTATCAGCTTGCTGATTTGGTTATTTGTCGTGCCGGAGCTGTGACAATTTTTGAACTGATGCGTTTTTGTAAGAAAGCGATTGTCGTTCCGTATCCTTTTGCCGGCGCACATCAAAAAGAGAATGCTAATATTTTAGTGGAGGTAGGCCTAGCTAAGATAATTGAAGACCAAGATTTGTCGGCATCAAGGCTTAAGAATGAAATTCAAAAAATGATTGTGCAAGAAATAAATAAAAAGGAAGTTTTGCAAAGAATAAAACCATATTCCTTCCCGAACGCATCGCAGCTTCTTGCGGATGTAATTGAGGGGGCGGCATGAGAAGAAAAATCTTATTTTTAGCAGTACTCTTAAGTTTCCTTTGTTTTAGTACAAATCTTTTTGCCAAAGAAAAGTGGAAAGAGCATAAGAGCCGTCATTTTATCGTTTATTACCAGAAAGCTCCTTTTGATTTCATTAAGACCGTTGATGAGGCTGCTGAGGATTATTACTATGAGATTACTGATAATTTAGGGTTTTCCCGGGACCAAATATGGTCATTCGACGATAGAGCAAGAATTTATATCTATGATGATTCTGATCATTATGTTGATTCTGCGCGGCAGGCACGTTGGTCGAGTGGATCAACTATTTTAGGATCAAAAATAATTCGAACTTTTCCGTCGGCACATGGTTTTTTTGACTCAGTGCTTCCTCATGAACTTGGCCATATTATTTTTCGTGAATACGTTGGATTTAAAACCAAGATACCTCTTTGGATGGATGAGGGTGTGGCGATGTATCAGGAGAAGGCAAAACGTTTTGGGGTTAATGGTGAGGTTAAACGGGCATTGGAGAACGAAACTTTTATTCCGATTAGCAAGCTTTCAAAAATGCGTTTAACGCGTTCTAGCAGTCGAGCGGCAGTTGATTTGTTTTATGCGGAAGCAGCTAGCATTGTTTATTTTTTGATCGCTGACCAGGGGCGTTTTCGTTTTATGAGTTTTTGCCGAAATTTGAAACAAGGGAATTCGTTTGAACAGTCATTACACAAAGCCTACGGACGCTTTAAGGACACAGACGACCTTAACCGGGCATGGGTTAATTATCTAAAATAATGAAAAATTATCACTTTATTGGCATTGGCGGAATTGGAATGGGGACGCTTGCTTCTCTTTTGTTAGATCAAGGCTGTATTGTTACCGGATCGGATCTCAAAGGAAATTTAATGACCGCACAACTTATCGAAAAAGGAGCGCGTGTTGTTATCGGTCATCATGCCGAGAATGTCGATACTCCGGATTGTGTTGTCTATTCTTCAGCCGTTAAGTCAGACAATCCAGAGATAAAAATTGCGAAGAGCAAAAAGATTCCCATTTTAAAAAGGGCAGAAGTTTTGGCATCTCTTATGGCAGAGAAAAAAGGTATTGCTGTGGCTGGGGCTCATGGAAAGACAACAGCGAGTTCCATGATCGCGCATATCTTAAAGACAGCTGGCCTGCATCCAAGCATTGCCATTGGAGGTGTTGTTAATAATGGGCTTTATAGCGCTAACACCGGCGGCGGCGAATATTTTGTTGCTGAAGTCGATGAGAGTGATGGTTCTTTTTTATGTTTTGCGCCGCAGTATTCTGTTTTGACAAATATTGATTTTGAGCATATTGATTTTTACCAGAATTGGGAAAATATTCTAAAGGCCTATCGTCAATATTTTATGAATACGAAAGAGGGTGGATGCATCGTCGCTTTTGGGGATGACGAAAACATTCAGTACCTGCTTAAAGAAAGTGGGAAACGATACACGACTTACGGTTTTAGGGATGATAATGTTTTCAAGGCGAGCTCGGTTACCCATGATGGTTTTTGTTCAACATTTGAATGCATTTTTAAAGAAGAAGTGCTTGGAAAGATTTCATTAAATATTCCGGGCAAACATAATATTTTAAACGCTCTTGCTGCTGTAGCGTTAGCCATAGAGCTTGATATTGATTTTAAGATTATCCAGGAAAGTTTTTTAAGCTATCAAGGCGTTCAAAGACGGTTTACGCCTCGGCTCCAAAATAAAGATGTTTTGCTCATTGAAGATTATGGACATCATCCGACGGAGATTGCGGCAACACTGGAAGCTGCGAAGGCCTTTGATGGATTTCGCAGAGTTGTTGTTTTTCAGCCTCACCGATATACGCGGACAAAGTTTTTAATGCAGGAGTTTTCTGATAGCTTTGAGGACTGTGAATATTTTATTTTAACCGATATTTATGCTGCAAGCGAAAAAGAACAAAAGGATGTTTGCGCAATGGAAATTATTGATCGCCTTAAACAGAAAAAGCCTGTTCCTTGCGTGTTTCTCAAGATGGAGAATATTGTTGATCATGTCTTGAAAATCGTACAACCAAAAGACCTCATTTTAGTTCTAGGAGCTGGTGACATTCACCAGATTATCGGCCCTTTAGCGGAAAAATTGAAAAAAAGGTTTTCTTGATATGATAGAGATTAAGACAAAGAATGGAGCACCACTTAGAATTGGCGTGATAATGGGAGGATATTCTTCAGAGAGGGAGATTTCTTTGAAGTCCGGAAGAGCTGTTGTCGAGGCACTCGCAAACGGTGGATACCAAGTTGTTGAAATTGATGTTATAAGTGATCAGGATCAGGAGATTTCTGATCAAATTAATCAAGCTCAAATCGATTTAGCTTTTGTGGCACTACACGGACATCTTGGCGAGGACGGACGCATCCAAGAGATTTTTGAGAAAAATAACATTCCTTATACGGGCTCAGGGGTTGAGGCAAATCGCATTGCCATTAATAAAGTTTTGACCTACCAGCAATTAGAAGAGGCTGGAATTTGTATTCCGCCTTATGCCGTTGTTCAAAAAGGGCAGGAGTGGCAGCAAGCAATAAAAAACAAGTTAAGTTTGCCGTTAGTTGTTAAACCTTGTTCAGAAGGCTCGAGTATTGGAATTACTCTTGTTTTTAAAGAAGAAAATTTAGCTGATGCAGTAGATGTGGCATTTCAATATGATGATATGATTCTTATCGAGCGATATATTCCTGGAAAAGAATTGACAGTCGGGATTTTGGAGAATAAACTTTTACCAGTTGTTGAAATCCGCCCTAAAAAAGAATTCTTTGATTTTGCAGCAAAATATCAGAGTGGAATGACGGATTATGTTGTTCCGGCCCCTATTGAGTCTGAGCTCACGAAGCAAGTCCAGGATATTGGGCTTTGTGTTCATAAAGTTATGGGGTGTCGTCATTTTTCACGGGTAGATATTATTTTGGATGAAAAGAATATACCGTACGTTCTTGAAATTAATACTATTCCAGGATTTACGGCAACGAGCTTGTTACCTAAGGCTGCGAAGGCCGAAGGGATTGATTTTACAAGTTTATGTTTAATCATCGTTGAGTTAGCTTATGGCACGAAATAATAAAAAAAGAAGAAAGAAAAAAGTATCATCGCCTCGGGTGCCGGTTTTTCGGTATTTTGTTGTGCTCCTTTTAGTCGGGTTTTTGCTGTTTGTCTCCGGACGAAAAATTCTTGGGCTAATTCAAAACGCTCATTATTTTAAGGTGAAGGAGATTGTGTGCGCTTCAGATACGCAATTTGATTATGTAAAGAAATTTTCGTATCTTCGAGGAAAGAGTATTTTTAAAGTCAATTTGGCCGAAGTTCAGAAAGAGTTGCAGTGGGCGTACCCACAAGCGGCTCAAATTCGTGTTGCCCGAAGGTTTCCAAGCCAAATCGTTATTGAACTTGAAACACGTATGCCTTTTGCTCGCTTTGCGATGCAGGGGGTAAACGGTACCATTGATTCCAAAGGATATGTCATTTCAAAGAGTATTGATGGCCAGGACTCCTTGCCGATTATTGTAGGATTTTCTGTCTCGGAAAAAGACATCAAGGTCGGCAGTGCAATTTCTTCTCAAGCACTTAAAGTGGCCATTAAGATCGTTTCAGAATTTAATCGCATTGGTGCTTTAAGCAGTTATCAGATACAAAAGATTGATGTTAAGAATTTATCAAAAATTAATTTTTATTTAACGCAGAAGTTTAATATTATTTTAGACCAGGATAATATTGTAGAAAAACTCCATCTTTTAAGCGCTGTATTGTCTAGGGCAAAATTGGATATTGAGAAAATTTGCTATATCGACATAAGGTTTAAGGAGCCGGTTATTAAGACAAATGATTAAAGAAAAGGTTTTTTGCGGCCTCGATATAGGGTCGCAGCGCATTAAGGCTAGCCTCCTTAAGGTATCCAGAGGACTGCCTCCTCAGGTTATTGGCGTTGCGCAGCTTGATACGCGCGGTGTCCAAGAATCTTCGGTGAGCGATTTAGGAGAGCTCTCCGACTGTATTCATAATATTTTGACAGGGCTTATTAAGAAAGCGGATGCTAAATTTAAAAATATTAGCTTAGGATTAGGCGGGCACTTGATTGAAAAAAGAACAAGCGCTGCGCTAATTCCTTTGATGGATAAAGGGAGCAAGGCGATCACCCGTTTTGATATTAAGAAAATTAATCAGCAGGCATGCCTTTTGGGTGTGAATCTAGATGAGAAATTATTTCACCATTTTCCAACACGCTATGTTGTCGACGGTTTTAATGTCGCGATAAATCCTTTAGGACTATATGGACATAAATTCGAGGTAGATATGCTTCTTGTTGTGGCAAAGAATAATCTTATCAACAATATTATTAAGGCTGTTAATCATTCTGGCTTTGAGGTGGAATCGACGAGTTTTTCGAGTCTTTGTGCGGCGGAGGCCTGCCTTTCAGAGAAAGAAAAAAAAGATGGCTGTGCTTTTTTAAGCATTGGAGCAAGTTCGTCAGACTTAATATTCTTTAAAGAAGGATTATTGAAAGATATTGTTGTTATTCCTTATGGTGGTGATCATCTTACGATGAAAATTAGCACTCAGCTTCATTTGCCGTTTGATTTGGCGGAAGATATTAAGCGTTCTTATGCGCAGGTTGCGCTATCTGAAGAAAGTGTTGTCAAGGGTGAGATTCTTGTCAAGCGTGATAAAGGGTATGTGCCTATTGAGCAAAGTGAGGTTTGTCAGGCTATTATGCCGACTGTAAAAGAGTTCATCGTGCAAATTCAACAAGGTTTTGAACAGGCTCAAATGGCAAATTTCTTAAACGCTGGCATTGTTGTCAGTGGGGGTGGAGCCCTTTTAACCGGGTTAATTGAATATATCGAAAAGGCTGTTAATCTTCCGACGCGCATGGGAAAAATTTCTTTGGAATCAAAGCGCATCAGTAACCCTTCATTTTATGCGGCTTCTCTTGGGTTGGCTCAGCAAATTACTTGCCATAAAGCGCCGAGTCTTTTCTCGACAAATAAAGACGGGGCGCCGATTATACGGTTTACCAATCGAGTGAAAGAGTTTTATCAAGAATATTTTTAAATTTTAAAAAGGTATCTATGGAAAATTTTAAAGGTACAAGAGTTTTAGTAACAGGCGGGGCAGGATGCATAGGCTCCTTTGTTGTTGATCAAGTTTTGGCCCTCGGGGCTCAAGAAGTTGTCGTTATCGATAATTTTAATCGAGGCTCACGCGAAAACCTTGAGGAGGCATCAAAAACAAAACGTGTTACTTTTGTTGAAGGGGATATTCGCGATAGAGAAACGCTAGACAAATTATTTAAAGGAATAGATTATTGTTTTCATCTCGCATCTTTAAAGATTATTCAATGCGCAAAAGAGCCACGACATGCCTTTGAAGCCAATGCGCAAGGGACGTATAATGTTTTAGAGTGCTGTGCAGAAAATAAAGTTAAGAAAATGGTTTTTGCCTCAACAGCATCAATTTATGGACAAGCAGATATTTTTCCGACTAATGAGGATCATCATCCGTATAACAACTATACGCTTTACGGAGCGCTTAAGATGTGCGGAGAATTGATGTGCCGGTCATTTTGTCACATGCATGGATTAAAATATAATGTGCTACGTTATTTTAATGTTTTCGGTCCAAGGATGGATGCGTTTGGTAAATACACCGAAGTCTTGATTCGGTGGTATGATTTAATTAAGCAGGAGAAGTCTCCCCTTATTTTTGGAGATGGAAAACAAACAATGGATTTTATTTATGTTGAAGATGTTGCACGGGCAACTGTGGAGGCGTTAAAGTCAGACGTCAGTGGGGAAGTTTTTAATTGCGCCAGTGGCAAGGAGACGTCATTAAGTGAACTTTGTAAATTACTTCTTAAGGTTATGAGTTCCTCTCTGGAGCCTCAGTATATGCCGATTCCGGAAAGCAGGCAGAAAATTGAAGTTTACCGCCGACTTGCAGATATGAGCAAAATAAAATCACAAATTGGTTTTGAGGCAAAAGTTGAAATGAAGCAAGGACTTTTAAATTTAGTCCAGTGGCTTGATGAAAGGAATAAATGATCCCTTTAACAAAACCATTTCTCGGCGAAGAAGAGGGCAAAGCTGCAGCGGCTACCATTGCCTCTGGATGGGTGACACAAGGACCTCGCGTAAAAGAATTTGAAGATGTCTTCGCGCGATACGTTGATGCGCCTTATGCATGCGCTACAACAAGCTGTACCACAGCGCTTCATTTAGCGCTTTTGGCTGTTGGGGTCAGGCCCGGAGATATCGTTATTACCGTAAGCCATTCTTTTATCGCAACAGCAAGTTGCGCACGTTATTGCTTAGCAGAGCCTGTTTTTGTGGATGTTGAGCCTGGTGGATATAATATTTCGCCAGAGTCTCTTGCGGAATTTTTAGATCAACAATGCGAGAAAAGAGACGGGAAGCTTTATCATCGTGATGCCACAAAGCTTATCCGTGAAGAATCTCCTTTAGGTTATTTTCAAAATGAAAAGAATTTTGGGCGCATTGCCGCGATTATTGTTGTTCATCAATTAGGTTTTCCTTGTAATTTAGCAAAAATCTTACCTATAGCAAAACAGTTTGGACTTCCAATCATCGAAGATGCTGCTTATGCGATTGGAAGCAAGGCTTCTCTTGACGGCGGACAAACATTTAAAAAGATTGGCGCTCCACACGGTGACATCGCTTGTTTTTCGTTTCATCCCCGAAAAATGGTGGTCACAGGCGAAGGGGGAATGTTAACAACATCTAACGCAGATTACGATAAGCGGTTTCGCCTTCTGCGTCATCAAGGAATGAATGTTTCTGACCTTACCCGACATAAATCTTCGCAAATTGTTTTTGAAGATTATATTGAAACTGCCTTTAACTACCGTATGACCGATATTCAAGCTGCTGTCGGATGTGTGCAGCTTAAGAAGATTTCAGAGATGCTTTCAAAACGGCGTAAAGCCGCTGAGTTTTATCAGCGTTCGCTAAAGAATATCGCCTGGTTAGAGCTTCCGAAAGAAAATTCTTCAATAAAATACAATTGGTCAAATTATCCGGTTCGTATCTCTTCGGATGCACCTTTAAAGCAAAAAGAATTGATGCAACATCTATTAGATCAAGGAATTTCGACTCGTCCTGGCGTGATGAATAGCCATCGCCAGGTGCCATATCAATCATCGTTATGGAATTTACCTGAGACAGAAAGGGCGAGGGATTTGACAATTTTATTGCCGATATTTCCTCAGATAACCGATAAAGAAATGAACAAAGTCGTCGAGGTGTTAAAAAATGTCTAAAAAACTTTTTTTATTTCCATTTGGAGGAAGTGCCCGAGAAGCTCTTGTGGCTATTTTGTCTAGCGATGAATTAAAAAAACAATGGGATGTCGTAGGCTTTATAGATGACGATTCCCAAAAAAAGGGGCAAGATTGTTGCGGTGTTAAAGTCCTTGGCGGCAAAGAAGTTTTCGAACAATTTGAAGATGAAATGGTGCTGGCACTGCCGGCTCATCCAAAGGACTATCTAAAGAGAAAAGATATTATTGCTGGGCTATCGCTTAATGTAGCGCGTTTTGCGACCATTATTCATCCATCGAGCGTTGTTTCTAGGGATGCCAGAATCGGTTATAATGCTTTTGTTGCGCCTCATTGTTTTATAAGTAGCAAAGCCGTTATCGGAAATCATTGTATCATTTTATCAAATACGGTTATTTCGCATGATGCAGAAATTGGCGAGTATTGTTGCTTGGGTGCAAATGTTGTTCTTTCTGGAACTGTTAAAATAGAGACGGAATCCTATATTGGTTCGAGGGTAAGCATAAAAGAGGGCGTTACCGTTGGCGCGCAAAGTTTGGTTGGCATTGGAGCAAATGTTGTCTCTAGTCTTGAGCCTGGAGTCGTTGCCGTTGGTAATCCAGCAAAAGTTTTACGCAAAAATAAATAAACACGAGAATCGTTTTAAGCTAAGGAGCTAGTAGCATGGTCTCAATTATTATTCCGACGTTTAATGAGCAGGATAATTTAGGGATTTTTTATCAAAGGCTTAAAGCCGTCGCAGACAATATTCGACAGCGTGAATTTGAGTTTATTTTTGTTGATGATGGTTCCGTCGATGACACGCCGAATATTTTACAAAATCTTCATTCCAAAGATAACCGTGTTAAAATTATTCGTTTTGCCCGTAACTGCGGAGGCCATGCGGCTTTATCTGCCGGATTGCATTTTTGCGCTGGCGATTGCGCCATCACACTAGCCTGTGATTTACAGGATCCTCCTGAGCTGATTAATCCATTACTAGATCAATGGGCCACCGGCTCTAAGGTTGTTTGGGCTGTTCGTTCAAAGCGAGAAGGCGAGAGCCTTTCTGTGAGAATATTCTCAAAAATTTACTACGGATTAATTAACCGTTTTACAAATATTAAAATGCCACGTCTCGGCGCGGATGTTTTTTTAGCAGACCGTGTGGTTCTTGAGGCTTTTAAGAAAATGCCGGAAAAGCATAGTTCTGCCTACATGGCAATTGCTTGGCTTGGATTTCCACAAGGGTCTATTGATTATGTTAAAGAATCTCGTCAGCACGGCCAGTCCAAGTGGACTCTTGCCAAGAAGATAAAACTTGTTATTGATTCTTTATTGTCGTTTAGTGATGTCTTTATTCGCGCTATGAGCATTTTTGGCTTCTTGATGGCCCTCGCCGGTTTTGTGTATGCTCTTTGTATCGTTTTCCGATATTTCTTTTTTGGAATTCCAGGGCAAGGCTGGCCTTCTTTGATTGTCGCAATTTTTGTTCTTGGCGGCATTCAGATGATGATGTTGGGACTCTTGGGAGAGTATATCTGGCGCACGTTCGATGAGTCACGCAAACGTCCCCAATTTGTTGTCGAATATACCAAAGGTATCGACGCAACCTCCACCTAAAAAGAAAACTCTATGGCAAAAGTTGCCTTAATTCAAAACGTCATGGTCGAAAGCCTGGGATATATGTATATCTCGGCTGTTTTGAAAAAAGAAGGGCATAACGTTGATGTTTTTTACTGTGATGAGTTCAACCGAGATAAGGTTCTTTCAGAGGTTGAAAAATTTCAACCACAAATTGTTGGCTTTTCTGTTTTAACTCCTAGCGAAGGTTTCATGCTTGCACTTGCGAAGGAAATCAAGAAGCAGACTTCCGCCATTACAATTTTTGGAAATATTCACGTTCTTTTAAATTCCGACATTCTTAAAGATGACGGGGTTGATATGATTTGCCGTTGTGAAGGGGAATATGTTTTAAAAGAGTTGTGTCAGCGGCTTGACGAGGGGAAAGATTATCATGAGATTAAAGGACTTTGGATAAAAACAAGTGAAGGCATTATTAAGAATGAAATGCCTCAAGACCTTGTCGATGTTGAAGGCCTGCCGTTTCATGACCGTGCACTTTATGATAAGTATGCGTTTTTTCGCCATAGTCGATATTTGCGTGTGTCCTTAGGGAGAGGTTGTCCGGGCAGTTGTTCTTTTTGTCATAATTCTTATTTGCGGGAGCATTATGGCGGCAGCCGTTATCTTCGAAAGCAAACACCTAAGCGTGCCATTGAAGAATTAAATTATCATTTGCAAAGACGTAAGCGTGTTAATTTTATTTTTTTTACAGATGAAGTTTTATGGCTGAACAAAGAATGGCTAAGGGAGTTTTTAATGCTCTATAAAGAGCATATTCGGATACCTTTTAGTGCAAATTTTCATTTTTCTCCAATTGAAGAAGAGGACATTAGGCTTTTTAAAGATGCCGGCGTCAGTAGTGTTATTTTTGCCGTTGAGACAGCTGATGAGAATCAGCGCCTAGGGTTTTTAAATAAAAAAGTTAAAGATAAGTATATTTTTAAGCTTGCCGAATGGCTGCACAAATACCGAATCCGTTTTGTCTCGAGTGCCATGTTTGGGCTTCCCGGAGACACTGTCTCCGATCACATCAATCGTCTTGATTTTTATAAGAAATTAAATCCTTCTTATACCTGGACTGCATTTTTTCAACCCTATCCGGGATTGAAGCTGACACAGTCTAATGAGGTTCAAGAGCTTCTTCAGCAAGAGGGCGGATTTGCCTCGACGGTTCATCACAATATGTGCCTCAAAAGCGAGGAGGGGGTAAGGCTTGCGAATTTAAAAAAAGTATATTTTCTATGTATGCGTTTTCCATGGACTAAGGTGTTTTTTTTATGGCTTACAAAGTTTCGTATTCCGCTTTTATTCGATTTCATTTTCATGTGCCATTTTACTTATTATGTTCTTGCTTTTGAGCATGTCTCTTTTATCCAATTCTTGATTCATGTAAAAGTTTTTGGAATTAATCCGATTTTAGTTAAAATAAGAAAGTCGTTTCTACCAAAAACTACATAAAACTTATGAAAAATAAAAAAAAACTTCTCTTCTGGACATCCATAGGACTTTTGGGGCTAGGGTTCATTGCCTCGAAATTTATTGGCCTAGCGTGGGTTTCAGCACTTTTTGATAGCAAAAACTTTACACCCTTAAACGCCGTCGCCGGATGTCAAACGATTTGCGCCAAGGAATTTTATTTAGGGCAGTTTGAAGATATCATTTTTGGCCCACTATCTATTTTTTGCGCAGGATTCCTTTTTTTGCTTATTTGTTTGCGCTATCGAAAAAAGCTTTCACCCCCGTGGTTTGGGGTAACGGTCTTTGCATATTTTTTAATAACAAAATTTGATACCTTTCTTTTTCCGCCATATGGTGACTCTGCCAGTGGTCCATGCATGGAGGCGGTTTGGCTTTTGCGCAATAATTTTAATTATTTTGCCCTTCACAGAGAGGCTCTTTTTGTTCACGGTGGGCCAAAGGCTTATTTAACATCTTTGTACCCGACCTATTTAGCGCTCTTAATGAAGATTCTTCCTGGTTCAAAGATTTTTCTTATCGTCAATCATCTCATTACCATGGTTTTATCGACTGTAATTATTGTTGTCTTTCGTAAAATTGCCGAACAACTTTTTTCAAAAAAAGAATCGCTTCTGATCGCTATCTTTTTTATGGCGCTTCCGATTTATCAAAGTCAATCTGAGCAAATCAACATGGAAATCCCGATCCTTATTTTTCTAATTCTTTCTTTTTATTATTTGGGGCAAAAGCGGTTTTTCTATTCGGCTTGGACTGCCGGATTAGCGGGTTTAATAAAGGTGTATGCAGTGTATATGGGGATCTCTGTTTTCATTGTAAGCCTTTTTGAATTCTTTACAGGAGAGAAACGAAAAATAAAAACTCTTTTGTCAGGGTTTTTTGCGTTGATGTTTGCCGCCTTTGGCGCATACACACTTTTTTTTCTTATTAACACAGGGATCGGAAAGGCTGACAAGATTGGGTTTTTTCAAGGATGGCACCTGATTAAGAAATTTCCAGTCACCTATGTGTACTTAATAAGCCTGGGCGTTTATCTTGGAGTTGCTTTTCGTTTTATTAAGCGGCGGTCGTTGTCGTTTTTTAAAGGTTTTATTATTTTTATTCAAGAAAATTATCTTGTTTCCACGATGGTGTTGGTCTGCGCGGGATGGTTTGCACTATTCTTAAATTCGGCTTGGATTGCGCCACGATACACGCTCATCCTTTTACCTTCTCTTTTAATTGTTGTTTTTGGCTGTGCAAGGTTTTTTATCAAGAGTGAAAAAGTTTTTACGCGTGTGCTCATTGCACTTATTTTATTTTCGTTTTTATCGTCTTATGGGCTTGTTTATAAAGCTATTACAATTCAAGATTACGCTATTGCTGAGCGTAGTCTTGAGTATCGCAACGATATTCGTCTTCATATTCGCCTTGGAAAATTGATTGAAGACAAGTATTCAAATTTTACCATTGCGGCTCCGTTTAATTTTGCACAGATGTATGGATTTCCTGAGATCGGCTTTGTTAATAAACAGCTGGATGTAATGATTTTTCTTTTTCCTTGTACTTATGGGAATATTAAAAATTTTGACGGAATTCAAAACTTGAATATCCGTAAGATTATTTGGATTGGCGTTAAAACACCTTTTATCGTTCATCCGCTTTTTCCGATCGGGCCTCATGATCGAATTATCGAAAGCCTTTCTAGCGGCAATAAAAGCGCACAACTATTTTTAGGAGGTTTTTCTATTGATAAGGTGTATCATTCCGGGCAGGCTTTTATGAAGCTTCTGAAAGAAAAAGGGTTTAAGAATAAAATTGATCAGCCTTAGGAATAAGAACTTTAAGCGCTAATCGTCTTTGCGCCAGATTGTATAGAAAGTAAAGAAAATTAAAGAGGGAAGAAGGTTTGCAACAATACGGCTTGCCGTGCACGATAACCGCCAAAGAAGGCTAAAATGGGCGGTTGAGATGTAGACATAAATCAGTATGAATGCATAAAGAATAAAGAATATTGCAAAGACTTTGCACTCCTTTTGAAAGAATTTTGGAAATTGTAATATCCCTACTAGCCCAAGCGCTATCCAAATAAAATTCCAATCACGACTTAAAAATTGAACGCAGTAGAATTTTGTTGTTAACAAAATTCCGCTACTGTTAAAGTATTTTAATTCATGGGTAAAGGGATTGAAAAGGACTTCTCGTGTTGTCGGAGCCATTGTTAATTTGAAAACGAGAGTCGCAACCGATCCGACAACAGCTCCTCCTAAGAGCCACCTAATCAATTGAGATGAACGCTGACGGCTGAGAGTTTTATCCAGAAATAGATAAACACTAGAAAGGCTAGAGAGAAGAATCAGGATAACAATGCCTTCGTTTTTAGCAAAGGTCATTAGCCCTAAGAAAATTCCGGTAAAAAAAGATAAGTTTTTATTCTTTTCTTTAAATAAAAGAGTGAGCAAAATAAAATTAGCTAGCAAGAAATATCCTAGTAAAATATCTGAATATTGCGTCGTGGACCAAAAAATCCACCAATGATTCGACATTAAAAGAATTGAGCCAAGAAGGGCAAGCTCTTTTCTGATAAAGCGGGATAGACCTCCGTACATTAAAAAGCCTGTTGCGGCACAAAAAACAATAGCGGTCATTGATGCCACGCGAATAAGGTTGGTTTGAAAAACAGAGAAGATCCAGCTATTGATAAGCGGCAGAAGAATCGGATAGCTTGGTTGCGTGTGCCAGTGAAGTTCGGTTGCCAGGCTCTTCCAAAACATTTCTCCGTAAAGAATGAATTTTGCCTTCATATTGTAAAGCCCCCAAGCATCCCATCCACCGTAAGGATATTGTTGGGCTAAAATCGCGATAATCGAAAGAAAGATTATCCAAAGCGACACGGCAATCATATAAAAACGGACAGGGTGTATGAGTGCCGGTGGCGTAAAAGAGACTTCGGATATTTGTTTGGGAGGATAGAAAATATGGATAATCGAAAGGGTAAGCAGCAATAATAGATTTAAACTAATAATAAACCCTTGATGAAATTGTCCATAAATACAAAGGAAGAAAAAAAGGACAATTGCGCAAGTTGCGAGTCCCAAGCCTATTGAAAGCGCGAGACATAAAGGCATCGATAGGATTTTGGTAATCTTTAATGATCGAATAATTAGGAATCCAATAAAGAAAGAAATCGCATAGATGAAAAGATTAATCATGGTTTCCTTTCCGCTAGGATTTTTCCAAAAGGGGTTACTGCAATGGGTTTAGCATTTGTTTTTTCCAAAAGATAAATAGCAGCCTTCGGCTGTGTACAATCCAAAATAAGGTATCGATGGTTGGGGTTGTTTAAATCCAGCACCGTCGGGGCAAGCATGTATTGGGCCATCATAAAACGTCCGTCTTGATTTTCTGCAGTTTGATTCTTTTCGCTAAGATATCCGGCCTTAGGAATTCCCTTTAAGTCTTTTCTCAATCCAGCAAATTCAAAACCAGGCTCTAAGAATTTTTTATCAAGATTTTTGACCTGTTCAACAGTTTTTGTGCTGATTGTGAAGAAATTTATCGCAATGAGAATGCAAAAGAGAGCGATAAAGAACAAACGTAGGTATGGGTGATTAAGGAAGTTAGATATTTTCATTTTCTATAAAAGAGATTAAGCACAACTTGAACTTGGCGTTATTATAACGTAAAGTATATTCAAAAACAAGTTAAAGCGGTTAGTCTTTACAGGGGTTGCGAATTCTGCTATAAATAAATCGCTTTTTAGAAGAACACGCACATCCCGCTATTTAAATTTAAGATAAGTGCGCCTATAGCTCAATTGGATAGAGCATCTGCCTTCGGAGCAGAGGGTTGGGGGTTCGAGTCCTCCTAGGCGCGTTGATTTTAAGAAGGGCCTCCCTTAAAAAAGGGAGGCCCTTCCAGTCCTCAGAGTCTACTCAAAAGATTTACAAATCATCTTTACAAACCACAGTGATTTTTATATGATGAAACCATTCATTTAAAGGAAGGTCGTCATGGAAGTACCAGCCCTTTTATATAAAACACCTCTTTATCAAAATCATATAGCGCAGAATGCCCGTATGGTTAATTTTTGCGGATGGCAAATGCCTGTGCAATATGATGGCATCATTGCCGAGTATTTAGCTTGTCGTAAAAAGGCCGCTGTGTTTGATATTTGCCACATGGGAGAATTTTTACTGACCGGCGACCTTGAGACAAGCGGACTTAACCGCGTTATGACTTGCACCCTTGATAATATGAAAATCAAAACGTGCCGTTACGGACTTATGCTAAACGAGCAAGGTGGTGTTATCGACGATTTGATTGTTTTTCGACTTTCTGAAAAAGAATATTGGCTTGTGGTTAATGCTGCAAACATTGATAAAGATTTTGCACATCTTAAGAAATATTTATCCCTGGAAGCCGACATCAAAGATAAATCAACGCAAACAGGAAAGATCGATTTACAAGGGCCGGTTTCTCGAGAAGTTTTGGAAATTATCATTCCGGGTATTGAAAAGTTAAAGTATTATCAATTTGATCTTTTTGATATTGAAGGTGAGTCTTGTATTGTTAGCCGGACAGGATACACCGGTGAGCTTGGTTATGAGATTTTTCTTCCTTCAGAAAAAACAAAAAAGATGTGGGAAAAACTTTTAGAAAATGATAACGTAAAATCTGCAGGATTGGGCGCACGCGATGTTCTGCGCATTGAAATGGGCTACAGCCTTTATGGCCATGAAATCAACGATGAAATATCGCCGATAGAATCAGGATTGGAGAAGTTTGTTGATTTTAGCAAAGAGTTCGTTGGTAAGGAAGCACTTAGAGTCCAAACAGGTAAAACTCCGCGTCGTAAGATTATTTATCTTGTCTCTGACACTCGTCGCGCTCCACGCCAAGGTCAAAAAGTTTTTACGCAAGAAAACAAAGAAATTGGGTACATCACAAGCGGGACATTTTCTCCGGAATTTCAAAAGGGGATTGGCATTGCGCTTGTCTCTTGCGCAGGCATAGAAGAAAGTGATAAAATGCTTTTCGGTGACAGTAAAAAGTATTTTGCAGCAACAAAATATCAAAAGCCATTTTACAAAAAAGGCTCTTACAAAATTTAGAAAAGGATTAAAAGGAGAAATCTATGGGAAACGAAGAGGAATATCTTTACACAAAAGAACATGAATGGGTTTGCCTTGATGATAATATTGCGATAATCGGCATTGCCGAATATGCGCAAAATGCACTCGGGGACATTACGTATATCGAGCTTCCGCAAGGAGGAGATGAAGTTGAGCAGTTTGGGCCATTGGCATCTCTAGAGTCTGTTAAAGCCGCGAGCGATATTTTTTCGCCATTATCCGGAAAAGTTATTGAGGTTAATGGCGAACTTGAATCTAAGCCGGAATTGATGAATAAGTTTTGCTATGAAAAAGGGTGGGTTGCGAAAATCGAACCTTCTGACTTAAATGAAAAAGGTAATTTAATGACTTTTGAAGAATATGAAAAGTTCTTAGAAGGGCTGGATACTTGAGCTGGTTTATTGCCAACACAGATAAAGATGTTAAAGAGATGCTCAAGATTATCGGGGCCAAAACAATCGATGATCTTTTTTCTGATATCAAACCTCGCCATGAAATTAAGTCATTCGACCTTGAGGAAGGAAGATCAGAATTTGAAGTTATAGAGCATATTCGGCAGATTGCAAAAAATAACGCCTCCGACCTTGTGTCTTTTTTAGGGGCAGGACTTTATGACCATTATGTTCCTGCGGCTGTGAGTAGTCTAATGTCCAGAGGAGAATTTTATACAGCTTATACGCCGTATCAGCCGGAATGTTCTCAGGGGACCTTGCAATCTCTTTTTGAATTTCAAAGTATGATTTGTGCATTAACGGATATGGATATCGCCAATGCCTCGCTTTATGACGGGGGAACAGCTCTTTATGAGGCGATGATGATGGCAATACGTGTCACAGGACGCAAGAAAATTGTTATGGATGGCGGAGTTAGCCCGATCTACCGAAAGATTATTAAGACATATACCAGCAATTTAGATATTGAATTTCAGGAAACTCCGGTTGTCCATGGCCAAAGCGACAGAAAACAAATTGAAAAGGTCATCGACAAACAAACCGCGGCAATTATTTTACAGAATCCAAATTTCTTCGGTGCTGTTGATGATCATAGCGATGTTGTTGAAAAGGCGCACAGCCAAGGTGTTCTTGTCATTGAGAGTGTTTAT
The DNA here is from genome assembly GCA_030765185.1 of Candidatus Aceula meridiana. Taxonomy (GTDB): domain Bacteria; phylum Omnitrophota; class Gorgyraeia; order Zapsychrales; family Aceulaceae; genus Aceula; species Aceula meridiana. The sequence goes on along the minus strand of JAVCDE010000024.1, from coordinate 16,926 downwards.
CCGATTTCCTTAGGTGTTTTAAAAACTCCGGGAGAAATGGGAGCCGACATTGTTACCGGAGAAGGGCAGAGTCTAGGGCTATCGCTTAATTTTGGTGGCCCTTATTTAGGATTTATGGCAACAAAAAAGAAATATGTTCGCAAAATGCCGGGACGCATTGTTGGACAAACACAGGATTTAAATGGAAAAAGATGTTTTGTGAATACGCTTCAGGCGCGCGAGCAGCATATTCGTCGAGAGAAAGCCACATCGAATATCTGCACCAATGTTGCGCTTTGCGCGATTCAGTCAGCGGTTTATATGTCGCTTTTAGGTAGACAAGGATTAAAAGAATTGGCACAGCTAAATCTTGATAAAGCCGAATTTGCACGTCAGGAGCTTGAAAAGATTAAAGGAGTTGAGGTAAAAAGAAGCTCGCCAACGTTTAATGAATTTACGGTTTGTTTGCCTAAAGATGCTCAAGAAGTTATCGATGCAATGGTTGTCAAAGGTTTTGCCGCAGGTTTTCCGCTGGCCCGATATTATCCAAATATGGAAAAATACCTTTTGATTGCAATCACCGAAAAGAGGACAAGGCAGGAAATTTGCGATTACGTCAAAGCGCTAGAGGATGTTTTGTGGAATTAATTTTCGAAAAAAGCAGAGAAGGCCGAAGAGGTTATCATATTCCAAAAACTGACATTCTTGTCAAAGTGAATATGAAGGCTCCTTATATAAGGAAGGCAGACTGCCCGTGGCCGGAGGTCTCTGAGCTGGATGTCGTTCGTCATTTTACACAGCTTTCTCGTTTAAATTATTCTGTGGATACAAATTTTTATCCATTAGGGTCATGCACGATGAAATACAATCCAAAGTTTACTGAGGTTGCAGCGGGCATGGAAGGATTTGCGAATTTGCATCCACTTCTGCCGCAGCTTGATAGCACGCTTGTTCAAGGGGCCCTAGAAGTTCTCTACCAGATGGACCGCATCTTAAGCGAGATAACAGGAATGGATGATTTTACAATGCAGCCTTTGGCTGGGGCGCATGGCGAGCTTACAGGAACAATGCTTATGGCGGCCTATCATCGTAAAAAAGGAAACAAGAAGAAATTTATTATTATTCCGGATTCTGCCCATGGAACCAACCCGGCCTCTGCGGCAATTGCTGGGTATGAGATTGTAACGGTTGCGACAGATAAAAGCGGTGTTGTTGACCTTGAGGAAATGAAGTCAAAGATTACCGACGAGTGTGCAGGTGTTATGCTGACATGCCCAAATACGTTAGGTATTTTTAATAGCGACATTGATAAGGTGGCAGAGTGTGTGCATAAGGTTGATGGGCTTGTTTATTATGATGGCGCAAATTTAAACGCGTTAATGGGACGCGCGCGTCCAGGAGACTTAGGGTTTGACATTGTTCATGTTAACTTGCATAAAACTTTTGCAACGCCGCATGGAGGAGGAGGGCCTGGTTCCGGGCCCGTGGGGGTCAAAAAACAGCTATCTAAGTTTTTACCTATTTCTAGGGTTATTAAAAAACAAGATGGCTTTTATGCTTTAAATTATGATTATCCGGATTCTATTGGCTATATCGCAGCTTTTTATGGAAATTTTTCTGTTATTTTAAAAGCTTATGCTTATATTTTAATGCTAGGAGCCGAGGGCCTTAAAGAGGCTGCTGATCAGGCTGTCTTGAATGCGAATTATGTTATGGAATGTTTGAAAGATGATTATGATCTTGCTTTTCCTCGTCGCTGTATGCATGAATGTGTTTTTTCAGCCTCACGACAAGAAAAAAAAGGTGTGCATGCAATTGATATTGCAAAATTTCTTATAGATGAAGGGATGCACCCTCCAACGGTTTATTTTCCTCTGATTGTGAAAGAAGCGATTATGATCGAACCCACTGAGACAGAATCTAAAAAAGATATTGATGATTTTATTGAGGTTATGAAAAAGGCCGCGAAAGCAGCACAAGAAAATCCCGAAAGCTTTAAAAGCCTTCCAAAAACAACTTCGATTACACGTCCTGATGAAGTGAAGGCAGCTAAAGATATTAAAACAAATTATTTTGCAAAGTCCTAACGTCCATGATCTGCAAGAATATTTTTCTTTCTACTCCAAAAGAAAATCTTTATCTGGATGACGCCCTTTTAAAAATCGCCGAAGAAAACAATGGTCCGGAAGTTCTACGCTTTTGGGAATCGTCTTCCATTTTTATTGTTCTTGGAAAAACTTCAAAAGCTCAAGATGATGTTTTTTTAACGAAGGCTAAAGAGGATAATGTTCCCATCTTAAGAAGGTCTTCCGGAGGGGGAACGGTCATCCAGGGGCCGGGATGCCTTAATTATTCACTTATCATTTCAAAGACCTCAGACAGGGCGTTGCAAGAGATCCCAGCGTCTTATAGTTTTATTTCTACCAAGGTTATTAGCGGTCTGCGCTTGCTTTGTGTGAATGCAGAATTCTTCCCGCCATCAGACATTGCCTTAGCAGAAAATCAAAAGAAATTCTCCGGCAATGCACAAAAAAGGGGAAGAAATTTTATTCTTCATCATGGGACAATTCTTTACAACTTTGACCTTTCATTGGTTGAGAAGTATTTGCCTATTCCGCAGAAGTTTCCGGAATACCGACGAGAAAGAGGTCATAGAGATTTTTTAACTAATATTTCGCTAAATCGTAAGGATATTGAGCAAGGCATCGCACAGGGTTTTGATATCACAGTCTTTAAAGAAGCGATGAGTGAAAAAGAACGTAAGTGTCTTGCAGAAATTCTTTCAAAATAGGAAGAATATTGTTTTCTTTTTTGTGCAAAAAGGTTGACATTATTTTCCGAAATTATATAATAGCAACTAGATAGGAAGCTATTAAAGATGTCTTACTGGTGATGTAAGGAGGCATAGATGAGAAAAAAGATTTTTATTGTTTCAATTATCACGTTAACTGTTGCAGCGTTTTGTGCTGATGCGTTTGCTGGTTTAATTGATTGGGAAAGGCGCAACCGTTATTTAAAAGAACGACAAATGGACGAGTCTCAAGATTCCGGAACGGTAAAAGAAATGACTAAGGATGATTTGCCGCAATGGATGAAAGAAGAACCGAAGGTCAGAACCCGAGATGAGAGGCGTTATGATGTTAACCGCGATGGTTATTTTCAACCGGCAGAATCAAAGGTTTACTTAAGGCGTTTGCTAGTAACTATTGAAAAAAAGGGAAAGATTACTTCCCGTTCAGACCTCTTAAAAGAGTATGATGTCAACAGTGATGGTGTCCTTACCAAAACCGAGGCAAAAAAGATTCGACGAGACGTTCTTTAGCATTTCATTATAAGTAGAATTTTAACGGGCCCGTTTAAAGATTAAAGCGGGCCCTTTTTATACTCTAAAAAAAACCCAAATTTTATTTATAAATATATATATATGATATAATAGGGTCATGAAAAAGCAGTTTCTCGCCGCGCCAATCCTTGCATTTTTTTGTTTCTTATTTTTGTTTCCTGTAGCATGCTCAATCGCACAAGATCCTCCGCCTACAGCCGAGGCCCAAGTTCACCAACAATATCTTGATTTTTTTGAAGAAATTTATCGTGTGATGGGTGAAAATTATTATTACACTCTTAGGCGCCAAGATTTTAATAATTTTATTCGTAAATTTGATACTGAGATTTATCCAAAAGTAAACAACCGAAAGCAAATTGATGAATTTGTGAGGATGCGTTCAGGCGCGTATCTTGTTGAATTTTTAAGAAAAAAAGAGGATAGATTTTCTGCGCTTTTTCCACCAAAGGCTGCCGAGGAATTTGAAAAAGAAGCCTTAGGGAAAAGAACCGATTTAGGACTAAAAGGAATTTTGACAAATGATGGTTATTTGCTTGAAGATGTCGAGCCGCGTTCGGATGCTTATCAAAAAGGAATCCGCCCTAATGATATTATTTATTCTGTTGATGATATTGCATTAAAGAATTTAACCGAAGAAAAGATCAGTGAACTTTTAACCCCGAAAGAGGGGATCCTGGTTCGCGTTAGCTATTTTGATATTCAAAAACAAGTTCAAAAAGATTTGGAGCTTTTAAGCCAAGAATATTTTCACCAAACTGTTTTTCCTGTTCCGGTTGCCGTGGATAATGTTTTTTGTCTTGAAATTCGCCAGTTTAACCGAAAGACATCTGAAGATATGTTTAACTTTTTATCGCTGATTAATCGTCAAGACCCATCCGGCCTCATTTTGGATCTGCGCGGAAACCCCGGTGGTCCGCCATTGGCCGCGCGAGAAATCGCATCTTTCTTTTTACCGCCACAAGATGAATTTGTTTATTTTCAGCGCAAAGGGGATGAAAAAAATTCTTTGGACGTTCCGGCTATTCCGAATCAATATCGCTATTCAGGTCCGATTGTTATCTTGGTTAACAAGAAAAGCGGTTCCGCCTCTGAGCTTTTTTCCGGAACGATGCAAAAGCAAGGCCGTGCAACTTTGATGGGAACCAACACCGCCGGCCAGGTATTCTTAAAAAGTATGTTTCATCTTGATAGTCAAGCCATGTTGCTTTTAGTTACCGCACGAGGGCATTATCCTGATGGTGAGGTCTTTAGTTTTGATGGTATTACGCCTCAAGTTCAAACGCGGGAAGATGAAGGAGACCTGGTTTCTTTAGCTGCCGGTTATCTTTTGACTAAAATTAGAGATCAAAAGAAATAAGAGGAGAGAATGTTACTTATTTTTTTAAAATTGTTTTTAATGCAATTAGCTGTTGCCGCGGTGGTTGTCTTTGTTTTGAAAAAAATGCTTGATCATCAGCTTGTTGAGATTGCGGTCAAAAAGTTTGAAGCTTGTAAGCTAGGCGCTGAAGACCAAAAATTAAACGGCATTATTGTTTTGGCAACAGCGCCTCTAAAGCCATCAGTTCAAGAACGTTTAAGCCAAAGCGCAGAAAAGAAATTTAATCGCCAAATGCAATTGTTTGTCAAAAAGGATAAAACATTGCGTGGCGGAATTGTGATCAAGCTTAATAGCATCGTTATTGATTACAGCGTAACCGGCCGTTTGAGGGAAGGGCGTATTCTAAGATCAGAAATAAATCATGGAAATTAAAATATTAGCCATTATCCCTGCGTTTAACGAAGAGGGGAACATCGAAAATGTTGTCAAAGAAATCACAGCGCTTGCATCCGGCGTAGATATTGTTGTTGTCAATGACAATTCGAAAGATAGAACTGAGGCTTGTGCGCATAGAGCTGGTGCAAAAGTTTTAAATCTACCGTTTAATCTTGGCATCGGCGGTGCCGTGCAGACCGGGTATCAATATGCAATGGCTAAAGGATATGATATTGCTCTGCAAATTGATGGCGACGGCCAGCATGACGTAAAATTTTTAGAAAGCCTGGTAACTCCGATTAAAAACAACCTTTGTGATATGGCCATAGGCAGTCGTTTTTTACCCCCTTATTTAGGATACCGCTCATCGATGATACGTCGCATTGGGATTGGATTTTTTGCAAACCTGATTAGTTTTTTAATAGGACAGAGAGTAACGGACCCAACCAGCGGTTTTCGCGCTGTTAATAAAAAGTTAATAGGTATTTTTGCCCAGGATTATCCTTTGGATTTTCCAGAGCCGGAGGCTATTGTCACCGCTTCATGTGCAAAAGCTCGTATTTTGGAAGTCCCGGTCCAAATGCGTCAGCGCCTTACGGGTCTTTCGTCCATTCGATATTTTAAAACGTTTTACTATATGATTAAGGTTACGTGTGCTATTCTTCTTCGAAGAATCAAAACACAAAAGGAGAAATGCGATGTTCACGATTAAACTCATTACGGTTATTTTGGCGTTCCTTATTTTCGCACTGATTTTAGAGCTTGCCCGCAGAGGAAAATTAACGTTTAAGTATTCGGCCGGATGGCTTTTATTTTGTGTTTTTGGCGCAGGGTTTGCCATCTTTGATAAATTTCTTTTTGCCTTAGCTGATGCTTGCGGGTTTACATTGATGAGCAATTTTATTTTCTTTGGCCTTTTTTGTTTTTTTATTTTTTTAAGCCTTATGCTCACAGTTTTTTTATGCCAGCAAAATAAACGCAATGACCTGATGGCTCAAAAAATTGCACAGCTTGAGGACGATCTTAAAATCCACAATCATTAAAAAAAATATGGAAAATCCATCTGTTGCCGTTGTTATTCCGGCTTTTAATTGTTCCAAAACGATTGCACAAACTCTTGGTGCGCTGCGTCGACAGACATATCGCGGCCCTATTGAGATTATTGTTGTTGACGATGGGTCAACCGATCAAACATCTCAGATTGTTAAATCGTTTGAAGAAGTTCTTTATGTGCGTCAAGATAACGCCGGTCCGGCTACGACACGCAATACAGGGTTTAAATCTTCAACTTCCGAGATTATATTTTTTACTGATTCGGATTGTATTCCGCATGAAGATTGGATTGAGCGCTCTGTGGCAAGTTTTACAGATAAAAAGATTGCGGCCGTTTCTGGAAGCTATGACATTGCCAATCCACAAGACCCGCTAGCTATGAGCATCTATCGGGAAATTTTATTCCGACACACGAAGTTGATGCCGGCATTTCCAAAAGCCTTTGGCAGCTATAATGTCGCGATACGCCGTAACATTCTTGAATCTTTAGGTGGATTTAATACCGGTTATCGATATCCTAGCGGAGAGGACAACGACCTAAGCTATAAAATTCTTCTTTTGGGATCGAAAATATTTTTTAACAAAGAGAGCCTCGTTAAGCATTATTTTCCGACGCATATCTTTCAGTACCTCAGGGAACAATTCCGTCATGGATTCTGGCGTGTTAAAGTTTATTTTAATTATCCTAAGATGGCCATAGGAGACGACTATACATTTTGGAAAGATATTGTTGAGCCACCTTTGGTTATTTTGATTTTTCTTTTTTTATGTTTTTCTTTGGCTGGTTGGAATTTAGGCCCATCATTGCATGCGTCATGCTTGTTCGGCTTAATCTTTTTAGAAGTTTCTTATGGATTTATGATTATGCGCCAATTTACAAAGGGCGTATTTTTTGCTATGGTTATGTTTTTGCGTGCCTTTGCCCGCACAACGGGGTTCCTCGTGGGTTTTACCTTCTTTTTACCTTCCAAAGTGTTTAGATTCTAAAATTGAATTTGGATGTTTTAAAAAAGATCCAAATTCAAACGCCTTTGGCGGAGTTGACCCCGCAACTCGCAACATGTTGCGATGCTGTGGCTCTGCAGGCGGATTTTGAATACAAACTCTGGGCTTGAAAAGAGCAATAAGTGTTTGCAATATAAGTAACTTATGATAATATAAGCATACATATATATTAATATTATTTTATTTATTATTATTCATCTTAAGTTATATAGATATGGCATATCATACCCTACTAGGATTTCAAAAAGAGCCTTTCTCGACGAGCCCAGACCCTCAATTTTTTTATCTTACTAAAGAACATGATATGGCCATGACCAGCATCCTTATCGAGACGCGCCTGCGCCGTGGACTCGCCGTTGTTTTAGGGGATATTGGTACTGGCAAAACAACCCTTTCGCGAAAGCTTGTTCAAGAGCTTAAAGACCGCGGCAATATTATATTTCATATTATTCTAAATCCCGATTTTGAAACCGAAGAACAATTCCTCACATCACTTTTACGTAATTTTAATGTAGACTTTCCTCAGGGCCAGCCAGGGGCCGTTGACATTTTAGAGCTTCGTGATGCGGTTGAGAAATTTCTAATCCAAAAAAACGAAGAGAAGCAAACCATCACGCTCATTATCGATGAAGCCCAAAAGCTTGACATGGTGACCCTTGAGGTACTGCGTGTTTTATTAAATTTTGAAACTAATGAGTACAAACTTATTCAACTTGTCCTTTTAGGGCAGCTTGAACTTTATTCTAAGCTTGTCGCGATGCCGAATTTTATTGATCGTGTCAGTTTTAAATATACGTTAAATCCTTTAGATATTCAGGAAACCAGAGAGCTGATTAAATACCGAATTAATCAAGCCGGATATCAGGGACGTATGGAGCTTTTTAATGATGAGGCCATGAGCGAGATTTATAATTATTCCAGAGGATACCCACGCCACATTACCATGCTTTGCCACAAAACACTTAAGGAGCTTATCCTTCAAAACAAAGAAGTTGTTGACCGTCAAATTGTTTTAGATGTGTTGTCCAAAGAAAATCAGGGATGGGGCCGAGCTGAATCATTTCGCCGCATTTCAAAATCAATGTAAAAAAAATAGTCATGGCAAAAAAAGAAACTGCTGAACAAAAATTATTACGCATCATCGAAGAAGGCGCTAAGGAATCTGGCGAGCCAACAGGGCAAGTCGCAGCAGCCTCAGCTACGGCTGTAGGCACAGCGCAATCCGTTGCCGCTGCTGTTAAAGGCCCGGGCATTACGATCCCGCCGATTGCTCTAAATATTGGCGGGCTTTTGCAAGGCCTCCAAGGAATTTTTCCTAAAGGACAATCATTTGGGATTAAGCAAATCAATATGATCATGGGTGTTTTAATTATTATTTGCGTCATTTTTTTGGCCGGCATTTACAAAAGCGGAATGAGCCAGTTAAAGAGTGGGCTTGATTTTGCTTCCGATGTCAAAGCCAAGGGATTGCAATTTGCCTCAAGCGTTATGCCGCAATATGAAAATGTCGATAGTTTCTTAGAATATGTTTTGCAACGCAATATTTTTCGTCCCTACGAGAAAAAGCAAGGCGATAAAGCAAGCAACGTCCCTTTGGGAACGCAGCTCCTCTCTGAAAAATTACAAAAATTAAAACTTGTTGGAATTTCTTGGCTAGACTCACCCGATACCGCCTCGGTCATGGTTGAGCAAACCGAGACAGGAATGACATATTTTTTAAAACAAGGCGAAAGCTTTGATGAGATTACCGTAAAAATCATTTATGCCGATCGCGTTATTTTCGGCTATCAAACTGAAGAAATGGAAGTGCGCCTATGAAACCTTGCAAAAAAATGATTGCAATTTTTCTTGTTTTTTTAGTCAGCTTAATGTGCGCCGGCATATATACGATGCTTGCGCCATCATCAAGTTTTGCCATTGGGCCGTATGATTCTCCAAAACCGATATTGACCAATGAAATTTCTGAGCCTTTAGTCGACCGTATTAATCGTAAAATTACACTTGACGTCCGCGACATGAACATTATCGATGTTATTAAATTTTTAGCAATTAAAGGCGATTTCAATGTTGTGACAAGTAAAAGCGTAGAGGGGCGTGTCACACTTTATTTAAAAAGTGTTTCTATCCAAGATGCCTTAGATATTATTTTGATTTCAAATAATTTAGCCTATGAAGTCACAAACGAAATTGTTCATGTTATGAGTGAGTCAGAGTTTCAAGGCGCTCACGGGCGGAAATTTAACGACCAAAGCATTGTAAAAACCATTCATCTCAATTATTCCAAGCCAGGCTATGCTTTGTCGACTTTAGAGAGTATCAAAAGTAGCCTAGGAAAAATTGTTATTGATGAGGACACAGGCACCGTTGTTATGATTGATACGCCGGAGGCAATTGAAAAAATGCTCAATGCGATCAAAGAGATTGAGCAACCCATGCAGAGCTATGTGTACAATTTGCAGTATTCTAAGGCCGCCACAGTTGTTGAGCAACTTAATGCACGGCTAGCCGAAAACGCAGTAGGCTCGATCACAGCCGATGTACGCTCGAACAAAATTATTGTACGCGCGCTTCCCGATCGCCGCAAAGAAATCATGGAGGTTGTCAAAAGCCTTGATGTGCAGACCAAAGAAGTTTTAGTTCATATGCAAATTTTGCAGGTTATCTTTAAGCCCGAATATGATTTTGGTGTTGACTGGTCATTGGATTTCTTAGGTAGCACCGACCCCGAAATCGCCAAGCTTTCTTTTGACAATGTCTTTTTGGATGAAAGCGGTCTTACCTCAAGCGATAACCTGTTTTCTAAATTTGCCAAGATTGGAATTGGCAGCGTAGGAGCAGATCACTTTACTATGGCAGTGCGCGCGTTAAAACAAGTTTCGGACACTAAGATTCTTTCAAGTCCAAAACTTCTTGTTGTCAACAACGAAGAGGCTCGTATTCACATCGGTGATACCGTGCCCTACATTGTTTCAACAACGTCGGGAACAGGCGATAACGCAATCACATCCGAAGATGTTCGCTTTGTTGATGTTGGTTTAAAAATTAGTCTCTCTGCCGTTATCAATGACGATGGGTTTGTGACTATGAAAATTAGGCCTGAGATTTCAAGTGTTGTTGGTACGATTACTTCTCAAAGCGGAGGTATTCCACAGGTTAATAAGACCGAGCTTGAAACCAGCGTCATTGTTAAAGACGGCACAACAATTATTATGGGTGGCCTTAAAAAAGATGACAAAAAACATGTCAAAAAAGGTTTTCCTCTTTTAATGGATTTGCCTTGGGTAGGTTCGTTGTTTAGCTCTACGAAAGACGAGATTACAACAACTGAAATTGTTATTTTAATTACGCCTTATATTGTAACCGGTGACGAACATTATGAAGATTCTAAAGGAACAATTAAGCCGTACAAGGAATATATAAACTAATCAATCAAGCAATTTTTTTATTTGTTTGACTGATTGTCCTAAGCCCGAAAGGCTTAAAGGGACTTCATTAAACTAATAAAATGATAAAAGTATTTAATATTAATAACATAAACGTCACAACAAAACCGATGAGGTCAAATATGAAAAAACTTTTTTTTCTTTTTGCAATTTTTTGCTTGATGGGGATTGTATTCGCTCCGGCTGGTTTTACGCAAGCGCCGCAACAAGAACCAGGTGAATTTATCGAAACTGATATCGATGCCAGCAATTTCTTGAGCAGGCCAAGTCAACAAATGCAAGGGCAGCCTGTGGCACAGCTTTCACAAAGCGATGAGCAGATGACGCAGATAAATAAAAGTCTCAAGCACTTAATCGACGAAAATCAAAAATTGTTAGGGGATAATGACAAAACCGAAGAAGAACTTAATACCTTGCGCGGAGAAAGAGCGATACAAGATAATCGTTTGAATGCCTTAGTCGGCGAACGTGAGAGGCTTTTGAAAAAGAGTGCAGAGATTGAACAAATTAAGCAAGATTACGAAAAGCAGATTAAGGGCCTCAAAGATGAGCTGGAATTAAAAATGCAAACCCCTGAGTATCAGGAGGCCAAGCATATTCGCGACCTATTACAAGAAACCGGGCAACCGGTAACAGTCATCGGCGATCAATCTGCTCCGGATATTACAGGGCAAGTCGTGCCGGCAGGAGAGAGAGCATCATCCACGGCTAAGCCTTCCGCGGCCCAAGTTGTTGTTTTGCAAGACACCGACGCAATCGAAGAAATGGATAAAGGTATGGCCGAGCTTATTGCCGAGAATCAAGTTCTTAAAAAAGACACGATTAAGCTGCATTACAATTTAGCGAATTTATTTTTTGAACAAGGCAAATACGAGATGGCCGCTGCCGAATACAAACGTGTATCAAACTTGATGCCGCAAGATGCGGCAACTCATTACAACTTGGCATTTGTTTGCGAAAATTATTTAAATGACAAGCAATCCGCCCTTTTGCATTATACAAGATATGTACAATTAGAGCCTAATGCATCGGATACAATTCTTATTAAAAATAAGATTTCGGAATTAAAAATTGAAATGAAGTCAAAAATAGATTCGCTTTTAGAACGTGATAAGCCCTATGAATATGAATAGTTTTGTATCTTGTCTTAGGATATAGAGTTAACACAAAAAAGAAAGTGTAAGCGCTTTCTTTTAAAAAAATTACAAAGTTAGTTGCTTCAATGACTTACATTGAAAAAGCCCATTTTATCGTTTATACTTTTATACGGAAGTGCGGTGCTTCGTTTTTTTGCGAACACCCCATCGCGAATATTATTTTGTTTAGAAAACGCGATGCAGGGCATTATTTTTTTTATATTATAAAAGGGTATATGTATATAAAACGTTATTATTCTCAACATTATTCCTGCCCAACTTCCCCAAAAAAGACGCACGAAGTGCGCTTCGCACGCGTAACGCGCGAAGCTAACACAGCGAGCAAAGCGAGCAGTGCAAGTACAGCAGTGAATTTTTCAACGTGCTCAAGGGTTCTCTGTGTCAGTTTTTGTCTTCTTTTGGGGGCGCTCGTACTGTGTCCGAGCGCCCACGCGACCTACTATCAAGGCGGCAACGGTGCCGGCGATGTCTCTGCCGATGCCGACATGATGGCCCATGCGTATATCACATTCTCAACTATGTATGATGATGTTGCTTCAATACCATTTGCAAACCAACCGACACTAACCCTGGTAAATGGGGCCGGACAGACTGTTTCTTCTGGCACCTGGGCGGATGATGAGGTCGTGGTTTCCATTTACAATAATACAGGAAATGGTACGCTCAAAGGAACAGTCACCGATAATTTTGCATCTGGAGTGGTAAACTATGGTTCCAATGATAACGATTTATTGATTTCAAGGCCTGGAAACCTATACACCTTAAAAGCAATTTTGCAATCAGAGACAGACATCGATGGGACATCTAACACGTTTAATTTGCGTGAATTTGGGCTTGAATATGAAATTGTGGTTTCCTATGATGAGACACAAGATGACTATCTTATTACAGGTGTACCTGTTGGGGATAAAGATCGAACTCCTAATATGGCCGATTGGTATGCAAGCATTATGTATTCAAACATAAGCATATACAAGTATGATGGAACAAATTTTACCTTCGACACCGGTTGCGGAGGACCTTGTTCAGCAGAGTCCCTTGGTATTGACGCTAACAACGGGGTTGGGCGGTATTTAGGATGGATTCCTACCGATTTAGACGCCGTGTATAAAGTAACATTGTTTATTTCAAGCGCCTGGCTCCCAGGCCAAGGTATTACACAACAGAAGGTTTTTGACCTAAAAGACATTGTGGCTATTGACACCCTTGACACCATCCAAGCCTCCACAGACACCATTAACTGGACAGACATCACCGCTATTAAAGCCAAGACCGATACGATTAACTGGACCGCCATTGATGAGATTGTCGAAGATACCCGCACCATCAATTGGCTCGATGTCGGTGTTATCAAATCAGAAGTTGATAAAATGACAGCCGCAGATATCAACTGGACTGATATCGCACGAGAGAGCAAATCCGCTATTAATTGGACATCCATTTATGACCTGACCTCAAAAGGCATAAATTGGATGGATCTCTACGCCTTAACAGATGCGGGGGTTAATTGGACAAGCATTAGCGATATGAGCAGGGCAGATATTGATTGGGCGGGCTTACAGAAACTCACCATTGACTACGCCGCCGGGTCAACTTTTGATGGAGAGCGGTGGAGACAGCTTAGTCAGCTTTTAGCTGACTACAATCTTACAGAGCTTGACGGCACAATATGGGAAAACATTAATAGGATGGCCGGTAATTACGCAGGTAGTAATTGGTCCAGCACAGACTGGTATTATCTCGAACAGCTTACCAACGCAACGCTTTCTACAAGCGATTGGAATTCTTTGGAAAGTTTAGCCGCAGGCTATGGCAACGCCGGCTGGGATACTGCAGATTGGAATTATTTAGAAAGCTTTGTCACAGGCTATGGCAACGCCGGCTGGGATACTGCAGATTGGAATGCACTCGAAAGTTTTGCAGCAGCTGGCATTAATTGGACAGGCCTGCAAGACCTTACAGAGGCCGGCATAGATTTTGGTGATATTGCCACCATGAGCACTTCTTCGATTAATTGGACAGGCCTGCAAGACCTTACAGAGGCCGGCATAGATTTTGGTGATGTTGCCACCATGAGTAACGCCAGCATTAATTGGACAGGCCTGCAAGACTTGGTTGATGATTATTCTGCAGCTGGCTGGAATTCTGCAGATTGGGAAGCGCTAGAGACTGTAACAGCAGTTTTTTCAGGTGCAGCCTGGGACGTTAGCGATTGGGACGCCTTACTGAATCTTACAGGCGCCAGCATTAATTGGATAGGCCTGCAAGACTTGGTTGATGATTATTCGGCAGCTGGCTGGGATTCTGCAGATTGGGAATCGTTAGAGGCTGTAACAACAGTTTCAGCAGCTGCAGACTGGAGCGTTGATGATTGGGAGGCCTTAATGAGTCTTACAAACAATACTAATTGGGCAGGGCTTGACAAGCTTGTCGACGACTACTCTGAGGCAACATCTTGGAGCTCTGATACTTGGAACGCTTTAGGCACAATGGCAACTGTTTTTCACACGAGCGGAGGAAGCAATGCCATTACGGCAATGAAACGATTATATGATTCCGGCATAGATTCCACAGATTGGAATAATTTGGAGTCCATTATTGCCGATATCACAACCGAAACCGTATGCTTCAATGATTTGCAAAAAATGGTTGATGATTATGCGGATTCTTCGTTAAGCAGCACGAGTTTTAATTATTTAGCTCAACAGCTTGGTTACATGGATGATTATATGAATGAAGATGCATGGGATTTTCTTACGGAGTTCCTTGACCAGATTCATACGGAAGGTGTCTGCTGGAATGATATTCAAAAACTCGCAGATGATTATGCTGACTCTACATTCTCTTCCACAAAATGGAATAGCCTCGGGTCTGTTGCTCAGGCCATTGTCGCAGGTGGTGCCGATGACTCTGTTGATTGGGCATATTTTAATAGTTTTGTCACAGGCTATGGCAACGCTAACTGGAACACCGCAGATTGGAATGCGCTTGAAAGTTTTGCGGCAGCTGGCATTAATTGGACAGGCCTGCAAGATCTTACAGAGGCGGGCATAGATTTTGGTGGCGTTGCCACCATGGCCGCCGCCAGCATTAATTGGACGGATATAAGTCGCATGTCTGATGCAGGAGTTAATTGGAACGACTTAGCTTATATGACAGGTGCGGGGGTGGATTGGACCGAAACGGTTAACTGGGACAATTTGGCAGAACTCACCACAGCCGGTGTTAACTGGACAGATCTTGAAGTGATGGCAGATCAAGGCCTTAACTGGACTGATTTAGATTATATGACATCCGCGGGTGTTAATTGGCTCTCAGTCTATGATATGAGCTCTCGAGGTGTTAATTGGAGTGATATCGACAATATAAGTAAGACCGGTATCAATTGGGTAGATATTTATCAGATTAGCAGAACAGGTATCAACTGGTCAGACTTAAACAATCTGACAACCCGGGGCATCAACTGGCTGTCTCTCTATGACATGAGCATTCAAGGCATTGATTGGGATGATGTTAACTCCATGAGTGATCAGGGCATTAACTGGCTATCGCTCTATGATATGAGCAGCCAGGGCATTGTTTGGGCGGACATTGACTCTATGAGCAGTCAGGGCATTAACTGGCTATCGCTCTATGATATGAGCATTCAGGGCATTGATTGGGCGGACATCAACTCCATGAGCGACCAGGGCATTAACTGGCTATCGCTCTATGACATGAGTGTTCAGGGCATTGATTGGGAGGACATTAACTCCATGAGTGATCAAGGCATTAATTGGTTATCTCTCTATGACATGAGCAGCAAGGGCATTGATTGGGCCGACATTGATTCTTTGTCCAAGACCGGTATCAATTGGACAGACATCCAGAACCTTTCTGAGGCATCTATCAATTGGATAGACATCCAAAATCTTTCTGAGGCATCTATCAATTGGACAGACATCCAAAATCGTTCTGAGGCATCTATCAATTGGACAGACATCCAAAACCTTTCTGAGGCATCTATTGATTGGGCCGATATCAGCTCTATGACCAGCCAGGGTATTTGTTGGACTGACATCAGCACCATGAGTGATCAGGGTATTAATTGGCTTGCTATTTATGATATTGCGAATCAGGGTGTTGATTGGCTTGACATTTCTTTTATGTCAAACGCTGGAATTAGCTGGTCAGATATTTATGACATGGCAGAACAGGGTATCAATTGGACGGACATCCAGAACCTTTCTGAGGCATCGATTGATTGGGCAGACATTAACTCTATGAGCAGCCAGGGTATTAACTGGCTATCGCTCTATGATATGAGTGTTCAGGGCATTGATTGGGCTGACATTAACTCCATGAGTGACCAGGGTATTAACTGGTTATCGCTTTATGACATGAGTGCACAAGGCATCAATTGGATCGACGTTGACTCCTTGTCTAAAAAAGGTGTCAATTGGAACGACATCCAGAACCTTTCTAAGGCATCTATCAATTGGACAGACATCCAGAATCTTTCTGAAGCATCTGTCAATTGGACAGACATCCAAACCCTTTCTGAAGCATCTGTCAATTGGACAGATATCCAGACAATCTCTGAGGCATCGATTGATTGGGCTGACATTAACTCTATGAGTGACCAGGGCATTAACTGGTTATCTCTTTATGACATGAGTAGCCAGGGCATTGTTTGGGAGGACATTGACGCTATGAGCAGCCAGGGCATTAACTGGCTATCTCTTTATGACATGAGTAGTAAGGGCATTGTTTGGGAGGACATTGACTCTATGAGCAGTCAGGGTATTAACTGGCTATCTCTCTATGACATGAGCATCCAGGGTATTGATTGGGAGGACATTAACTCCCTGAGCGACCAGGGCATTAACTGGTTGTCTCTTTATGATATGAGTGCACAAGGCATCAATTGGATCGATGTTGACTCCTTATCTAAAAAAGGTGTCAATTGGAACGACATCCAGGTATTATCTGCAGCTTCAATCAATTGGACAGACATCCAAAATCTTTCTGAAGCATCTGTCAATTGGACAGACATCCAAACCCTTTCTGAGGCATCGATTGATTGGGCAGACATTAACTCTATGAGTGACCAGGGTATTAACTGGCTATCTCTTTATGATATGAGTGTTCAGGGCATTGATTGGGCTGACATTAACTCTATGAGTGACCAGGGTATTAACTGGTTATCTGTCT
>JAVCDE010000008.1 GCA_030765185.1 Candidatus Aceula meridiana | reverse complement strand
TTATCTCAGCTTGTTTGGCCTCTTTTTTAGCTTGAGCTGCTTTTCTTTGTATTGTCAGTTTAGCTTCTGCTGTTTCTTTTTTCTTGAGTTGTTGGGCTTGCTCTATTCCTTTTTTAGTCTTAGCTGCTTTTTGTTTAGCTAGAAGTTCAGTTTCTTTTTGCTTTTTCCTTTTAGCAGCTTCGATTTGTTTAGCTTCTTTTTCGGCTTGAGCGGCTTTTCTTTGTATTGCTAGTTTAGCCTTCCTTGCTTCTTTTTCCTTGAGTTGTTGGGCTTGCTTGGTTTCGCGTTCAATTTTAGCAGCATGGCGCTTAACCAGGAGATTAGCATCCCTGGCTTCTTTTTTCTTGGTATTTTCAATTTTTCTGGTTTCTTTATCAATTCGGGATTTTTCTTTTTGTCTTGTTAACTCAGCTTGCCTCACTTCTTTTTTCCGAAGTTGTAGGGTTTGCTTAGCTTCTCTTTCGGTTTGAGCAATTCGTTTTTCAAGTAGGCGTTGTTGTTTGGTGCCTTGATTTGAAGATGCTTTGGCTATTTTTAAATTATATGGTGATGAAAACGAGATTGGAATAAATGAGAATAAAGAAAAGTAAATGCTTCCTATGAAAAAAATTATATAAAATTTTGAGTTCTTCAAATAAACCTCTGTACTTTTTTATAGGTCGGTATTTACGATTTATTATATCAATATTTTTAACCATGTCAAGTAAGAGTAGATACTTTTTTTAGAGCGAGCCAGCCCTAGACTCTATTGTTCCGTCGTTACCAACATCAAAACTATTAACAGAAAGAATGACATCTTCTGGTTCAAGCAATCCATGAGCAGAAGACTCGGGATAAATTTTATTTATTAAAACTCCAGTCTGTTTTTCACTCATCGTAAATTTATTTCTTATGTCAGGATTATACATTTTTTGCCAAGATATTCCTAATTCAAGAGAGTGAGTGTTTGAAAAAAAGAATCATCCCTGACTTTTAGAATAGCGAGATTACATTCGTGGGCTATAGTCAGGAATAACTACTATTTGAGTATAAGTTTCCTTAAGAGCTTGACCTTCCCTTGAAGGCATGCCTTTGAATACCTTAATAGTATAAGATTGTTGAGGTATGAAATCCTCACGAAGACTAATCGAATGATATGATCGTTCCGTATAAAATTTTATTTTAGGTGTTACTTCGATATAGCCTTTTATTTTTTTTAAGATCAACATAATCAGTAAAGCAGATTTCAGTATGCGGATTTTAATCAGGCGTATAGGGTTTGTATAGATTTAACCTTTCTTTTCTAAGAATCCTTTTTGAAATGTAAGTAAAGATACTGGATTATCTATCGGCGTCATATGCGCGCTTTTATCTATAATATGCATTTCTGCATGCGGGACCAAAGAATGGTGCCACCTTGTGAATTCAGGTGTGCAGAGATCATATTCTCCACAGGTCAGTAAAATCGGCAAAGAAATAGCTTTAAGATATTCGGAAACATCCGTCTTTGCTAATGTTCCGAATACGTTCAGCTCAGATGCAGAGCCAACCATGACTTTATGCAGTTGGTGATTTTTAGCCGCTATCAGGCGCTTCATAGGATCAGGCAGCGGCCAGGTGCGGGTTACAAAACGCTTAACGTGTTCCATTACAGCTTCTTCATATTGCTTCTCGCTACCTTCGCCTTTAAATTCAAAAGCATCTATGATTTTTGCCGCGTTATCCGGTAGAGAGGCTTTGAGTTTCTTGGAGACATGCTGAAGATAATAAGGAAAACTTGCAATTGGACTATGAAGAGAAATACTTAATATTCCTTTGGGATACTTATATGCGAAAGCGCTTGCGAGTGTTGTTCCCCATGAATGCCCGGCTAAATGATAGTTATTAAGCCTAAGTTTTTTACGCACAGTTTCTACTTCATCAAAATATCGTTCTGGCGTCCATAATGTGTTATCTTCTGGTCGGTCTGATTTGCCGCATCCCAGCTGATCATAAAAAATAACTACTCGCTCATCAGCTAATGCCTGGAAAGCAACCAGATTGTAATGATTTCCTCCCGGACCTCCGTGAAGTACTAATAACGGAGATTTTATTCCTTTGCCGACTTTTCCATACCAAAGTTTATACGTGACTCCTTTATACGTATAGGGGATGAATCCTTCTTCTGAATAAATTGGCTCATTAAACCAATTTTTATTAAATTTGCTTATGGCGCATTTATGAATGTGATTATTAGACATATTTATATGCGTATTGACTGTTCTGTCTCTGGGTAAAGTAGACGTCCCCTGCCTACGCTAAAGCTTCGGCAGGCAGGCCTGTCTATACTAAAGCTTCTTCCTTTGCTAAGGCTTCCTCCTTCGCTAAAGCTTCGGAGGACAGGTCAGTAGGCAGGCTGTAAAGGTACACCTTACTTTTTTAAAGGGAGTTGACCCCTTATTTGAGCACTGTTACTTTTTTAAGGCACACTCCGTTACAAGCGTTTTTTAATTTCGCCTAAGAAATCGCGGGATAGGGTTTCCTCGCCTAATCCATAACGGATTTCAATCCGGACATTTTTCGGCCCTTTATCAAAAACATCAACAGCAACCTTTGTGTCAGCTTTATCTTTACCACGAAGTTGAGTTACCTTACTTTTAGTAACTTTTT
>JAVCDE010000017.1 GCA_030765185.1 Candidatus Aceula meridiana | reverse complement strand
GTGTCATTTCTACATATTTCAACGTCTTTAAATTATCAAGTATTGGCTTACTCAAACCTATATTTTTAAAATCTTTTGATGACTCACTCATTCTCTTTTTCCTTTTTTGCGGCTGCAGCACGCACCTTATCTTATTTGCTCATGCGCAACCCTTTGATAGGGGCATTGCCTTTTACTTTCGGCAGCGGCTTCCCCGTTAATTCAAATCCCTTAATAGATTCTCTCGGTAAGCGCATCCCCGTGCGCCTTTCAATTAATTTAAAATGCGCCTGACCCTCATGTCCGACAAAAGTTACTGCCGTTCCTTTTTCCCCGGCTCGTGCGGTGCGGCCAATGCGATGAATATAATCATTCGGTGAACGTGGAAGGTCATAATTAACAACATAAGGAAGCTTGTCGATATCGATTCCGCGCGCAGCTAGATCAGTCGCGACCAGAACATTAATATTTTTTTTCTTAAAGCCGGCTAACACATCAGTTCGCTGCGCTTGAGTTAATCCGCCGTGAAAAGCTTCTGCGCGAATATTTGCCTTATTAAGCTTGGAAGCCATAATATCCGCGTCTCTTGATCTTGCGACAAAAATTAGAACATGTTCCCACTTTTCTTCTTGGATCAAATGACGTAATAATGGCCCTCTGTTAATGTCGTTGACTTCAATAATCCGCTGATGAATAGAATCAACGGTTGGAGTAGCATCTTCTATTTTGATCCCGACAGATTTCGGCATAAAATGCTGAACCAGTGCCTTAACCTTTGCATTGATCGTCGCAGAAAATAATAAATTCTGCCGATTGTGAGGCAATAAATTCAGGACTGATTCAATTTCTTTGGAAAATCCAAGATCAAACATCTTGTCGGCTTCATCAACAACCAAGAAACGAAGATCATCAAAATTAACTTCCTGACGTCCCACGACATCTAATAGGCGTCCTGGCGTTGCCACAACAATATCGACGCCATGGATCAGGCTTCTTAATTGCACATTAATATTTGACCCGCCAACGATCAGCGCCGCCCGTTTCGGTTCAACTAAATGCCGTCCATAGATCTTGATCGCACTACTAACCTGCCCAGCCAATTCACGCGTTGGTGTTAAAATAAGTGCTTTAATCGTTTTTCGCTTCTGCTCAGAATCTTCCTGCAATAACTGCAGCAGCGGCAATACAAAACTGGCTGTTTTACCTGTTCCAGTCTTTGCCTCGACAATAACATCTTTCCCGTCGAGGATAAGCGGAATAGACTGCTCCTGGACAACCGTTGGCTGCTGGTACCCAGCGTATTTAACAGTTTTCAAAAGATCCTCAGATAATCCTAGCTTAGAAAATGGCATAGCAGATATAATAGCTTAAACTATCGATTATGTACAACATATAAAAACACCCGCGCCAAGTTCTGACTCGCCTCTACGAAGCAATATAATTTCGCTACGGCGAAGCGGGGCAAGTTATGAGCGAAGGTTTGGCGTTTTCTAATTTTTGCTGATTTTATAAAATATTATCTGGTGGTAAGGATAAGAGAAATATTTTGTTGTTGCTATTATACCGTTTTTCACCATTTTGGAGCGCATTATATTAGCCGTACATTAGCCAAAGCCATTTTGGAGGCATAAAAAAAGGGAGGCAAAAACTCTTACAAGTTATTGACTCCCAATTGGTTTCGGGGCTCGGGTTTGAATGGTGTTCGCTTACGCTCAACCACTGCTCCTCTTCGCTTTGCTCAGCGTCGCTGGCCGAATGACCTTTCGATGAGCCGCGCTTTAACGTGGCGAATAATCCCACACACGAAGTATGTGGGGCAGGTTATGAGCCTGAGTGATATTTTATGTAACTTGTTGAATTAATTGGGATTATAAAAACTGACTTTTTCAATGTGCCAGACCAACGAAGATTTGTGCCAGGCGTGAAGCGCCGTGGTATTTGTGCCAGGTTCAAAACGCATTCAGGCTATGAGGAGGATTAGTTCTTTATTCATTTATTCTCTATAAGATGGCTTGCACTTCTGGAAAGGAAAATATTGCTTCCCCTCATACCTGCTGTTTTTGTTCGCTATCGTAGCATCAAACCAAATTCTATCTTCTTCTTCTATTTCATTAACTAAATCGCAGTCGAGCTCGTGATAAATGTTTGAATATTTTGAGCCTGCGAAGGAAGCAAAATTCTTTTCATCCGAGCTCCATCTCGCACTCCTAATAGCCTCATAACAAAAGTAAACAGCCCCAGCCGCTAACAATAAGCATGTCAGAATAATTAAAGCTTTTCTCATCACACCCCTCCATTATTCTTTAACGCTGTAGAAGCGTTTCACTTTCTAAATAATCGTCTTCTTATTTCTTTTAAAGTATGCGGATGAGCAAAGGATTTTCTCTGTGAATGGCTATTCCACAAATACCAAACACAAGTCCCATAATTAATAAGCGACGAATATCCCAATCCATATCAAAGAAATACGGAATAAAAGCTGCCAGCAGAATGCAAATTAGAAATAAAATACTTTCTTTTGATTTCTTGTCCACAGCCCCTCCCTGAGGATTAGTTTTTTCATTTCCTCTTCTTAAATGCCCAAAATAAGTTAAAGATTGCAAGTGGAAGAAAAATTGCTAGCAGTAAAACAGAAGCTGTCTCATCAGATATGTTAAATCCAATCTTTACCGCAACTATACCCACAAGTACTGAAACAGCAATGATAATACTTATTACGTACTTATTAATTTTCTTCTTCATCTCCACCGTCCTCTCTTGTTTTCTCGTGCCTCCTCGTAAAGTTTCCTGAATAAATCAATATATTTTATATTTGGATAAATTGTCATTGGCGAGGCGTAGCCTGCCTTAACGATAGTGGCATTAATAAAAAAACTATACGTGCCGAAATCTTCAGTAAAATAACTTTCAGGCATTGGGGTCATCCGCCCAAGAGCTTCTTTGGAAAGAGTATCGTCTCGATAAACATATGCCAGCAATCTTCCATATTTATCTCTCTTCTCAACATCATACTCTAAACGAACTTCTCTACCCTCAACCAACTCTTTCAGAAATTTAGTCGCCTCCTGCCCCATCTTATTAATAGTCGCAAGGTCTTTGCCTGTTATTTCAGAATCTCTTTGAGCTTTGTCATTGAGCTTACTTTCAGGACAATCAATGCCAATCAAGCAAACTGTTTCGCCATTAGAAAGTTTTAAAGTGTCCCCGTCGATAACTCGCTCTACTGTATAGGTTCCATCATTACACCAACATTCGCAAACTGTTCCTGTAGCTACATCTTTAAATGTTGCTGTAACACAATCTGCTGTAACAGGAGCATTCTTGGGGGTTCTCTCTAAGAAATAAACACTATCATCTTCGTTGACATTCAAACAGGATGCCTTAGCCTCATACTTTTTTCCGCCTATAAAAAATATTTTGTTGTTATAAGATGACTCGACACGGAAGGCCATAATACTTCTTGCAAAGCAAAGTGTCGGTAAGAGTAATAAGGCTATGAGGATTATTAGTTTTTTCATTTCTTTTTTAATGTCTTTATTGATAACTATTTCCATAGGACATCCCAATTAAAGTGACCCGAAAAAAGGAACATACCTCCTTGGAACAAAAGAAACATTATTATTCCGCCAAACGAGTATAGTGCGACTACCCCATAGAAGAATGTCAAAGTCTGCCGTAAAGATTTATTTTTCTTTTTTGATACCGTGCTAAGCCCTATTACAGACAATAATGCCATAAGAACAAATGAAATCAGAGAAATTCCACCTCTTGTTAACATTTTCTCTCCTTAGTTTAAAACCTCAACCCTTGTACCTTTCCGTCTTGGTCGCTAAATCAACCTCCTAAAGCTAGGAGGGATTTTACTTCTTAAAGGCTACCGCGTTGTTATTTCTCTCCTGGAAATCTGACAGGCTCTTTGAATATCCCAGCATACTTCCACCACAAGCTACCCATTATAAAGAAAAATACAGGACTGCCTGTGAGTACAATCCAACTTGCGCCTTTAAGCAATAGGGCAACTGAACAAGTTCCACCAAAAACTATTGCAAAATAACCATACATCGTAATGGCAGTAGGTTGAATTTTCGTATCGCATTCGGGACAATGAATAAATGGCACACCCGCCATTTCATGAGTATATCTTTTAACCGTATACTTTCCCGCAGACATTCTCCGCTGTTTCCAAAATGTAAAAATACCAATTTCTTTTTTACAATTATAACATTCTGCCATCACACTCCTCCTTTTAAAACATTCTAACACGGCAGAACTGCATCCTCCTAAGGCTAGGAGGGCTTTTACTTAAACTGCTCTTTGGTTTTTGGTCGAGTAATGAATCTAAAACAAATCACTATAAATGCAAGATACAAAAATCCAGGGCCTAAGAGGATAACTGAAGCCAACGACCCGGAAAACGCTAAGGCAAGAACCCCAATAAACAAAAGAAAGGCTACCTCAATCAAACAGAACACCAACAGAACAACCAAAAGCTTTATTCCAAACTTTTTTAACCTCAAGATAGCCACGCCATCAAGGAAACAAAGTGCAGGAACTACAAAAACGCTAAACAGGAAGGGTTGCGGTAATCCAACCAGAAAAGCGCCAGGAGGATTCCCAATAATGAAAAGTGGAAGATGTATTAAACCAATAGCAATTATTAAATACCCTAAAATTGTTACCTCTTTAGACCTTACTCTTGAAGAGTTAGCCACCCCCTTCTGCTCTATCATCCCATCACAACATGTTAGGTCTTTGTTAAGTTTTTTCCAATCATCACACATTAGATATTTATTAATCTCTTTCCAAATAATAATATAAATAACAGCGATGCATGGCAGAAAGATTACGGCAAGGAATACATGCAACATTAACAATAGTGTAGGCTTAATTGATGCCTTGCCCGAATCTTTTAATAATTTTGAAACTTCATATAGATAAATCAAAGAAAACAAATAAAAAATAAACCCGGCAACAATCAATAAGCCACAAACTAAGCCCAAGATAGAGCTCATTCGGAATTCAGGATTACTATACATTAAAACGAAAGAAAGAATCAACGATAAACCAGACAACAAGGCAAATGTTACTGATTTCTGGAAATCTCTAATAATTCTGATATTCTTATCTATCTCCATCATGCCCCTCCTTTTTAAACATTCTAACACGCTGCTCAAAAAAATTCTAAAAGTTATTGGAATTTAGTGTGTCGTCCTATAAATAAAAAAGACCCCGCCAAGGGGGTGTGTCAAAAACGTGCCAGATTCGTGCCAACTATTGGTCAAAATAGGGCTAAATTGGTTATAATTGGTAGTAATTGAGGTGTCCAGTCCAGACAACAAAAAACCCGCCTCTCTCGACGAGAAACGGGTCTTTGTATTGGTTGCGGGGCTCGGATTTGAATGGTGTTCGCTTACGCTCAACCACTGCTCCTCTTCGCTTTGCTCAGCGTCGCTGGCCGAATGACCTTTCGATGAGCCGCGCTTTAGCGTGGCGAATAATCCCACACACGAAGTATGTGGGGCAGGTTATTTAAGAAACAACCTTGTTGGCATCGAACAAAACTGATCCGATGCCAGCAAAAAAGTCCTGGCCCCCCCCTTAGGGAGTCAGGACTTTTTTATGGTTGCGGGGCTCGGATTTGAACCGAGGACCTTCAGGTTATGAGTCGCGTTGAAGATTTTGAGATAAGTTGCATTTGGTGTCTATCTGCATGTGGTGTTAGCAGTTGCGATGATTTCGTTTGTATGGTGATGTGCCCCATTTGACCCTGTTTGG
>JAVCDE010000022.1 GCA_030765185.1 Candidatus Aceula meridiana | reverse complement strand
CATTAACTGGTTATCACTCTATGATATGAGCGCCCAGGGTATTGATTGGACAGACATCAACTCCATGAGCGATCAGGGCATTAACTGGTTATCACTCTATGATATGAGCGCCCAGGGTATTGATTGGGCGGACATCAACTCCATGAGCGACCAGGGCATTAACTGGTTATCACTTTATGATATGAGCGCCCAGGGTGTCAATTGGAATGACATTAATGCTTTATCTAAAGCCGGAATTAATTGGGCCGATTTTAATGTATTTACAACTTCCGGAATTAATTGGACGGACTTTAGTGGTATGACAACAGCCAGTATTAATTGGGTCGACATCGGTATTTTAAGCGATTCTGGTGTTAATTGGACTGATATAGAAAATTTAAGTCTTGCCGGTATTAATTGGAGCGATATAGGGTCGTTATCTGAGACGGGTATTAATTGGACTTCTTTTTATGATTTGAGTTCACGAGGAATCAACTGGAGCGATATAGGGTCGTTATCTGAGACGGGTATTAATTGGACTTCTTTTTATGATTTGAGTTCACGAGGAATCAACTGGAGCGATATAGGATCGTTGAGCACCACGGGAATTAATTGGACTGACATCGGAGTTTTAAGCGCAGCTGGTATCAACTGGACAGACATAGGAAGCTTGTCTGATTCTGGAATTAATTGGACTTCTTTTTATGATTTAAGTTCACGAGGAATCAACTGGACAGATATATCGGCTTTAAGCGCCACCGGAATTAATTGGATAGACATTGGCGAGTTGTCAAGTGCAGGAGTTAATTGGACTGATTTAGGAACGTTATCTGCATCCGGTATTAATTGGATGGCTTTCTACGACCTAACCTCACAGGGAATTAACTGGACAGATATAGGAGCTTTAAGTGTTGCTGGTGTTAACTGGTCAGACTTTAGGGCTTTAAGCACCCAGGGTATTAATTGGGTAGACATAGGCGCTTTAAGCGATCAAGGTGTCAATTGGTCATCGATCTACGATTTAAGCACCCAGGGTATTAATTGGGTAGACATAGGCGTTTTAAGCGATCAAGGTGTCAATTGGTCATCGATCTATGATTTAAGCACCCAGGGTATTAATTGGGTAGACATAGGCGCTTTAAGCGATCAAGGTGTCAATTGGACTGACATAGGAGCCTTATCTAGCGTTGGTATAAATTGGACAGATATAGGAACTTTATCTGATACCGGCATCAATTGGGCTTCTTTTTATGATTTAAGCTCTCGGGGTATTAATTGGAATGATGTTAGAGCATTAAGCGAATCAGGCATTAACTGGGATGACATTGGAGCATTATCAGATAAGGGCGTTAATTGGACTGCATTTTATGATTTAGGTTCACGTGGGATTAATTGGACAGATATAGGCAGCATGGCCGAAACAGGAATCAATTGGACCGCTTTTTATGATTTAAGCTCTAGAGGAATTAACTGGAGTGATATTGGCACATTAACAGAAGCTGGTGTTAACTGGATAGAACTTTACGATATGAGCGTAAGTGGAATTAATTGGATTGATGTTGCGTCTTTGAGCGACTCCGGGGTTAATTGGACAGATATTGCCTATTTTAGCGCAGCCGGTGTTAATTGGTCTGGCATCGGGACTTTATCTGAAGCTGGAATTAACTGGGAAGATATCAGCGAATTGGCAGACGTTGGCGTCAACTGGATAGATATTGGTGCATTAAGCGAATCTGGCATTAACTGGGCAGATCTTAGATTTTTGGCATCAGAACAAATTAATTGGGTAGACTTAAGACGACTAAGTGAATCCGGCATTAATTGGGAGGACATCGGCGCATTAACCGAATCCGGGATTAATTGGGTAGATTTTCAGGTCATGACCGAAGCCGGTATTAATTGGGATGATATTGCTTCAATGTCGACAGGAGGAGTTAACTGGGCAGATCTTTCTTATATGTCGGGAACAGGCATTAACTGGGACGATATGGGCGTTACTAGCAATGCAGGAGTTAATTGGAGCGATTTAGCATCGATGACAAGTGCCAATATTAATTGGAATGATATTGCCTATCTTGCAGATAATGCGCAAACAATTGTTACCAATATTAATTCGATTTTAACAGTTGTCAACACGCTAAATTCGTCTCTTGGAGATTCTGCGGACACATTAGAGGATAACACTTTGTTTGGGAAATTAGCCTTGATTTACAATGCGGTTGGTTCAATCGAAGGGCTTGAGGAATTAGGAACTGTTGTCGATGAGTTATCAAGCCTTGACCTTTCAAAGATCAATGACATAAGCGCAGCTGTAGAAGTCATTGAGACTGCTGTTGGGACTTCAACGGATGCGGGTACAACAACTGTGTTTGGTGCTCTTAACGGAATAGAAGGCTACGTTGACACGGTTGAAAGCTTGATAGGGGTTTCAGGAGATGATGAAACCGCTGAGACTGTCTTTGCTGAATTGTCAAAGCTCACAGCGATCAGGACTAACGTAGATAAGGCAAAGAGCGGTGCAGAAGCAGCTTTAGGAGAAGTTCAAAGTGTCCGTAGCGAAATTGGTGCAGAAGGTATGACGCCAAATGTTTATGGAAAACTGAAAAAACTTAATGAGGCTTTAGAAGAGTTGCAGATTGCTTCTGAAACAATTTCTGAAAGTCAACTTGAAACAGGTAATCTTGCAGCAGAGATGTTATCGAAATTATCAAATTTTGTTGATGAATCTGCCAAATCACTTGGGATTGATGGTGTAACTGTCGATGGTGTATCAGCTGAAGACCTTGGCGGTGCAGGAGAAGGGACGGATATCGACAAGGTTCATTCAAAGCTCGCGGAAATTAACGCAAAACTTGCTGCTCTTACAGAGGCAGTTGGCGCTCAAGAGGTTGTTGTTAAGAGTTGGTTTGAAAGTGCAGAATAAGCACAAAAAATGAAAGAGTGGAGTAAGTGAAGAAAAAACAGATTTTTAAAAAAAAGATTATTTTATTTTTTACGGTAGGGGTGATCTTATCTTTACTCTTAGTTAGCAACCTTTTTGCGCAAAGCCTTAACATTAATCTTGTTGCCGTTAATGGAACGGAAGAAGACCAGGATACCTCTGTAAAATATTACTTGCCTCCTGAGCTGTCACCCGACGATGTCCTTGACCTCGGACCTCTTAAGATAAGCTATGATGAAGATAAAGGCCAATATTACGCGCATGGCGATGTTTCCTTAGCAGCTAAGGAATCGAAGACTCTTAAGATTAAAGTAAGAGACGTTTGGAAAATCGACCCAAAAGAAGTCAATATTATTAAGGGACAAGTTGATAAAAATTTAGTCGCTCTCAAAAATACACAATACTATTCTTCTGCATCGATTTTACGTGATGCTTTGCATAAGAAATTAGACTATATTCTTGAAAGGCAAACGAAATTTAGCGATAACATTGAAAGGCGAATTGAGGAATATCGTGCTAACCTTGACATGTTTACAGAGCTTAAGAGGAGTGCATTCTCAGCGGACTATCTATCCTCATATCCCCTTGAGCCTAAGCTCGAAGGCGATGATGTCCGGCTTATTCTTGAGGTAGAAAATCCGTCAGAAACAGAGGTCAAGAAAGTTACACAGAAGCATTATCTTCCAAAAGAGATTAGGGCTCGAGATATTGTTGATGACCAGGGTTTTGATGTGCGATTTGATGAAAAGCGTCAGCAGGCATATTTAACTAAAACTGAAGAATTTCAGCCTGGTGAAAAAAAACGATATGTTGTTATACTTAAAGACGCATGGCATATTCCAAAGCCAATATTGGATTCTATGGAAGATCGAGCTAAACAAGGTTTGTCTGCAGTTATGGACGCGGAAGGAATTTCTAGCATAACAGATGAGACAGCAAATTTTTTAGCTGAAAAGGTTTTTAAAGAAATTAAGAAAATTCGTGAGTCGCAAAATGTTGTTGAAAGTATTGATGAAGAAATTGGAACATTTCGTATTAATCGAGAACGTTTTAAGAATGCTGAACAATCTTTACATCAACTCGAACGGGCCTTGGCGCTTGTTGCGACTGAGAAATTACAAAAGCTAAAAAAGCTTGAGGGCGGCCAGGTTAAAAATATTTTGAGGAATATTCAGGCTTTGCGAGGTGTTAATGCGATTTCTAAGGCTCTTTTCGGCAAGCGTTTATCGGTTACAATGACTTGGCGTATTGTTTGGGGAATATTGGCTTTTATTGCGCTCTTCACAAGCATTCACTTTTTTACATGGCGTAGTCGTTCTAAGTTTATGGGAGAGGAGAACGCTGAAGAAACTCATGGAGAAATTAAAGAGGTTGGTGCGTCTGACGATGATGAGAAAGAAGAAGAGAAACAAGAGTCGTAAAGGGATAAAATTTTTTGAGTTTGGCATCGATTGGGTAAGAGCATGTGCTATAATGAGTTGTATAAATTTTACAGGAGGAAGATGAGTGGGAGTTTTACGCTATACCGAAGAAGGAGTTGTTCGTTGTATTCGAGGGTGTATTGTCATTGTTGACGGGTTTCAGAGTTGTATTGCTGGCCAGCTCATTCAATTTGGATATGGAACTGTAGGGATCATTCTTGGATTTGACGAGACGGAAGCACAAATTCTTTTAGTCAAGGAAGAGGAAAAGCTCAAGACAGGAGATAAAGCTATTGCCTCTCTTGAACCTTTTAATACCCCTGTTGGTGATAAATTTATCGGTCGCATTATGAATCCTTTGTGCGAGACTATGGATGGACTAGGTCCTCTTGAAAGCGATGCCGTCTACCCAATTTTCATCGATGCTCCTGCGATTTTAACCCGTGATCCTTTATGCAAGACGTTAGAAACCGGCATTAAAGTTATTGATACGATGATCCCATGTGGCCTTGGACAGCGAGAGCTTATTTTAGGGGATAAGATGACCGGCAAAACAACAATCGTCACCGATACGATTCTTAATCAAAAAAATACTGGTGTTATTTGTATTTATTGTGGTATCGGAAAAGCGCGTTCAGCCTTGGCAAAGGTTGTTCAGCTTTTTCAGGATAATAATACATTTGAGTATTCACTTATTGTTTCGGCAAACGCTTCGGCTCCGCCGGGGCAACAGTATCTTGCGCCGTATGTTTCTTGCTCTATTGCTGAATATTTTATGCATCAAGGAAAAGATGTCTTTATTGGTTTTGATGATTTTACGAAACATGCGTGGGCATATCGGGAAATTTCGCTTCTTTTAGGTCGTCCACCAGGGCGCGATTCTTATCCTGGAGATATTTTTTATCTTCATTCAAAGATGATCGAGCGTGCTGCTTTTATGAGAGAAGAGCACGGTCGCGGATCAATAACTTTCTTCCCTATTGTTGAGATTTTAGAGGGCGATTTGACAGGCTATGTACCTTCAAATTTAGTTTCCATGACAGACGGCCAGATTTATTTAAGTACTCCTCTTTTCGGAGAAGGACAAAAACCAGCTGTGGATCTTGGTTTATCTGTTTCCCGCGTTGGAAGTAAGGTTCAGTGGAAAGCGATTAAGAAGCTTAGCGGGTCTTTGCGCTTGGAGTATGTTCAGTATAAGGAATTGATGCGCATATCAAAGTTAAAAACTTCTGGTCAAACCGACGAGGCTCAACAGCAGCTAAAAGGTGGTGAGATTTTAAGCGAAATTTTAAAGCAAGATAAAGATTCCCCGGTAGCTCTTGAGGCCCAGGTTATTATTTTCTTTGCGGTAAAAAAGAAAATTCTTCATGAATTAACAATCGAAGAAGTTAAAGAATTTCAGCTAAAAATTTTAGATTATGCGAATGAGAAAAATCCTAATCTTACTAAAATTATTCGTGAGCGAAGAGAGGTTGATGAAGAGATTGACAAGGGCATTACAGAAGTGATGCAAATGTATGTTAAAGAAATCGAAGAGCGTCGACCAAAGGATGAAGATGAAGATGACGAAGATTTTGGCGTTGGCGTTGACGCTCTTGAGTCTACGACTTCTAAGAAGGAGGATGGAAAAAAGGGATCAGAGTCTGAGAAAAAAGAATAGCGAGGCCAAGGAGGTTGTATGGCGCGGTACCGAATCACATTTAAACTAACGGTCATGACTCCTGACGCCTTGGTCTATGAAAACGAGGTCGAAAGTATTTTTTTAACCGGAGATCGAGGCGAGTATGAAGTTTTGCCGTATCATTATCCGGTCATAGGAATTCTAAAAAAAGGTGCCATTATTATCGACTGGAAAGAAAGCATTTCCATCAAGTCGGGATTGATTCGTTTTTTTGCAAATGATTGTATTATCTTGGTTGAACCAATGCCAAGAGAGAAGAAGAAGAAGAAGAAAGTAGAAGATGAAATCGCTTTTAGCACGGATACGGAGAAAGACAGTGAATAAGAGTAAGGAAAGGAAAGCCTAGCATGCAATGGCGAGAAACTTTTATTATTATTTCAATTATGTTTATTGCGGTTATGGGTCCGTCTCTTGTTATTGCGGTCTTAGGATATGCTGTTGTAAAGGCGCTTGGGCGAAATCCATCAGCGGCATCGAAAATTTTTATGGGCATCATTGTTATGCTAATTTTTGTTGAAGCGATTTCGATTATTGCTATTTTAGTTATTTTTCAGTTATTTGGGAGGTAGAAGGCAATGGAACATTTATGGATAGCATCGTTAATTTTGGTACTTTCATTCTTTGTTGTTATTGCACTGCCATGTATTGGTGTCTGTGTTTTAGGATGGAAACTTGCTCGTCGTATTGCTTTTTACCCAAGCAAAACACCGGCGATACAGTTAAGCATTCTTTTAAAGCTTACTTTATTGGAAATTATATCGTTTAGTTTATTATTAATTCTTTATCATATTTTGGCTGATTATGGTCAGGGAGCATAAGAGGAGAACATTATGGGTGGAATGCTAATTTTACAATTTTTGATTTTAACATTTGTTGTTTCAGGAGTTATTATCTTTTTTCTTCATCGTTTTTTGATATCGAGCACGCAAGGCGCTGTCAATAGATTGAATACGGAAACTGAGGGAGCGCGAGCTAAGCAGGCAGACCTCAATCAAAAAATTAAAGAGGCTAATGAAGAGCTTGAGAAGCGTAAGAAAGAGGCTGAAGAGCTTGTTAAGAAAATGATGGAAGATGCCGAAGAAGCCGCAAAAGGGGAGCGTTCGAAAGTTATTGAGAAGTCAAGAAAAGAGGCCGAGGAGATTATTACCAAGGCTCATCGTACACGAGATGCTGTTCGAGAGGAAATTGAAAAAGAACTTAGCATTAAACTTGTGGGCCAAGCTTCTGAAATTTTAAAAGC
Source organism: Candidatus Aceula meridiana (assembly GCA_030765185.1). Classification (GTDB taxonomy): domain Bacteria; phylum Omnitrophota; class Gorgyraeia; order Zapsychrales; family Aceulaceae; genus Aceula; species Aceula meridiana. Next base: position 36,582 of record JAVCDE010000022.1, on the reverse strand, counting down.
TGTTTTAGGGGATCGTTCAAGTGGCGCATTTTCTGATAGACTTATTGATGAATTTCTTGAAAAGTTAAAGGATGTTGATCCGTCTCAAATTTCTGATATGGTTAAAGTGGTTGATGTTGTTACGGTTTCTGAGATGTCAGCGGATAACCGAACTAAAATTGAAAAATTGATTAAGGATAAGCTGAATCGTGAAATTACATTTAATTATCAGAATGATCCAAAGATTACGGGTGGGGCATTGTTAAAATTTGGAAGCCTTGTTTTAGATGGAAGCTTGCATAATGCCATTGCAGAAAAGACAGTTGAATTAAAAGAGGATCTTGAAAAAGGATAAGGACGCATGGGAAAAGCAAACAAAATTAAAGGCGACTTAGACGATATTGTCGAACTTGTTCAAATTATTCAAATTTTAAAGGATGTTGCGGACAACAAGTTTCACACGTTGGCTAATCGCAAAGATCGTTTTGCGCGCTTTGGGGAGTCTTTTGTTGAATTCTTCCGTATGATTAGTCTTTCGCGTGTTCGCCATCCTTTAGTTTCTAACGATAATCCTCGTACAGGCTTGGTTGTTATTACTTCCGAAGCTGGATTTATGGGGGATTTAAATACAAAAGTTGTTCGTGCAGCAGTAAATGAGCAAGCTAAACATAAAGATTGTACGATTATCGCGGTTGGAAAGAAGGGTGCAGCAAAGCTGCAAGCTGTTGCGAAGGACATGAAAGTTTTTGAAGAAATTGAGGACACTGGGCTTTATCAGGTTGCGATTAATATTAAAGATTATCTTTATACAGAAATTATGGAAGAACGCATGGGCCGCGCTCTTGTCATTTACCCTTGGTCTAAGAATTTTATGCTTCAGAAGTCACGGCTTGTTAAGCTTTTGCCATGCGATGAGCTTTTGAGTAAGCAGGAAGAATTTGTTGATAGTATTGAAAGCGTAATTGAGGAGTCTGATTCGATTGATATTATCGAGCAGCTTTCGTCGATGTGGATGGTTTGCAGGCTTTATGAAATGCTTCATGATACGTCAATTTCGGAGGCTGCGGCTCAGTCTCAGCAGTTAGAAACAAGTTTGCAAAAAATGCAAAAAACAAAAAAAGGTATTCAGATGTCGTTTCGTAGTGCTAAGAAAGACGATATCAATAAAAGTATGCGCGAGGTTTTTACCTCTCGTATGATGACACGGCGTTAAAGAAATCAAGGAGGAATGTTTGAGCGAGAATACTTTTGATCAAAAGAAGCCGGAAGAAAATCCTGCGAAGGATGAGGATTCTGCGAATGGCGAAAACCTTGTAAAGGAAGAAAATCCTGCGAATGGTGAAAACCCTGTAAAGGACGGAAATTTTGCGAAGGATGAGACTCAGACAAGGAAAAAACCTGAAGGGATAACCGATGCCCCTAAAGAATCTCCCCTGGCTGAGCTTAAAAAGCTTAATAAGGGAATAGGAATAATTGTGTCAGTTCAAGGGCCGGTTGTTGATGTTAGCTTTCCTAATCCTTTAGATATACCAGCGCTTTATGATGTTATTCATGCTGAAACTTTTGACAAGAGGCTTGTAAAACTGCAGTGCGCGGAACATTTGACTCAAAAAGTTGTTCGTTGCGTATCTTTAATGGATACTTTAAATTTGCAGCTTCATAGTGTTTGCTATAATACTTTTTTGCCCATTGCTATCCCAGTCGGAGATGAGTGTTTCGGCCGTGTTATTGATGCAACAGGTCGACCGCTAGACAATGAAGGACCTCTTATCACAAGCTTAACTACGCCTATTCGTAAATATACAAAACAAGTGCCTTTTGATCTAAAGCGAAAAAAAGGTCTTAAGCCCGAGGTTCTCGAAACCGGGATTAAATACTTTGATCTTTTGTTTCCGCTTGTTAAAGGAAGTAAAACTGGGATTTTGGGTGGCGCTGGATGTGGCAAGACAGTTGTTATTCTTGAACTTATTAATAATATTATTACAGCGCATGATGGGGCTTGTGTTTTTACAGGGATTGGAGAGCGTATTCGTGAAGGAAATGAGCTTTTTCATGAGTTAGGCGATGCTGGTTTGCTTAAGCGCGTCATGATGACCTTTGGGCAGATGGATCAGCCGCCTGGTTCGCGCGCAGAGGTTGTAAATACGGGTATTACTCTTGCAGAATATCTTCAAAGCCAAAATAAGGACGTGTTGTTGTTTATGGATAATATTTTTAGGTTTATTCAGGGAGGACAAGAGGTTTCAACTCTTCTAGGCCGTGTTCCTGCAGAAACAGGATATCAGCCAACATTGGCATCAGAGGTCAGCTATGTTCAGGAAAGAATTCGTTCTATTGAGGGTGGTGGTTCCGTTACAGCTCTTCAGGCGGTATATGTTCCTGCAGATGATATGACTGACCCTGCCGTTGTGGCCATTTTTACGTATTTGGATGGATCGGTCGTTCTTTCAAGAGACTTGGTTCAAAAGGGTATGTATCCTGCAATTGACCCTTTGATGAGCACTTGCGGAAACCTTGATCCTTCAATTGTTGGACGACGTCAGTTTGATATTGCACAAAGCGTTATTACTCATTTTAATAAATATAATGGTCTTAAGCGCATCGTTGCGGTTATCGGCGTTGAAGAGCTTAATAAAGAAGACCGTCTTATTTATAGCCGTGCTCAGAAAATATTGAATTTTATGACACAACCATTTACGGTTAGCGAGGTTTTTACGGGTAAAAAAGGGGAATATGTTAGTATCGAGGATAATGTTGACGGATGTGCCAAAATTTTAAGCGGAGACTATGATAAGGTTAAACCGGAAGATTTTTATATGATCGGAAAAGTTCCGAAACTTTAGGCGGAGTTTATTTATGACGCAACTAGCTAATAAAGTTTTGTTTGAGGCCCTTTCCCAAGGCGATGTTTTGCCGAAAGAGTCTATTGATAGCGCGCTTGAAGCTGTTGAGGCAACCGACGAATCATTAGATTCATATTTGATAAGAAATGGGTTTTTGACAAAGCAGCAGATTCTTGACGCACTTGGAAAGCATTTTTCTATGGAGGCTGTTGATTTAAAGCGTTTAAAGATCGATCCTGCTGTTATCAAAAAGATTCCCGTTAAAATTGCTTGGTATTACAAATTTATGCCGATTCGAATCGATAATAAAGTTTTAACGGTGACTGCTTCAGCTCCTTTGGGTGTAAAAATACAAGATGAGATACGCCTGCATTTAGGTTATGAGCCGCGCGTTGTTTTGTCGTCGGAAACTGACGTCTTGGATGCTTTAAAGAAGCATTATGGCTTGGCTGCGGATATGATTGATCGCATTTTAACAAAAGAGCCGGTCCGCAAAGAGGCTTTTGGGGATGAGAATACAAAGTGGGTTGAAGACCTAGAGCAAAAGTCTGATGATGCATCGGTTTCAAAACTTGTTAATCAGATTATTCTTGAAGCTTATAAGAAAAGGGCAACGGATATTCATATCGAGCCTTATCGTGAAAAAGTAAGGTTTCGTTATCGCATTGACGGAGCTTTAGTTGATGCGAACCTTCCTAATGACATTAAGCATTTTATTTTGCCGATTTTATCGCGCATTAAGATTATGTCAAATTTGAGTATTGTTGAAAAGCGTGTTCCCCAGGATGGCAGTGCCGTGGTTAAGGTTCAGGATCAGACTCTTGATTTACGCGTTTCTACGATTCCGACTCCGCAGGGCGAGAGCATGGTTATCCGTATTCTGCCAACGAAGGTCATGACTTTTCGTTTAGAAAAATTAGGCCTTGATGAGAAGAATATCAAGATCTTCCGCAAGCTTATCGGAAAGCCTCATGGTGTTATTTTTGCAACAGGGCCAACCGGAAGTGGAAAAACAACAACGCTTTATTCTTGCCTTCATGAAGTTAATTCCGCAGAGCGTAAGATTATTACTATCGAGGATCCTGTTGAATACGAAATGGAAGATGTTACGCAGATTCAAGTTAATCCAAAGATTGGATTAACTTTCGCGGCTGGATTGCGCAGCGTTTTAAGGCATGACCCAGACATCATCATGGTGGGAGAGGTACGCGATTTGGAAACTGCGGAGATTGCGATCCGGACAGCTTTAACCGGGCATCTTGTTTTTTCAACACTTCACACCAATGACGCCGCGAGTGGCATAACACGTTTGATTGAAATGAAGGTTGAGCCATATCTGGTGTCGTCGAGTATTGAGGCCTTTGTTGCACAGCGATTAGTTCGCATTATCTGTAAGAATTGCAAAGAAGAAGTCGAGTGTTTGCCTGAGATAAAACAGGAAATCTTGCACTGCCTTGATCTTAATGAGAGTGAGACCATTAAAGTATATCAGGGGCGTGGATGCGACCGTTGCAATGGAACGGGTTATTATGGAAGAACGGCAATATATGAGGTTTTACTTATGAGCGATGAGGTTCGTACGGCGCTTCTTGAGAAGCCAAGGTCAGATTATATTAAGCAAATTGCTAGGAAAAATGGAATGTTGACGCTTCGACAAGACGGCTGGCTTAAGGTCCTTAGAGGAATTACGACTCCGTATGAGGTTTTAAGTGTCACTTCCAGAGACGATGAGGAGCTTCAAGGATCTTTGAAAACAATTCCTGAGATCCCAGCAGAGGCGATGAGCTATAAGGCAAATGATTCTAAGGGGCGTGAATACAAGGTCCTTTCTAAGGATGCGTTATCAGAAAAGAAAGAATTTGATGCGCGCACGTATACACGAATTGACGAGCAGGTTGATGTTCGGTTCCGTATTTTTAAAAGCGATCCTGATGCCCTAGCCGTTCAGGCAGAGAGCCTTGAATATTCAACGCATACCGAAAATATCGGCGCGGGGGGTGTTCTTTTGATTTCAGATTATCCATTACCGATTGGCTCTATTATTGAAATTAAAATATTTTTAAAGGAGACTAATCAGAAAGCCGTAGAATGCCTGGCTAAGGTTTCAAGAGTTGAGAAAAATAAGGACAAAAGACACTATAATCTTGTTGCTTATTATTTGGATATTTCTTCCGCGGACCGTGCACATATTGATAATTGGGTTAAAGAAAGAGATAGCAAAGAAACAAAATAATATTTTAAGGAAAGTCAATGCCACTTTTTCAGTATCATGCTAAAAAAATAAATGGAGAGCTCTTGTCAGGGCAAGTTCCGGCAAGAACAAAGGACGAGGCAATCGAGTTGCTTGGCCGCCAGGGAATTTTGCCGATTACGATAGAAGAGTGCGAAGTGTCGGGAAAAAGCAAAGAGAAGGGCACTGGGCGTATTAGCGCAAAACAACGACATGTTTTTACACGCCAGCTTGCAAATTTATTAAAAGCTGGTATTCCGCTTTTGCGTGCCATTGAAATCATTCGAGAACAAACAACGAATAGTTCTTTTTTGGATCTCTTAGAATCCTTGCAGCAAGACATTAGGGAGGGGAGGAACTTTTCAGACGGCTTAAGCCGTCATTCGAAAGTTTTTTCTATGCTTTATGTGTCGATGGTGCGCGTTGGTGAGGAAGGTGGAAACTTGCAGGAAATATTGCTCTCGCTTGAACGGCATCAAAAGGCACAGCACGAGATTGCTTCAAAAGTTAAAACTGCACTCGTTTATCCTGTCTTTATGGCAGTGATTGGACTCGCTACCGTTGTTTTCATTTTAACTGTTGTTATGCCACAGATTATAGCGTTATTTGCTAATATTGGTCAAGACCTCCCGCTTCCGACTAGAATTCTGATTGGAGTTAGTGAAATTTTGAGAAAAGGATGGTTTATTGTCTTGCCGGTACTTATGCTGATTGTTTTTTCGATTATTCGTTGGGGTCAATCTACTGCTGGGCGGCGTATTATAGATGACCTAAAATTACGCATTCCTTTGATTGGTGCTTTAGTAAAAAAAGTTGAGTTGGCACGTTTTTGTCGGACGCTCGAATTGCTTTTGTGCAGTGGCATTCCTTTGCTGCGGTCTTTACGTGTTGCGGTACCGATTATTGGCAACGCATTTATGCGGGAGGACTTTTCAAAATGTAAAGACAGTCTTGAGGCCGGAGAATCTTTGGCTGCGAGCTTTCAGAGTTGTCGATTTATTGAGCCGATAGTTGTTCAGCTAGTTAAAGTTGGTGAGGAGTCTGGCCTTTTAGAGGACACACTTAAGGATGTCGCAGACACGTATGAACAGGAAGTCAATGACGTTATGAAAATAGTAACAACAATTTTAGAGCCAGCAATGATTTTAATTGTTGGAGGGGTTGTTGGTCTTGTGATCATGGCAATGTTATTGCCAATATTTCAAATGGATGTTCTTGCGCGATAGCTTTGAAGGGCACTCCAGGAGATAAGCTAAAACTAATTGGAGGTTTTTATGTTGAGAGGTAAAAAATCTGGATTTACTCTTGTTGAAATTTTACTTGTCGTTGTTATTATTGGAGCACTATCTGCGATGATTATTCCACGATTGACCGGGCGTTCCGAGCAAGCCAAGGTGGTAGCAGCTCAGGCAGACATTAATTCACATATCGCAACAGCATTAAAGCTTTATGAACTTGATAATGGTTTTTTTCCTCCAACAACTCAGGGTTTAACTGCGCTTTCTGAGAAACCAACAACAAGCCCTCTTCCGCAAAATTGGAATGGGCCATACATTGATCGCGATCCGATTGACCCGTGGGGGAATTCATACGAATATGTCGCTCCTGGACGCCGACGGCCGGATTATGATCTTTCATCAAAGGGCAAAAAACTAGACTCTGCAGAAGACGATATTGCAAATTGGAAATAAAAAAAATACTTCCAGAACGATTAAAAAAAAGATGCGGAATATCCTTTGTCGAAGTTATGACGACGGTGGTTGTTCTTTCCTTTGGCTTGGTTGGGATTTATCGTGCCTTTTTCACTTCCCTTGATTACCTAAATCATGCTTCTTATCGCTTGCATGCTGCTAATTTTCTTCATAATAAAATTGAGTTAATCCAAAGAAATTTTCAAATGAGCAACACAACTAATTTAAAAGACGGGAGAGATGTTTATCCCGTTTTGATTAATAATCGAAAAGTTGACTTTGATTATGAGAGCTCGGTTGAGAATGTTGGGTCGCTTGATGGAATTTATAAATTAAATGTATCCGTTTCATGGAGAGAAGGGAAAAGAGATATCCGAATTTCTCGATCGGTTTATATTTTAAATGACACGCCTCTGCAAGGATCTTAAATCGTGCAAAAATTTAGAAAAAAACAAACTGCTTTTACGATGCCGGAAGTGTTGATTGTTGTGGCACTTTTTGCGACTTTAAGCATCGCAATTTATCAGGCGTTTGCCAATGGATTAAAAATTTGGGATTATGGAGAAAAATTCTTTGGCGAAGAGGATGTTGTCATTTTTTTAGAAAAGATTGAGGATGACCTTCACAATGCGTTTTTCTATTCTTTGATTCCGATTGAGGGTAGTGCCAAGGCTTTGGAATTCGCGACACGCGTTGTGGTTCCGACAGACCCCGAAAGCGGCATTAGGTCGCCTTATGTTAATCAGATTGGAAAAGTCCGATATTCTTTAAATAAGCGTACGCAGCAAATCGAAAGACAAGTTTTTAATTATGGTTTAGCGGTAAAGGGAAAATTTTTAAAAAAGCAAGTTTTAGCCAAAAATATTCGCACGTTGCGTTTTAGCTATTTTTATCTAACTGATCAAGGATTGACTCAAGAGGAAGAAGCCGAGACGATTATCCCTTGTCAGGTGGCCGTTGATGTTGAGTATTTTGTAGGAGACGAACTTCGTAAGATGGTAAAGTTAATCAATGTTCCTATAGGGCTATAATTTATGCGGCGTTATTTAAGAAATGAATCCGGAATGATTTTAATGATTGCTCTTTGGGCGCTTGGGCTTCTTGCGGTTTTTGCCCTTTATTTAGGGGCAGGCGCGCGACAAAAAATCATTCTTCTTTCAAGAATGGAGAATCGAGACATTCTTTCCTTTGCCGCGGAATCTGGAATTAAAAAGGCAGTTACATATTTAAACATGCAAGATGTTTCTAGGGGGCTTAGTGCGACGTTAAAAGAGAGCCTTATGAACAATAAGAAAGAGTTTAAAGATATTGTATTAGACCGCGCGACATTTGATGTTCGTTATAAGGATTTTGATAAAACTTTCACCAAAACGACATTTCATTATGGTATGATGGATGAAGAAAGAAAAATAAACATTAATATGGCAAGCCAGCAAGAACTCGCTCGCCTTTTTCAATATGTTCTCGGCTGGGAACAAGAAAAAGCGGAAGGATTGGCTTTGTCTGTTGTTGATTGGCGTGAGCTTGGCGAGAGTGTCTTAAGCGGGTTTTTTAGTGATGAATATTATGAAAATTTAAAGTACCCTTATCAGCCGAAGAATGATAAATTTGAAACGCTTGATGAATTGCTTCTCGTCGAGGGAGTGACCCCATTTGCATTTGATCGCCTTCGCTCATTCATTACAATATACGGAGAGGGGAAGGTCAATGTTAATACAGCACCTTGGCAGGTTTTTGTTGCATTAGGGATAAACGAAGGAGTCGCTGATAAAATTTTATCTGTAAGGCGTGGTCCGGATGGAAAAGAGGCCACAGGAGATGACAACATTTTTTCGTCTTTTGAATCGTTTTTTACAAGCATTGGGAAAGATGATTCACTAAGCGAGAGCGAAGGGCGACACATCGCATTATTACTTGATCAAGGAAAAATTGGCATCTATTCAAGATATTATATGATTGAAAGTAATTCAGAGCTAAGCTTTTTGCCGCAGAAAAAAAGTATCCGATGTGTTTATGATGCCGCAAGTCATAAAATAATTTATTGGAGTGAAGGATTGTAATGTTAAAAAAGGCTACAGGATCAATTATCGCTCACTTAACAGAGCAGACGCTTAAACTTGCTTTGATAAAACCTTTTCAGAAAAACGCTCAGGTTAGCCGTCTAGCAATAATTGACATCAAAGGGCTTTCTGATCAGGACATCACTTCAAAAGTGAAGACAAGTTTAAGTGAGTTTGGTGTTGTAAAGGCAGAAACGGTTTGTGCTTTGTCCCCCAATGCTACGACAACAAAGAATATTGAAATTCCTTCTGTTGATCCGCATGAAATAAAATCTATCATTGACCTGCAAGCCGGACGGCATACTCCTTTTTCTCGAGAAGAAATTATTATTGGGTATATTAATTTTGGTATTTATCAAAAGAATTATAGTAAAATTCTCCTTGTCATTGTAAATTGCAATGTTATCTTCCGTCAAATTAAAATTCTACAGGATACAGGGTTAAGCGTCCACCATGTCCTTTTTACGCCAGAGACAAAAGTTGGATTTTATACTAGTATTTTTGGTGCCGCCCTTGATGATGCCCCAGTTGGGATTATTAATATTGGAAAAGAGTATACAGATTTTACCGTTATGCTGCACGGTACTGCCATCGCCTGCCGCAGCATCCCTGTTGGACTTGCGCAGATCACAGAAGATAAGGAAACCGCAGAAAAGAAGCTTGGCGATGAGTTAAAACAATCTATTGATTCGTACCAGAATGAAGATATTGAGCAACTTCCCAAAGAGTATATTCTTTTTGATGTTGGAGAAGACATCAAAGGCCTTGAGTTTATTATTGCGGAACAACTTAAGGTTCCAGTTAAAACTGTTTCGTATGTTGACCGTTTAAACTTTTCTCCGGAAGCGAAAAAAATTATTGAACAAAATAAGGATGAAAGTTTTTTTGACGTCATTTCTCCGGGGTTTTTAAAAGAACCTGGGAAGATTGATTTTATTCCTGAAGAAATTAGCATGCAGCGTTCTATTGAAGAGCAAGGACGGGAAGGAATAAAATTGGGGGCATTGGCTATTATTTTTTTAATTATTATCGGAGTGATTTTTATGAGCAAGGTTTATTTTAAAAACACTCTTTTGGAGAAAATTAAAAGTGAATATCGGGCTACCGAGCGCCAGGCACGTGAACTAGAAAGAACTTCTACAAAAACAAGAATTGTTAAGTCGTACTTGAATAGCCGTTTGGTGCCTTTAGAAGCTTTGAGGGAACTCTATTTTATCATTCCTGATGAAATTTATTTAAAATCTTTTATTATTGATGAAAAAGGAAGAATTACAATTGATGGGACTTCAGATTCTATGTCTCAAGTTTTTGCTTTGGTGGGAACGTTAGAAAATTCTGAGCTGTTTAAAGGCGTTAAAACAAAATCAACGACTGCAAAAAAAGAACGCGGCAAGGATGTTGCCTCTTTTGAAATTGTCTTTCGCTTGGAAAGCGCGCAAGATGAAAATGAGGACGAGGAAGTAGAAGCCGTTGAAACAGAAGCAGTCGTAGGTGATGCTGCTGCGGGAGGATAATTGTCATTTCAAGATTTTTTCACAAAACTATCTGATAAAGAGAAGAAAATTTTCTATATTGCGGTTGCCATTGTTTTATTGATGGTGCTTGACCGTGTATTTTTAGGGCCTGTTTTTTCGAAAATGTCATCTCTTGATGAACAGATTCGACATCAAAAGAATGTAATTCAAAGAGATCTTCGCTTTCTTTCTTATAAGGATCGAATTTTAAAAGATAACGAAGAGCTAAAGAAGTATTATGGGGCTGAGTCGTTAACGGTTGAAGAAATTATTGCAGATTTCTTAAAGAAGCTAGAAATAATGGCGTCGCAATCAAAAGTGAATTTGATAAAAGTAAGCCCTTCGGATTCTGAACAAAAAAAGGGATATGCTGAATATTATGCCAATTTAGAGTGTGAAGGGCTTTTAGAAAATATTACTAATTTTATGCACGCGATTGACACTTCTGAGGAGTTGTTAAAGATTATAAAGATTAACATGAGTTTAAAGCGTGCCAGTGGCGATGAGGTTTTAGTGGGGATGGTCGTAGCAAAGATCATTATTGATTCTTTACATGAATTCGATTCTGTTGATGGAGAAGAAGGTAAGGATTTAGACAGCGCAGACTCTAGGAGTGAGAGTTCAAGGGGAAGATCAAAAGATTCTAAAGGTGGTTCAGGTGGTGGCTCTGGCTCAGGCGGTGGATCAGGCAAGGCAGGTAGTTCTAGCGCAGGTGGCTCTGGCTCAGGCGGTGGATCAGGCAAGGCAGGTAGTTCTAGCGCAGGTGGCTCTGGGAAGTCAAACTCTTCTGCTGTAAGCGGAGAGGTTGACGGAAAGGCATTAGGCGGTGCAAACGGCGGCACTCCGGAATTATCACAGCGTTTCACGATGAAGGGCGCGCAAAAAATAAAGAATCTCCCACAAGATAAAGAGCAGAAGGGTCCGGAAGTGAAGCCAAGTATTTTTGAAAATATTATGAAAAAGGTAGTGCAGCCAGAAGGGGGAGAGAAAGAATGAGAGTGATGCAAAAAAGATTTTTTTTAGCAGCGTTGCTCTGGGTAGTTCTTTTTTTTCCTTCGAAGGCTTGTGCACAGAACTATAAGGATATCTTTTCTCAGGCTGTGCAGTATGCCCAGAAGGGAGAGCACGAAAAGGCCATCGAATTTCTTGAGAAGGTTGTTGAGCTGAACCCAAATTTTGCTCCAGCCTATAATTTTTTAGGCATGTCTTATCAGGAGGCGGGACTTGATCCTATTGAGGTTGCCTGGTACTTTAAGGCCGCTGTAGATATTGACCCAACCTACGAATTAGCTTTAATAAATTTGGGTAAAGCGTATTATGGATTAGGACATTTTGATTTAGCGGAAAAACATACAGCAAGAGCTTTAGAAATTAATCCTGAATCTGTTAACGCGATGTTGTCTTTAGGGTGGATTTATCTTTTGGGGAAGTCGCGCCCTGATGATGCTGTGCAATATTTTCAGATGGTTCTTGAAAGAGTAAAACATCCGTCGGCTTATTTTGGCCTTGGAATGGCATATTTTATGAGTGGAGATACTCCTCGTGTTTTGGAGAGCATTACGCGGTTACGGGAGATGAAGCAGGATCCTCTTGCTGAACAGCTTGAACTTGTTATTAGAGGAAAAGAGTATGCTGCACAAACTCAAAAGGATCAAGCTTTGATTCCAGAGGCGCAAACGAGAGCAGATCCTTTAACAATTACTCCGGTTGGTTCTCAGATGTCTATGGGGCCAGCAGGCCCAATGCGCGTAACGGTTCAGAGGACAATGCCTGTGCGTTTGAATCGTAAGTTTGATTTTAACCAACAGACTGTTTTAGGCGATCCTGTTCCTCGAGGGGTCATCCCAAGTCCAAAGCCACCGGATCATACTCAGACAAAAGTTTTAACTTCAGAATAGGCCAAAAAAAGAAAGAAGGAAACGTGACAAAAGATTTGCATCAATTATTGCCATCTTTAGATAGTAAAACTGCCGATTGTCTTGGTATCGGAATTTTTCAATATCGCCTATCGCCAGCAGAGCGATTTTTAAAGGCTAATCAGTCTTGTGTTCGATTGGCTGGTTGCGCAATAAAGACAGAGCTTTTTAAAATAAAAATTCGTCAGCTTTTTTCAAATCCCGAGGATTATCGACGCTGGACGCAACTTCTTAAAGATCAACAGCGGATAAAGTTATTTAAAATAGCGATTAAGGGAAAGAATAAAAAAGCTGTTTGGGTTGCTATTTCGGCATGTGTTGTTCAAAATGGGAAAAAGGAAAAATATTTACACGGGGTTATGCAGGATATTTCTGCATCGCAGAAAGAGCAGGAGCGCGTTATCCAGGAGATGGATTTTTTGCAGTCATTTCTCGATCAAATGCCGGATGCGATTTATTTTAAAGATCGCCGGAGTCATATCACACGTGTTAATAAATTTTATGCTAAAGGATTTCGATTAAAGCCTGGTCAGATTATTGGAAAAACAGATTTTGATTTTTTTCCTAAAGCCCAAGCAAAAAAAATGCTAGATGATGATAAGAAGGTTATTAGAAGCAAGATTCCCATCGTTGGTAAGATTGAACGAACGCTACTTCCTAATGGAACATGGAATCAGGTCATTACAACAAAAGTTCCTATCTTTGATCGGCAAGGTGAGGTTGTCGGAACTATGGGGATTACAAGAGACATGACAGAGCATGCAAATTTCGAGAAGGAGCGTTTTAATATGCTAATGAACGCTTTGACAGTCTTAAATAAAGCGCTTGAATTGCGCGACCCGTATACATTTTCTCATGCTCGAGACGTTGGGCGCATTGCTAAGATTATTGGAAAAGAACTTGGATTCGATGAAGATCGTTTAATCAAGCTGAAGCTTGCTGCAGATTTACATGATCTTGGCAAAATTAGTGTTCCTCTTGATATTCTTATAAAGCCGGGGAAGCTTACATCTCTTGAATATAGCTTGATTCAGGAGCATGTTCAAAGATGCCATGACCTAATTGACGAGATGAAGTTTCCCTTCAAACTTTCAGACATTATTTATCAACATCACGAGCGCCTTGATGGGTCGGGTTATCCAAATAAGCTTAAAGGCAAGGAGATAATGCTTGAAGCAAGAATTTTAGCTATGAGTGATGTTCTTGAGTCGATGACAAGTCATCGTCCTTATCGAGCCGCTCTAGGAATTAAGAAAGCGATCGCTGAGCTTAAAAAAGGTTCTGGAAGAAAATATGATTCTAAAATTGTTAAGATTGCCCTTGGCTTAATTAAGAAGAATCATGGCAACCCTTTTTGGCTGAATTATTAAAGTATTAAGGAGAGATGGCTGAGTGGTTGAAGGCGCCGCTCTCGAAAAGCGGTATCCTGCGTGAGTGGGATCCTGGGTTCAAATCCCAGTCTCTCCGCTGAAATTAAAATGATGGAGGAAAAATGACGCATGCAACATTGTTAATATCGTGCCCGGATCAAAAGGGAATAACGGCCGCGGTAACAGTTTTTATTTTTAATAATAATGGAAATATTGTTAGTGCTGATCAGCATATCGACGAGCAGACAAATACGTTTTTTATGCGTATCGAATGGTCCTTGGATGGTTTTGATGTTGCCAGAGGAGAGATCAAAGGGGAATTTAATGTTTTAGCTGAAAAATTTAATATGCAATGGACGTTGCATTTTTCTGATAAACTTTTTAATATTGCTATTTTTGTTTCAAAACATTTGCATTGTTTGTATGATTTGTTACTGCGCCATAAAGAAGGGCAGTTGAATTGTCGAATTTCATTGATTGTGAGTAATCATCTGGACGCAAAGAACATTGCCAAAGAGTTCGGTATTAAATTTTTACAATTTGATGTTACCAGAGAAAATAAGGAAGATCAGGAGTTAAGACAAATTGAAGCATTAAAAAAAGAAAATGTCGATCTTATTGTGTTGGCACGTTACCACCAGATATTAACAGATTCTTTTGTTCAACAATTTCCAAGCAAAATTATTAACATTCATCATTCTTTTTTGCCGGCTTTTGTTGGCGGAGATCCTTACCGCCAAGCCTATCAGAAAGGCGTTAAGATTATTGGGGCAACAAGCCATTATGTCATTGAAGAGCTTGATGCCGGACCTATTATTGCACAGGACACAACTCGCGTAACCCATCGAGACTCGTTAGAGGACCTTATCCGCAAAGGACAGGATCTTGAGAAAATTGTTTTAAGCCGCGCAGTGCGTTGGCATTTGCATCAGAAAATCTTATGTTACAATAATAAAACCGTTGTTTTTGAATAGACGGCTTTTCACATTTGATTAGGATTGTTGATAAATTATTTTGAATTGATTGATATTTATGATGTTATTTGCTATACTTTCTTTAGGTAAAAGAGTTATTAAAGGAGGAGAAAATGCTTGAATTCTTTGATTTAGAAGTGAAGCAGGCCCTTGATATTATTTTTTATATTTTTTCTTGTTTTGGTTTTTTTGTTGGAATTGTACTTATGGTTTCACCGGAGGCTTTTGACGCGCTCAATAAATCACTGAGCAAAGAGTATGGACTAAAAACACGCCTACTGCCGAAGATTGAGCTTAAAGCAATTTATATTTTAGATAAAGTTATAACAAAAGACCGCAAGCACGGTGTTATGGCTGGAATTTTTATTGCAGTATTTTCTTTTGTCCTGATTCTTTTCAAGAATTAAGAATATGACTTTTTATAATGTTGTCCAGGTGTAGATAATAGTATATCTACACCTTTATTTTTAGATAGCTGAAATAAGGAGAGGTGGCTGAGTGGTTGAAAGCGCACGCTTGGAAAGCGTGTGGCTACTGTAAGGTGGCTCGAGAGTTCGAATCTCTCCCTCTCCGTTTTGTATTTTCTCGTCGGGTAGCGATGAGAGAATGTTTTGGCTCTGGACGAGGATATTGTTCAGAGTTTTCTTTATGTCCGCATGTGTCAAACACTTACCGCATTATTTTTTTTCGATGTTCCAGATCATTTCAACCCGGATTAGCAGAGATCAACGAGTTGCTCGGGAATCGTCGTGAAGGTATCTCTTTATCTCTATATGGCGGCTTAGTAAAGGAGTCCTAGTAAATGAATATCAAGGCGATATAGCGCTATTTTCTAAGATTGTAAAAACCATTTACTAGGAATTACGCTTTTAGGCTTAAGAGGAGAGAGCTTTTAATCTCTTGCCATTGGATGGCCTGTTTAGACCAGTCCGACTCAGAAGAGAGATCGCGGAGCTTGTATTCGGGGATAGAGTCGAGGATCGGAGAATTATCTGTCATTATCTCTGCTTGGATTGATGGTGATAGGTGCAAAAGTCCAAGGATGTGGCTAAGTCTTGATTGATCGAAGCCTAACCAAGCAGCTGCCTGCCTCAGGTCTTTTATTTTTCCTTCAACAAGATGGTTGTTTAAATGGTGGGCAAGGAGCAGAAATCTTCTTATCGGAGGTTCTTTGCTAAGAAGACGTTTTTTTGAGTCACGCTCTCGGGCGTAGATTTTCTTGATGTTTGAATCAAATTCCATTCGTTCGGTTGACCCGTTTAGAATCATGCCGATTCTTTTTGTTGTTGAATCATAGTCAGCTATTTTGATGAGCGTTTGCAGGATTTTTCTTTTTTCCTCAAAGAACAGTGAATCCCAAATAGGTGAGAGGACGGCTTCGACTTCTGTTTTGTGCGGTGAACTTTTAAAATTGTTAACCTCACCGCGCAATATCTGTATGATTCGATCCTCCATCTGCTGTGCGTTAACATAGCGGACGGGGCATTCTGAGTAGCCGCGTTTCTGGGCATTCGAGCAAAGGTAATATCGGTACTTATGGCGCTTTTTCTTCAAGGTATAGGTATGGACCATGGCGCTACCGCAGGACTTACATTTAAGGATTTTGGATAAAAGCCCCGAACAATCTTTATTTTTGTAGGGTTTTCGATCACGACGGTGATGAGCAATCCGTTCCTGGACCTTGTTGAATGTTTCTTCATCGACTATGGCCGGCTGAAGCCCGTCATAGATATTTCCTTGGTAATTAACCTTGCCGACGTAGGTATGATTCTTGAGTATACGGACAACAGTTACAATGCTGAATTTTTTATTTCCAAAGGTTCTGCCAGTTTTTGTTAGCCAAGAAGGTGTGCGATAGCCGGTAGCATTGATTGTTTGGGTGACTTCGAGCGCGGAGTTTTTCTTAAGGTAAAGAGAGTAGACCTTGCGTACCATGTCGACTTCTTCAGGATTGATAATAATTTTACGTTTCTCAAGAGGGTTTCGCATATAGCCGAATGGCGGGTGTCCACCTAGCCATTGCCCGCGCTTACGAGCGGCACTAAGCTTGTCTTTCGTGCGCTCGCTGATGATTTCACGTTCGAATTGAGCGAATGAAAGCAGGATGTTGAGCGTCAATCGTCCCATGGAGGTATTGGTATTGAAATGTTGGGTAATTGAAACAAAGACTACATTATGTTTATCAAAGAATTCTAGCAGTTGGCTGAAATCAAGAAGAGAGCGGGAAAGCCTATCAACTTTATAGACAACGACACAGTTTATCTTTCCTGCTTTTATATCATTCAGTAGTTTTTGAAGCCCGGGTCGTTCAATGTTAGCGCCTGTGCATCCGCCATCATCATATAATTCTGGAGAAGCTGTCCAGCCTTCATGTTGTTGGCTTTTGATGTAGTTTTCGGCAGATTCACGTTGGTTATCGAGGGAACTAAATTCTTGATCCAATCCTTCAGAGGAGGATTTGCGGGTGTAGATGGCGCATACCAGGTGCTTTTTCTGTTCAGGTTCGGTTGTCATGGCTTAAAGAATAGGTATCCGTTCCAATGAATCCCAGTCACTGCCGTAGCGACTGCGGAGAGAGTGCGATAGGCTTGGCCCTGATATTCGAAGCCTTTTTCAAGTACCTTGACTTCTAGAATCTGACCTTTGTATTCCTTCCTTATGATTGCCCCGGGAATGGGGAGTCGCGTATCCCGTCCGGCGCCCTTAACTTTATTTAGCGCTTTTTGAGGCCGGAGCATCTTGTTATTGATCGGGTCATATCGCTCAATAAGTTCGTTAATTCTATTTTTGGTGTCATTAGACAGACCGCCATATTCAAGTTCTTGTAGGCGGTAGGCTATTTTTCGCCAGAGAAGGACCTTGTTGCTGGAAGGCATTTCTTTGCTCTCAAAAACCTCTTTGTATTTTTTCTGCAATTCGTCTAAAGGCATTTTTTTTAATTTCATTATTTCAGCAATGGTGCTTTCGCTCATATTGCGATCTCCTTTAAGGTTTGGGGATTTATTAGACTTCCTTATCCCAATCTTTGTCCCGAAAACCAAAGGGTTCGGAACTCGTTACTACACATATGGCCATACGATTTGAGATAAGTCAAGTTGATTAGATGCTTTGACCCTGTGCTCAGTTTTTTGGCAAAACTTCCATTTGTATTGTATACTTTTAATAATACTAATTCTTTTATAAGGTAACGGGCTAACATGAAAAGAGCGCGGTGTTTTATAGTTTTTTTGCTTCTTGGGTGTTTTTTAACCCAAACAGTCTTGCCAATCCAAGTTTTTGCTCAAGGCGTGGGCCTTTTGGGTTTACCTACTGCTGGGTCATCAGTCTCTTTAAGCCCTGCATTTACCCCAACTTTAGTCCGCGGTATTCGCGTTTATCCGGATAATCCTTTTCAGTTTGATTTTATTGTAGATAGTGGTGACACAGGCCTTCAAGGGGATGATTTAAAGAAAGAATCTGAAAAACTTATCCGCTATTTTTTAGCCAGCCTGACTCTTCCCGAAAATGACCTTTGGGTCAACTTATCTCCTTACGAAAGAGACCGTATCGTTCCCGATGCCCTTGGTTCTACAGAGATGGGTCGCGATATGCTTGCTCAGGACTATCTTCTAAAGCAAATAACAGCTTCTTTAACTAATCCCGACTCGGATCTTGGAAAAGAATTCTGGTCTAAGATTTATAAGAAAGCCTATGAAAAATATGGGACAACAGATATTCCTGTTGATACCTTTAATAAGGTTTGGATTATGCCGGATAAGGCAGAGGTTTATGTTAAGGATGATAGGGCGTTTGTGGTGGAAAGTAAATTAAAAGTTATGCTAGAAGAAGATTATGTTGCGCTAACGCATTCGCGGGATCCAAAAAATAACGAATTCCAAAAGCCGAACTCCGAAAAACCTAATAGCTTTGCTTCTCAAATTGTTCGTGAAATCATTATTCCTGCTCTTAAAAAAGAAGTTAATGAAGGTAAGAACTTTGCCCAACTCAGGCAGATTTATAACTCTATTATTCTAAGCTACTGGTATAAGACTAATTTAAAAGATTCCATTCTCAATAAAGTCTACAGTGATCAAAAGAAAGTCAAAGGCATTGATCTTTCAAATAAAGATGCTACTGAAAAGATTTATGCTCAGTATCTGAAAACCTTTAAAAAAGGCGTTTTCGATATGATCAAGGTTGAGTATGATCCTTACACAAAGGTAACTGTTCCTAGAAAGTATTTTGCGGGAGGAGTGACCGTGATGGATCTAGGCAATGTTTTTAATAATATGGCGAAACCTACCCAATTAGTATATGAATATGCAAATAGTTCGAAAAAAAATGCAACAACCTATGTTGTTGCATTTAAGGTTGAAAGTCCAGAATATGCTCAAGATGTGACCGAAATTCCGGTTTTTGATAATGCCATGAGTGCATCAGCTTCTTCGACACTTACTGTAGGTCAGGCAAAAAAAGAACTAAAAGAGTTTATGCTTCTTGTTGACGAGTTTCGAGGCAATAAGAATGATCCCGATAGATTGATTTTGATAGAAAATGTTTTGGCTACAAAAACGGACTTCAAAGGTATGGTTGCAACCATTGAGCAAATTTTTCGAGAATTTCCTCCAACGATGGAAGCGTATATGAAGATTATGCTAACCAGGACCAACGGTGATGAAAACATATTAAGGTTTATTGTTAAAGCTATTGGTAATTTGCCCGAAATTCCTTTTGATCAAGAGCTTTTTCATGAGCTTAAACCAGGCGAATGGGATAATATATTTTTAAAGATGCAGGATTGTAGTAAAAAGCTAACAGAGTTACAGGAGAATGTTGAAAAGATGATTAGGAGGGAGGAATCCACCGATCCTCTAACAGAGAATTATAATATCATCTATGAGATTGATAACCCAAGTGCGATTAATAGCCTGCCTCACTATAAAAAACCTAATAAAAAAGGTCTTGATCTCCCATATCCTTATATTGAAAGTTTGAACGAGGTTGAGATGCCACAACTCTTTCAGAGCATCACTATAGAACAAGTAAAAGAAAAGTTAAAAACATTTATGTTGCTTATTGATGAGATTCAAGGTGTTAAGAGTGTCGATAGTGAAAAAAGGATAAATGCTGTTATGGCTAAAGTTGCTGATATTGATGGAATAATTAAGATTATTAAGGAGATTTCTGAAGGGTTACCTTTTTTTCAAGAGCAATATTCAAGTTTTGCCATGGGGGATTTTACCGATTTGCAAGTATTGAAAGTTGTTAATAAACTTTCTGATACGCTGCCTTCCTTTGATTCGACTTCTGATTTTTCGCCAGAGAGGATAGATGAGATGTTTTCAAAGATAGAGATTTACAGTAAAGGTCTTAAAGAGCTTCAACTGGAAGCTAATAGGATCGCAAAAAAAGTCGCTGGTTCGCAGACAACCGTTGCTACGAAAATTGACCAGAGTTATTTACAGCTAGATGAATTTCGACCAACATCTTGCAGTTTTGAGAGGGGACCATTAGGTGTCATGTTGCAGCTTAAAATTGATAAGAAGTCGTCTGTTTTGTCGCTATGGAGAGATGAAAAAGATTTAGTAAATGTTCTTTTTGATGGTAAAATTCACAAGATTCCTCAAAGTGGATCGCTGGAGATAAATTTTATTAAAATTATAGACAGTGGAGCCAATTCTATAATTTTAAGGAGTGATCCTCAACAGGGTCAAGATGAAGTATTTTTAAAAAGAGATGCTTTTCTTCGAAAAGATTTCTTTGCTAATGGGGCAGTAATTCTTCGTAGTACAAAAAATGACAGTGAAGAATCGCGCATAGACAATGTTGAACTTTATGTAGATAAGAATCTCACTATTGGCGATGCAAATTTTTCTTTTTCTATGGATAGTTCTGGTGATATCCATATAAGCGCACAAGATAGTTCTAAGCCAGGTTCATTTTGGCTTAAGGTTATCCTGAAGGAAAAAATATTTAAGACAGATAGGGAGATATTAGAAGAAAGTCCGATAGCCTTTCTTTCTTCAAATTTTGATAATTATTGCCAAATACTTTCTCGGCTTGGTAGAAATGATATGAGTAATGCCGCTTTTAATTTTATTGCAGCATTATTAGCTGACAGACGTGATTTGTTTAGGGAGATCTTTAAAAAAGATTTTTCTGAAGATCTTCAGTGGAAAGCAAAAAAGATTTTAGAGATCTCTGCTCAGAGGAAAGAAGGGTTTGCTGTGAATACTATTAACGTGGCCTCTGATTTTTCAGATGATCCTAATTTTTATGAAATGCTTAGAAGCTTGCAGTCCTTAAGGTTTAAGGAGTCTGGATTTAGAGAGGATCTTAATTTAGAAGAGAATGAAGTCAGGGAATTGGTTTTTGCACAAATAGCCGATTCAGAAGAAGTTTTTAAAATTACCCGTTATTTTATTGAAAAGAATAGTGCTGGAAGGTTGGTTGTAAGAGATGAAAAAAATGCGAAAGTAATAGACGGTTATCATTTTAGAATAATTCAAACAGAAGCAGCCAAGCCAAAGATCGCATTTTCTTCTACCGTAGAAGGGTTTTCTGTTACGAATTATGATAAAAATGGTTTTTTATTTTTTACGATTAATCCAAGTGACAAAGCAATGAAAAATTTAATAAATAATGACTTTTCTAATGGTATCGGTGATACTCAGATTTCATCATCAAATATAGACTCTAAAAGTGATGTTGTTGGTGGTATTGACTTTAATGCTAAAAATATGAACGTTGAATCCACAGGTTCTTCCTCAGTTCAATTTAACCTGCCTGAAGGGATGACAGTTGAAGGCTTTCGAAATATCCAAGGACTAGTGCCGGTGATTATCAGCATCATTCCTGTCACGGATTTTTATAGGTTGTTAGGGCTTAATCGAGAGAATAAGCCTAAAGATCAACAACGGCAAAGCAAATCTTATGAAGAGCTGCAACCGCTAGCCTTGTTGGAGGAGCGTCATGGTTAAGCGCGCAACCGATAAGAATTGTCAGATTTTCTCAAATGTCCACCCCGACGAGGTGGACATTTCGTTACCGTTTATGTCCTAAACAGTTACATCATTTTGACCTTAAAAATACCGGACAAATAGTACATTTTTTTCTCCAGAATCATATTGGGTCTCGCAGTGCAGGCATTTTTCTGTAGGCATTTTTCAAACTTTTTTATATCTGTTATTCTATTAATATGATATATTATGTTTTGATTCGGAAGGATTTTATAGAGATACTTTAATATGTGTCACACAGCCACGCCGCGGAATTTTTAAATGGATATTCATCAAAATTGGGAAAAAGCACTTAAAAATACGGAAATCATTCGTTCCCGCATAAAAGAGCTGATGACTTTTTCAGACACACAGGTTCCGTATGTTCTTTTGTCGGCATCGTCTATTAACTTAGGCGATACGGTTGTCCGCAAGGGAAATGTAAACGTTAGCAAACCTGCAATTCTTTTGCCACCAAATATTCCAAAGTTTTATGGGTTTGAATTTGATAAAGAAGGGGTTTTTAACGAGAATACTCTGACAAACTTTCTTATGGTTAGAGGAATTACGATGCCCTCGATGAAGTATAATAATCAAGTTTATTCGGTTGATATTTTTGAGGATAATCTTGGTAAGGCTGTTAGCTCCTATCAAGATGAATTGCAGCGAAAAGAAGACGTCCAGACAGGGCTTTTAGTCGGACCTGAAGATTGCTGGCAGTTTTCGCTTTTAGTCTATATTTGTACTCAGGTTGCCAAGAATACAGAATCAGATATGCGACGTCTTTTAGAAAAATATCACAATGAGGAATCCTCCTAGCATAAAGGGGATAAAATTTTAGGTGGAATTCTGGAAATATGCTATGATACGCTTCTGTAAATAAGTGAGAATAGGATAGAACAATGATAAATCGATCCAAAATGATTTTGTTAGAAAACCTTCTTGTTGATCAACTTTGGGGAAGGATTTCCTTAATGCAGCCTCTTAATGAAAAAGAGGAGTTTATCGACATTGCTTTTGAAAAAATTCGCGACAGTGAACAAGGAAGGAATTTAAAGGAGGCTTTTGATGAATTGAGCGATGAGAGTCTGCGGAGAGAATTTATTGCCAAATTTCTTTCTTATGGGATTATTGAAGATTTTTTATGCGACGTCCTGGTTGAAGATATTATTATCAATGCGACGAATACAATTTTTGTGCATCATGCAGAAAAAGGGCTTATTGCAACGCCAAAACGATTTTCGGATTTAACGGAGCTTGATTTATTTATCAGAAAGTTGCTTTTATTTTCTGGCCGTGTTGAAAAAAAGAAAATCGCGAATTTGGAGTTAGCCAATCTTGAAGGACGCGTTAATATTGCAGAGTCCCCATTCGGTCCTCAGATTACAATTACAAAGACAAAAGTTGATCCGCTAAGCATTCTCGACTTGATTAACAGGGGGAGCTTAACGTATGAGATCGCTGCCCAGCTTTGGCTTTATATTGAAGGGATGTCAATCAAACCGGCTAACATTATTCTTGCCGGTGGGCCAGGAACCGGAAAGACAACGCTTTTAAATGCCCTTTTTAGTTTTATCCCGAAAAAGGAACGATTGGTTGTCATTGAGGATACTCTCGAATTAAATACATTCCATGAAGATAGTTGTTCGCGCTTAGAAAGCGATGAGGATACAAGTCTTTCGGATTTGGTTAAAAATACATTACGCATGCGCCCTGAGCGTATTATTGTTGGTGAGGTCAGAGGGGCAGAGGCAGCTGATTTAGTAACGGCAGCTAACGTTGGAAAGTATTGCATGGGAACAATCCATGCCCTAACAGCCCGCGAAGCTATTTTGCGTCTTGAGAATGAGCCGATGAATGTCCCAGAGATTTTGGTTAATCTGATCGATGTTTTTGTTGTTTTGAAAAGATTTCATGTTAAAGATAAAATTTATCGTATTGTTGATGAGGTAAGTGAAACCGGGGGGATGGAACAAAAGACTGTTCTTCTATCGACAATATTTAAATTTGACTATGAAAAGCGTAGTTTTGAAACTATTTCACCATCAACGATTTATCGCGACAAGCTTTCAAAGACTAGTGGTCTGTCACCAAAAGAAATTATGGATGAAGTTTACGTGCGTGCAGTGACGTTAAAGGCTCTTGCGGATAAAGGAGTTAAGGCAATTAACGAAATAACAATGTTTTGTCATGCATATAACGAGGATTCGGAAAAAGCATTGAAAAGTTTAGGCTTAGAACGCAAGCGGATCATTGGATAATTAATGCGCCTGGCCAATTTTCCTAAATGTTCGAATAGAGGTAATCGGCACGCGCGCACTACCGAGATTTACGAATTTAAGGAAGTGCGCCTGTAGCTCAATGGATAGAGCACTTGCCTACGGAGCAAGGGGTTAGAGGTTCGAGTCCTCTCAGGCGCGCCATTTTTTACGCATGACCAATAATCATCAAGAATATATGCAGGTAGCGCTAAAGCAAGCGCAGATGGCTTTTGAAGCTGATGAAGTTCCTGTCGGTGCTGTCATTGTCCACAAAGGTCGCATTATTGCTAAGGCGCATAATCAAATTGAGATGTTAAGGGACCCAACTGCTCATGCTGAGATGATTGCGGTTACGCAGGCTACCAGCACGCTAGGTGTCAAATGGTTGAATGATTGCATCCTGTATGCTACAATCGAGCCTTGCAGCATGTGCGCCGGGGCGTTGGTTTTGTCCCGCTTAAAAACAATTTGTTATGGCGCAAAAGATCCAAAAACAGGGGCTTGTGGTTCAGTTTTAAATATTGTTACGCATCCAAACTTGAATCATCGTATTGAAGTTATAGATGGTATTTGTCAAGAAGAGTGCTCAGCGATTATGACACGTTTTTTTAAGCAGAAAAGGTTTTCAGCAAGTATTTCGTTTGGGAATAATTAATAGACATTATGGAGAGGTGCCAGGCAAAAATTTCTCTTCGAAGAATTTAATCTTTAAGAGGAATTTGCACGTGCACCTTCTGCTATTTGAGATATTAAGGAGAGGTGCCAGGCAAAAATTTCTCTTCGAAGAATTTAATCTTTAAGAGGAATTTGCACGTGCACCTTCTGCTATTTGAGATATTAAGGAGAGGTGCCAGAGTGGTTGAATGGAGCTGACTGCTAATCAGTTGACCTGTTTAGGCGGGTCCGAGAGTTCGAATCTCTCCCTCTCCGCCAGTTTTTTAAGCGATAATCTTCAAACCTAAAGGGGAAGGTTATCATAGGATTAAGAGAAGAATGGCGGGTGTGATTTCATCATTTTTTAAAATATTCTTGCAGATAAGAATAAAAAGGCTAAGATAAAATTATGAGCATTGATAAAAGACGATGTCATCGATTGAATCTTGACCTTCCTGCATCGCTTAGTCTTTCAGGGGGGAAGGAAGATCTTACCCTTGTAACCGTAATGGATGTGAGTGGACTAGGCCTGCGCATAACAACGAAAGAAAAGATTGTCTTAGGTCAGGAGATTTCTCTTCAGGTAAGCATTTCCCCGGACCAAAGCATTACCGTAAAGACAAAAGTTGCCTGGGTAAAGGAAATGGAAATTATGTCCTCAACTGAGTATGCTGCAGGGCTTAAAATTATTGATACAATGGATTGCGATGAAGCGCAATTTTTAAAATTCTTTTCTGAGAAATTTATTCAAATCTTCAAAAAGAAATAAGTCTTTAAAATTTTATTGCCTTTCTTCCCAGCTCTTCAAGAAATCCCTATTCGTTCCAATAGCGTCGAGAATAAAATCCAAAAAAGACAAGAATTTGCGTATCTCCTAAAAAGGAGTAAGATATAAATGTAACGTCTACTACATTGTTTTTCTTGCGAAGGGAGGCGGCACATGACCAAACGCGTTAATCGTATTCGCCACGATCCTTCAAACTATGCGTTGTCCAACGCACCAGATTCTTTCCAAAACTCTTTATTGAAAAATAATTCTCCTGTTGATCCCCAAAAATTCTTAAGCAAAGACTCGGGCCTTTTTAAAACAATCGTTGATTATTCCTACGATTGGGAAATTTTCCGTGATAAAAACGGAGAAATTTTATATGTAAGCCCCGGGATTGAGCGTGTTACAGGATATAAGCCAGAAGACTACATGACCGGAAAAATTAATTTTGAGAATTTGTTTTTTGGAGAGGATTTAGAAAAAATAAAACAATATTTCAAGAAGGCAAAGGATGGGGAATCTTTTAATGATGCTGAATTCCGTATTCTACGGCGCAATAAGAAGACCGCGTATGTCTCAATATCGGTGCAACCCGTTAAAGACGGGTGTGGAAATTTTATCGGGTTTCGATCGAGTATTCGTGACATTACACAGCGCAAAAAAATGGAGAATGAATTAGAATTTTTAAGTACCATAACGCAGCAAATTTCTGATTCTATTATTGTGACGGATTTAAAATTTCGTATTATTTTTGTAAACAAAGCAACAGAAAATTTGTATGGATACACGAAGAGGGAGCTTGTTGGCAGGTCGCCTGAATTTCTAAATGCGGAGCCGTTGCGTAGAAAAATTGAATGTCAGATTTATAAAACAGTTCGACGCGGTGATTCTTGGTCTGGGCAGCATCTTAATCGTCGAAAAGATGAAAGCGTGTTTACCTGCGAGTTTAAAATTTCTCCTATTTGCAATCAAGATGGAGAGGTGTATTGCTACTGCAGTGTTCAGCGTGACGTTACGGAGCGCGAGCAGAGCCGAAAGGCTATGGAGATGCAGCGTGACTTAGGGACATCTTTAAGTTCTGCGCATAGCCAAGTAGAAGCCTTTAACCATATTTTGGACACAGCTCTTCAGGTTGAAGGGATTGATTGCGGAGGAATTTATCTTGTAAGCCGAAATGGTCAAAGTGTGGATTTGTTGGCTCACAGGGGACTAAAATATGCTTTTACACGTTCTGTGTCTCATTTTAATGAACATCATCCTGAGTCAAAGATGGTTAAAGCCGGTAAGCCTTTTTATGGTTCTTATCCTAAGATAATGCAAGAGTCTGATTTTGTCAAAGTGAAAGAAGGTCTCTTGAGCCTTGCCGTTGTTCCTGTTTTTTATGATGGAGAGGTCGTTGCCTCTCTAAATCTCGGTTCTCATACTTGCCAAGAGATCCTCTTGTCCTCTCGAGCTAAGATTGAAGCTATTGCCTCAAGGATTGGCGGTGTCCTAGTTAGGCTTAATGCGGAAAAATGTCTCGAGGAGAATTTTAATTTCTTGAAAGTGTTATTTGACACAAGCCCCAATCCGATATTTTTCAAAGATAGTCATGGAGTTTACCGTGCGTGCAATCGAGCTTTTGCCGATTGCCTCGGAAGAAAAGAAGGGGAAATTTTAGGAAAAACTATTTTTGACCTTGCCCCTAAAGCGGCTGCCGAATCATACGATAAGGCTGATCGAGAGCTTATGGAGAAAAAAGGTCGACAGGTTTATGAGTCGAAGGTTCTTTTTGGTGATGGGACCTGTCACGACATCATGTTTTTTAAAGCTGCAAGCCTTAAGGTCGACAAAGAAGTCGGTGGTATCGTTGGGTTTATGCTGGATATCACAAAAAGAAAAGAAATGGAAAGAGAGTTTCAGCGAAACGCCCTCCATGATAGCTTGACTAATATTCCAAATCGGCGTCTTTTTATGCAAAATCTTATGCAGGCGATGCAACGGGCGAGAAGAAATGAAGGTTACCGATTTGCCATTTTATTCTTAGACCTTGATCACTTTAAGGACATTAATGACGGACTTGGGCATCTTATTGGTGATAAAATTATTTTAGAGATTAGTCGAAAATTAAAAAAATGTGTCCGAGCTAATGATACTGTGTCTCGCTTTGGGGGAGACGAGTTTGCCATTCTTCTTGATAATATCGAAGGGCTGGATGACGCGATTGATGCCGCGAATCGTATCCAGATTACGCTCTCGAATCCTTTTGTGCTGGAAGGACGTGAATTTTTCATGACAGGAAGTATTGGAATTTTATTAAATTCTCCTGAATATAATTTTCCTGAAGAAATTCTTCGAGACGCTGATACAGCTATGTATAAGGCAAAGGTTGCCGGGCGCGCCCGTTATGCGATTTTTGATGAAAAAATGCACACATCCGCCGTCCGTCGTATCCAATTGGAAAATGATCTGCGAAAAGCAATTCAAAAAAACGAATTTCAAGTCTTTTATCAACCAATTGTTTCGGTGAAGACTGGGAGAATTACCTGTGTTGAGGCGCTGCTTCGATGGGTACATCCCGAAAAGGGGATGATTGGCCCGAATGAATTTATTCCTCTTGCAGAAGAAACAGGATTAATTATTCCAATTACGGCGTGGGTTCTAGAGACTGCTGCCAAGCAAGTTCGCCAATGGCTTGACTTTGGATACCGCGTCCGCTTTTCAGTTAACCTCTCGGCTCTTAATCTAACGCAAAAGAATCTCGCAGGAGTCATCGAAAAGACGCTAGCACAGAGTCAAATTGACCCTGACACTATTGAGCTTGAAATTACAGAGACAGCCGCCATGAAAGAATTTGACCTGGCCTTGTCAACACTTCGTCGATTAAAATCAATAGGGACACACATATCTATTGATGATTTTGGCGTTGGATATTCTCCATTACTTTATTTAAAACAGTTTCCTGTTAGCAAGATAAAAATCGATATGTCTTTTATTAGAGAAATTCCTGACAATCTTAACGACATGGCGATTACAGAGGCTATTATTGCGATGGCGCATGTTTTAGGGATTAATGTTATCGCAGAAGGCGTGGAAACAATAAAGCAGTTTGCGTTTTTGCAAGAGCGCGGGTGTGATGAAATTCAAGGTTTTTTGTTTAGCCGGCCGGTTCCAGCTGACCAGATTACCCAGTATTTTAAAGACGGAAAGCACCTTGAGCGATAGGTGGGATTTTTGCAAGCGCTTCCTTGACCCCGAGCTTTGTATTCGAAATTTTGTTTTTATACTGTTAAAAATATCAAAATGCAAAACGCCTTTGGCGGGGTTAACCCCTTAATTCGCAACAAGTTGCGACGCTGTGATCTTTCGGATGGATTTTGCTAATGAGCAAAATCCGGGTTGAAAATAGGCTTTTGTGTGTTATACTTTAGCTGAAAGAAAAGCGTTCTTTAAATTTTTGGAAAGGTAAACTGCTCGAAAGGGTGGGGCACAAAGTCGTGAGCCTAAATGCTTAAAGTTTTAAGCAAATGGTTGTCTGACTGCCGTAACATATAAAATATGTTATGCCGTAATTACAGTGACCCTTTAAATCCTTTTTTTAAAGGGTTTTTTATTTGTCTGGAGGAATTATGACCAAAAGTTTTTTTGTGTTTGTTGTAACCCTAGTGCTTATTTTTTCTGCAAATTTTGCCTTTGCAAATCCCCTTGCTTTTGACTTTGAGAGAAACCGATATCAAAAGGATCTCAATTTAGAAAATAAAACGGAGGCCTTAATGCGTGATTCAGACCCGAAACTAATTAAATGGATAAGAGAAAATATTAGTGCGGAAACGCAGCTTCCTCTAAGCTTTGATATTCAGATTGAGGATAAAAAAGAAGTTTATGCCGAGATATCAGAAACTGATTCTATCGATGGAATTATTGAGCGCATGATTGTCGAAGAGGGATTGGTTGTTTATGATGGTGCCGTTAGCCAAATTGTCCGTACGCTTTTAGGAACGCCACAGGATCTTGAAGCGGCGCTTTTACCTCTTAATATGTACTGGCAAGGGTCAGTTGGCGAATTAAGTAATATAAGGGCAGGGTTTCCGATTAACCAATTTGTCTATGATGAAAATAATCCGGATGCAGTTTCTTCTAACCTTGATAATTTTGGTCAGAGAGGTTTTATTTTTCGCATTATTAATGCCAATGGAAAATATAATACACAGGACCCTCTTGATGGAAAAACACATTTTTCCGGGTTTCCGACTTGGCCCACTGTCCATTGGGAGGACTGGAAGCCAGTAGCCGGGGAGAATGCCTGGGTTGCAATGGCGTCTGTACATCTGTTTCATAAGAAATATTTTGATAAAAAATCGAAAAAGTATTTTCCTCCTAAGGGTACGATCGAGCTTTGCTTAGCCGAGGAGTTGGCCAGAGCGGCAATTTTTTTACAAACCGAAAATGGTGGGATCCGCATGGCGCCTATCGGCACATATTTCAAAGAGGGCGATGATGGGAAAGGTTGGTATAATCTTATTTCAACCGAAAATAATCTTTCTTGGTATGCAGCATTTCGCATGCTTTATCAGGTAACACAAAAAGAAACTTATCTCCAAGCACTTAAAAAGATAGAAATCTATTTTCAAAGTGTTTGGAATGAAGAGTTAAAATGTTTTGATCAGGGGATGCATTTTGTAAATGGTCAATGGATGCCTTCGCAAGATCATTTTGCAACGGATGTTCAAACGTGGGGCATTCTTGCTTTAGGTTGTAAAAAAATTGATTCATGGTTCGGCGAAGGGACCAGTTATCAGATGTGGGAAACTGTGTGCAAGCTTGCGGGCGCAAAGGATGATTTTGGTGAGTTTTTAGGAGTTGGATTTACAGCAGAGCATGATCGTGTTTCAGTAGAATGGACGGCTGGAGCTATTTGTGCGGCTCGTAATATTGCAAAATATTATGAGATCTCCAATCCTCTGTGGTCTGATCGCGCTCTATCTGATGCGCAGCAGATGCGAGATGGCATTGAGCTTTTGCGCCAGGAGCTCCCTGACAAAAAGGCTGCATATGCCTATTCCTCGAAGCGCGGATGGATTCCTTTTGGTTGGTTTTCTCACAATCCGCAAGTTTTAAGTTTAGCGTCGACAGCCTGGGTTGTCTTAATGGACGCAGGCATTAACCCATTTGAGCTTCAAAAGTCCTTTGAAAAAAGCAAGATGCTCGGAGTCGAATTTTCGCAAATTTCTGAGAAATAAAAATATAGCGTCTAAGCTTTTAATGCTATAATGAATTAAATTATTAAACAATTTTTTCATTAGAAGGAAATCATGCGAATTTTTTCTTTTTTTATTATTTTGCTCCTTAGCGTATTCTGCTCAACCGCAGAGTCTGCCGTTATTGAATTAAAATCTGGAAAGATCATCGAAGGCAATATTGTTGAAAAAACAGATAGGTATATTAAGGTTGATTCCGGAGTTGGGTTCTCAGTGACGTATTACGCCAGCGAGATTCAGAAAATTCGTATTAGAGAAGACGAAGTGACGGATAATTTGTTTTTTTCGCAATCACAAAAGAACAATTCTTTTCCTGGATCAGAGGAGATTGAAGCGAGCGTGAAAGGTTTTTTTTCAAAGGAAAATCAAAAAAAAATAAAAATGGTAATTCAGGAAAAAATTCAAGAAATAGTTTTAAAAATAAATGAGATCAAATCCTATATAATGATGAGCCAGAAGCCGAATTTGGAGAAAATAGAAAAGAAGAAAATTGACATGCAAGAAATTGGCGATAAGATGGCTGAAGAAGAGCTAGAGAAGATAGATGCTAAAGTTGAAAAGATGATTGATGAATATAAACGGATGTAGCTTAAAAAAATATATGGAAGAGATAAAAAAGAAAATACTTGTGCTCGAGGACGAAGAAGACATCCTCAAGGTAATTTGCATGCGCCTTACGGCCGCTGGGTATGATGTTATCAGTGCCGGCAATGGCCAAGAGGGGGTTGAGCGTGTTTTTCGGGATTGTCCTGATTTAATTATCAGCGATGTTGTTATGCCGGTTATGGATGGCTTTACTTTTTATAAAAAGTTAAAAGAAAATCCTGCAACCGTTGATATTCCTGTACTTATTTTAACTGCGCGCGGTCAGATGGAAGATTCCTTCCGCGTTATGGGAGTCGATGAATTTCTAAGAAAACCTTTTGAGCCGGTTCAACTACTTGGAAAGGTAGAGGCACTTCTTTCACGGGCCAGCTTTAAAGTTGTTCATCATGACAAGAAGGTTGTCTTGGGTGGCGCGGATCGCAATATTTTAGAAACAATGGTATTTCAATTAAAAAAAGCAGGCTGTGAAGTCGAATTGGCAAAAGATGGCGCGGAGATCATTACTAAGGTTGTGCAATTTGCACCCGACGTGCTTATTCTTGAGGTACCTTTGTATGGAATGACCGGAGATGAGGTAATCAAAATCTTACGCCAAATGGCACAGTTTAAAAATCGGCCCATTTTGATTTTTAATTTTTTTAGCACAGAGGATCTAGGAAGCACAACTGTTCGCCAAAAAGCTATGCTGATCGATGATGCCAAAACTGCTGCTATGGAGGCCGGAGCAACCGCCAATCTTGGAAGATTTAATGAATTTACTTTTATTGAAAGTATTACTAAATATCTTGAAATCCCTTCAACCCCTTAGGCAAACACGTGGATAAAATAGGCACGATACTCGCTATCCCTGATGAAAAACAACGTCAAAAAGCTTTGATGGAATATGCACGATCGCTTGATATCAATCCTACAAAAGTTAAAGATGAAAACGGTGATATTAGCGAAAATCGGCTTGCGGTGTTGATTTACGATGTAATCCAACGGCGAATTCACAAAAAGAAACAAACAACAACTATTGTTATCGTTGGGATCGGGCTACTTATCTTTGGTGTTGCGGTAATGTACGCATTAGCCCGAGCTTTGGGGAAAATTGGGTTTCAGTTTTCAGGATAATTTTTTGAATAACTCAAGAATGTTCTAATCTGCTGTTAAAATAGCGGTTTTTTCATGAGAATTTAAGGGACAAATTTCTAAAATTGTGTATAATGTTTTTATAAGTAATATTTTAAAAAGGAGTGGTACTGTGATTAAGGCGGGAATAAAGTGTTTTCTTTTTGCGATTGTTTTTTCTTTGATTTTTTGTCTTTCCTCAGCGGTTTTTGCCCAAGGGGTTGATACTGTATCCTCAAATCCTTTAGCGCCTCAGGGTTTTCTTGAAAAACTTTCTCCGGTATTCTCTTCGGTTATTGGAGAAGGGTGGGAAGAGATGCAGCAAAAGTTTATTCAGACAGTTCTGGTCATGGTACTTTGTTATTTTCTTATTTTTATTTTGGTACGTATTTCCAACCGACGTGTTAAGAATATTAAAGCTCGCCATATTCTTCGTAAAAATATTATTTATATTGTGAATATTTTTCTTATTCTTTTTATCATTCTGATTTGGATTAAGAACATTGGATCAATAACAATTTTTTTAGGGGTTGCTTCTGCGGGAATCGCCCTTGCTCTCCAGGAAGTTATTTTGTCTATGGCTGGCTGGTTTTTAATTCTCATACGAAGGCCGTTTGAGGTTGGAGACCGCATTGAACTCGGTGGGGTTAAAGGGGACGTTATCGACATCCGTTTATTTCAGACATCCTTGCTAGAGATCGGCAACTGGGTTGATGCCGATCAAAGCACAGGGCGTATTGTTAATGTTCCTAATAGTTTTGTTTTCAAGAGAGAACTCTATAACTACAATCGTGGCTTTGAGTTTATTTGGAATGAAATTCCACTTCTTTTAACATTTGAAAGCGATTGGATGCGGGGAAAAGAAATTATACTCACCCATGCACAAAAACAAGCCGAAGGCATGGAAAACATCGTTAAAAATGCAATCGATCGTATGGCGCACCACTATATGATTTATTATCAGAAGTTTAGCCCGATTGTTTATGTTAATATTAAAGATAGCGGGGTAGAGTTGACGTTGCGTTATTTAACCGAGGCCAAGCGTCGGCGCTCAACAGAAGACGAGCTCTGCCGTTTAATTTTAGAAGATTTTGAAAAAGAATCAAAAGTGAATTTTGCGTACCCAACATACCGGATTATTAAAACTTAAATCAAAGAGAATATAAATGTCTTATGTTGTTTTAGCGAGAAAATACCGTCCTCAAACATTTGATGAGGTTGCTGGTCAGAACCATATCACGGATCTTCTTAAGAAATCTATTCAATTAAAACGGTTAGCGCATGCCTATTTATTTTGCGGGCCGCGAGGGATTGGAAAAACATCATGCGCGCGTATTTTTGCAAAATCTCTTAATTGTCAGGATGGGCCAACCGCAACACCTTGCGGAAAATGTTCTTCGTGTGCGGATGTTGCTAAGGGAACAAGTTTTGATGTTATTGAAGTCGATGGCGCCTCGAATCGCGGGATTGATGAAATTCGTACGCTTCGAGAGAATGTAAAGTTTGCTCCAACCTATGGCCGCTATAAAGTTTATATTGTCGATGAGGTCCATATGCTCACAACTGAGGCTTTTAATGCGCTTTTAAAAACGCTCGAGGAGCCGCCTGAGCATGTAAAATTTATTTTTGCGACAACAGAACCTAATAAGGTTCCAGCAACAATTTTATCGCGCTGCCAGCGTTTTGATTTTAAGCGGATTTCAGTTAAAACAACGATCGAAAGTCTTTCAAGTGTCTGCAAGCAAGAAAAATTTAAAATTGAGCCTGATGCCTTGCACGCGATTGCCAAGGCCTCAATGGGAAGCCTAAGAGATGCATTAAGCGTCCTAGATCAGCTAAGTGCCTTAAGCCAGCAAACCATTAAGACAAGCGATGTTACCAGTATGCTAGGGCTTGTTGAAACGCAATGGCTGTTTGACTTAACAGACAGCATTGCCGTAAAGGATTGCGCTTTAGGTTTGCAGATTTTGGATAAAATTTTAGATCAGGGAAAAGATGTTAAGCAGCTTTTCCGAAACTTGGTTGAGCATTTTCGTCATTTAATGGTGATTAAAGTTGGAGGCAAGTCTTTAGGCCGGCTGGTCGATTATCCTGTGGCTCTTAAAGAAATGCTGCTTAAGCAGACAGAGAGCTTTACTATTCAAGAAATCTTGTTTGCCATTGACACTTTACTTAAAGCGCAAGATGATGCCCGCATCATGGATTCTTTGCGTATTTGTCTTGAAGTTGCGCTTGCAAAATTAACGTGTCAGGATAAGGATATTTTGCCTAAAGATGTTGCGGAAGATGCAAAGACATCATCAAAAATATCTGCCCTTGAGATGATTGCCAATAAAAAAGGGCATCTTGATTTTTCTTCAGATGCTAAGCCAAAAGAAAAGAATGAAAAAAAAGAGGCTCAGAAAATAGATCCTGCTATTTTGCCTGAAAAAATGAATATAGAAAATATTCGAAAATTATGGGATTCTCTGACATCTGCGGTGAGTCGAAAAAGAATGTCATTGGCGACCTATTTGCAAGAGGGAGACCCATTTGAAGTGAGTGAAAATAAGCTAACGGTTAGTTTTCCTGAGGAGGCTGTTTTTCACAAAGAGACTTTAGATGAAAAGCAAAATAAAGATTTGATTGAATCAATTTTGGCCGAACGGCTTCGTTGCAAAATTCGTCTTGAATTTTGTATTGTTGCGGATCAAGGTAAAAAAGAAGATGAGCCGCACTTAAAATCAACTTTAGAGAAATTTCAGGGAAAAGTTACTCATCGTTGGCATCGCCACAAAGCTTAAAGGAATTTAATGGCATATCCAAGAATTGTTGAAAATCTTATTGAAAGACTCACCAAACTTCCCGGCATTGGCCGAAGAAGCGCGGAGCGCATTGTTTTTTGGCTTTTAGATAATTCGAGAGAAGAGGCTCACGGGCTTTCTGAGGACATTCTAAAAATTAAAGATAATTTAAGTTTCTGCCGCATTTGTAACAATTTAAGTGAAACCGAAATTTGCATGATTTGTTCGGCAACAAACCGTGATGATCATACTATTTGTATTGTTGAGAATCCTAAGGATGTTTTGGCTATTGAAAAAACTGGGCAGTATCATGGTAGTTATCATGTTTTGCTTGGGGCGATTAATCCTTCGGAGGGAAGAGGCCCAGAGACTTTACGGATTAGCCAATTGATTAATCGTATTAAGAATCAAAGCATTGATGAAGTGATTATCGCGACAGATGCTGATACTGAAGGAGAAACCACATCAATGTATCTTACGCAGGAATTGAGGCCCTTAGGCGTTAAGGTGAGTCGTATTGGCGTAGGAATTCCTTTAGGAAGCGCATTAGAATATTCAGACATTTCAACGCTGGGCGCGTCGATGAATTCACGCCGAGAAATCCTAGTTGACAATTGAGAACTTTTCAGTATAATTTGGTTATTGTTTTTTGATAAAAAATTATTCCACTCCATAGCTTTCCTAGCAAAGATTTAAGGAAGCTTGCGCGTGGGAATTTCTACTGTTCTTTAAAATATAGAAAACATTCCCCTGCACAGCTTTCCTGTAAAGAGCTAAGGAAGCTTGCGCGTGGGAATTTCTACTGTTCTTTGTTAAGAATCATTCCCCTGTAGCTCAGCTGGTAGAGCGGTTGGCTGTGAAAACTGCGTTTTTAAAACGCAGCGAAATATTGAATTAACTAGAGGGCAAGATGGTAAAGAAGGATAAACGCACATATAACGACAGACGGCAATACCTTATAAATGCGGTTCGCAAGCGACGAAAGAAGATTCGTCAAATGGCTGTTGATCATAAGGGTGGGAAATGCCAACGATGTGGTTATAGTCGGTGTGTTGAGGCCTTAGAGCTTCATCACAAAGTTTCTTCGACTAAAGATTTCAGCATATCTCAAAAGGGATACACAAGAAGCTGGAAGAGGGTTGTTGAAGAGCTTGATAAATGTGTTCTTCTTTGCGCTAATTGTCATCGCGAAGTTCATGTTCGAAACGCAGCTTTCTCGAGAAATCGGGATTGAAAAAGCAGGCTAAGTCAAGGAAGCCCTAATCATCTTTGAAGGGTAATCTTGAGCTAGCATCCGTCAAATTTTTGGCGGAGGGCAAGTGCAGAGACTATACACCTGCCTCCTAAAACTGAACGAAGCAAAGTTTATCCCGAGTAAGACGAGGGACAAACGTCAGTCATGGAGAAGAAAAAGTCCACTTCCGTTAGTAATAGCGGGTTAAGTGTAACCAATAGGTCCGTGGTTCGAGTCCACGCGGGGGAGCCAATGTTGACGACTCAACAAAACGGGGTCGTTATCGGTTAACACCGCATCTTGATTTAAGGTGCGGTGTTTTTCGTTAAGCACAAGAGTGCTTGGCAGATTATCCTCTATTGGTATGTGAACAT
>JAVCDE010000010.1 GCA_030765185.1 Candidatus Aceula meridiana | reverse complement strand
GGCTAACAGCGGGAAAGCACGACAACTTTTAACAACAACCAATCCCGATGGAACCTATAGCTTTTCCAAAGAATATGGATGGAGTGCTAAGGTTTATGCCGAACAGCCTGGGCATCAATTTCAGGCTACAAATGGTTTGATGTATTGGGAATATTCAGAATTATCCCAGAATTATCAAAATAAAGATTATTTTGCCGTTGATACCTTTACCTTAACTTATTTGGCAGGTCCGGGGGGAAGTATCAGTGGCCCAACACCGCAGATTATTAATTATGGTCAAGACGGCAAGCCGGTTACCGCTGTACCAGATACAGGGTATCACTTTGTCAACTGGTCAGATGGGTCAGTCATGAATCCTCGTGTAGATCTTGATGTTACGGCGGATATTACTGTGACTGCGAATTTTGGCATTGACACACTTATCCTAACCTATCTTGCAGGTCCGGGGGGAAGTATCAGTGGCCCAACAC
The DNA here is from genome assembly GCA_030765185.1 of Candidatus Aceula meridiana. Classification (GTDB taxonomy): domain Bacteria; phylum Omnitrophota; class Gorgyraeia; order Zapsychrales; family Aceulaceae; genus Aceula; species Aceula meridiana. Next base: position 18,997 of record JAVCDE010000010.1, on the reverse strand, counting down.
CGCAGATTATTAATTATGGTCAAGACGGCAAGCCGGTTACCGCTGTGCCAGATAAAGGACATCGCTTTGTTAACTGGTCTGACGGATCTGTTAAAAATCCTCGTATAGATTTTGATGTTACAGCGGATATTACTGTGATTGCGAATTTTGGAAGTAACGAATTTAAGGTTTATGGAAACGTTGAGTTTATGCCTTTGTGGGATAAAACTGGTTTTATTAAAAATGACGCTAAGCCTATTTATGGAGAACCTTTTATAGGTGTTGAGATTGTTGTTGTTGATCCAGATACAAATCAAGTGATTGAACATCTTGGTGTTTATACTGATGAACAGGGTTATTTTGAGTTTTATAAGCCGCTTCATTGGGGTGGTACTTTAGCTATTTATCGGCCTGCCACAGGACAAGTGTTTGGATATCATACATTGCTTGGAGGTGGATATCCTGTGATTGAGGACTTAACTGAAGATTTTCTTGTTTCGGGCCCCTTGCCTCAGACTCCTTCTTGGATAACCGGATATCCAGGGATGGAGCCACACATAAAGGGCAAGGTTGTTGATTTGAATGGTAATCCAGTCGAGGGGGTTTTAATATCTTCCGTTTATGGACCCGCGTATTCGGATATAACAGATGAGGACGGTGAATATGACATCGTTTATCCTATTTTTGGAATAAACGATGTTGTCCATACTCCGGAGTCTGAAGGTTTTATATTTTCTCCAAAAGATTATTCTTATTTGATTCTTGATCGAGATTTCTTAGATCAAGATTTTGTGATGATATCTGAACAGAAGAATGAATAGAGATTAGTAATGTAATTTCTTTGGACGGGCTGATTCAGCCCGTCCCTTTAGAAATAAAAGAATAATAATTTTAAGAATTCAAACGAAAGGAATTTTATTTAAACAATTAATCAGCCTCTTGCGAGGTAAAATTTAAGGAAGGAAGAGAAATAGGAATACTGGATTTACAGATGAATAAGTTATTTTAATACTTTTTTTGAAAAAGAAGGAATAAATTTGCGGGCCGCCATGCGGAAAGCGTGGCGGCCCTTTTTTTGAATTTTTACCATACGCATATAAATAAAAATCTATATTTATATAATATTTTCTTGACATACCCTTATTTTCTACTAAAATCTAACTAGTAAAATTTTTCTACTTATTCGGTGATATTATTTTATTGCAAGGACTTAAAGTCTTATTTTTTAATATTTTAGGAGAGAAAATGAATGTCTATGAGATTTTAAATAAACAAGCAGAAGCTTACAAAGACAAACCAGCAATTATATTTAAAGACCAGAAAATTTCTTTTTCTAACCTTAAATCTAATGCTTTTAAGCTAGTTAATGCGCTTAAAGCTCAAGGTATTTCTAGGGGAGATAAAGTCGCTATTTATCTGCCAAGTTGCCCTGAATATGTTTATAGCTATTTAGCTGTTTTTTGCCTTGGTGCAACAGGAATTCCTTTAGATTTCATGCTAAAAGCTGAGGAGATCACATCTTGCCTAAATCATTCAGAAACTAAGCTCCTGATCCTTGCTCCTAAAGAAGGCTTGGCGCCAGAAGTCATCAAGCAGGCTGTTCCAAGCCTTGAGAAAATTATTGTTTGCCACGCAGAGACCCCTGAGACTATCTCTTACCAAGAAATTGTTTCTGAAGCAGCTGCAGAGATAGAGGATATCGATATTAGCGATTCTGATTTATCATTGATTATGTACACCTCTGGGACGACAGGAAAGCCTAAGGGCGTTATGCTTAATTATAAGCATTTAGAGGGGTCGCCGGCTGCGATGAAACATTTTGTAGACTTAACCGATAAAGATGTAAAATTATCTGCACTTCCTTTAAGCCATATTGCCGGTTTTATTTATATTCAAAATTGTATTCGTTTTGGAATTACTTTAGTTTTGATGGAGCGTTTTAACCCCGTAGGATTTCTAAAGAATATTCAGCAATACAAGGTTACGTGTTTTCATATTGTTCCGGCGATGTACATGGCGTTTTTAACATTAAAACATATTGATCAATTTGACCTTTCATCTGTTCGGTGGATGGTGGTTTTTGGTGCGCCAAGCTCGCCGGATATGATGCGTCTTTTTAACAAGAACTGTCCAAATGCCCGTCTTTTAAATGGCTGGGGCATGACAGAAACCTGCCCGCCGAATACCGTAACGCCATTAGATAGCGACAAAATTGAAAGTATCGGTAAGTCATCCCCGCATTGTGAAATTAAGCTTTTTGATGACGATGATAAGGAAGTAGCGTCCGGTCAAGTCGGCGAGATTGTAATCAAGGGTTGGGTAGTGATGGATGGCTATTATAAAGATGAAGAACTTACGCGAAGCTTAATTAAAGACGGCTGGTTTCATACCGGAGATTTAGGGCGCTTTGATGACGAAGGGTTTCTTTATATTGCCGGGCGTAAGAAGGAAATGATCAAAGTAGCCGGCCAAATTGTTTTTGCGCCGGAGGTCGAGGCTTGCCTTTATAAGCATGAGGCTGTTGCCGAGGCTGCCGTTATCGGCGTTGCGGATGAAAAGCTAAGAGGAGAAGCAGTCAGAGCTTTTGTCGTCTTAAAAGAAGGTCAAATACTGGCCTCTGAAGATTTAAGAGCATTTACTCGTGATCATTTAGCTCAGTTTAAAGTTCCTCAGCAAATTATTATTGTCGATGATTTACCAAAAAATAGAACAGGAAAGATTGATAAAGAGGCGTTAAAGATTAAAGAAAGGACAGTATGATGCAAGAGATGAAAAAAGATATTCATTTAACTGGACGTGATTTAATGGGCATGGTGCAGCTTCGTCCGCAAGATGTTGGAAAATATGCGATTGTTCCGGGGCCGCGCGAACGCCTAGACAGTCTTTTGAAAAAGATTGAGAATCCTATCAAGAATTTCTCATTTATGGAATATTCCATGTATACCGGTGATTTTGCAGGAACAAGAGTAACAGCGATAAATGGTGGCCGTTTTTCAGCTGATACCGCAATTACGACGGAGATTCTCTGCAATGCTCAGGCGCAAAATATGATTCGCATTGGCAGCTGCGGGGCTTTAAGAGAAGATATGAAAATTGGTGATTTAGTAATTGCCGAGACAGCCTTTTGTGGCGATGGCGTCACTCCATATTATGTCGGCAAAGATTTTAAAACAGCTGCTGATGAAGGCTTAACTAAAAGTTTAACCGAAGTTGCAAAAGCTTCAGGATTAAATGTTCATAGCGGTAGAGTTTGGGCAACCGATGCGATTTTGCGTGAAACACGTGAGCATGTCGGCAATGCTGTTAAGGAAGGATGCATCGCGGTAGACATGGTTACGTCTGTTTTTCTCACGCTTTGCCAGCTTCACAAGATTAAAGCTGCTGTTATCCTGGCTGTCAGCGATAACATTATCACAGGCGAAATGGGTTTTATGGATCCAAATTATTATATGGCTGAAGGGTCGACGATCTCCATCGCATTAAATTTAATTAAGAAACTTGAAGGGAAATAAGTGAAAGAATCTCCGCTATTTTGGCCAGCTAAATTAAAAGGCGACACGTTATTTGTGCTTGATGAAACACTTTTACCGTCTAAGCAGAAATATGTTTCGGTAAAAACTACGACTCAAGCTGTGGCGGTCATAAAACAAATGAAAACAAGAGCCTTTGGTCAGTTTTTAGTTGTTTTGAATACATTTTTGTTAGTTCTTAAACAAGACAAAAAATCTTCAGATAAGGTTTTATTCGCTAAGTTAAAAAAGGCGGCAGATGCTCTTAATAAAAGTCGTCCTACTTTCCCTTTCTCAGAAGTAACGGGAATGGTTTTAGGGTGGGCACAAGGAGCTTTAGCGCAAAATAAAGATTTGAGAAGTACGTTAGAAAAAAGTATTAATGGATTTTTAATTGGTATCCGTGGGCGTCGTCTTGAGCGTGTTCAAAAGATTGCTGAGGTTATTGCCAAAACAAAAACTGTTTTAACACATTGCAATGTTTCAGGTGAGCTCGCCATGGCCGCAGCGATTTGCAAAGCAAAAGGAAAAACTATTAGCTTTTTTGCAACAGAAACACGTCCGTATTTTCAAGGTGCAAAATTAACGTGCTGGGAGCTTAAAAAAGCCGGCGTTCCTGTGACACTTGTTGCTGATAATGCCGTCGGAACGCTCTTGCGCGATAAAATGATTGATGCTGTTGTAGTTGGCTCGGATCGATCTTGCGCTAACGGAGACTTTGCAAATAAAATTGGAACTCTGCAGATTGCTGTGATGGCTAAAGAGTTCGGTGTGCCATTTTATGTTTTAACGCAGCCGTCCAATAAAGTAAAAAAAGGAAAAGATATTCCTATTGAAATAAGACATGAAGATGAGATTCTAAAATTTAACGGCAAACGCATTGCCCCTAAAGGCGTTAAAGGCCTATATCCGGGATTTGATGTCGTTCCTCATAAATTTGTAACTAAAACGATTGCAATCAATGTTAACTGAGAAAAAGAACTCTATCACAATCTTGCATGGAATTTTTCCTGACGAATTTCTTGCTATCCTTAAGAAGGCAAAAGTCAAAAAAGTCTATGTTTTAGAAGCGCGTCCGTATTTAGACGGCGCTAAGATTTTAAGTAAAAAACTTTTAAAGCACAAAATACAACCGGTTTTAATTGCGGATAATATGGCTGGATTTCTTTTTTATAAAGATTTAGTCAAAGAAGTATGGATTTCCTACCAAGAAGTAAGTGAAAATAATGTTTTGTGTAAAATTGGTGGTCTTATTCTAAGCGTAATGGCAAAGAAGCATCAAGTACCTGTCAAGGTTTTCCCGTCGGCAAAACGAAAAAAATATATTGCAAATCCAAAGGATATTTTTTCTTTTAATGGAAAGCGCGTAGCGGCTTACGGCATTGATGGTTTTGTGCCGCTTTTAGAAGATGTTCCTAAAAAATATTTATCGGAGATTTATTTATGAAAATTAAAGATCTAAAAAAAGAAATTATAGAGATTGGAAAGCTTCTTTGGGATAAGGATTTGGCATCCGGCCTAAACGGCAACATCAGTGCACGCGTTGATGAAAAAAGGTATCTTTTAACCGGACGAGGGACATGCCTAGGACGTTTAAGTGAGGACGATATTGTTACCGTGGGCCTTGATGGAAACGTTATTGGTAAGGGTGAAGCTTCTTCAGAAAAGTTAATGCATGGGGAAGTGTATAAAAGTTTTTCTGAGGCGCAAGCAATTGTTCATACGCATTTAACTTTTGCAAGCGGATATTTTAACGTGAACGACAAATTGATTCCAGGAACTTTTGAATCGCGGCTTTACTTGGGAGATATTGAGGCTGTTGCGCAAAATACGCCAACTGTTACAGATGCTGCTCCGGTCATTGCTGCATTGAAAGCTAATAACATTGTGATGCTTGCAAAGCACGGTGCATTAGCAATGGGAAAGAATCTTTTTGATTGTTTTTTACTGATCCAGTGCCTTGAGGAGTCTGTGAAAATGGATGCAGTAAGTCGTTTGTATAGTCAGGCTTCGCAGAACAAAACAGCAGACGGGCAAGACATAAGCTCAGGAAAAGAATCTGTTGTTGGAAAGAAATTTAAGTTGTTTTCAAAAGAACAGATTGATGAAATTGTACGCCTTGTAAACGATGATGCCAAATTAGCTGATCTTGGGACAAAGAGCAGCATGACGATGGACTTAGCTGTTAAGCTTGATGAAACGGGAGTAGCGTATAATTTTAAATTTGAAAATGGAAAAATTATTGATGTTGGCGAGAATGATGATGCAGAATTTGTCGTCTCAGCGCCGGAAAAAGTTTGGCGCGCAGTGTTTGCGCGCGAGATTGATCCGTTCGTGGCCACAACGCAGAAGAAAATGAATTTAAAAGGGGACTTTGCAAAAATTTCAAAGTGGTATGCTCCGTGTTCACGGCTTTTTGAACTTTGGCAACAAGTTGCGGTTGAATAATGAGTGAAATGAAAAAATACAATTTGTTTATCGATGGTCAGTGGATTGCACCGCAAGCTGGTGAATACATCGATTGCGTAAATCCTTCGACCGGAGAGGTCATAGCGCAAATTGCTAAGGCCAATCAAAAAGATACGCAGGGCGCAATTTCCGCGGCTAAAACAGCTTTTAAAGATGGTCAATGGTCTAAACTTTCGGTCAAAGAAAGAGGGCAGCGTCTTGTTAAAATTGCTGATTTGATTCGAGAATATGCTAAAGAGCTAGGAGAGCTTGAAAGTAAAAACACCGGGAAGACTATTAAGCATACGACTTTTATTGATGTTCCGACTTGTGCAGAGACTTTTGAATACTTTGGGAAGATTGAAAAGGAACTATCTGATCGAAAACTTAATATTAGCGCGCCTGTTGATAGCAGTGTGAGCTATGAACCGATTGGCGTTGTTGGTGCTATTGCTGCATGGAATTATCCTTTGATCTTTTTTGGATGGAAAGTTGCCCCTGCGCTTATTGTGGGAAATTCTGTTGTCTATAAGCCATCAAGCTTAGCTAGTGTCGCCGTTGTGCGGCTTGCAGAAATTATTCAAGATGTTTTGCCCAGAGGTGTTTTTAATATTATTACAGGTTCAAGTGAAGCAGGAAAAGAACTTGCGCAGTCAGCAGATGTGGACATGCTTACTTTTACCGGCGGTACAAAGACAGGGCAAGAGATTATGAAAAATGCATCTAGTAACACTAAGCGTCTTTGCCTTGAGCTTGGAGGAAAGTCTCCGAATATTGTTTTTGCTGATTGCGATATGGATGTGGCTGTTGGTGGAGCAATGTCTGCGATATTTATGAATCAAGGACAAATGTGCGTGGCAGGATCGCGTTTGCTTTTAGAGGATAAAATTTATGATGAGTTTTTAGAAAAGCTTAGTGAAAAGACAAAGAGTTTAAATATTGGTGACGCCTCGGATGCTACAACAGAATTTGGACCATTGACCAATACGGCTCATCGAGACGCTGTTTTATCTTTTATTGAAAAAGGAAAAAAAGAAGGTGCACGTCTTGTCTGCGGAGGTAAAATTCCTGACGGTATAGAATTTCAGAAAGGTGCCTTCTTAGAACCGACAATTTTTGCTGATGTTAAGAATTCTATGGCTATTGCACAGGAAGAAATTTTTGGTCCTGTTTTAAGTGTTATTAAATTTTCAAGTCAAGATGAGGCGATTGAAATCGCTAACGATAGTAAATACGGCCTGGCAGCTATGGTCTGGACAAAGGATAAGCAAAAGGCCGAAGAAGTTTCGCGTCAATTGCGTTGCGGCACAGTCTGGGTTAACACTTATGGCGGGTTTTATAATGAAGCACCTTTTGGCGGATATAAGCAGAGTGGCTTTGGAAGAGAACTTGGAGTTGAGGGACTTTTAGAATATGCGCAAGCTAAACATATTTGCCGAGATGCAACACCTGGCGGCCGCTCACTTGTTACGTCTTGGTTCTGACTAAAAAGCCCTCGAACGGCGTTGATATTCATGATAACTTTTTTAATCAAGTTTCTAAAGACGGTAAAGAGATCTTTTAATAAGGAAATCCCGAGTCGTCCACGAATCAGGTGACAGTGGACTCCTGGGATAAATTCGGGCGGATGATTTACGAAACAAAGTGTTCGTAAATTATGCCCTCATTTAAGGAGAGACAATGAAAGTTTTATTTTTAACACCACCTATCGCAGGATGGGTAACACATGGCAACCATAAGGCACCGAATCAATTTTATGCACAATTGGCAGCTTATATCCGTTCAAAGAAAATCGCGGAGCCTCAAGTTTTAGACTGCAAGGCGCTTGACATGAATTATGACACCATGATGGAAGAGGTTAAGAAAATTAATCCAGACGTGGTTGTAATGGGCGATATGTTGCACTCAACCGGCGGCTTAGCGATTATTTGGCATTTTAATGAGAGCGCGAGATTAATTAAACAGGCACTCCCAGAAACAAAAACTGTTTGCGGTGGTCTTTGGTATTCTGCAATTTATGACAAAGAAATGAAAAAAAGCCCTCAAATTGATTTTATTATGACTGGCGAAGGTGAAAATACTTTAGAGGAGCTTTTGAATAATCTAAAAAATAAGACTAAAGAATTTAAGGATATTGCGGGGCTGATCTCTAGAGACGACGAAGGCAATATTCATGCAGGACCACATCGTTCATTAATTCCTGACTTAAATGTTTTGCCGATGCCGGCATATGATCTTTTTCCGATGGATAAATATGTTGGGCACACTTATTGGAAGCCATTTTGCGAATTAATGACTTCTCGGGGCTGCCCTGGTGGATGTATTTTTTGTTATGAGTGGAGTCTCTATGATCCACGTTTTAGCAAGACAGACTTTGTTTCTTGGCGTGGTTTTTCTGCGCAGCGTATTTGTAATGAGCTTGATCTTTTAGAAAAAACTTATGGTGTTAAAGTCGTTGTTATTCAAGACGATGCTTTTAATGTCAGCCGGGAAACAGTTAAAGAGTTTTGTGAAGAAAAAATTAAACGTGGCAATCAGATTAAATGGATTTGTTTAGGCCGCGCTGATGATTGGGCTAATCAATTGGACCTTGTCCCCTTAATGGCAAAGGCTGGATTTTTTATGGGTCTTGTCGGAATTGAAGTTTCTTCTGATGAAGAATTAAAGAAGCTCGGCAAAGGGGTTACAATTGATCAGATTCAGAAGACTGTTTCAACATTCCGCGAGAATAATGTTGCTACCGTCGGGACAGTCTTAATTGGGCTTGAAGATGATGATGAGGCAGCAATTAAAAAGCGTATGGAAGTTGCTGAAAGAATTGATCCAGATATTTTGGCCTTAGATTACGTTATTCCTGTTCCTGGTTCACAGCCTTGGGACAAAGCTATCGCTAATGGTTGGATTGATCCAGACAACATTAATTTAAGAGACTGGGATTTCCATCAGCCGATTGTTCCTACAAAACATTTGACAACAGAGGACGTCGGGCGTTTAGGCGGTTGGTGTATGCGTGAGTTTTATTCAAAGCCAGAAAGGATTCACCGCATCATGGAGAGTGATTACGATGACCTTGCCAAATTGTGTGTTAAAGATTTTATGAGTAATATTGCTAAGTTTGAGGCTGCATCGAAAGGAGAAACGGTTCATGGATGAGATTAAAAGACAAATGGAATGGGATGAAGGGGATTTTAAGAAATTTGAGTTGATGATTGCAAAGATTCCTCTTTTCCACCGGGATATTGCTCATGTGGTTGTTTTGCAAAAAGCAGAAATTAATGCGAAAGAACGAAACTCGGCGAAGGTAGAGCAAGATGACATTGTTTCGGCGTTTTTAACAGAAGTTCCAAAAGCTTTCTATAGCTTGATGATTCGCCTAATGGATGAAGTTGGGTTTAATTATCAGCGCTTTTTACCTAAGGAGAAGTAGATGCACATTGCTGTTGTTGGCGCGGGAGCTATTGGATCGGTTGTCGCTGCTTATTTGCATAAGGCCGGAGAGAACGTTACTTTAATTGGACGTCCGGATCAGCTTGCAGCTATTGAAAAAAATGGTCTTAAAATTAATGGAATAAGGGGTGAAGAAGTTTTTCATATTCCGGTTAAGACGAAAATGGATGAAGAATATCCTTTGGTTATTTTTGCGACAAAGACTCAAGATGTTGAACGGGCGTATCAGGATAATCGTGACTTTTTAGAAAATGGCTTGGTATTAACAACTGAAAACGGCGTGCAAGCAGATAATATTTTAAGCGGGCATATTGAAAAAGAAAAAGTTATCTCAAGCATTGTGATGTTTGGCGCAACATATATTAATCCCGGTGAGGTTACTTTTAATTTTGAAGGTAACTGGATTGTTGGCAAGCCTTACATGACTAATGATATGTTAATTCACGATATTGCAGCTATTTTAAATAAAGCTTTTGAAGTTGTTGTTTCCGATGACATTATTGGCATGAAATGGTTAAAGCTTTTTATAAATTTTAACAATTGTCTTCCGGCTTTAATTGGAAAGTCAATGCAAGAGACATTTGCAGATATGGATTTTTGTACTTTAAGCATAAAGATTTTAAAAGAGGGCGTTGATATTGTTCAGAAGGCCGGGATTCAGCTTACGTCGTTGCCAAACTTTCCGGTAGACAGAATTTATGGGCTTGCAAGTATGCCAGAGCCCCAAGCGGCAGGTATTATGAATAAAACATTAACGACCTTGAGTCAAGAGCCTGTGTATGGGTCGATCTTGCAAAGCATTATACGAAAGAAAAAGAGTGAAATTGAATTTATAAACGGTGAGGTTTATATGCTCGCGAAGCAGACGGGGACACAGGCACCGTTAAATCATAAAATTGTAGATTTAGTTAATCAAGTCGAGCAATCAGGGGAATTTTTTACAATCGAACAAGTAAAAAAAGAGTTTAATTTATAAAAGAAATTTCCGTTTCGGCTACTTGGCCGTAACCAAAACGGGACTAATTCGTGTGGCTAGTTTTACGTCACTTTTGGTTCCGTAAACTAGACGTTCATTAAGGAGAAAATAAAATGGCAAGACGAGTTGTTGTTACAGGAGCTGGCGTTATCGCGCCTAATGGAGTAGGAAATGAAGCCTGCTGGAAAGGAATGATTGGCGGTGTCTCAGGCATCAAGCGCGTTACAGAATTTGATGTTTCGATGTTTATGACACAAATTGCTGCACAAGTTCGCGACTTTGATCCCATCGAGCTAGGCCTAACACACGATGAAGCATTGCGTATGGATAGATATGTCCAGTTTGCTGTTGTAGGCGCACGCATGGCTTTAGAAGACTCCAAGATGAACCTAGAAGGAGTGAATCGTGAGCGGATGGGTGTATCGCTTGCGAATGCAATTTGTGGGACAAAATATATGGAAGAAGAATTCGCGCTTGTGACCGACAGCGGAAAATATGCGATTGACCCAGCCAAGGTTCGCCCGGATCTTTATGATGCAGCAATGTTTAACACACCGTCAAGCGAGATTTCTGCCAAATATGGCCTAAAAGGAATTTGTAATACAATTTCAACGGGATGTACTGCAGGAACAGACTCGGTTGGATTTTCTTTTGAAGCTATCCGAGATGGTGATGCCGATATTATGATCACCGGTGCTAGTGAGGCTCCGATTACTCCTATCACATTTGGCGCGTTTGATGTTGTGAATGTTTTGGCCACGCGCAACCATGAGCCGGAAAAAGCATCGCGTCCCTTTGATAACGAACGCAATGGTTTTGTTATTTCTGAAGGGTGCGGTATTTTGGTTTTAGAAGAATTAGAGCATGCCAAAAAGCGTGGCGCTAAAATTTATTGTGAGGTTACCGGATTTGGAACCACTTGCAATGCGTATCATATGACAGATCTTCCTTCAGATGGCGAACCAATGAAAGATTGTATTTGTTTAGCTTTGGAGGATGCTGGAATCAAGCCAGAAGAAATTGATTATATCAACGCCCATGGTTCTTCAACGAGGCAAAATGATGTCTTTGAAACTAATGCCTATAAAATGGCTTTAGGTGACTGTGTCTACAAGATTCCTATCAGTTCACTAAAGTCTATGATTGGTCATCCTTTAGCAGGTGCTAATGGCATCGAACTTGCGATTGGAGCTTTAATTTTTGAACGTAATGTTCTTCCTCCGACGATAAATCAGACAACACCAGATCCAGATTGCGATTTAGACTATGTTCCTAACGTAGCTCGCAAAAAGGTTGTCAATTGCATGCTTAAAGTTTCAAGTGGATTTTCTGGTGTGCATTCGGCAATGGTTTTAAAACGATATAAAGGATAAGAAAGGTTTTTCGATGAAAAAGATTTCAATAACAGGATTAGGAATTGTTAGCCCGAGCGGCATAGACAAGCGTAAGTTTTGGGCTAATATTAAAGCAGGACGGTCTGCGGTTAAAAAAATTGAGCGTTTTGATGCGTCAAAATATCAATCGCGTATTGCCGGTCAAGTACACGAACTTGATGCTTATAGCAATGTCTCCTCGAGGCTTTTAAAAAAGATTGATCTTTTTTCACACATGGCTTTGGTAGCATCAGAGATTTCGATAAAAGACGCTGGCATTGACATGGCTAAAGAAAATTTAAAGCGTGCTGGTATTTTTGCTGGGAATGCCATTGGCGGCTGGCTGTACGCTGAGACAGAGCTTCGCGATATGTATTTGGAAGGGCGTGAGGGTGTTAGTCCTTTTATGGCATCGGCGTGGTTTCCGGCAGCTCCTCAAGGACAGATTTCTATTCATTATCAAATTAAAGGATATAGCAAAACTATTGTTTCTGACCGTGCCTCATCGCTGATGGCGATTGCTTACGGTGCAAAAAATCTAAACGACGGAAAGAATGATTTTATTTTAGCTGGCGGTATGGAAGCGCCGGTATCGCCTTATGGGCTTTTATGCTGCAACACCTCTGGTGTTTTGACATTACGCAATGATGAGCCTGAGACCGCTTATCGGCCTTTTGATAAAACCAGAGACGGCATGGCTGTGGCAGAAGGGGCAGGCATTTTAATCTTGGAAACTGAAGAGCGTGCCAAGAAAAGAGGCGCTAAGATATATGCCAATATCATTGGCTATGGCACAACAACTGACGGCGTTGATCGCATTGAGCCAGCTGCCGATGGCATAGAGCTAGGACGGGCCATTCAAATGGCTTTAAAAGATGCGCAGCTTGAACCTAGTCAAATTGATTATGTTTGCGCTGATGGCGCTGGAACTCAAATCGGAGACCTTAGCGAAACAAGAGGAATTAAGTTGGGATTAGGTGGTCATGCGAAAAAAATTCCTGTCTCAGCACCAAAATCAATTTTTGGAAACATGTTAGGAGCCTCCGGAGTCTTAGACGTAGCAACAACTATTTTAGCGATGGAACATAATCTTGTTCCTCCGACGATAAATTTAAATAATCCGGACCTGGAATGTGATTTGGATTACTGTGCCAGCGGCGTTCAGGAAAAAGAAATCAAGCGTGCCTTGGTGATTAACCGAGGCCGCGGTGGGATCAATTGTGCACTTATTATTGAAAAATCATAAAAAGGGGAGGAGACAAGAAATGAGTTTAGAAGAAAAAGTAAAAGCAGTCTTTAAAGATGTTCTTGAAATCGGGGCGGAAGAAATCAAGCCGGATGAAAAGATGGATATTTGCTTAGGGTTGGATTCAACCGAGATGGTTGAGATTACTGTAGGCCTCAAGAAAGCATTTAATTTAGATATTCTTAATAATGAATTCAAAAAGACATTAACATTTAATGAGCTTATTGAAAAAATAAAATCTAGGGGAGCTGTAGAATGAAGATTATCGATTTAAGCCTTCCCATAGATGACACGTTGGAAGAAACGCATGGCGCAAAGATCGATCGCATTACGCATGCGGCGGGCGTTGATCATTTCAATTGGGTGGTCATGGGCAAGCAACCTGGGGGGCATGAGCGTTTTGAAAAAGGCGAGAGGGTGGTCAAGCCTGAGGAGATTCCGGATGCTGAGATGTTAGGGCTTGAGATTGTTCATTCTTCTGTGCATATGGGAACCCATGTTGACGCGCCGTATCATTACGGAAGTATGTGTGAAGGCAAACCCGCAAAACAAATCAACGATGTCCCTTTAGAATGGTGTTATTCTGATGGTGTTGTCTTAGATTTTACGCATAAGAAATTTCCACAAGAGATTTCAAAACAGGATGTTATTGATGCTTTTACAAAAATTAATTATACATTAAAGCCATTAGATATTGTTTTATTTTATACGGGTGGAGATGAAAATTTTGGTAAGCCAGAATACATTACAACGTACGTTGGCGTTAAGTCAGAGGCTGTTGAATATCTTTTAGATCACGGTATTAAGATGATGGGAGTTGACACTTTAGGGCTAGACAAGCCATGCTTTGACATGTTTAAAGAATTTTTAGATACGCGCCAAAAAGATAAAATTTGGCCGTCACATTTCTTGGGACGGAAAAGAGAATTTTGTCATATGGAACGATTGGCAAATTTAGGCGCGATTCCAAAGCCATTTGGTTTTAAGGTATCATGCTTACCTGTTAAAATCCGAGAGGCTGGCGCTGGCTGGTGCCGCGCCGCAGCTATTGTTTAATGCCGTTTGGAGCAAGGGAGAGTGTCATGTGGGATGAAAAGCAGAAAAAAATTATTCAAAGAACCAAAACAGTAAGTAAGATTTTTTTCTTTATTGGTTTTGTCATGTTTCTCGCCAGTATTGTTTTTTTTGCGTCTTTTAAAATTAAGCCAAAAGATAAATTAACGAAATTTTTTGAGCCGTTAAAAGCGCAGGAGATTTTTTTAAAAGGCCAAAATGAAGAGTTAGTAAAAATGGCAAAAGATTCTCCGACTCAGATAGAGCACGAGCTAGAGCATAGCCTTTATCATAAAAATGAGGAGCTTCTCGAGCTCCGTTACCAGGCAGCGCTTCAAATTGTAGGTACCTATAGTGTTATTTTTATTTTGGGCGGCCTTTGTCTAATCGTGTTGGGGCTGGCACCTTTGCAACTTGTAAAAATTATTGAGCAAAAAGATAAATCTTAATTATATAAAGGAGGAATATATGCAATGTCCTGCATGTAAAATTGATATGGTTGAAAAAGATTTTGGTGGCGTCAAAGTGGATGTCTGCGAAAATGGTTGCAATGGAATTTGGTTTGATTGGTTAGAATTAGAAAAATTAGATGAAAAGCATGAAGGACTCGGGAACGCGCTAGACCAGGCACTTGCGAGTGACCGCCACAAAAATGATAATCGTGGACGCATCAACTGCCCAAAATGTTCACAACCTATGGTCCAGCATCTTTATAAATCATCAAAAATGGTTACAGTCGATGAATGCTACGGATGTGCTGGATTTTATCTTGATTCTGGTGAGCTTGAAATTATTCGCGAGAATTTTATGAGTGAGGAAGACAGGAAAGAATATGTTGATCAAATTTTAGCAGGGGATTTGGATTTCCGTGAAGCTATTGGTAATTTTGAAGAAAATGAGAAAAGTCTTAATCCTGGGGCCGGCAAAAGAGCTGCAGCTGTCACAAAGTTTGTTGGCGTGCTTGGGAATAAATTTCGCGCTTAAATTTAATTAACATTCAAGAGGGAGAAAATAATGGGACATACTGTAAATAGCATTGTTGTAAACGCACCGTACGAAGATGTTTTTGATACATCAAATAATATCGAGAGATGGACAGAGCTTTTTGGTGATGAATATGTTAAGGCTGATGTTTTATCTCATGAAGGAAACCGTATTGAGTTTCGTTTAACAGATAAGGATGGAAATTCCTGGACATCTTTTCGTCTTCTTTATAAAGAGCATAATTTTGCTTATGCTCAAAAGAATGAATCGACATTTCCTTTTAAACATATGAAGATTATCTGGCTTTATACTCCAGTTGAAGAGGGCATTCAGATGACCTGGATTCAAGATTTCGAAATGGATCCTAAGTTTGAAAAATTCACCGACGAGCAAATCGTTGGCTTTGTCAATGAACACTCGCAACATAATTTGAAGATTTTTAAGAAGGTTATTGAGGGCGAGGTAAAAAATTAATAACCGTAAGGTAATTTATTCGCTGCTCTGCCTTAACTGCATAGCTATTTCGTTTAATGTTGCCGCGATTGCTGCTGCTGTACCTGCCATTGCGGCAGATTTACATCTGCCGGACTTCCTGGTTTCGCGCGTTATTCCTGCCTACATGATTCCTTACGGAATCGGAGCGCTTTTATATGCTCCACTGGCTCGGCGTTTGTCTTTCCGTGTTATCATGGCATCAACAATGGGGCTTTATGCAGTTAGCAGCCTTTTGTGCGCTCGCATTGAGCTGATTAATCATTTCTTTTTAGCACGCGTTGCCACAGGCATTACAGGAGCTGCTGTTATTCCCTTAGGGCTTCTTCTGATAGGAAAAATGTTTGAGAAAGGTGTGCGGGGACGCTTAGTCGGACTGTTTTTTGGCTGCAGTTTTTTTTCTTCGGTGGTCGGAGTCTTCTTGAGCGGAGTAGCAAGTTGGCGATATTTGTTCTATGTGCCGGCGTTTTTAGGTGCGGTGGCCGCTTTCCTTATATTGATAGTGCCTTCAAAGGATTTAAGCGCTCGTGAAAAAAATTCTGTTAATTATTTTAATATTATATATAATAATAAAATAAGAAATATATTTATATTTATTTTTACTATAAGTTTCTTATATCATGGTATTCATAAATGGTTTGGGGTTTATTTAAGTCGTGATTATAATCTTTCACAGTTTAATATTAGCTTGCTCTTTATATTAATGGCAGTTTCTGGTTTTGTTGGTCAAATTTTAGGTGGATATATTTCAGACAAAAAAGGGCGTCTTGTTTCCTCTTTGTTAGGTATTTTGGTCTTAGGATTCGCAACCCTTTTTTTTATCGGACATTATCCTTTGTGGATCCTAGCAATTATTTTGTGTGGAACATCCATCGGCTGGGCAATAGGACACAATGGGGCCTCAACAGCGCTGACAGATTTTCCAGATGAGCATAGAGCAGAGGTGGCCAGCCTGAATTCTTCGGCGAGGTTTTTATCCGGAGGGCTTGGTTTTTTTGCCAGCGCGTTTTTTGTTGAAAAAAGTTTTAGTTTAACGTTTTTTACAATCGGTATTTTGATGTTGCTTTTGACATTTTTTGTACCTAAAGCTATCGGAAGAAACTAAGAGAAGGAGTTTATTTTTATGGATTTAAAAGGAAAGAATGTAATTATTACCGGAGCCAGCAAAGGGATTGGCAAGGCTGTTGCCATGCGTTTGGCCGAAAATGGGGCAAACCTTGTTTTGGCAGCACGTACACAATCAACTCTTGATGAGACTGTCAAACAGATTAAGGATAAAACCGGTGTCAAGGTTATTGGTGTTGCAACGGATGTTAGCAAGCTTGAAGATCTTAAAAATTTGGTTGATATCACAACAAAAGAACTTGGCAACATCGATGTTCTCATTAACAACGCTGGTGTTTCCAGCCAGTATCCTTTTGAAAAGCAGCCTCTCGAAGATATCGAGCGGTTAGCACATACGAATTATTTAGGGTATGTTCGGCTTATTCGTCTTGTTATTAATCCCATGATTGAAAGAAAACAGGGGTCAATTATCAATATGGTTTCAGGGTCAACGCTTTGTGACCCGATTCCAAAAACATTTGTAACTTATAGTTCTTTAAAAGTTGGTTTGCGCGCATTTTTAAAAGGCCTTTTTTGGGAGTTGCGCGATCATAATATTAAAATTACTTCTATTTTGCCGGGTGTTGTTGATACCGGTTTAACTGATAAATTAGATAATATTACAAAAGACCAAAAGGATCGATTGATGTCACCGGATGCAGTAGTAGACATGGTGATGTTTGCTCTTTCGACTCCGAACAATACTTGCCCGTTAGAGTTGGCTGTAATCAATCAGCAGACACCATGGACAAAGCCGATTATCGATTATAAGCAGGCTCAGGCTAGATAAATTTTAAAATCAAAATGAGGGGGGAGGTGACAAGTAAAAATGGATAAAACTGTTAAGACTTTCAAAAAGAATAAATTCCAGGAAATTCGTGTTGGGATTCGTGAGTACAAAGGAAACGATCTTATCGACATTCGTACTTGGACCATGACCCAGGGAACTGATGAAATGGTTCCGACATCTAAAGGCGTTTCGATGAATATTCACCTAATCGCGGAACTTAAGAACGCGATTGGAGATGCAGAAAAAATTCTTAAAGAAAATTTGATGATTTGATATGACCGGAATTATTGATTTTCATAGTCATTATATTCCGCCGGAAGTCGCTCAAAATACTGCCTTTTTTAAAGTTAACTGGTCTGATATCGATAAACAGCTTCATGCGATGGACACCCAGGGCATTGAAAAAGCACTTCTTTTTTATCCAGCTGCAGATGCCCATCTAAAAATGGGGGGCTGGGCGAATGTCTGTCGGATCTATAACGAAAAAATTGCTTCTGTGGCTAATAAGCACAGAGATCGTTTTATTGGTGCTGGTATTATCCCCGTTGATACACCTTCCAAAATTTTAGACGAAGCCAAGCGTATCCAAACTTTAGGGCTTAAAATTTTCTCTATGGCTTCAAGCTATGAAGGTAAATTTCTCGACGATGAAATGTTTTATCCGCTTTATGAATTTGCCCAGGCACAAAATTTTCCCATTCATGTTCATCCTCAAATCATTCATCCGATTGGTGAGACACAAGTTAAAGATCCATTATTGTCGCCGGTTTTAGAATACATATTTGATGTCTCGATGTGTGTTGGAAAGATGATGATGGAGGGGGTTTTTGATAAATTTAAAAAAACTAATTTTATTTTTGCTCACTACGGAGGAATATTACCTTTTGTTAAAGAGCGGTTTGACAATACTTACAAGATGTTACGAACCCGTAATTTTGTTAAAGATTTAGGAAAGAATCCTGGAGAATATTTTAAGAATCTTTACTTTGAGACAAGTGGTTCTAAATCAGCAGGCTCTTTGGTTTGTGCGTTAGAGATTACTGACGCTAAACATATTCTTTTTGGAAGTGATTATCCTGCTAATCAAAATGTTGCCGCATCTATTGATACTATTAAAAATTCTTCTTTAAGCGCGCAGGAAAAACAAGCTATTTTAGGTCAAAACGCCCTCCGATTAATCCCTTGATCCCAAGTTTTATTTTAGATTAAAATTTTTTAATTTCTTTAAATAAAATTTTGTTTTTTATGAAAGGGATCACCCTATTTAACGAAAAAGATTTGGGTTGAAAAACCCGTCTCAATGGGCTATAATTTAGTTTCATCTCAGACGTAAGTTATTACCTTCTTTAATACTTACAATTTAAATAAAAAAAACTTGACAAACAGGTGACTGTTTGTTATTCTGTCTAAATCTTCAATCAGGAAGAAGTTGTTTTTTTCGTTCTTTAGATATATATGCCAAGTTTACTTTGGAGAGTTTGATCCTGGCTCAGAGTGAACGCTGGCGGCGTGGATTAGGCATGCAAGTCGAGCGATCCTTGCTGGACTTTTATTGGAGTGCTTGCACAAAGATAAAAGACTGGCGCTGGATAGCGG
>JAVCDE010000002.1 GCA_030765185.1 Candidatus Aceula meridiana | reverse complement strand
TTTTGATTGCTGCTATCATAAATTTTTTGTCAGTTGTTTTCATGGTACTTTCCTATGGATTAATAATTTTAAGCTTTACTTGCGCAAGGCCTGGTCGAACCATTTTTATCTTTTTCGCGGCACCACGTGATAGGTCGATAATACGACCCGGCCAGTAAGGCCCACGGTCGTTAATGCGAACGACAACCTGTTCTCCATTATCAAGATTTGTAACTTCGAGCATGGTGTTAAATGGTAAATGCCTGTGTGCCGCTGTCATAGCCCATTTATTATAAATTTCCCCATTGGCGGTTTTTCGTCCATGAAACTTTTTACCGTACCAGGAAGCAGTCCCTGTCAGCCGTGCGCTATCAACCCAATTACCAATAATAAGAAAGGCGACAACGCAAAGGCATAAGACGCTAGCCTTAAAATGGTTTTTGTACAAATAACGCAAGGAAAGAAAAACTCTTTCTACGGCAGTTAACGGCATAATATACCTATTTTTTAACTAAAGCCCGTTCAATAAGAATCCTCATTTGATTGACGACATGCCTCGGCAGCTGAAACTGTGTTCGAAGAATAGGCGTGGCAATCGTAAATTCGAAAACATCACGGTTATTCGGAACTCTTCTTAAAAAAACTTTCATAGGGATACTTTCCATAAAGCCTCCAAGTTTTATTGCATTTCTCCGAGGAGAATATCATTTTTAATCTCAGTGATCGTCACAGATATTACTCGATTTCTTAAATTTTGACTTGAATGTGTTTGAACACGTAAATAGTTGTCGGTAAGGCCGCTCCAGGCGCCTTCCTTTCTCTCCTCAAAAAGGACTTTTTGATATGTCCCAACAAATTGTTTTAAGAAGGCCTTTTTTTTCTCTGACCCAAGATTGCGAAGTGATTTGCTTCGACGAGCAATAATAGTTTTGTCAACTTGCGCGCCCAATTTTCGGCTTTTGGCAAATTTTCGATTTGAATAACTAAAAGTGTGAAAATAAACCAGCGGAGAGTCTTCAAGAAACATATAGGTTTCCTCAAAGTGCCTTTCCGTTTCTCCTGGGAAGCCTACAATAATATCTGCCCCCAGACAAACTCCTTGGATATTTTTTGACGCAAATTTTAAAAATAAGCTTAGTTCTTTTTGTGTATATCTGCGTCCCATACGTTCAATAATTTCATCGCTAGCGCTTTGTAAAGGCAAATGCAGGTGACGGCATAATTTAGTTTTTGTGCCCATCAAAAGAGCTAGATCATACGGAATAGCGTTTGGCTCAATAGATGAAACGCGAATGCGTTCAAGGGCAGAATATTTTTCTAAAGCAGTAACAACATCGACAAGTCCTCGAGATTTGTCATGATAAACTCCGATATTTGTTCCGGTAAGGACAAGTTCTTTATATCCGGCATCAACAAGCTCTTTGGCTTCTTTAAGAATATCTTCAAATTCACGAGAGCGCGCCTGCCCCCTGGCATAGGGAACTTCACAAAATGTACAAAATGAGTCACACCCCTCTTGAATTTTAATGTTCGCGCGGGTACGTTCATCATCAATTCCAGGAGCTGGAACAGTAAAGCTTTCCTGTTTAATTGGAGGCGTTATAATTTTAACAAGCTCATCTTCTTCAATTTGATGGATAAGATTGACCAAGCTCATCTTTTCGGCGTTGCCGACAATCCAACGCACATTAGGCAAAATCGAGAGCTCCTGTCCTTGAGTTTGCGCCTGACATCCAATAAGTGCAATTTTTACACTAGGATTAGTGCGATTTATTCTGGAAACGAGTTTACGTGTATCAGAATCACCTTTTTCTGTTACCGTGCAAGTATTAATGACAGCAACATCGGCAGCAGTATCAGGTTTAACAATTTTATAGCCGTCTTTTGAGAATAAATTTTTTAAAACTGCGGTTTCGGATTGATTCGAGCGACAGCCAAGAGTATGAAAAGAGATTGTTTTACTCATAGTAATAGTATACGTATTTATAAGCGGTGCGCAATATATTTGCATGCTTTAAGATTTTCGCTATAATGGCTCTATGAAAATTGGAAAGATAGATATTAAGCGCCCGATTTCTTTAGCTCCCATGGAAGATATCAGCGACACCTCCTTTCGTTTGATTTGTAAACGGCTTGGCGCGGATATTCTTTATACCGAATTCACTTCTTGCGAGGCGCTAATTCGTAACGCAAAGACTGCGTTTCATAAAATCAGCATACGCGATGAAGAAAGACCTATTGCTATTCAAATTTTTGGCAGTAATCCTGAGTCCATGAGGGAAGCTGCAAAAGTAGCTGAAAGTGTTGGGCCGGATTTTATTGATATTAATGCCGGATGCTGGGTTCGCAATCTCGTTAACCGCGGCGAAGGCGCCGGGCTTTTAAAGGATTTAAAGAATTTTGAGAAAATTGTCAAAGCAGTTGTTAAGGCGACCTCTCTCCCAGTTACGGTCAAGACACGATTAGGATGGGATGCCGAAAACATTGTAATCCTCGAAGTTGCTAAAATGGTTGAGGCTGCTGGCGCGAAAGCCCTTACGGTTCATTGTCGTACACGCACTCAAGGATACAAGGGTGTAGCCGATTGGTCATGGCTTCCTAAAATACGCAAGGTAATAAAAATTCCGCTCATTGGAAATGGTGATATTGTTACCCCTGCTGATGCGAAACAAGTTTTTGATAGCGGCTGCGACGGAATTATGATCGGGCGAGGTGCGATAAGTAATCCATGGATTTTTCAGCAAATAAAATATTTTTTAGATTCGGGTGAGTATTTACCTGACGCAACATTTAAAGAGCGCATTGAGTTATGCCTTAAGCATTTAAAATTTTCGATAGACTTTAAAGGCGAGCGCCGAGGTGTTTATGATTTCAAAAAATATTATGCTGGATATTTGCGTGAGGCCCCGGGTTCTAAGCGGCTGCGTGCAGAGCTAATGCAGATGAAAGATTCAAAAAAAGTTGAAGAAAGATTGCGAAGTGTTATTTCGATTCGTATTTAGTTCGTTTTTGCTTTTTGGGTTTTGTGCTTTTTTCCAAGGTTTGCTTTTGTTTCGGTGTCGTATCTGAGAAATCTTTATAGATTTTTAGAACGATTGGAAAGATTTCTTTGAATTTGATAACAAGGAATGGATCAAAACAACTTCCGGACAAACGCTCGATCTCTCTTAATGCTTCATCAGTTGACCAGGCATCCTTGTAGGGCCTATCAGATGTCAATGCATCAAACACATCACACAAACAAACAACTCGTGCAAGCATCGGAATGTTTTCCTTTTTAATTCCTTTCGGATAGCCTCCCCCATCCCATTTTTCATGATGCAAGAGCGCGATATTTCTTGCAGTGTCCAAGAGAGGCGAATGGTCTTTGGAGAGGATTTCTGCGCCAATTGAAGTGTGTTTCTTCATGACATCCCATTCTTCTTTTGTTAATTTTCCGGGCTTTAATAAAATTTTATCAGGGATACCAAGCTTTCCAACGTCATGCATTTGGCTTGCATAAAATAAGAGTTCGCGGGCATTTTGTGGAAGGCCGATGGCTTGCGCAAGCGCCACGCAATAATAGCTCATGCGTTTGATGTGCTGACCGGTTTCACAGTCACGGTATTCGGCGGCTAAGCCCAGCATGTGAATCATTTCATGTTGGGTTGCCTCTAAATCTTTTGTGCGCATGTGAACTAATTGTTCTAAATTTTCTTGATGGTGACGTAATTTTTCTTCAACGAGATATCGCTCAGTAATTTCTACTTTAAGCTGTTCGTTAGTCTGGTCTGTTTTTATTTTTTCAGTTTTTAATCGATGAGAATAAACAAAGTCTCTGCGGGCGAATCTTTCTAAAGAGTAGCAGACGTACATTCCTATAAAGTTTACCATGATTAAAAAAAAGCTATCAATGGCTAAATCTTGTATGGGATGATGACGAATCAACGTAGCCACAATTGCATAAAAGATAATAATTGCGAGCCCTGTGGCTGACGCCCATTTAAAGCGCGCGCGCATGACCGCATATCCATAGAGAAAAATTGTAATCAAACTTGGAACAGGGTTATAGGGAAAGCCGTTAGGCAAGCTAGCAAATTTTGCAATTGTCCCGAAAGCGCAAGCCGTGATGCCTAAGGCTATGGCAAAGCCCACGTGATTTCTGAGATTTTTTAAATAAGTCAGTAAAAAAGAGGCTGTCATCATAGGCAAGACAAAGAGATAGCGGATTACCAGAATTGACCATAGGAGTGTTTTTGGGTAAAACCAAATTTCAATAAGCCCAAATAATCCCCAGACAAGAATTCCTAAAAGCATAGAAATGCGCATGTTCTCGGCGTAATGCGAAAAATAAAATTCGAGGAATTCTTCCTCACGGGAAGAATCTTCAAACGCCAGCGTTACTGGGTGTAAGTGAAGACGGTTATTTAGATTTTTTTGAATGGAAGTCATTTCTTAGAAATTTCTTTAAAGGTAATTAGCATTATATCACATGTTGTCAAGTATCTCTGCATGAAAGAAAAAGGCCGACGTTTCAAGCCGGCCGTTTCACGCTAACCATATTATTAAAATTTATTAAGCTTTCTTTGAATGCTGAATCTTATTCAATGGCGTTTGACTCCATTGGCTTTGAATCGCCAGAGTAATAAAATGCTCCAATTTCAGGAGTTGTGTTGTCTGGATCGTTAAAATCTATTACTTTTGCCGCATCAATGCAAGGTGATCCAGAAAACAGTTTTCCGGTTTCTTTGTTTACCATTGGGTTTTCATACGAAACTTCTAACCCTTCGTTAAAAACACTACCTTCTCCTACTTTAACGTGTTCTCCATTAATTAGATCTTCACTAAAAATTGTACTATAAGATGCACTTAATTGTGAGTTTCCATCCAGAAAAACACCATAGCGTGTTCCCAGGGAGATATTGTTTAGCATTGTGCAGCCTTGAGAGAAATAAATAACAAGTCCTCCCGCGGGTGTAGCGGTGCCGCTGTCTTCGCATATAATTGTGTTATGAACTAATGACGCGTTGTTACAATTGACAAAATAGATGGCCCCATGACTTGAAGATCCACCATCAAGTTGTCTTCGGGCAATAAGGTTGTAATGAATTTGAGTGTTTGGTGCGTAATGACCGAGGATAGCCGCCCACTGATTTGACAAAATTTTATTTTTTGTGACTGAGTTGTAAGAGCTTCCATGAAGATAAATTCCATGAGCGAGAGAAACATCTTCAAAGGAATCATCCGCAAATCCGATTACATTGCCACTAATTAGGTTAAAGGCGCTTGATTGCATGTGGATTCCATAATTGGCTTGTCCAACTAGCATGTTGTTAAGAATTTTCATATTACGTACCTTGTTAAGCTTGATAACGGATGCGGTTTCTGAAACATTCTTAATATGAAATCCTTGTAAAACAGAATATGATGCGCCCATAACAGCATATTCAGTATTGATCCCTGTTGCATCTATTTTGGTGTTGTCATAACCGCTGCCAACAACATAGACTCCCTCTTTTAAAATAATCGCTTCTTCATAAGTGCCCGGCAAAACAAAGACAAGGTCTCCTGCACTAGCTGCGTCAATAGCTTCTTGAATGCCATTAAACAGAGTGCCTTGTGCATATTCCGCAACAATCGACTCCTTATTCAGTAATTTCTTATCACAGGAAACATAAAAGATATTTTTAGGGACAAAAGTGCTTTCCAATGTTTTTTCTGGAAGAGCAATTGGTTTGCTAAATGCTGTCCCAGAACTTGTCGCTAGAAACATTGCAGCTAAAATTGTGATAACTAATAATTTTTTGTTCATCCTTGCCCCCCCCCATATTATATTTGTTAAATTTTCCTGTACGATAAATTAGGCCCTATTTTCAAAAATTAAGGACAGGGCTTATATATATTCATATATGGTCAACTCTTTCGGTAGCCTAGATATTCTGCAATAAAACTTCAGGACCTACGGTCCATCACTAAAAGGTGACGAGACCTTTGGCTTCGTGCCTCCGCATTACTGAGGGTTTACTTTTTTGAGAATCTGTAAACGATTTTTTAAGAAGAGCACTTTAAAATTCTTATAAAGTATATCATGTAATATGCAGAAAACAAGGCGATGAGGTGCTTTTTGTGAAAGCGTTACCATTTCATTGACACTTTTTATCTGCGTCCCTATAATGACTTTATGAGAAATTCAGAAGTTGCGATATCTATTCAAAATTTATCCAAATATTATGGCAAATTTCAGGCACTTAAAGAAATTTCATTCGACATTATGCGTGGAAGTTTCTTTGGATTTTTAGGCCCAAACGGCGCTGGAAAAACAACAACAATTAATACTGTAACTGGACTTTCAAATTATCAAGAAGGTAAAGTAAGGATCTTCGGTTACGATGTCACAAGTGAATATGTCCGCAGCCGCCCGTTGGTAGGGCTATGTGCCCAAGAATTTAATTTTGATCCTTTTCTTCCCCTTCATAGAATGCTTACTTATCAAGCTGGATATTTTGGCCTGCCTCAAAAATTAGCGGAAAAAAGAGCTGACGAGCTTCTTGATCGGTTTCAACTCACCGAAAAGCGTAATATGAAATACCGCACTCTTTCCGGTGGAATGAAAAAACGCCTTCTTTTGTGCCGCGCACTTATTCATGACCCTGAAATTCTTATTTTAGATGAGCCAACAGCGGGATGCGATTTAGAGCTTCGGTACCACATCTGGGATTATTTACGGCAACTCAACAAAGAAGGAAAAACAATTTTTTTAACCACGCATTACATGGAAGAAGCAGAACGCCTTTGTGAAAGAATTGGCATTATTCATGAAGGCCATATTGTAAAAATCGGTGATAAAAAGGATGTATTAAAGGATCAAACGCTCGAAGATGTTTTTTTAGAGCTTACGAATGGAAAATAAAGGATGCTAATAAACAATCCAACAGGATTAATTGCATTATCAAAACGTGAGATTACGAGGTTTCTGTCAGTGGCGACTCAGACGCTAATACCTCCGCTGATTTCTACAACATTATTTTTAAGTATTTTTGGGCTAACTTTGGGTAAGCGCATTGACTTATCTGAAGCCGGAATTACGTATCTTGCATTTATTATTCCTGGCCTTATGACGATGCAGGCCATTACAAGTTCGTATGAAAATGCCAGTTCTTCTCTCTTTATTTCACGCTGGCATAATCATGTTCAAGAAGTGCTTCTTTCGCCGCTCTCTTATTTTGAAATGGTTTTAGGAATTTTGATAGGAAGTTTAACGCGTTCGGCGATTGTGATTACTAGTGTCTTAATTGTCTCTCTATTTTTTAATCCGATGCCGATTTCTCATCCTTTTGTTGTCCTCTATTTTGCTATTTTTATTCCTATTATTTTTTCGTGTTGCGGGATGTTGGCAGCTCTTTGGGCTGAAGATTTCAATATGCTTACGATGTGGAATACGTACATCATTATGCCTTGCACGTTTTTAGGAGGTGTGTTTCATCCGATGAATTTGATTCCAGAGAAAATAAGATTCTTTACACAGTTTAACCCTATGTATTATCTGGTAAGCGGGATGCGCTATGGTGTTATCGGAGTCTCGGATGCGTCTATTGTGCGGTGTATGACAGTGGCAGGAATTCTGGCGGTTAGTGTTTTTTGCTTAGTTGTTTATCTTTTTAAAATAGGATACAAATTACGAACATGATTGATATGGATTTTATTGTTAAGCGTGTTTTAGGACATCAAAAAGAAATTTACGCGTGGGTACGTGCGAGCGAATCAGCTAAAGAGCTCCCTCTTTATTCTTCGGTCGATATCCGCAATTCAGGATTTAAAGCAGCCGTCGTTGACACCAATCTTTTTCCGGCAGGATTCAATAATATTTGTGAGCATGGCGTTACGGATGCTGTTTTATTTATTCAGAAAGCCATTTCTAAGCGTGCACCCCAAGGCCGTAATATCTTAATTGTTGCCGAAGAGCATACTCGTAATAAATGGTATTTGGAAAATATTCGCGTTTTAAAGGAGATCATAGAGCGTGCGGGTTTTAATGCTATTGTGGCAACATTTTTAGATGTTCAGCCTTCATTTTGCCAAAGTGCTAGCTTTGTTGTTTTAGAAACAGCGACGGGTAAACCGATTGAAATTTTTTGTTTTAAAAAGATTTTAAAGGATGTTCAAGAGGGACGCAAGCATTTTGATCTTATCATTTTAAATAATGACCTTACCACAGGTATTCCTGACGTTTTAAAACAAGCAGGTGTGCCCATATATCCTTCTTTGCAAGCAGGCTGGCATTCACGTCTAAAGTCACATCATTTTCGACACAATTATGAATTTGTTAAAGAATTCGCGCAGCTTATTGATGTGGATCCTTGGCTCCTCTCTTGTTTGGACACAACGATTGCTGATGTTAATATTAATGAAGAGTCGGATCGTCACATGGTAATGGATGCGGCATCAGATTTATTTAAGCGCATTCAGATAAAATATGATGAGCATAAAATACAGGAAAAACCTTTTGTATTCTTAAAATCTGATTCGGGAACTTATGGCATGGGTGTTATGGCCATTGAAGACCCAAAGGAAATCCTAGAACTTAATCGTAAAAGCCGAAATAAACTTTTTAAGGGAAAAAGCGCACAAGTTATTCGGCGTTATCTTCTTCAAGAAGGAGTTCCAACACATTATCAGATTGACCAAAAAATTAGTGAAGTCTGCATTTATCAAATCGATAATAACTTGATAGGTGGATTCTATCGTTCTCATAGCGGAAAGAGCGATCGCGATAATTTAAATTCTAAGGGGATGGATTTTCAAAAAATGTGTCCACATCTGCGTAAGTACGGTGACTGCGGAACGCATCATGATATGAATATTTTTGACGTTTATCGACTCTTGGCGCGTATAGCCGGTATGGCTGCGCATCGCGAAATTATGGAATTGGAGGCAGTGAAATTATGAATTTTATCTTTTTAATGGACCTTTTAGAGGGTATCAAATACGAGAAAGATACTTCTTTCGCTTTGATGATGGGAGCATATTTTAAAAGTCATAAAGTTTACTATGTTCCACAAGGCGGCATCACGCTAAAGGATGGAAAACTTTATTTTAAGGCTACAGAGGTTGTTCCGCAAAAAGATCCTCAGAATCCTTTTGTTATTCGAGAAAAGAAAGAAATCGGCCAAGACGATGTTGATGTCGTCTTTATTCGCACAGACCCTCCTTTCAATGAATCTTATTTAATGGACACTTGGCTTTTAGATAGATTGCCGGCTAGTATTCCGGTTATCAATAAAGCTAGCAGTATCCGAAGTGTGAATGAAAAACTTTGGGCTACACAATTTACCTCAATCATCCCAAGAACTGTTGTTACAAGAGATAAAAATCATTTTTATGAATTTTTGACCGAAGAGAAAGAAATTATTATTAAGCCTGTCAATCTCTATGGCGGGAGTTCAATCTTTCACATCAAAAAAGGGGATTTAAACGCTAAAGTGGCATTTGAAACTGTGAGTCAAAATAGCACTAAGGAAGTTATCTTACAAAAGTATATTACTGCTGCTAAAACAGGTGACAAGAGAATTCTCCTCTTAGATGGCGAACCTATTGGAGCTATTTTACGTGTACATTCCAAGGGTGATCACCGCAATAACTTTTTTTCCGGTGGAAGCGCTCATGCTTGCGAGATTATTTCAAGCGATCAGAAAATCATTGATATTTTACGGCCTCATTTAAGAAGCCTTGGGCTCTATTTTGTTGGGATTGATATTATTGGAGAATACTTAATCGAAATTAATGTAACCTCCCCTACTTGTCTTCAGGAGATGAATCGTTTTTATCAGAAGAGCTTAGAAGATCAGGTTATTGAATTTGCTGAAGGATTGATTCATAAAAATGGAGCCCAAAGGCGAAGCCAGGGCGAACATCCTTGAAGCAGAAGAAATTTCTGCGGAGAGGACAAAACAGATAGAGGTGCAGAATGAATTTAACACTTTATTATTTTCCAGGTTGCCCTTTTTGCGGGCGAGTTTTAGCATTTATGGAAGAACATACTCTCGAAGTTCCCAAAAAAAATATTCATGAAAATGATGCAGTACGAAGCGAATTAATTGAGATTGGACAGAAATCCCAAGTCCCTTGCCTTGTTATCGACGGTAAAGCACTTTACGAATCTAATGATATTATCAATTGGATGGAAGCGAATCTGCTTAAGTAAATCTAAAATATTTTATATATAAAAAAGCCCGTCATCTTGAAGATGGCGGGCTTTTTTATAAAGCTAAAGAAAGGTTTATGACTTTAGAATCTTCTTTGCTTCTTTATCCATAACGTCAGTGATAAACGGAATGCCGGTAATGGCCTCAGTATCACGGTTGGCTGAGAATAGATCATCACGGGAAACTTTTTTAAGCGTGAATTTTCTCGCTCCAGCCATTAACTGCTGAAGTCCTGCAGCTAGTTTATCCACAGCCGTCCAGTTGGCAATTGCGCCTAACGGGATATTTTTCATTTCGTCTTTACCGACTTTCTTTTGAACATCATAGTAACCGGCAAAGATTTCTTCTGGAGACGTACCGCATTCTTTAACTGCTGCGGGAAGCTCATCCCAATTCCCGTTTAATTTTTCTTTTCTGTCTGGATGGAATACGCCTTCGATGTTTGACCCTAAATAACCGGGGATCATTAACGAGCGGCCCATACAGACTAATTTTGTAAACGGTGAGCCTAAAGCAATGGCTTTAAAGATTTGATCTTCTTTGGCCAAGCCGCCAGCAAAAGCCATGTCCACAACATCCTTGCCTTTTTCTTTAAGGATGTTGGCATATTCGTAAGCTTTAGAATGTAGATGAATAGATGGTACTCCCCAGCTTTCCATCATGTTCCATGGGCTCATGCCTGTTCCGCCGCCAGAACCATCAATTGTTAGAAGATCCAGTTTAGCATCTGTCGCGTATTTAATCGACATAGCCAATGCTTCCATTCCGTAAGAACCGGTTTTAAGCGAGATTCTCTTATAGCCAAGCTTTCTTAAGTAAGCTACAGAATCCATAAAGCTTTTGCGAACTTCTGGCTCAGACGAAAGGCTGGTATAGCCCAATCGGCTATGACGGGCAAAAGATTTAATAGCGCCATGCTTAAACGCTTCTTGAACTTCTTTAAGGCGAGGATCAGGATCAACAACATAACCTCTGTCTTTTAGGAAGAGTGCGTAGTCTAAAGAGGTGACCTGAATTTCACCGCCGATATCCTTGGCGCCTTGTCCCCACTTCAGCTCAATAATAACTTTGTCACCGTATTTATCAACAACGTATTCGGCAACGCCGTTTCGAGTATCTTCAACATTTAACTGAACAATAATGGCACCGTACCCATCGTAATAGCGTAAAAAAGTATCGATGCGTCGGTCAAGTTCAGGAGCTTTAGTGATTTTTCCATTTGAGAGTTCAGATTTTTTATCAACGCCAACAACATTTTCACCAACAACAATGGGATATCCGCAAAGGGCTGCGCCGATTGAGAATGATTCCCAATATTTTGCTGCGATGAATGTTGAGCCCAAAGCACCGGTCATAATAGGAATGCGAGCTTTTGTTTTTACATTTTTTCCAAATTCAGTTTCAATGCTGACATTTGGAAAAATACAATCATCTTCTGAACTTGAAAGACCATCCGATAGGCCATGTGCGCCATAGTTGTAACCTTGAACACGAAGGTTATTGTATGTCACCCCAACGTGTTGGATGTTAGCGCTTCCGGCAGTAATAGCACCGAAGTCTCTCGGATAAAGAAGTTTTCTCCCCTTTAAACTCGAAAGCCAGGTTTCACATTTGCCTTTACAATCCGCACGGCATAATGTGCATAAACCTGACTCGCAAGGATCTCCGCGATTAACGGTTCCAAGGGCATCATTCGTTTTGGATAATCTTAGCATTGCCCTTCCTCCTTATGTTAATGATTAAAGTGGTAAGATTTTTGCAAGCAAGACATGCTCAACAATTAGGCATTATTTTAATATATTTCAGGCGCGTGTAAAGCTTTTATTTAATAAGAATTAAATTTTAAAAGAGGCTAGACTTTTTTCAGCAATGGGTTTAGGAAGCAATACTTGAGTGTTTTGTGGGTCTTTTTTTTGCCAAAAGATAACTTTTGTTTCATTATTTCGAAACTTTGAGTATTTTTTAACTAGAAGGGCGGCCATTACGCGGGTCTTATCGTCTGGATTCTCTCCCCTTAGAATAATTGTTGGTCCCGGATTTTCATCTGCGAGAATAAAAATAAAATCATCATTATGCGCATGTTCAATAATCTTTCGGTTTTCGTAATCATTACGTCCGACAATGGCTTTAAATTTAGGAGAAAGGCGAAAATGCTTTCCCCACCGCAGGCTGATGATATCGTTTAAATCGCGGTATCCGTGTTGAAAAGAATCTCGCAGGCGGTTTCCAAAGTTTTTATCTGTTAGCAGACAACCGCCTCCTGGTGGAATATAGTCTACGATGCTGTAGTCTCTTCCCATTTGCTGAAGTTCGCTTCGGGACCGCCCGGAAAAAGAAAACAATTTATTGCGATCTATTTTTCCTTCCTGTTCTGGAATTGTTGGCTCAAGTAATTTTGCAGACAGTGGCCGCAACAGACGGCCAACAAGACCGCTATCGTTTTCAACTTTACGAAGGCTATTTTTCATTTGAGACATTGGACGTTGCCCTAAAACTTCACCGGTAAAAACAAATTCTGCACCAATCTCTTCCATATATTTTTTTGCAGCTGCAAGATTAAAGGCTCGGCAGTCTACGCAAGGATTAAACGCGGAACCGTAACCATGTTTTGGAGATTGGATCATTTTTAAGAAACTTTCTTCGAGAAAAATAATTTTAAGAGGAACGCCAAGTTGATCGGCAATATCTGTAGCCTTTGGATGTTTGCCAACGTTCCAGGGCAATGTAAAATGCAGCCCAAAGACTTCAACACCCAAATCTTTGATAATTTTGACTACAAGAGCGCTGTCTAATCCGCCTGAAATCATGCCGATGGCTTTTATTTTGGAATTTGTTTTTTTCATTCGAGGGAAAAAACTTTTTGTTCTGCTTCGAGCATTTTCTTAGAAATAAATTGATAAAACATTCGTGCTTCAATGCAGCCGATCACTTTGTCTGTCTCATCAACAACCGGAACAAAATCGAGATGGTAAAGGTCAAAAAATTGCTTTACCTCCTCTGCCGGTGCGCTTAGCAGGATTTTTTTTCTTGCAGGTTCCATAATATCTACAGCCA
Organism: Candidatus Aceula meridiana; assembly: GCA_030765185.1. Lineage (GTDB taxonomy): Bacteria > Omnitrophota > Gorgyraeia > Zapsychrales > Aceulaceae > Aceula > Aceula meridiana. The sequence continues at coordinate 52,085 of JAVCDE010000002.1, read as the reverse complement.
AAAGGAAACTACTAATATCTGTAAACATAAAAGCTTGACGGATTGTATCAATGCTGATGATTCCTTGAAGTTTTTTGTCATCATCAACAACCGGATAGTAAAAATAAGGGTTATTTTCGAAAATCTCTAAAATGCGGCCAAGGGTTGTATTTTTTTCAATCAAAGGAAATTTTTTATCGATTAAATCAGTCAATTTTGTTTTGTGAATCAGGTCCTCTTCTGTAATATTAAGGCCTGCTTCCCCTGATTTAACAATAGCGTATTTAACGCATGGAGGGCCAATGAGCTGAACAACAAAGGTGGAGCTTGTAACAATCACAATAATTAAATTACCTAATTCTTCTGGAAAAAGATTAGATGCTACAATGGATAACCCAATGGCGACTCCAGCTTGGCTAAAGAGGCAAAACGGAATATATTTTTGAACAGTTTTTGGCGCATGAGAAATATACGCGCCGAGAAATGATCCTAACATCTTACCGAATGTTCTTCCGAATAAGTAAAGCAAGATTAAAGCAAGAATAAGGGGCGTGAGATGGGAAAAGTTTAACTTTGCCCCAACGAAAACAAAAAATAAAACATAGATTGGTGGCGTAAAACCTTCCGCAAGCTGAAAAATTCCTTTTGACAAGTGTGGAGCACCGTTTACAACAACAGCGCCTAATATCATTGCGGCTAACAAAATACTGATATTGGTTGCTTGTGCTAGCCCAAGAACAAAAAGAACCATGCCGATAAAAATTGTGAGCATTCTCTCTTTTTGTCCATATTTTTGAAGTAACTTAATAAGAATAAGCCCTGATGCCCCTCCAACAAAAATGGCTCCTCCTATCTCATACAATGGATGTAGAATAGATAATAAAATAGTTTCATGAGAGGCCCCAATAATTCTTGTGGCAAGGCTTGCAGCAATGGCAAAAAGAAAAAGAGCAAGGGCGTCATCTAATGCGACAATTCCCAAAACCGTTGTTGTTAAAGGTCCTTTTGTCCGGTATTCCCAAAGGACATCCGTCGTTGCCGCTGGTGCTGTTGCAGACGCGATAGAGCCTAAGATAAGCCCGAGCGCCCATGCCAGTGGAGCATCTTTTAAGAGAAAGGTTCCGGCAATGCCTACAAAGATTGTAACAAAAGCAAATGCTGAGAGCCCTTCAAAAAAAAGAATTTTAAAAAATTGCTTTCCATAGCGGGCTAGGACTGTCTTTTTTAATTCGCCCCCAATCATAAATCCGATCAAGCCTAAGGCAAAATAATTAAACGGTTGAAAAATTTCAACCATTTGATAGCTAATAATATTAAGGCCGGATTTCCCAAAGACAATCCCAATAACAATGTATCCGACAACCTGGGGAATGCGCATCTTTTGAAAAAGGCGCCCTCCGAGGGTTCCGCCAAAAATTGCTAATCCTAAAATAAAAAGTATATTTATATGGAAAAGAGATATTTTTTCAAAAAGAGATTGAATGATTTCAAGCATCATAAAGTCCTTAAATCTTATTTTATATTAAAAGATTATAAGACAGTATTAAATCACATCGGTTAATTCTGTCAACTGAAAAGTCATTTTTGTGTTTTTAGAGACATAACGAAAGGAAAATGTTTGCGTGATAAGGCTGTTTATGCTATAAATATGTTTCTTATTTAAACCATTTATCGAGAATGATCATGCCAAAAAAGAAAAAAATAGCTAAAAAGAAACCGCAGGAAATGACTGGAGCAGAAGCCATTATCAAATGTCTTGAACGCCAAGGCGTGGAATACATTTTTGGAATTCCTGGTGGCAACGTTATCCCTATCTTTGATGCCCTTTTGGAATCAAAAATTAAATTTATCTTAACTCGTCATGAGCAAGGCGCCACACATATGGCCGATGGTTATGCACGAGCAACCGGAAAGCCAGGCGTAGTTTTAGTTACAAGCGGCCCAGGTTCAACCAATGCCGTGACCGGCATCATGACTGCGCATATGGATTCAGTGCCCTTAGTGGTTCTTTGCGGCCAAAGCGTTACTCCTCTCTTAGGAAAAGATGCATTCCAGGAAGCAGATACTTTTGGGGGCACAATGTCAGTTGTTAAACATAGCTATTTGGCACGAGAAACAAATGACCTCCCTCGTGTTTTTAAAGAGGCTTTTCATCTTGCAAGCACTGGACGGCCTGGACCTGTTATCATTGATTTGCCTAAAGACGTAACCGCCGGAGTGTTCACCGGAAAGTTAGATCCAAATATGGATTTGCCGGGTTATAATGTGCCAGCTACTCCCAAAAAAGCTGATCTAGCTACGCTCGCGAAATATATCAACCAGTCTAAAAGGCCGCTTTTGATGGTTGGTCACGGTGTGATTATTTCAAAAGGCAGCGATGCTATCAAAAAATTTGCAGAAAAACTTCCAGCGCCTGTTATCACGACGCTTCTCGGGAAAGGTGCATTTCCAGAAAGCCATCAGCTTTCTTTAGGCATGGTAGGTATGCATGGAACTGCTTATGCCAATAAAGCTCTTACAATGTGCGATTTGATTATTGCTATTGGTGCCCGATGGGATGATCGTATTAACACAAATCCAAAAGAGTTTTGCCCAACAGCTAAAAAACTTCATATTGACATTGATCCAGCAGAAATTGGAAAGATTGTTAAGCCGGATGCATATTGTATTGGTGATGCTAAAATTGTTTTAGAAGAGTTAACAAAGCTTGTGAGCAAGCTTGATAGCGATGAGTGGATTCGTGAACTTGATTATTTAAAGAAAGAGTTTGCCCTTCATTACGACGATGATAAAGGTTTAAGTGCTCAACATGTTATTGACGAGGCTTATCGCTTAACAAAAGGTAAAGCTATTGTTTCGACAGACGTAGGTCAGCATCAAATGTGGGCAGCTCAATTTTATAAAACAGATTATCCAGATAAGTGGCTCTCTTCTGGTGGGGCTGGGACTATGGGCTACGGTTTTCCAGCTGCAATAGGCGCACAATTTGGTTGCCCAAAAGATGTTGTTCTCGCTATCGTTGGTGATGGTGGTTTTCAGATGACGTTATTTGATTTGGCAACAATTCATATTCATAAATTGCCAGTAAAAATTATTGTCATCGATAATAAATATTTAGGAATGGTCCGTCAGTGGCAAGAACTTTTTTTTGACAACAGGCTTTCTGGTGTAGATTTGGAAGGTAATCCAGATTTTGCCAAGCTTGCTGAGGCTTATTATGTTAAAGGTTTTCATGTGGATAACGCAAAAGACTTAACAAAAACATTATCAGATGCGTTTAAGCATAATGGCCCTGCCTTGATTCACTGTGAAGTGGTTAAAGAAGGAAACGTTTTTCCAATGATTCCAGCGGGTAAGTCTGCCCAGCATATGATCATCGAACCTCCAACTCATCAACTGGAAAAGCCAACTGGAGGAGCTTAAAATGTCAGTAAAGAACTTGAATAATCTTCATACGATTAGTTTTTTAGTAGCGAACAAGCCAGGCGTTTTGGTGCGCGTGGCATTGGTGTTTGCTAGGCGTGGATACAATATTGATTCTCTAGTTGTCTCCCCTTCTTTTAATAATAAATATTCTCGCATGACAATTACTGCTAAAGGGGATTTAACTATTTTGGAGCAAATTGTTAAGCAGGCGAATAAACTGATCGATGTTTTACATGTGAGCGAGCATGGCCCTGAAAACGCCATTGAAAAAGAGTTTGCTCTTTTAAAAATTCGCGTGAAGCCTCAACAAATAACAGCACTTAAAAAATTTCTTAAGCCTTATCGCGCCCAAGTGGTTGATAGGACAAGCAGCTCTGCTATTATTGAGCATTCCGGCACGACAACAGAACTTAATGAGCTTGAAAAGAAATTGAGAAAATATGGGCTTATTGAAATGGTACGTACAGGAAAAGTGTTGATGGCGCGGGGAAAAGAACCTACCTAAGAATCCACCCAATCGAGAAGATTATACAATAAAGAAGGCAAAGCAGAACATTCATTCCAATGGCTGCGTTCATTGAGGACCTATCTTTATCTTCGAATACATTCTTAATAACAAAAATTGCAGGAAAACAAATCAAGCTGCTAAAAAGAATTTTCTTGTGGTCGTCGATAAGTCCATAGATTAAAACAGGAATTAAAGAGCTTATTAAGATGATACTTAAGTATTCTGTCTTTCCAAAACTCTTACCAAGAAGCACGACTAAAGTATTTTTTCCGACTCGTTTATCTTTTTTGTAGTCGCGAATATTATTGATAGTCAAAACTCCAACAGCAAAAAATCCTGGAGCAAATCCTGCCAAGAAAACAGCAAGGTTCATTTCTAAGGATTGAACATAATAGGTTCCGGCAACGGCTACTGGACCGAAGAAAATAAGAACGAGAAGATCTCCAAGGCCGCGATAGCCAAGCGGTTTTTTTCCAATAGTATAAAAAATTGCAGATAAAATAGAAAAAAAGGCAATTAAAATAACAGGTAGTCCAGCGCGCGTGACAAGATAAGCACACGGTAATGTTAAAAAAAGTAGTACGAAGTAGATAGCTTTACGCAGCTGTGATTGAGAAATTTCTCCAACAAGAATTCCTCTCATCGGGTCATGTTCTCCTTGTAGGTCTGCTCCCTTCTCGAAATCACCATAATCATTGGCAAGATTAACAAGAATGTGCAAAAGCCACGCACCAGAAAGTGCGGCTAAAGCAGTTGGCCAATGATTTACACCATCGCCAAAAGCAATGCCTGTACCTAACAAAACTGAGGAGCTGGAAAGGATCAGAGAGTTCGGCCGAATGGCCATAAACCACTTTTTAACGGAAGAAAAAAAAGAATTATTCATGCTCTTTAAGATAATTGTCGGCTTCTAAGGCTGCCATACAGCCAGAACCAGCTGCTGTTATTGCTTGACGATAAATTTTATCCTGAACATCACCACAAGCAAAAACTCCGGGAATGCTTGTTTGTGTTGTCCCGGGTTTTGTAATGATATATCCGGCCTCGTCTGTTTCAAGCTGTCCTTTGAGAAAATTAGTATTAGGTTTGTGCCCAACAGCATAAAAAAGACCTGAGGCTTCGTATTCTTTTTCCTCTTCTGTCTTAGCACTTTTAATTCTTAAATGTGTTAAGAATTGATCTCCCTTAGCTTCGACGACATGAGCTTCCCAAATTATTTCAATTTTTGGATTATTTAAAACACGCTCTTGCATTGCTTTGGATGCACGAAGAACATCACGACGGACAAACATTAAAACTTTACTGGCGTATTTTGTTAGGTGTGTTGCTTCTTCACAAGCGGCATCTCCTCCTCCGATAAGACCTACGACCTTATCGCGAAAAATTGGCAATGCTCCATCGCAGACTGCACAGGCGGAAATTCCTTTTTGCCAAAGCTTGTTTTCCCCTTCGATTCCTAATCTTTTAGCTGTCGCACCTGTTGCAATAATAATTGTTTTTGACTCAACTGTTTCTTTGCCGCAAGAGATTTTAAAGGGATTTGTTTTTAGATCAACTTTATCGACTGTTTTTGTTTCAACACGTGCATCGCATTTTGCAGATTGCTCACGCATACGACTCATTAATTCTGAACCTAAGATACCTTCTGGGAACCCTGGAAAATTTTCTACTTCAGTTGTTGTTGTCAATTGACCACCGGCCGCGACACCTCCTGCCATGAGTCCTTCAAACATCAATGGATTTAGTCGTGCGCGTCCGGTATAAATCGCTGCGGCATGACCTGCGGGACCGGAACCGATAATAACAACATTTTCAATCGACATAAAAACTTCTCCTTTAAATTTTTTTGAACGATGGATGTAGGTCGTCAAAGCGTTTCATTTGGATTTTTTCATTTTTGCTTGCTACGTTAATATTATGCTCGTTTTCGATTAAAGCGTCGAGACTTTGGTCGGATTTAATCGTAAATCCAGCGTCTTTAATCATCTGTAGAGTTTTGGTACGCGAGGAGCCTTTTGCGTTAAGATATCCATCCATAAAAAGTGAGCTAGCTGGGTAAAGTGCTAAAGCTTGCAAATCACGCAAATGATATTCACGCCCGGCGGCAATACGTATTTCTGCTTCTGGATTTAAGAATCGATAAAGACATAAAACACGCAGGCAATATTCAGGCGTCAAACGGTTTGCCTTAACGATAGCATTCCCTTCAATTGGTAATAAAAAATTTACTGGAATTGATTTCACATTTTTAAAACTTCGCAGCGTTAATGCTGCGTCAACAACGTCCTCTTCGCCTTCTCCCATTCCCACGATGACACCTGAGCAAATATCAAGATCGGCATTTTTTGCCGCATTAAGCGTCTCAACCCTCTTGGCAAATGGATGCGATGTGCATATTTTAGGATAATATTTTTCAGAGGTGTTGATGTTATGATTCAATCGGTTTAAGCCAGCATTCTTTAGAATTTTGGCCTGAGATTCAGTAACAAATCCTGGGGAAACACAAACTTCTATGGGATACCTTGCTTTGATTTCTTTGATTAATCCTACGAGATGTTCGATACGGCTTTCAGCTTGTCCCTTTCCTGAAAAAACCATGCAATAGCGAAAAGCGCCTGATTTATACGCAGCTTCAGCCTCTTTAATGATTTCATCATCTGACTTCATAGGATAAATGTCAATTTCTGCTTTTGAAGACCTTGACTGCGCACAATACTGGCAGTCTTCAGAGCATTGACCATTTTGAACGTTATTTATGATGTGGATAGTGACATCACGGCCCCAGTGCTTTTTTCTTACAGTAAAAGCCGCATCAACAAGTGGTAAAAGTTCAATATCTTTGGATGTAAGAATTTCAATGCATTGTGGCCTTAAAAGTAACTCGCCATCAAGGCTTTTTTCGGCTAATTGGTCATAAAATTGTTTTTTCATTGTTTGTGTATTCTAATGCAATCTTTTAAAAAAATCAAATAATAACCTGTTTAAAAACTAATAAAAGAACTTGCAATTAATATTAATATTAGATATATTATGTGTAATTATGAAAAAAATACATACGTTTCATATCCCTGTTATGGGGACAGGATTTTCTCTCGACACACCTTTAAAAGTTGCTAAGTACGGGATCTCCTCTGTCATCTCTCTTGTAGACGACACTCTTATTGAATATGTACGCAAATTTTATTGCGAGCGCTATAAGGAAGAATATGTTGCCATTACTAAAAAGGATGAGGATTGCCGTGCAAGACGCATCACCGAATATCTGAATCTCATTGATCGTATCGTTAAAAGGCAAACCGCTGAACTTAAAAGTTCAGCCTTTGAAAAAGGAAGCGAAATCACAAAATATTTTGAATTGCTTCCGGATTTCTCCCCTTTTAAAAAGCTCTACAAAACCATGCTTTCAACCGAAGATCAGTTAACGAAAAAAAAGCTTCAGAACGAATTGCGTGAAAGCGTTGAGGCTGGCAGCATTGATGTGAATATTATGACCAAGCTGGATGCAACAAGCTATGGTCCTGACAATGAAAAACTTCCGGAAGAATTTTCTGATGCTTTGGCAGCGTTACGCGGATACGCCAAAAGTACGTTAAGCTCTGCCTTAGTCCTTTCAGCAGGCTTTAACAGGAAGCTGTACGGGTACCTTGAGAATTTTAAAGATTTTTATTGTGACAAGGCCGGGCAAATTAAGAAAAAAATTGTTCTTAAAGTGAGTGATTATCGCTCTTGCATCACTCAAGGAAAATTTCTTGCGAAAAAAGGCTTATGGGTTTCTGAGTATCGTATTGAATCGGGTCTTAATTGCGGTGGACATGCGTTTGTTTCTAAGGGATTTTTGCTAGGGCCAATTCTAGAAGAAATGAAAAATAAAAAAAATGAGCTTCTCTCGGGGATACTTAAAGTTTATCAAGAAACGGTAAAGCTTAAGAATAAAATGTTGTGCGACGCTCCCCCAGAGCCAGAAATTACGGTTCAAGGTGGCATCGGAACCTTTGAAGAAGATAGATTCTTGCAAGATTATTATCATGTGGATGGCACTGGCTGGGCAACGCCCTTCTTGCTTGTTCCGGAGGTCGCAAACGTTGATGAGCCAACCCTTGAAAAATTGCGTGTAGCCGAAGAAGATGATGTTTACGTTAGCGATGTTTCGCCAATAGGAGTTCCTTTTTTAAACCTCAGAGGTTCTTTCAGCGATCTTGCTCAAGAAAAACGTACTCAGGAAGGTCATCCTGGGAGCAGCTGTCCTAAAAATCATCTTACTTTTAATTTTGATTTCACAGATCGTCCTGTTTGCCTTGCTTCGCGTCAATATCAGAAGCTTAAACTTGAACAGATTGAAAAGTTTCCTGAACAGGAGCCTATTACAACGCCTGAAGAAGTTGTTGTCAAAACATGTATTTGTCATGACCTAGGTGCAGGAATTCTTCTTAAAAATAATATTAAGACTAAAGAAAAAGAGCTTAATTCGGCTATTTGCCCTGGGCCAAATATTGCTTATTTCTCAAAGATTATGACTTTGGAAGAAATGATCGGTCATATTTATGGTCGTTTCAACGCTTTAAATGAAAAATACAGACCTCATATGTTTGTTAAAGAGCTGACTATGTATATGGACACCATGATTAAGCAAATGAAGAAATGTAAATGCACTCTGACTGAGAAACAGATTCAGTATTTCTCTGAGTTTAAGAAGAATTTGCTTGATGGAGTAACGTATTATCAGGATTTGTTTACGAAAGCCATAACTGGGGCAAAAGAAAATCGAGAAAGAATTTTAGAAGAACTTAAAGGTTATAAAGAAAAGATTGAGAATTTAGAGTTTTCTCCCCGTAATCCCTTCCATCCAACCGACAACGCCTAAAAGCTTAGGCATCTTTTTTATTTTTTTCATTAAGAGAATTAAGATCCCGTGTCAAACGCATTGAACAGAAATCTGGTCCGCACATTGAACAGAATTGGTCTTTTTTGGCTTTTGCATCTGGAAGTGTTTCATCGTGGAATTTTTTTGCAGTTTCAGGGTCAAGGCTTAAGCGAAAATGGTCTTCCCAGCGAAAATTATATCGAGCGGATGAAATGGCATCATCCCAGGCCTTTGCACCCTTGTGCCCTTTAGCAAGGTCTGCGGCATGAGCCGCAATTTTATATGCCATAATGCCGTCTTTAACGTCTTTCTTTACAGGAAGCCCTAAATGCTCTTTAGGCGTCACGTAGCAAAGCATAGCGGTGCCATACCAGCCAATCATGGCAGCTCCAATGGCTGAGGTGATATGATCATAGCCAGGGGCGATATCTGTTGTGAGTGGGCCTAAAGTATAAAATGGTGCTCCGTGACAAAGTTCAATCTCTTTATCCATATTTTCTTTAATTAAATTCATTGGGATATGCCCGGGTCCCTCAATGATAGCTTGGACTTCGTGTTTCCAGCAACGCCTGACGAGATCACCTAAAACTTTAAGTTCTGTAAACTGTGCCTCATCGTTTGCATCTGCAATACTTCCGGGCCGAAGACCGTCTCCAAGACTTATCCCTACATCATACTGCTTTAAAATTTCACAAATATCATCAAAGTGTGTATAAAGAAAATTTTCTTTATTGTGAATTACGCACCACTTTGACATCGTGGCACCGCCGCGGGAAACAATTCCGGTCAGCCTTTTTGCAGATAAGGGAACATTTTTAAGGAGAACACCTGCATGAATTGTAAAATAATCTACTCCCTGCTGTGCCTGTTCGATAAGTGTCTCTCGGTAAGTTTCCCAAGTTAAATTCTCAGCCTTGCCCCCTGCTTTTTCTAGAGCTTGATAAATCGGTACAGTACCGATAGGAACAGGAGAATTACGGATAATCCATTCGCGTGTTTCATGGATATCCTTCCCGGTTGAAAGGTCCATAACAGTGTCTGCGCCCCAGCGTGTTGCCCAAATCATTTTTTCTACTTCTTCGCAAACGCTAGAAGAAACTGCAGAATTTCCAATGTTCGCATTAATTTTTGTTAAGAACGCACGTCCGATAATCATAGGCTCATTTTCTGGGTGATTAATATTGGCAGGGATAAAAGCACGACCAGCTGCTATTTCATCGCAGACAAATTTAGAATCAAAACCTTCTCGAAGTGCCACAAATTCCATTTCAGGAGTAATGATGCCTTTTTTGGCATAATGCAGCTGAGTAATGTTTTTTTCAGATTTTGCTTTAAAAATTTTTCGATTTAGTTGTGTATCTTTAATAGGTTCAATATCAGCGTTGCGTAGATCCCAATTTGCTTGGATTTTCGGTAATCCGCTTGTGATATTCAAAGTAATGCTCGGGTCTGTGTATGGCCCTGAAGTGTCATAAAGTTTAAGGATTTGATTCACATTATGTGAAACTTCACGAAATGGAACGCGGATGTTAGGAAACAGCTTTCCTTTCCTGTAGGCCTTGCGTGATCCAGGAAGAGCCTGATAACTTAAATCAATTTTTTTAAGCGTTGTCTTTGTATCGTTCATTTTACTTTTTAAGCCATTTAATAGAGCATCCCATTGACGGTGTTTGGCGTTTCTCAACTTGACTACCGGCAGCCATTGCGTCAACGGCCTCTTTGAGCTCATGGCGAATAACTTTTGTTTCGTCTTGCCAATTATCATCGATACGGCCATGATAGGTAAGTTTTTTATCCTTATCAAAAAGATAGATATCAGGAGTGCACTGTGCCTTAAAATCCTTGGCAACTTGTTGTGCTTTATCAACAAGATATGGAAATTCAATTTTTAATTCTTCTATTTTTTCAATCATTTTTTCAGGGGCATCATCGGGATATTCAGGATGAATGTTTGGATTAATTGCGATGGTGTTAATACCCAGTGCTTTCGATTCGGCGGCAATGTTGATGACACGCGGCCAAATGGCGTTTGCATACGGACAATGATTGCACGTAAAGACAATCAAAAGCCCTTTTTCTCCAAAAAGTTTTGTTCCCTGATAATTGTTTCCCTTTGGATCGCAAAGTTTAAACTCCGGCATAGTTGTTTCTAGAGGTATTTTTAAAGATGATAATAGTGTCATAAGGAGCCCTCTCTTTTTAATTTTTATTATAAGTATAAGGAAATATCATTATAAGCCGCACTACTTATCTGTCAACCCGAATTTTGCATTTGAATGCTTTTCTCGTCTTAAAAATATAAAATAAAGGTCTTCAAATGCAAAAAGTCTTCGGCTAGGGTAACCTTGCAAGCGCAACTTGTTGCGACGTTGCGGCCCTACCCATAGCCTCGCAGAAAGCGAAACCTCGCCACATTTTATGCGGTGCGGCGGGCGGATTTTGCTAGTACAAAATTCAGTGTCAATACACTTTTGTTGTCAAAAAAGTTAAAAGTCGTATAATATCTTGAGAAAAAGAAAGGATTACAATGAGTGCTGAAAAAAATATTATTATTAAGCAAATGGAAGTTGGACCCATGCAAAATTATATTTATTTTGTAGGAGATCAATCAACCTCTGAGGTTGCTGTTGTTGATCCCGCATGGGATATCCCATTTCTTCGACAAAAAGCTGAAGAAGATGATTTAAAAATTGTTGCCGCATTCTTAACGCATGGACATTATGATCATGCTGATGGCGTTAATGAACTGTTAGCCCTTTATGATGTCCCCGTTTATATTTCGGAAAAGGAATCGGATCTTTACTTGCCTCACTGTCGAAATTTAACGAAGGTAAAAAATCATCAAAAAATTAAGATTGGAAAAATTAATATTGAGTGTATTTTTACGCCAGGACATACGCCAGGATGCCAGTGTTTTTATGTCCCAGGACACCTTATCACCGGTGATACCTTATTCGTAGACGGATGCGGACGCTGCGACCTTCCTGGAGGAGACCCTCATGCGATGTATGATTCTCTCTATAATGTTATTGGAAAATTACCGGATGATACTGTCATTTATCCAGGACATTTTTATGGAGCTGCACCAACTGCGACTTTAAAAGAACAAAAGAAAACAAATCTTTTTTTCACCTCATCAAGTGAAGAAGAATTTTTATCAAAACGAATGGTTATATAGATCTACCCCGCAGGAAGATTGAAATTAATGGTTCTTTCTTCCGGGGTTTATTTTTCAAAAAGCCAGGTTGATAAATAGCGCTCTCCTGTATCGCAAATAATAGTGACAATCGTTTTGCCTTTCGATTCAGGGCGTTTAGCAACTTCTAGGGCTGCCCAGACGTTTGCCCCTGCTGAAATTCCAGCAAGGATTCCCTCCTTTTTGGCCAATAGCCGTGATGTCGCACCGGCATTTTCATGTGAAACTTTAATAATTTCGTCGATTATCTTAGTATTGATAACTTCCGGGATAAAGCCGGCACCAATTCCTTGAATCTTGTGCGGTCCAGGGCTTCCTCCAGATAAAACCGGTGATTCAAAAGGCTCTAAGGCGATAATTTTTACTTCAGGATTTCTTTGTTTTAAGACTTCGCCAACACCGGTTACAGTTCCCCCTGTTCCAACTCCTGCAATAAAGACATCGACCTTACCATCTGTATCGCGCAAGATTTCCTGCGCCGTTGTTTTTCGATGAACTTCAGGGTTTGCAGCATTATTGAATTGTTGTGGGACGAAGCTGTCTGGAGTCTTAGCTGCGATTTCTTCAGCTTTTTCAATAGCCCCTTTCATTCCTTTAGAGCCTTCTGTTAAAACAAGCTTTGCACCTAAAATTTTTAAAAGTTTTTGCCTTTCAATGCTCATCGTGTCAGGCATTGTCAGAATAATTTCGTAACCTTTGGCGGCTGCAACAAAAGCTAAAGCAATACCTGTATTTCCACTCGTTGGCTCAATAATAACGGAACCTTTTTTAAGGATGCCTTTTTGTTCTGCGTCTTCAATCATTGCAAGGCCAATGCGGTCTTTAACACTTGAAAGCGGGTTAAAGGATTCAACTTTAACCAAAATTGTTGCCCCGCTTGATTCAGCCAGCTTATTAATCTTGACTAAAGGGGTATTTCCTACTGTTTCAGTAATATTTTTAAATATATGCCCCATAAACTCCTCCTTATAAAATTTATTTTTTAGAAGAAAAATGCAGAAGAAAGCGAACTGTCCAGAAATAACAACGGACAGGTAAGAAACGTTTTAACAGAGAAATGAGCTTTGTTTTTTGGTCAGGAATATTGCGAAAAGCCGGCCTTCCCTCGCTTTTAATCAAAGATTCGATAAGAATAGCAATCTCCTCAGGATCCTTTGCGCCAATTCTGACATTATCATTAACGTCTTTTTGAAACTTTTGCGAAGTTTCGTAATAAGGACTCTGGGAGTTAAAAAACTTTTTTGCATATTTTCGATTCTCAAAGAAAATTTTTGTTTTGTATGTGCCTGGTTCAATCAAACAAACATGGATACCAAATGGTGCCAATTCAAAAAATAGGCTCTCAGAAAACCCTTCTAAAGCCCATTTGCTAGCAGAATAAGCACCAAGTCCTGGGAATCCACAAAAACCTGCAATGCTGGAGAGATTAATAATCAAACCCTTCTTAGCTTTGCGCATTAATGGAATGACAGCGCGAGTTACGTTTTGAACGCCAAAGAAATTAGTTTCCATAACAGCGCGAATTTCCTCCTGTTCTAAATCTTCAAAAAAACCACCGATTCCGTATCCAGCGTTATTAATTAAGACATCAATATGTCCTTCATTTTCTTCAATGCGGCTGACAACTTTTTCGATGGATTTGACATCAGTGACATCGAGTTTTAAAATTTTTGTTTTTCCGCCGCGCAGAGAAACCTCCCCCACTAAATCATCTTTTTTAGAAAGATCACGCATCGTGGCAAAAACTTTATGCCCTGTAGCAGCTAAACGGGCTGCTGTGCGCAGGCCAAAGCCGCTCGAGCATCCCGTAATGAGGATTACTTTTGAATTTTTATTCATGGAGTTATTTTGATTGTATGCTTTTTTGAATAAGCAAACAATCAGCCAGGGTAACTGCAATCATTGCCTCAACGACAACAACTGCGCGCGGGCAGATACAAGGATCATGACGTCCTTTAATTTGAATAGAAGTCGCTTCCCCGCCTTTTGTGATTGTGTCCTGCGGCTGAGCTATCGAACATGTTGGGCGAACAACCGTGCGCAAAACAATATCTCCTCCGTTTGAGATTCCTCCGGAAATCCCACCACCGTGGTTTGATTGAACCTGAGTTTTGCCACCTTCAGACTTGTAGGCATCATTAAATTCAGAACCTTTCATGGAGGAGGCTTTAAACCCATCGCCAAATTCAATACCTTTAACAGCTCCAATAGACATGATTGCTTGGGATAGTTTAGCATCAAGCTTATCGAAAACAGGATCTCCCAGTCCCGGAGGACATCCCGTAACAATAGCCTCGATAATACCGCCTACAGAATCAAGAGTTTTACGAGCCTCATCAATTTTCGAAAGCATCGCCTTGGCTGCCTTTGCATCAGGGCAGCGTACAGGATTGTTTTCAATACTGTTTAAATCAAGATTTTCAGCAACAATACCCGCGATTTCTTTTGTGTAGGCGGTAACAGTAACGCCTTGTTCTTTAAGCATTTTTTTTGCAACAGCACCGGCAGCAACGCGTGCTGCGGTCTCGCGGCCGGATGCCCGACCTCCTCCTCGCCAATCACGAACACCAAATTTTTCAAGGTAGGCAAAGTCTGCGTGTCCTGGACGGAAAACATCTTTTAAATTCTCATAATCTTTTGGATTGGCATCCGTATTAGTAATTACAATGGCAATAGGTGTCCCAGTTGTTTTTTCTTCGAAAACACCCGAAAGAATTTCTGCTTTATCTGGCTCTTTGCGCTGTGTTGTAGCCATACTTTGGCCAGGACGCCGCCTATCAAGCTCAACTTGAATATCAGCTTCGGTAAGCGGCATTCCTGGCTTTACTCCATCAATAACAACACCAATGGCTTTCCCGTGGCTCTCACCAAAGGTCGTTATTGTGAATAGTTTTCCAAAAGTGTTTCCTGCCATATTTCCCCCTAAATCCAAGGTTTTTCTTGGGCAAGTGTTTTTTCAAAGGTTTCAATTTTTCCAATAAATTGTTCTGTCCATCCAATGCTATCTAGGCCTTTTATCAGACACTCCTTGGCAAAATCATTAATTTCAAATTGGTAAGCTTTGCCGTCTGAAGTTGCAATGGACTGATTTGGTAAATCAGCTGTTATTTTAGCATCATTAGTTTTGGATGCAAAGTGGAATAACTCATCGACTTCGCTATCTTTTAGGCGAACTAAAAGAATGCCATTGCGAATACAGTTGTTGTAAAAAATATCCGCAAAGCTTGGTGCAATGATAACTTTAAATCCAAAATCTTCTAAAGCCCAAGGCGCATGTTCACGGCTTGAACCACATCCAAAGTTATCGCGCGCCAAAAGAACGCTTGCGTCATCATATTCTTTCTTATTCAGAATGAAATCAGGGTTGATTTGTGTCTCTTCATCATCTAAATATCGCCAATCATGAAAAAGATGTTTGCCAAAGCCAACGCGGTCGACTTTTTTTAAGAATTGCTTTGGAATAATTGCGTCTGTATCGATATTTGCCCGATCAATCGAAGCAACCAATCCTGTATGTTTTACCAATGGCTCCATTTTAAATGTACTCCCGAATATCTGCAATGCGTCCCTCAACAGCAGCAACAACTGCCATTTCAGGGCTTGCTAAATGTGTACGGCTTCCCTTGCCTTGGCGTCCTTCAAAGTTACGATTTGTCGTTGAGACGCATCTTTGTCCGGGATTTAATTTATCTTCGTTCATGGCCAAGCACATTGAGCATCCTGGTTCACGCCATTCAAAGCCAGCCGCTTTAAAAATCTTGTCTAAGCCTTCTTTTTCTGCCTGGCGTTTAACGCGACCTGAACCTGGAACAACGATAGCTTGAACTTTATTAGAAACTTTTTTGCCTTCAGCAATTTTTGCAGCTGCTCGAAGATCTTCAATGCGGCCATTTGTACAAGAACCGATAAAGACTGTGTCTATAAGAATTTCAGCCATCGGTGTGTCAGATTTAAGTCCAACATAGTCTAATGCCTTTTTTGCAGCCTCTTTCTTTATGGGATCAGAAAAATCATCTAGGTTAGGCACAGCCTCATCAACAGCCACAACTTGCTCCGGAGATGTTCCCCAGGTTATTTGAGGCTTGATATCTTCGGCTTTTAAGTTAATCACCTTATTAAATTTTGCATCGGAATCACTCTTTAATGTTTTCCAATACGAAAGAGCCTTTTCCCAATCTTCACCTTTGGGAGCATGGTCACGTCCTTTAACATATTCAAATGTCTTTTCGTCGCATGCAATCATGCCAGCGCGTCCACCCGCCTCGATACTCATATTGCAAATGGTCATACGAGCTTCCATTGATAACGCACGGATTG
Source organism: Candidatus Aceula meridiana (assembly GCA_030765185.1). Taxonomy (GTDB): domain Bacteria; phylum Omnitrophota; class Gorgyraeia; order Zapsychrales; family Aceulaceae; genus Aceula; species Aceula meridiana. The sequence continues at coordinate 35,798 of JAVCDE010000002.1, read as the reverse complement.
TTTCGCCTGCATACTCGATAACAAAACCTGTAGCACCGTCAGTCCCGATTTTTCCGATTATATACAAAATAATGTCTTTTGGAGTCACACCCTTGCCCAAAGGTCCGTCGATGTTAATCAGCATAGTTTTAGATTTGTTTTGCTGCAAAGTTTGCGTCGCCATAACATGTTCGACCTCCGAGGTTCCGATACCAAAAGCCAAAGCGCCAAATGCTCCGTGTGTGGCTGTGTGTGAATCACCGCAAACAATAATCATGCCAGGCTGTGTAATTCCTAGTTCGGGCCCTATAATATGCACAACGCCTTGATCTGGATGAGTAAAGTGCAAACAACTAACACCAAACTCTTTACAATTTTTTTCAAGAGTTTCCATCTGCAATCTTGAAATGCTATCTGCAAAAGACAAATCCTTTGCATGCGTTGGAACATTGTGATCCATCGTGGCAAAAGTTCTTTCTGGATGACGCACTTTTCTTTTCTTAAGACGCAGTCCCTCAAATGCTTGTGGTGAAGTTACTTCGTGAACTAACTGCCGATCCACATACAAAAGCGTTGCTTGGCCTTCTGCCTGATGCACAGCATGGTCATCCCATATTCTTTCGTAGAGTGTTTTTCCCATAATTTTATATTTTATCGTCCGTATGGATTTTCTTCTGGTGTTTCGCCGCCGCGCATGACCTCTGCACCGCCTTCAGAAACACCGCCAACAATTTTAGCGCCTTCGCCCAAAGCACCGCCAGCGGCTTTTGTCCCTTTGTGCATTGTTTCACAGCCGGTAAACGACAAAAAAGAAATAAGGGTCAATAATAAGAATATGCGCATAATTTTTCCTTTATTTTTCTAGAATAAGATCGCCTTTAGCAACTTCTGAGGAAGCAGCGCCAGAGATGCTAGCTTTCGAGAATTTATCTTGGACTTCTGTGATTTTAATATCAGCAATTTTTGCATTTTCTCTTCCTAGCTCCATGCCTGTATCGGGATCTATTAGGGCTTCACCTTCACGATAAACAGCAAATGAATCACCGGAACTCAAATTTGCGTTAGAGCCTGAGTTTACATAAACAAGACCGTTTTTAACCAACATAACGCGTCCTCGCCATGGAATATCTGAAGATTTTTTCGTAATATGCTGAACAGCACGATCAATTGCCATTTGGACAGCTTTTCCAAGAGGAGTCTTCTTAAAACTCGAAGTACTAATTCCAAAGTCTCCACTATATCCGATAGAAAAACCGCCGGCTTTGGCATCGCCTTCAATGCGCTGCGAATCGAGAATTTCACCTGTTGTTGTATCAATAAGCTGAATAATAACTGCAACATGCGCTGTAGCTTTGTTAGAGCCTAAAGATACACCGTAAAGGCTTAAGCCTTGTCCACCACCAGATTTTTGTTCATCAAATTCAGTAATGCGTCCTTTAACTAAAATTTGAGATGAAACAGCTTTTCCTGTTTTTGCTGTAGTTGATTTGGCCATACGTCCGCTTGTCGCCAAGTCTTGCTCGGCAAAAACAGCATCTAAATCTTGTCTTGATAAAACAATAAAATCACCACTCTGAATTAGTGCATCGTTAAGCTGCATAGAAAAATCATCACCGATATCGCCCATGCTGCTGTAGCCAGAATCATTCTGAAAGCTTAAGACTGCAACAGTTTTCTTTAGACCTTTAGCGCAGTAAGCCTCTGTAGCAACGCTTAAATTCATCATAAGAGCCATGATAAAAGAAAAAACAAAAAATCTCATCCTTCTCCTCCTTTTTAGTAGCAAACCTTATCTTTTAAATTTTCAGGTGTTACAGCATCCATTAGGCTACTTTCCTGTTTTCCGTTTAAATTATAAATAAAATAAGTATTTCGATTACTATCGCGTTTATTGACGATCACGTAGCTTTTTTTATTATTTGGGCAGGTAATCATATCAAAATGGCTTGCCGTATCAATCGGATACTGATTCCCTGTTGTTAAATTTATACCATAGATGATGCTTTGACCAATATCGGAAAGCCCAATAAAAAAAGCAAAATTTTCATCGTCGGAAAAAAGGACCTTCGGATTCTTTTCGCTTGGCGTATATTCAACTAAAAAGTTTTTTTCACCATTTTTATCGTAAATCCAGACTCGTTTTGACCGAATTGGCTGTGCTTTACGCTTGAAGACATCAATAGCATCCGAAACGACTTTCTCCTCTTTTATTCGCCATTTTTGGAGATCATAAGAGGTTTCTGGAAGCGCAGGATCATTTTTAGAGCTTTGGGGTGTAACTATTTTATCACTTATAAGGGGAGCTTTATCCTCCTTTGCAAAGGCAGGAAATCCGACAAGAATGAACATTAAAATAAAAATTTCAAGTTTCATTTTGGCTCCTCTTATATGACATTGATTTTTTAATAGCCATTAATTTAGCACACGTCTTAAACTTCATCAAGGTTTTTCTTAAAGCTATCCACTAGAGATGTTTATGCTTCTGATAAACTTCAATAAAGTGCTCGATTGACCTATTGTATGTTTTCTCTGCATCAGCCGGAAAGTAGCAGGCCGGCAACGCACCCTTCTTCCTATGATAATGAAGACATTCACAGCAAATACCAGTTTTATCGCAAGCGCTGTAGCTGCAGTTACAATGCTCCCTTATATTTCGCTCTTTATTCGGACAATTCATCTTGAATCTCCCTAATCTCATTAAGTAGTTTTTTAATTTCCCAGTCAGAGACTTTGACAATTTCGCCCTTGTTGACCATGCGGCGAGCCTCATCAACGGTCTTAAGGCAATCCAACTCAGCTTTTGCAAATTTATCAATAACAGATTGTTGAATATAAAATGGCCCAATGGCCCTTAAAAGTCTCGCTGCATCTCCATAAAGACGGGACGCTTGTAAATAAAGCTCAACAAAAATTTCTGCACTTTCTTTATCTGGCCGTAGCTCCATAATTTTATGCGCATAGGACAAAAGCTGATCAGCTCTTTGGACATAGGTGAAAGCCCGTGTCTCTAGAACTTTTGGTGAACGCCCATATTGGGCAAAAGCTGAAGGTGAAAAGATTGTACAAATGAGAAAAACAATCAGAATTTTTTTAGACATGCCTTAAGAAATATTTTTTTTAATTTGTTTTCTTAATTTTGAAAAAAACGTCACATTGCAAGATGGTGAGCTTGTTTCTATTTCACCCTTGGGCCCTTGCTGAGTCTTTAGGATTTTTGGAGGCATCATCTTGCCGTTGCGTTTGTTCCAAATACGAGGATGAGGCTTTTTTACCATCTTACTTACGTTTAGCGCGAGCAATAGCACGTTTACGCGCTAAACTAATTTTGCGTTTTGTTGCTGCCGTGTGTTTTTTGCCGTACATAGAATTATTTTTCCCTTTTGAGGCTTTAGAAATTTTTTCTTTTGATGATTTTTTATGTTTTTTTCCATAAAAAGAATTCTTCTTTCCTCTTTGTGACAAACTAATCTTACGTTTTGTTGCCTCTGTTAGTTTACGTCCGGCCATGACCCCTCCTTTTGTTAAAAAAGATTACGTATGACAGCATGTAAAATGCCGCCGTTTTGGTAATAATCAATATCCATTTGCGTATCTAAGCGCAGCTTAACCTTAAACTCCTTTTTTTTACCACTTTTGCTTGTGGCAAGAACGCAGATAATTTGCTGCGGTTTGATAGGGCCATCAAGCCCTAAAATATCAAATATTTCATCTCCTTTTAATCCTAAACTTTGATGCGAAGCGCCATGCATAAATTCTAACGGCAAAACACCCATACCAACTAAATTGCTACGATGAATTCGTTCGTAGCTTTGGGCAATAACAGCCTTCACATTCAAAAGAGCTGTACCTTTGGCCGCCCAATCGCGTGAAGAACCGGTTCCGTATTCTTTTCCGGCTAAAATGATCAAAGGAGTTTGAGCTTTTTTATAAAGATGGGATGCATTGTAGATATCAGTCTTTTTTTTACTTGGAAAATGAATAGTAGCTGACCCCTCTACACCCGGAATGAGTTGGTTTTTAAGTCGAATGTTGGCAAATGTTCCCCGCGTCATAACACGATCATTTCCCCGTCTAGACCCGTAGCTGTTAAACGCCGCCTCTTTAACTCCGAGCGACTGCAAATATCGGCCAGCGGGTGAATTTTTTGAAATAGCACCTGCGGGAGAAATGTGATCTGTTGTAATGGAATCGCCTAAGACAGCCAAGACCCGCGCCCCCACAATAGGATTATTTTTTTTAACTGCTTTCTTCATTCCTGCAAAGAAGGGTGGATTTTGGATATAAGTACTTTTGTTTTTCCATTTAAAAAGATCACCTTTTGTGCATTTAATTTTTCCCCACTCGCTAGTTCCTCGAAGCGCTTTTTTATATGTTTTTTGAAACATTGACGCTGTTACAGATTTTTTTATTAGCTGCTGAATCTCTCTATGGGTCGGCCAAATATCACTTAAATAAACATCTTCTCCTCTTTTATCTTTACCAAGGGGATCTTTCGCTAAATCAATAGTCACATTTCCGGCCAAGGCATAAGCCACAACTAAAAGCGGACTTCCAAGATAATTAGCTTTAACCCAAGGGCTAATGCGCCCTTCAAAATTACGGTTTCCACTTGAAACACTTGTCACCGTCAACTTTTCTTTTGTGATGGCATCAGTTATTTTTTTTGACAGTGGCCCACTGTTTCCGATGCAAGTCATGCATCCATAGCCAGCAACATGAAATCCAAGTTGTTCAAAATATTTCATCAGATTTAGTTTCTTAAGATACTTTGTAACAACTCTTGATCCTGGGGATAGAGATGTTTTAACAAAATTTTTTACATTTAAGCCTCGTTCAATTGCATTTTTTGCTAAAAGGGCAGCACCGATTAGAACTTGCGGGTCGGATGTATTTGTACAGCTTGTAATCGAAGCAATAACAACTGACCCATTTGTTAACTTTTCAAGCGATGCTTTTGGCTTTGAAAATGTTTTTTCAAATGCACTTTTCATCTCACCCAAATCAATGCGGTCTTGTGGCCTCTTAGGACCGGCTAAGCTTATCCGGATTTTGCCAAGGTCTAATTCTAAAATCTTTGTATATTTTGCGGGCTTCATGCCCTTTTCATAAAACATTCCCTGTGCTTTGTAATATTTTTTAATTAAATCAATTTGAGATTTTTTACGACCGGTGGTTCGATAATAATCCAATGTTCTATCATCGACTGGGAAGAACCCGAGAGTTGCCCCATATTCAGGCGACATGTTTGCAATCATTGCGCGATTTTCAAGCGTGAGAAATTCAAGTCCTTCACCAAAATATTCAACAAATTTTCCAACCACCCCCTCTTTGCGCAACATTTCAACAATTGTCAAAACTAAATCCGTTGGCATAACGCCTTCGCGCAGCTGTCCTTTAAGATGAAACCCAATGACCTCAGGCAAAAGCATATTCAAAGGTTCGCCGAGCATAACCGCTTCCGCCTCGATTCCCCCAACACCCCAACCAACAACTCCTAGGCCATTAATCATAGTTGTATGGCTATCTGTACCGATAAGGCTGTCCGGATATACAATGCGTTTTTTGCCCTGTTTTTGAACAAGAACGCCCTGTGCAAGATATTCAAGATTGATTTGATGGATAATTCCTGTTGCCGGGGGAATAACGCGAAAATTCTTAAAGGCTTTTTGTCCCCATTTTAGGAATTCATAACGCTCGCGATTTCGTTGAAACTCTTTCGTAAGGTTCTTTTGATACGCATCTTTTTTACCGGAAAAATCCACCTGAACAGAATGGTCAATAATCAAATCACATGGCACTTGCGGATTAATTTTCTTATAATCCCCTCCTAATGTTTTAACGGCATCACGCATAGCAGCTAAATCCACAACACAAGGAACTCCAGTAAAATCTTGAAGAATAACACGACCGGGTTTAAAAGCAATTTCTTTTGGAGAAGAAGATTTAGGCGACCATTTTGCAATGGTCTCGATGTCTTTAGAAGTTATTTTGTGTTCATCGCAATTACGAAGAGCACTTTCAAGAATAACTTTGATAGAAAATGGCAAGTGTTCAACATTCAATCTAAATTTATTTAATTTAGGCAAAGAAAAATAGGTAAAACTTCCAAAAGAAGTTTTCAGTGAAGATTTTATTTTTTGCAGTTTAAATAACATAAATATTTTTTTAGATGAGCTCAATCCAGATATTCATCTATTATATATATATTTATAAAAATGTAAATGAAAGATTAAAAAATAGTATTTTTTTGAGGGGATTACTTTAAATTAAAGAATTGACTAAAATTTGATATGGGGCTGATGTCAATAGTGACCGGTTGCAGTCCAGCAATGTCATCAGCATAAATTTGATAAGCAGATCCAAATAAGTCTGGATTTATTCTGTTTCCTTCAATTTCTAGATCTATGTTGTCAGCGGTAAGGTCGATACCGCCGAATTTCTTTGCTGGGCTAGATATTATTTTGGGTGCAGCGCTGTCTTCATCCAAAGCAGTTGTATTTCTTAAGTCAGGGCTTGTTTTAATGCTGTTGGCTTTTTCTTCTTCACCGGCGAGAGTGTTTGCCCATTCGGAATCAGGAATTTCGCCATTCTCAATCACATAATCGAGAAATTCGATTAAGTATCCCTTCGGGTCATAAATTTTCCAATTTTCTTTGGGATTTTCAGCAACGACTTTCTTATGAAACTTATTTGTTTGCTGAAGTTGAATCTTATATGCTTTGGCTAGATCAATTAGCCCTCGTTTTGAATCTTGAGCCTTCATGACGTCGCAAATAAAAGCTTGAGTGTGATTGATCCCATAAAATCTTCCAATCATTATGTTTGAAGGCTTAAAGAAGTCAGTTACTATGATGCGATTTTTTAACAAAGTGCGTAAAAGATTTTCTATCATTTTTACCTTATTGTATCGCAACCCTCGTTTTTCTATTCTTAGGTCGTCATATTTTTCATCAAGTGATGTTCCAATAATGCGGTCTACAAAAATATAATTATAGTCGTTGACCTCTCCTGATTTGTAGGCATTAGGCGCAATTCCTAGCTTGCTTAATTTTTTAAAAAGGTTTTCTTCGGTCCGTCGCGCAAGTCTTTTGTTCCTGTCGTTCTCAAAAGTATTTGATTCGTACTTAATCCTTACTGTTAGCGAGCGATAAGGCGTCTTGAAGACATCTGTTGCAGTTCCAGAGCCTAGGCGGCCCATTTTATTTTCATTTTGATGAACATCTCCAAAATACAAATTATCGTCTATGTAGTTCATGCTCAGGTCAAGTGCGTTTATGTTCTTACGGTTTAGAACTTCCCTTTCTTCCAAAAGCCTGCCTGTACTTTCAAGTGCAAAGAATTTATGTGTTGTCTGTCCCAGATATTCATCAAGCCCATAAAATGGTTTGAGGGTTTCTGTTGATGCACAGTATGCGCCGACAACTTTTATAATAAAAGGAGATTCTAGGTTATGAATAAGCTTGCGGATACTCTTTCGGGTTTCTGTTTTTGGTGCTAAAAGGTCTTCTAGCGTCATCAACAGATAGCGAATATGTATGGTTAAATTTTGTTCATACTGTCTTTGCGTGGTATCTGTGCTTCTAGTTTTGAATCCGTTTGTGTCATTAAAATAAAGTATTAAATTAAGTCGTGCCGGACGCTCTCGAATATTCTTAATATTGCCATGGGCTTCTTTGTTGTAAACCGCAACTTTTGTTGGCTCGAATTTTCTGTTAATTTTTTTTAGAATATCTACTATCTTTTCTGCAATCGGCTTTGGAATATTACTCATTCTCTCAAGCTCTTTCTGATAGTACTTGCTCTCATTAATTCGTTTGTTCAGCTGTGAATTTTTCCAAAGGTTTCTTAGTTTTACTTTAAGAAGCTTTGGAGCGCCAGTAATGCTGTTGAGAATCTGCTGAGACATTTTTTTCTTAACTTTTGTTGGTGCACTTATAATTTCATTATTTAAAACAATGCCTCCGGCAAAATATTTTCGAGGAATATTTTTTTGCGTAAATTCATCCCGTTCAACTCGGATAAGATTATAGGCGCCTTTTTTGTAGGCTGCGAGATATTGAGCATAGATTTCTTCTTTAGATTTTTTATTAACAGTATTAATTCCATTAATTTTTGACTGAGAAGAATATGCTTGATTGATGAGGTGTCCTTTTAAGTTCTTTCTAAACCATGTTGCCAGAATAACTGCATGATAAATTTGACGAAGAGGTGCGAAATTCTTACCCTCATTGACTTCTTTTTCAATTTCTGGAACAATAATCTCTCGAACAATTTCGGAAGCAACCCTGCTCTGTTTTTGATGGCTGCTGGAATCTCTCTGGCTCTTTGTTTTTGCAAGATAGTCTTCTTCAAGTAAAACTTCTAAAGTGCTTTCGACAACAAAAACTTTTCTTCCCTCTTGATAAATTTTTGCGGTCTTTGGCATAATCCATACCTTATTAAAGGTATCTGTCGGAATATTCGTTGTGCCATATTTGTCATAAGCTTTCTTGTAAACTTTTTTCCAAAAATTCTTACCAAGTTCGTCTTCGGGATAAATGAGTGATGCGGTAACCTGTTTCAAAAGATAATCCTGAGCAAGAAGGTCTCTCCCCATCTCTGTTGCTGAGAAATCCTCTGTGATAATTTTATCTTGCTCAAATGGTGACAGATTAACCCAAAACTCATCGTCTGGGATTGTTAAAGCCGTTAAAAAGTATCGGACAAGCCTCTCTGTCTCCTTTTTAAGGGCCTGATCATCTAGATTAGAATTTCCGGTGTCTATAATAAAATCCAAATTAAAGGGATTTATAGGGTCGATTTGTATACCCTTAATAAGAACAGGGGTATAGATTTGGCTTGGAGAAATTCTAGTTCCAGCTGGAGGCATTGCAAGGTAATTTGCCTGAGGCAAGACTGCAGCAGTTTGGGCATAGCTAGCATAGGGTAGTGCTGGCCCTAAGACAAGGAGCCATACCAGAGCTAAGCAGATTCCGGTACAAAATATCGGTTTATGAGTCTTTTGATTAAAATTTGTCATAATATATTTTTTATTGTATATAATATAGCATATAAATTGGGATTTTGCCTGGAATTGCACAAATTTTAAGCAAAATAACCAAAAAATAGCATTTTTTTATCAAAAATAAATGAGAAATGGTTAGAATTTCTTATAGAGACCTATTAATTGTGTTTTCTCAAGAATATGTCCATCCATAGCACGCTCAAGGTCCTTTTTTCGTGCGCTATCAGTAAGCTTGAGCTCTGTATCTAGAGCATATAATTTGAAAAAATAGCGGTGGGTTCCGCTAGGTGGGCATGGGCCACCCCAGTCTTTGTGGCCAAAATCATTAATAGCTTGATCGCCTGGAATAGATTTTTCTTCAATCCTAGAGATCGCTGGTGAAATATTATAAACAATCCAATGATCCCAATTGCCGATAGGCGCATCAGGGTCATCGACTATTAATGCTAGGCTTTTTGTTCCTTCCGGGATATCAGAAATGTCTAAAGTCGGCGATACATCTGTGCCTTGACAGGTAAACTTCTGAGGAATCATTTCATTGTGCTTAAATTCAGGACTAGTTATTTTCATGGCAAATCCCCCTTTTTCGCTCGAAATTAGAATCAATAAGCTAAAAGTTAAAACGATAAAGTTATTTCTCACAAAACTCCTCCTATTTTATTTCCAAACCGATAGGACAATGATCAGAGCCTAAAACATCTTTTAGGATATAGGATTTCTTGACTCTAGGCAGAAATTTTTTATTAACGAAGAAATAATCTAAGCGCCATCCAACGTTTCTTGCGCGTGCACCGGTTTTGTAATCCCAATAAGTGTAATGATGCGGTTCGTCTGGGTGAAAATAACGAAATGTATCCACGTATCCTTTTTTGATTAGCTTACTAATCCAAGCACGCTCCTTAGGCAAAAACCCGGTGTTTTCCTCATTGCCTTTTGGGCGAGCAAGATCGATTTCTGTGTGTGCGGTATTGACGTCACCGGTTACAATGACATTTTTGCCTTTTTCAACATAGGACTCAATTGTATTAAGAAATTTTTCATAAAATCGCATCTTGTAAGGAACACGTTTGTTACCTTGTCCCCCATTTGGGAAATAAACATTACAAAGAACAAACTTCCCAAAGTCACAAATAAGCTGACGTCCCTCACAATCAAATTCTTTTTTTTCAAGCTTGTCCGTAATGGATTTCGGGCTTTTCTTTGCATAAACTGCAACACCACTGTATCCTTTTCGAATTGTTGAGGCTGACCAAAAGCTTTGATATCCAAGAGGGTTAAGAAGATTCTCGTTAAGCTGCTCTGGCGCACACTTTGTCTCCTGAACACACAAAATGTCTGGACTTTCTTTTTTCAGCCAATTTAAGAATCCTTTTTTCTCGCTGGCTCGAATGCCATTAACGTTCCAACTAATAATCTTCATTGATTTTTCATCTCTTTCGTAAAATATCCGGCAACCTCTGTATTACAAAAAATACATTTTTTATTTTTAATATGAGATTCAACAAGCGTGTATCCAAAACGCTGAATTATCATTTTTTTACAATTAGGGCAGTATGTCGATGAACCTTCATCGTCGTTTACGTTCCCAGTATAAACATATCTCAATCCATTTTTTAAAGCAATGGCGCGAGCTTTTGTTAAGGTCTCCTTTGGCGTGGCTGAAATATCTAAAATTTTAAAACTTGGATGAAAAGCACTAAAGTGAATAGGCACATCAGTCCCAAGCTCTTTAGCAATCCAAGACGTCATTTCATCTAATTCTTCGTCCGAATCATTTTTACTGGGAATAATCAGAGTTGTTATCTCAAGCCAAATTTTTGTTTCATTCTTGATGTATTTAAGAGTATCTAGAACAGGATCGAGATGCCCAAGGCAAAACTTTTCATAAAAGTTTTCACTAAAGGCTTTGAGGTCGACATTGGCTGCATCGATATGTTCAAAAAATTTTTTACGTGGCTTCGGGTTAATATATCCGGCAGTTACGGCAACTGTTTTAACTCCTAGATTGTGACACTCTTTAGCAACGTCAATGGCATATTCAGTAAAAATTACAGGATCATTGTATGTAAAGGCAACGGAAGGACAATGTCTTTTTTTTGCAGCTTCAGCGATTTGTTTCGGCGTTGCTTGCTCTGTGAGCCTATCAAATTCTTTTGATTTTGAAATATTCCAATTTTGACAAAACAAACATCCTAGGTTGCATCCGGCTGTTCCAAAGGAAAGGATTGGGCTTCCTGGGTAAAAATGATAAAGAGGCTTTTTCTCAATAGGATCAATACAAAAACCGCTTGAGCGGCCATAAGTCGTCAGGATAAGATTTCCGTCGATATTCTGGCGCACAAAGCAAAATCCGCGCTGCCCCTCTTTTAAGAGGCATTCGCGCGGACAAAGCTGGCAGCGGACTTCTTTATTATTTAAATTTTGTCCCCAGCTAGCTTGAAAGTTTTCATTCGACATACACTACACAATTCCCGCAAAACCCATAAAGGCAAGAGCAAGAAGTCCAGCGATGATAAGGGCAATGGGGGTTCCCTTCATGGCTTGAGGAACATCAAGAAGTTCAAGCTTTTCACGAATACCAGAAAAGATAATCAACGCAAGCGTAAAGCCAATGGCATTGGCAATAGCGAAAACTGTGCTTTCCATCAAGTTATACTCTTTGCGGATAACTAAAATCGCAACACCTAAAATTGCACAATTTGTTGTAATCAACGGCAGAAAAACACCCAAAGCCTGATAAAGCGCAGGTGAAACTTTTTTTAGAATTAATTCAACCATTTGAACAAGAGCTGCAATTATTAAAATGTAGACCACCGTTTGCATGAACTCTATCCCCATAGGCACTAAAATATAATTTTGAATTAAATAGGTTACGATGGTGGCCAACGTCATAACAAAAAGGACAGCCCCTCCCATCCCAACGGCAGTCGACAGTCTCTTAGAGACGCCGAGGAAAGGACAAATCCCCAAAAATTGTGTCAGGACGATATTGTTAACAAGAACGGCTGATATGATTAAAAGGATATACTTCATTATTCAAAAGCTTTTTCTAGATTGTATCTTTGTTTTGTTATTTCGAGAGATTCTGATCCTTTACCGATAAGCTGTGCGTTTTCGAGTATCAGAGGAATAAAGCATTCATCCATTTTTTTAGTTAAACATGTATGAGAATCATCAATAAGATAATATAAAACTTTAACGATTCGCCCCTTCTTATTCTCATAAACTTCAGTCTTGTCGGGCTCACCAAGAATTCTTTTTATCTCTGGTTCAGTTTTTCCTGTCCAAATACGATCAATGCGTTGCCGAACAAGATTAACGGAATCGCGATGATCATTATATCCTTGCGCGAAAAGCGCAGATGATGCTAATAAAACAAAGATAATAGCAAGTATAATTTTTCTCATTTTATTTAACTCCTTTGTTCATTTTGTTAACAATTGCGATCAAGTACCCTAAAACAATAAAAGCTCCTGGTGCCATAGCAAAAATTAAAATCGCATCACCAGAGATAAATTTAAATCCAAAAATCGCTCCTGCGCCTAAGGCTTCACGAATAGCTCCTAGGGTCACAACGGCCAAGGTAAATCCAAGGCCCATGCCAAAACCATCAATCATCGATGTCACAAAAGTATTTTTAGAGGCAAAAGCCTCAGCGCGCCCGAGTACAATGCAGTTGACAACGATCAACGGAATAAAAATACCAAGCTGCTCATGAAGCGTTGGCAAATAACCTGCCATAACCAAATCCACAACCGTTACAAAGGCGGCTATGACAACGATAAAAGATGGAATACGTACCTTATCAGGAATAAGGCCCTTAATTAGCGAAATGACAATGTTCGACATGACCAAAACAAATGTTGTTGCCAGGCCCATCCCAAGGCCATTAATAGCAGTTGTTGTTACACCTAGAGTTGGACACAGGCCTAAAAGAAGAATAAAAACAGGATTCTCCTTCAAAAAGCCTTTTGTAAAGTTTTGCCATTGACTCATTATTTCATTTCCTTTTGATATGTAGTGTATGCACGTTCTACAGCATCGCAGAAAGCTCTTGAAGAAATTGTTGCTGCAGTTATTGCATCAACATCTCCCCCGTCTTGCCTAACGGCAATTTTAAAGCTTGAAGGATTCTTTCCATTAAATTGATCGGAAAAGTTTGATTTCGATTTTTTTATTTTATCTCCTAATCCAGGGGTTTCATTCGCAAGGACAACAACGATATTATCAATGGTATTGTCTGGCAGAAGTCCAACCATAAGCCTTATCAGCCCGCCAAAACCATTCTTTGTAAATGTCTCGATAGCTGTTCCAACAATTTTTCCGTTCTCGGTCGCACGATAAAACGTTAAAGTTTCTCCATCAATATCAACCGTAAATGTGTCTTTAAGAGGATCATTATCAAAAGATGGGACAACTTCAGCAATGGCTTTTGTCTTTTTCGCAAGCGCGACTTTTGCAATCGGCCCTTTTGTTTGTTCATAAAAAAATCCTAGCGCAGCGGATGAGATAAATGTAATCACAAATAGCGTGAGAACCATATTAAGGAAGTTGGATGGATTTTTAGCCATTTTTTACAAGCCCATATTTTGAAGGTTTACAAAATTTATCAATCAGCGGCACAAAGGCATTCATGATTAAAATCGCAAAAGAAACACCTTCGGGGTACGCTCCAAAGACACGAATAACAACCGTAATAAGCCCTATGCCACACCCGAAGATAATCATCCCTTTTGGTGTCATTGGCGATGTCACCATGTCCGTCGCCATAAAAATTGCTCCTAAAAAAATTCCACCGGTCAGAATTTGAAATAGAGGATCGATATATTTATCCGGGCTAACACGCCAAAGAATTCCGGAAAAAACAAAAACCGTCAGCAGCATCGCTATTGGAATATGCCAGCTAATAACCTTTCGATACAAAAGATACATTCCTCCTAAAATAAGCGCAGCAGCAGAAATTTCTCCAAGAGATCCACCAACTTTTCCAATAAAAAGATCTAAGTAGCTTGGAAGTTTTGTCATTAACTCTGTCACTGCTACATTATTTTTAAACCCCTCTTTAACAATTGCTAAAGGCGTGGCTCCTGTCACGGCATCCACTAAAGACATGCGCGTGACAATTGGTTTTGGCCAGCTTGTCATGGCAACTGGGAAAGAGATAAAAAGGAAAACGCGCCCGACTAAAGCCGGATTAAACGGATTGTTGCCAAGGCCGCCAAACGACATTTTAGCGATACCAATCGCGACGAGACTTCCGACGATTACCATCCACCAAGGAAGATTGCTCGGTAAGTTAAATGCAAGCAGCATCCCTGTAACAACCGCTGACCCATCATTAATTGTTGGTTTAACTTTTAGCATAAATTTTTGAATTAAATATTCAAAAAGCACACAGGAAAAAACCGCTAAAAGCGTAACGCGAAACGCGCCAAACCCAAAAATGTAGAACGACATCGCAAGAGCCGGTAAAAGCGCGATCACAACATCAATCATCACGCGATGGACGGAATCCTTGCCAGATGTATGCGGAGAAAGAGAAACGGTAAGCTTTTGCTGGCTCATTTTCGGGCCTCCTGGACTGCCTTCTGGTTAGCCTCTCGATTACGCTGCATAATAATGGACTTTCCCAATCGGATATAATCTAACAACGGACGCTTTGCCGGACAAACATAGGCGCAGGATCCGCATTCGCAACAATTTGTGATAATCTCTTTTTCAGCTTCATCTATCATACCTTTTTCAACTAAACTCATCAATAAATATGGCTCTAAACCTAAAGGACAATGAGAAACACATCGTGCGCAACGGATGCATGGCAAAACTTCTTCTCTCTTCGCTTCATTTTTCGATAACACCAAAATCCCAGAAGTTCCTTTTGTCACTGGAACGTCTGATGTATTTAATGCCTTGCCCATCATAGGTCCCCCAGAAATAATTTTACCCGTATCCTGAGGAAGCCCACCAGCTGCTTTAATTAAATCAATCGTAGGAACACCAAAACGAACTAAGAAGTTAGACGGATTGATAAGCTTTTTTCCTGTCACTGTAATAACGCGATCAACGAGTGGTTTATTTTTTTGAATAGATTCATAAACTGCAAAAATAGTTCCAATATTCTGAACGACAATGCCGACATCAATAGGAAGTCCGCCGATTGGAACTTGGTGTGAAGTTAACGCCTCAACAAGTTGCTTTTCTGCGCCTTGAGGATACTGCACCTTGAGAGGAATAACGTGAATACCGACATCACCTTCGGTTAGCGTTCGAAGGTATTCGATCGCATCAAGCTTATTAGCCTCAATTCCAATTAAAGTTTTTTCAACGTCTAGGGCGCGCATAACAATGCGAATGCCAACCAGAATTTCTTGACCCTTTTCAAGCATCAGGCGATGATCTGCTGTTAAGAAAGGTTCGCACTCAACACCATTTATTAAAAGCATCTCTGCTTTTTTTCCTTTTGGTGGTGTTAATTTTACATGCAAAGGAAATGTCGCGCCTCCTAGGCCAACAATGCCATCAGCCTGCACTTTCTTGATAATCTCCTCTTGTGAAGCATTAATCTCACTCTTGATGTCTGGCGTCCGGTCGATATTCTCAAGCCAATTATCACCCTCAACATTAATAATAACAGCAAGCCGTCGATACCCTGTAGCGTCCATAACATCTTCAATTTTAGCAACAATTCCTGAAGCTGTGGCATGAATGTTGGTTGAGACATAACCACCGCTTTCAGCAATAACTTGTCCAACCTTAACTGTATCTCCAACAGCAACAATCGGCTTAGCCGGGGCACCTAAATGTTGAGAAACAGGGATAGCTACGGTTTGAGGAAGCGGCAGCTCTTCAATGGGACGATTCGCCGATAATTTATTATCAGCAGGATGAACGCCACCCTTAGGAAATGTTTTTAATTCTTTTTTTAATTTCATGCTGAAGAATCCTTATTTTCAATTTTTTCAGCAACACCTGATGGGTCTGGCTGCGGCTTAGATTTTTTAGGTGGAAAATTAATTTCATGAATTGCGCCCGTCGGACACTCTAAAACGCATTTTCGGCATAATTTACATTTATTAAAATCAATATAGGCCAATGGCCCCTTCATCTCAATGGCATCAAATGGACAAACTTTAACGCATTTACCACATCCGATACAGGCTGCTTTACAAACTTTACGGGCCAGGCCTCCTTTTTCAGGATTTGAACATGCAACAAAAATACGCCGATTAGCTTTACCCTTTAAGCGAAGTTCTATTAGTTTACGAGGGCATGCTTTTACACAAGCGCCGCATGCCACGCATTTGTCTTGATCGATCACAGGTAAGCCAGTTTCTTCGCTAATATAAATCGCATCAAATTTACAAGATTTAACACAATCTCCAAGCCCCATGCAGCCATAAGAACATCCAGTTTCACCAGAATAAAGATTATGCACAATTTTGCACCAAGTTGTCCCATCGTAAACATTGGTACGTGGACGATTTTGATACGACCCATTACATCGCACAACAGCCGTCATTGCTGCTTTTTCAATAACTTCAATGCCCAGGATTTTTGCCACGTCGGTCATACAGTTATTTCCACCAACCGGACAAAACAAACCTTCCAGTTCTTTTGATTGAACACAAACCTCAGCAAATTTTCGGCATCCGGGATATCCACAGCCACCACAATTAGCCCCAGGCAAAACACCTTCGACATCATCAATACGAGGGTCTTCTTCTACGTGAAATTTCTTTGCAATGAAAAAAAGAATAATTCCGGATAAAACACCGAGAGAGCTTAATGAGAGAATTGTAAAGAGGATTGTTGAATTCATATTTTTAGTTTAAATTGAAAGATTTCTTTAATGCGATGCCGGATTAAATATAGCCCAAAATAATAAGGAAATAAAATAACAAGTGCGCTAACCCCAGCAGTAACTTCCCGTTTCGTTAAATGTAGCGCGATGATCAATGTCCCTAGCGCCAAAACAAACGGAAAAATATATCCTAGTAAGACTGCCTGAATCCCTAAAGAACGCGCAAGGGTAACCGTGACAGTCTGTCCAAGAGAAACCTGGGAACCATCGAGCTTGACCTCGATAATTTTTTCAGCCATGTCAGATGCTACACAAGCACCTTTTGCATGGCATTGAGCACAGGCTGAAGTCGCTTCAATTTTTACCTCAGCGATTTTTTCGTTAACCTTCGCAACGATTCCCTGGTGCTCAATGGGTTGTGTTAATTTTACCAAAGAAGAGCTTTCTCTTGAAATGTTATTTAATTTTTATATTCTATAAGTAAATATATTAAATATCAAGTATTGTTATAATTTCTTGCAGACAAAAAACCTTTTTGTTATGATGGATTAACTTAGAGGAAACTAAAAAATTATGATTATTGCCTTCCCAAAAGAAATCGATTTAAAAGAAAAACGCATTGCCTTAACTCCTACAATTGCTAAGAAATTTATTGGTTTGGGGTTTGACGTTCGCATGCGGACAAATCTTGGCGCGCCCCTTTTTTTTTCTGATCAAGCATACAAGGATGCTGGGGTTAAAATTGTCAAAACGCATAAAGAACTTTTTTCAGCCGCAGATATTATCTTAAGACTAGGAAAGCCTTCCCCCGAAGAAATTAATTCGTTAAAGCCGGGCAGTTTTTATGTCAGCTTTCTTGACCCGTTCAAAGAGTCCACTCTTGTTAAAATGTTTGCTAAAAAAAATATTAATGCCATTAGTATGGAAATGATTCCAAGAATTACGAAGGCGCAAAAAATGGATGCATTAAGCTCTCAGGCGTCTTTAGCAGGCTACGTTGCAGTTATTTTGGCTGCCCAAAGCCTTCCCAAAATTTTTCCGATGCAGATGACACCTGCCGGAACAATTTCACCGGCGAGAGTATTTATTGTCGGCGCTGGTGTCGCAGGGCTTCAGGCCATTGCAACTGCCAAGAGACTAGGCGCCCGTGTCGAAGCTTTTGATACCCGCCCCGCGGTTGCAGAGCAAGTACAGTCTCTTGGAGCAAAATTTGTTAAGATTGATTTAGGGCAAACAGGTGAAACCAAAGATGGTTACGCCAAACAGTTAACAGAGGAACAAATTAAAAAACAACGTGATGGCATGGCTAAGGCATGCACCAATGCTGACGTTGTTATTACCACTGCCCAAGTTTTTGGGAAAAAAGCACCTGTTATTATTACCAAAAAAATGATTGAAAAAATGAACCCGGGAAGCATCATCATAGACATGGCTGTTGAAACAGGCGGCAATGTCGAGGGCTCTGCTCTTGATGAAGAAGTTGTCCTCAATGGCGTTAGAATTTTAGGAGTTTCAAGTCTTCCTTCGTATGTCGCTGTTAATGCCAGTGAAATGTACGCAAACAATATTTACAATCTTATTGAAGAACTTTGGGATAAAGACAATCAGATTTTTAAAATCAACCTTGAGAATGAAATCATCAAAGGTTGCCTTTTAACATATAATGAAAAGTTATTAATAAACTGATAAAAACAAACTAATCGCTATGGGTATTGACCTTTTTATTTTTCTTTTATTTATCTTAGTCCTCTCGGTTTTTTTGGGATTCGAGCTTATCTCCAAAGTGCCTTCGATATTGCATACTCCTTTAATGTCTGGCTCAAACGCTATTTCTGGTATTACGCTTGTTGGGGCTTTAGTTTCTGCGGGAGCTGAAAGCAATACAATAAGCACAACCTTAGGAACGCTGGCAGTTGTCTTTGCGACGATTAATGTAGTCGGAGGATACCTTGTCACAGATCGAATGTTAAAAATGTTTAAGAAACGGTAATCTTTATGGATTTTACGATTCTCATTAATATTGTTTATATCATCGCAGCTATCCTTTTTGCTTTGGGCCTCAAAATGCTTTCATCGCCTGAATCAGCCCGTAAAGGAAATCTGATTTCAGCTGTTGGAATGTTTTTAGCAGTTGTTGCCACGCTTTTGACTAAGGGGCTGTCTTTTCAATGGATTGTGTTAGGAATCTTTATCGGGTCGATTTTAGGAATTTTTGCTGCACGATTGATTGCGATGACGGCAATGCCGGAGATGGTTGCCCTTTTAAACGGTTTTGGCGGCATTGCTTCCCTTTTAGTCGGATGGGCTGTTTTTCATGCAGGCTTACGCGTTGAACTGCTAACGATTATTACAGTATTTTTATCCGTTTTAATCGGTGGCGTAACATTCACAGGAAGTATTGTAGCCTGGGGAAAGTTAAGCGGAGTCTTCCCATCAAAGTCTCTTCTATTTCAAGGTCAAAAAATTCTTAATCTCACATTGCTTTTATCGATTTTGACCTGTGGTATTGTTTTTATTTCCAATCCGGCGGCCAACTACCAGGCGTTTCTTTTGATTGTTGCCCTCTCTTTTTTCTTGGGAATTTCATCCGTTATTCCAATCGGCGGTGCAGACATGCCTGTCGTCATTTCTCTTTTAAACAGCTATTCGGGCTTAGCAGCCTGTGCTGCCGGTTTTGTTATTAAAAACAATATTTTGATTGTGGCCGGTGCCCTTGTTGGTGCAAGCGGGATTATTCTAACGCGCATTATGTGTAAGGCGATGAACCGCTCGATTGCCAATGTTTTATTTAGCGGTTTCGGGTCGGTAATTAAACAAGCAGTCGGTGAAGAAAAAGGCGATATTAAGCCAATTAACGTACAAGATGCTTACCTTATTCTAGAAGCTGCAAAATCTGTTGTTTTTGTTCCAGGATACGGATTAGCCGTTGCCCAGGCTCAGCACGTTGTGCGTGAACTAGGTGGGCTCTTAGAAGAAAATGGATGTGAAGTCGAATATGCGATTCACCCTGTGGCTGGCCGTATGCCAGGACACATGAATGTTCTTTTAGCAGAAGCTAATGTTCCTTATGATCAACTTTTTGAAATGGATAATATTAATCCAAAATTTAATGCAGTTGATGTGTGTGTGGTTATTGGTGCCAACGATGTTGTTAATCCTGCTGCTTTGCATGATAAAACAAGCCCAATTTATGGAATGCCGATCATTGAAGCCTATAAAGCAAAAACCGTTTTTGTCTTAAAACGGTCTATGGCAACTGGATTTGCAGGGATTCCAAACGAACTTTTCTTTTACGAAAATACCCGCATGCTTTTCGGCGATGCCAAAAAGACTATCTCTGGTCTTGTCGCCGAATTCAAAGAAAGCTAATCCTTCTCTTTCTTTATTTTTTCCTCATATTTTTAAAGATAACATAGCCAGGAACGACGATGATGCTGACTAAGAGGGCTAAAACGAAGAGTGTTATGATTGTATCGAGGACTTCTTTCATTTTTTATTTTGATGGTTTAAGCATTTTCTGAGGTTGAGCGATTTTGTCAAATTGTTTTTCTGTAACAAAGCCTAAAGCAGCTGCAGCTTCCTTCAAAGTTTTATTTTCTGTATAAGCTTTTTGTGCGATTAACGCTGCTTTATCGTATCCAATATGCTTATTCAAAACAGTTACAAGCATTAAAGAATTTTCTAAATTCTTTTGAATCTGCTTTTTATTTGGCTTTATTTCACTAATGCAAGCAAACGTAAATCCAGGCAAAGACTCGGCCAAAAAATCAATAGAATCTAAAATTGTATAAATAATTAACGGCTTGAATGTGTTGAGCTCAAGGTTGCCGCCTGCACCTGCGATGCTAACCGCTGTGTCGTTTCCAATCACTTTTGCACAGGCCATCATCATTGATTCACATTGTGATGGATTAACTTTTCCAGGCATAATCGAACTGCCTGGCTCGTTAGCAGGTAAAATTAACTCATTGAGTCCGCAACGCGGCCCTGAACTTAATAAACGAATATCATTAGCAATTTTTAAAAGCGACACGGCAACTGTTTTAAGAGTTCCGCTAAATTGAACCAAAGCATCATGAGCTGCAATTGCTTCATATTTATTAGGAGCAGATTTAAACGTCTGCTTTGTAATTTTTGAAATATTTCTGACTGTCTTGGTAGTAAACTGAGGATGCGTATTAAGACCTGTGCCAACGGCAGTCCCTCCCAGCGCAAGCTCCTTGAGATGCGGCAAGCAACTTTTAATGCGTACAATTCCATTTTTAACCTGAGTTGCGTATCCAGAAAACTCTGCTCCGAGAGTCAGAGGTGTTGCGTCCATAAGGTGCGTTCGCCCAACTTTAATAATTTCTTTAAATTCTTTAGACTTTTTTCTTAGTGTCATTGCTAAAAGGTTAAGTATTACAATGATTTCATCGGCTGCTAAAACTGTTGCTACATGCATGGCTGTAGGAATAACATCATTGGATGACTGACCCATATTAACATCATCATTGGGATGAACAGGCTTTTTGCTGCCCACTTTTCCATTGGCTAATTGAATTGCGCGGTTAGCAAGAACCTCATTCATGTTCATATTGCTTTGAGTTCCGCTTCCACTTTGCAAAATGCCAAGCAAGAATTCGTGACTATGCTTCCCCTCAAGAACTTCATCAGCAGCTTTAATAATAAGTTGGGCTTTTTTTGCGGACAAGAGGCCTAAGTCTTTGTTTGTTTGAGCAGCAGCTTTTTTAACAGTAGCAATAGCACGAACAAAAAAATAACTATAATAGCCATAGTTAACTCGGCTAGGGCCAAAATTTAAGAGCGCACGCTCTGTTTGAGCGCCATATAGCGCATTTTCAGGCACTTTTACAGAACCTAAGGTATCTTTTTCAACTCGAAATTTCATAAACGTTATCTTACACCGACTTTATTGTGCAATCAATTGTTAAGCTAACTTTCTTCATTTTTCAATAATATTGAGACAACTGAACTAAGCCTTGCCCGCTATAAAATAATAGCGGGCAAAGGTGGGTCCTAACGGTCTATTTCTGGGCAATTTTCTTAAATGCGTCAAAAATATCAATCGGAATTGGAAACAGTGTTGTGGTGTTGTTTGTATTTCCGATTTCAACTAAAGTCTGCAAATAGCGTAGCTGAAGCGCCATTGGGTACTCTTGCATCAGTTTAGCAGCATCACAGATTTTTGCAGCAGCCTGAAATTCACCTTCTGAAGCAATAATTTTTGCACGTCTTTCGCGTTCAGCTTCAGCCTGGCGAGCCATAGCCCTTTTAAGGTTTTCCGAAATATCAACATCCTTAACTTCAACATTTGAAACTTTAATGCCCCAAGGGTCTGTTTGCTTGTCTAAAATAGTCTGCAATTTGTCATTGATCATTTCGCGTTGTGACAAAAGTTCGTCCAATTCCATTTCACCGATAACACTACGCAATGTTGTTTGAGCCATCTGTGATGTTGCATATTGAAAATTCTGAACCTCAATAATAGCGCTCACAGGATCCATAACGCGAAAATAAACAACAGCATTTACCTTAACAGAAACATTATCTTTTGTAATAATGTCCTGTGCCGGAACATCTAAGGCTACAAGACGAAGACTAATAATGCGAGCCTGATCAATCGGCCAAAAAACAAAAATAACCCCAGGCCCTTTAGCTTCCTTTAAAACACGGCCTAAACGAAAAATAACAACACGTTCATATTCCTTAACAATTTTGACACTGTTGAATAAATAAACAGCAACTAAGCCGGCAATAATCCATCCGCTCATGACGAGCTCCTTTCTCTTCTAACTGTTAAT
The DNA here is from genome assembly GCA_030765185.1 of Candidatus Aceula meridiana. Classification (GTDB taxonomy): domain Bacteria; phylum Omnitrophota; class Gorgyraeia; order Zapsychrales; family Aceulaceae; genus Aceula; species Aceula meridiana. Next base: position 13,210 of record JAVCDE010000002.1, on the reverse strand, counting down.
GTTAAATGATCAATTTTCTCAACAACAACATCATCATCTTTTTTAATTGTCTCTACCGAAATAGCATTCCATGTTTCTCCATGAACAAAAACTTTTCCTCGTTTTTTCTCAGAGATTAATGTTTTTGCAATCCCCTTTTCTCCGATTATTCCTTTTCTCCCGCCTAAAACTTTTTGGCGATGTGCTTGCAAAACAGCACGCACCAAAAAGAGCGTGATGACAGCTGTTGCTACAGGAAATGCAATAATTAAAGACCATGACACACGCATAATCGGTTCAGCGGTATCAAATAAAATAAGTGATCCTAAAACCATGGAACCGACCCCACCTAAAGTCAGAAGACCAAACCCAGGCACAAATGCTTCGGCAATGAATAAGACAACCCCTAACGCGATTAAAACAACGCCTGCATAATTTGTCGGAAGCGTCTGCATACTATAAAATGCTAAAATAAGAAAAATTGTTCCCATGACGCCGGGAACGCCAATACCTGGGTGTGTAATTTCATAAAGAAGTCCATAAAATCCTAAAATCATCAAAATATACGCAATGTTAGGGTCGGCTAAGACATTCAAAAGTTCTTGACGGGAATTCATCGGGATACGTTCAATTTGAGCATCTTTTGTTTCTAAAATAATCTCTGAATTGTTAATTGTAATTTTTTGCCCATTGAGCTTTTCTAAAAGATTTACTTCATCATTTGCAATAAAATTAATAACATTTTTCTTTAAAGCTTCTGTCTCAGTAATTGAATCACTTCCACGTACGCTTTTCTCAGCCCACTCTACGTTGCGGTCTCGCTTCTGCGCAATAGATTTCACAAAAGCAATCGTATCATTTAGAATTTTATCTTCCATTGGCGTTGACGCCTCTTCCATGTCTTCGCCTGAATCTTTATTTTGATCTTTTCGGAATTGTTGCGGCCAAGAGATTTTTTTAGGAGATCCGAGCTGCACGGGATGTGCCGCGCCGATATTTGTTGAAGGTGCCATAACGGCAATATGGCTTGAATAGGTAATAAAAACTCCAGCTGAACCAGCTCTTGACCCGCTTGGATAAATATAAACTATGATAGGAACTTTGGAAGCCATAATGCGCTTCACAATAGCCCGGGTTGAGTTTAAAAGCCCTCCGGGCGTGTCAAGCTCAAGAATCAAGCACTGTGCCTTATCCTGCTCGGCTTTTTCGATAGATTTCTCAATATATCCGGCTGTGACAGGGTTAATGCTTGCATCGTTAAGCTGAATAATATAAATTTTTTGATTGTTTTGTGAAAAGCTCTGTGAAGTAACAAGAAGAAATAATCCTGTAAGGATTAGTAGGATAAAAGCGATTTGCTTTTTTTGAAGCATTTTAAAAGCCCTTCGGCTTGCTCACTTTTGTTCGCGTGCTCAGGGTCGTTCGACCCGCGCCATCTTTAAATGATGTGCGAGCGTAGAAGCGTCGAACTAAAGTTTGTTTTTTAACAAGTCAGTCAAAAGCCTAACGCCGGCACCAGTTGCCCCGTACCCAAAATACATGCGAGATGGACCCGCAACGAAAGCCGTGCCTGCAATATCTAAATGAGCCCATTTTGTTTTACCGACAAACTGTCTTAAAAATTCACCTGCAGACATTGTTCCAGCTGCTCCTTTAGGTAGGCCAGTATTTTTAATATCTGCATACTGCGACTTAAGGTGATCTTTTAAGCCATTGTAGCTTGGAAGCTGCCATGCACGGTCATCTGTGTCGTTTGCCGCCGCAAGAACCTTTTTTGCAAAATTGTCATCACTAGAAACAAGTCCAGAATAATCATATCCTAAAGCCACAACGCATGCACCAGTTAGAGTCGCTAAATCGATAATGCGTGCAGGTTTATAATTCTTAACAAGATAGCTTAAAGCATCAGCTAAAACTAATCGTCCTTCTGCATCTGTATTAGCAACTTCAACAGTTTTGCCATCATAACTTTTTACAACATCTCCTGGCTTGTATGCATTTGGTCCAATTGCGTTTTCAACCACGCCGCAAACAAACAAAATATTCTTTTTTATTTTTAACGATATAGTATTCTTAAGGGTTCCAATAACTGCCCCTGCGCCGCCCATATCTAGACGCATTGTCTCAATATAACCGGTTGGCTTTAAATTGAGTCCGCCAGTATCAAAAGTAACACCCTTGCCAACAATAGCTGTGTAATCCCCTTTTTTACTGCTCCCTCGATAATTAACAATAATAAGTTTTGGGGGATACTTACTTCCCTTATTAACAGCAAGAAGTAAATTCAAACCTTTCTTTTTTAATTCTTTTTCGGTTAGAATTTTCAAGGAAATATTCTTTTTTCCACTCACAATGTGGCGTATAGTCTTTTCAATCGTATTTGAGTTGACAACATCAGCATTGTCGTTAACAAGGTCACGAGTAAGATTAACGCCTGCGCAAGACGCAATCGTATCAATATAAATTTTCTTTGATACTGAAAGAATACAAATAGACTTTGAAAGGACAGCGCTTTTTTTTGCAATATATTTTTCCCAGCGATAACCACCTATCAAAATACCTTCAATGATGCCAATAATCGTTGCCTCGTTTTGTTCATGCGCAACAATATCAATAGATTTTAATTTTTTAAGAAACGGAGATAGGACTGCTTGACTTGTGATTGTTCGTAAAGATGTTTTTGTAACATCTGACCTCTTCCCTAAGCCAACAAGAAGGCAAACTTGTTTTCCGCGCACAAGCGGAAACTGTTCCCCTTCGTTTGCCAAAAACTGTTTTGCAGAAATAACCTGAAGAATATCTTTAGAAAGGCTTAAATTCTTAAAATTCCACTTTTTACTCTTAGCAGATTCTTCCGTTAAAAAAACAATAACGGCATCTTTGTTAAGGCGCGAATTTGCATTAAATGTCAGCATAGAAAATTCTTTCTATTTACGTTTTTCAACCGGAATGTAGTCTCTCTCGGTTTCACCGGTATAAATTTGCCGTGGGCGACTAATGCGCATGCCTGGGGTTTCTCGCATTTCTACCCATTGCGAAACCCATCCGGCCATGCGGGCCATAGCAAACATAACAGGTGCCATGTCTGTCGGAATGCCAATTGCGCGATAAATAATGCCGCTGTAGAAGTCGACATTCGGATAAAGCTTGCGTTCTATAAAAAAGTCTTCCTTTAAGGCAGCTTCTTCAAGCTTAATAGCAATCTTAAGCAATGGATCATCCACACCTAGCTTTTCTAAGAGTGCAGTGGCTCTTGCTTTGATAACCTTAGCGCGAGGATCATGGTTTTTATAGACACGGTGACCAAAACCCATTAGCTTTGTATTGCTGTCACGGTTTTTAATCTTTTGAATAAATTTATCGACATTTCCACCGTTACGTTGAATTTTTTCAAGCATTTCTGTTACGCGTTGATTTGCTCCCCCATGCAGAGGACCCCAAAGCGCACAAATACCAGCAGAAATTGAAGCAAATAAATTCGCCCAAGAGCTTCCAACAATACGAACAGTAGATGTTCCGCAATTTTGCTCATGGTCTGCATGAAGAATAAAAAGCGTCTGAAGGGCATGAACGACTTCTGGCTCAATCTTGTAGTCACGATTTGTCGATGAAAACATCATATTCAAAAAATTTGGAATAAATTTCAAATCTGCCCTTGGATAAACAAATGGCTCACCCATCTTCTTTTTATAAGAAAAAGCTGCAATGGTCCTTACCTTTGAGATAAGTTCAACGGCAATGGTCCCGATATCTTTTTTTGGTATTTCAATTTTCTCTAGTTCTGGATAATATGCTGACAGCGAACAAACCATAGAAGACAAAATTCCCATCGGATGTCCCCAGGCAGGATATCCATCAAAAAAGTTCTTCATGTCTTCATGGATCATCGCATGAAGCGTAAACTTACTTGAAAAGTCCTTAAGCTGATTCTTTTTAGGAAGATTGCCGTAAAGCAAAAGATATGCTGTTTCAACGAAAGTTGAATGTGTGGCTAACTGTTCAATCGGGATGCCTCGATATCTCAAAATACCCTTTTCCCCATCAATAAACGTGATTGAGCTTTCGCATGCACCGGTATTGGCAAGGCCTGGATCATAGGTTGTATGGCCAGTCTGAAGTCTTAAGTTGCGGATATCAATCCCTTTTTCATGTTCAGTTCCCTCAACAATAGGAAACTTATATTCTTTGTCACCGATAATCAATTTTGCAGTGTTTTTCATTAAAACTCCTTAAATGCTGAATTTATTCTGTTTTTCGTGAATCGAAAAATCAGGATACATCTTTGTGGATCCATTGAAGCTAATATTTTGCAGCCGAAACAAGATCTTCCCTTATATATTTATATTTATAAAAAGAGAATTACATTATAAACGTAACTCTCTAAAATTGCAAGCGACAAGTTTGTCAGTGGAGATTTCTAATTGTTTGCAGGCCCGAGCTTCTTCTCAATCTTTTGGATAAGCTTGTCTGCATCGATTGGTTTAATGATGTAATCATTGCATCCTTGATAAAAAGCGTCTAAAAATGGCTTTTTATGCGCTGTAACCATGATAATCGAAACGCCTTCGCCTAAAGGAATGTCAGCTGCCTCTTCACTCTGACGAATTCTCCTTAAAAGTTCGAGGCCACCGATTTCCGGCATTTCAACATCTAGAAGAATAAGGTCGTATGGTTTTTCTTTTAGTGATTCATTATACCTTTCAATAGCCTCTTTTCCGTTAGAGGCGGTATCGCAATTTGCATGGTCACGCAAAATCTCAACTAGAAGCATTTGATTTTCGATATTATCTTCAACAACAAGTATTTTCCACATAACAAAACTCCTTTAAGCTAACTATGTTTTATATGTTCAATGAATAAATTAGATGCTTCTTTAAATTCTTCAAAAAGATTTAAAATCTTATTCTGAGGCTCTTCAGCCTTAACCGCAACATGCATTGTATCCGCAGTTTCATAAACTTTTGTCAGTCGGAGATTTCCACCTGTCCCTTTAACCTCATGCATAATCGCGCGAATCTTATCAGTATCATTAACCGGAACAAGCATGTCTAGCTGAATGATCTTTTCTGAAAGAGTATTCGAAAAACTTTCCAATAGTTTTTTTAATATTTCAGGACGAATGCGTAGCTCAGTCGCCACGGCTGCTATATCATATTGAAATTCATCAGACATTTATTTCCCCTTATAATCTTTGTTGTTCTATCTCTTAGGTAAAATTCCCATTGTCATTTCTACAACAAGACGTTTCTGATCCTTTATAAAAAAACTTACTTCATATTTATCACGTTCATTATAACAAAAATCAACACCACTGATGGCTTTATTCCGATGACTTGCAAAAGCAGACATTTCAAGCTCAAGGTATCCCATCTTTGAAATCGCTGTCTTAAAAGCCCCCGCAAGAATATTGCAAAGCGTTCCGCAACAATCGGCTAAAGCATCTAAATCTTCATCATCGGCCATAGGATACTTTAAAAGCTTTAACAGTGTTGTGACGTACCCTTGCTCGATGTAAGTTATCACAGCTCCAACGGCTTTGTTTTTTTCCATGTTTGCCGTATTCAAATAATAATTGATTGCTGAGATGAATGTTGGGTCATTAAATTTCTCCATCCCCTCAGCGCGCATTTTTCCGTTATATTCAATAATACCTTTACGCTCTAGCTTAGGTTCTTGAGAAAATTTAATATTATTGCGTTCTAAAAAAAGTTGCTCAACGCTTTTGGCAAGCGCTTTACCGAAATCTTCTAGATCTGGATTAACTTTTCCACCAAAAAACATATTTGTTGTCCTTAATTATCTTGTATACGGCCGAATCGTCTCTACTAAAACTTCCGGCTCGTAGGGTTTAACAACATATCCGGCGAGTTTTGGATTTACTCCACGTGCTTGTTTTTTATTTTCTTCAGAACCAGAGGCCGTAACCATAACAATTGGAATTTCAGCAACCGTCGGCACCTTAACAACACCTTCCATAAACTCTAAGCCCGACATCTCCGGCATTTGCCAGTCGAGCAAAATTAAACAAATTTGTTTAAAATGTCGCCCGAGAACCTCAATGGCGTGCTCTCCACTTTTTGCCTGCATAAAATCATTTGTAATTCCGGAGCCTTTTAAAATTTCAATTAAAAGTTCTCTCTCAAGTGTGGAGTCATCAACAACAAGTATTTTTTTAAATTCGTTTGCCATATTGAATAATTTTACCTTGAAATTCGTCCATATCAAAGGGTTTCATGAGAAAATCATTAAACCCAATTTGCATACATCTTTCCCTGTCTTCCGAAATGTCAGCAGCTGTAAGCGCCACAATCGGAAGATCTTTACTGATTTCATCACGGATAATCTGAGCAGCGGCGTAGCCATTTAATACCGGCATCTGAAGATCCATGAAGCATATATCATACTCGTTTTCTCGAATTTTTTCAATAGCCTCCTGGCCATTAACTGCATAAGAGCCTTTACATCCAATTGATTCAAAATATGCTTTAATGAGTTCGATGTTTGTAGGACTGTCATCAACGATAAGAACCTTGATGCCTTCACAAGATACATCATCTTTTTCACCGTCGGAAGATTTTATTTCTTCAGTAAATTTAATTCCTAAAGATTTCTGAATAACACTTAAAAATTCTCCATGAAGAATAGGCCTTAAAAGAAAATCATCAAAACACTGTTCATACGCCTCACTAGAAACACTCATCCGAATATCAGCGGCCACCGCAATAATTTTTGTTGTTTTTAAAAGCTCATCGTTGCGCACCTTGCTCGCCAAAAGATAAGAATCTTCGCGGCCCGTGAGAATATCAATAAAAATAATATCAGGGGCACCCTGTTTGCTGTTGGCCTGTTTTTGAAGGTCATTAAAAATTTGCTTTGAGTCACCTTCCGCGAGCGTTGTTTTTATTTTGTAGTGTTCACAACATCCCTGAAGAGCGCCTCGTGTATCTTTATCAACGATAAATGCCGTCTTTTCCGAAAGAGCCTTTGCCGGAAGCTTGGATATTTTTCTCTGCCCTGATGCTTTGTCCAGTGGAAAAGACATAGAAAAAATAAAATTACTTCCTTTTCCTTCTTCAGACTCAACCCAAAGCTTTCCTCCCATTGCCTCGACATAGCTTCGAGAAATTGTTAAGCCTAAACCTGTGCCGCCGTATTCTCTTGAAACAGAATTATCTCCTTGCGTAAAAGGCTCGAAAATAAAATTCTGACGGCTTTTCGGAATGCCAATGCCGGTATCAGAAACTCTAAACAATAGCGTCGTTTCATTCTTTAAAGATTTTTCTGCCAAGCTAACTTTTAGACCAATTTCTCCTTTTTTAGTAAATTTTACAGAATTGTTTAAAAGATTGATAAGGATTTGACGCAATCGCGTTGGGTCTCCCTTAAGCCCAAGAGGAACAGTAAGGTCAATATCATAAAATAGCGCAATGGGCTTACCTTCTAAACGTGTTCGGATAATACGAAAAACATCCTCAATGAGTTCTTCAAAATGAAATCCTACTTTTTCAAATTTTATTTTTCCTCGTTCAACCTTAGCCAAATCCAAAATATTATTAATAATTTCTAAAAGAAGTTCCCCGCTTGAATGAATAGACGATAAAAATTCCTTTTGCTTATCCTCAAGCGGACTTTTAATCAGTAAGTCGGAAAAACCTAAGATTGCATTAATCAGAGTACGCATTTCATGTGACATGCTTGCAAGCATTTCACCCTTTTCTGAAGCTTCCCTTTGTGCTTGCTGACTTAAGCGCATCGCAAGCTCACGCTCTTGTACCAGCTCTTGCTGACGCTTCATTAGGTTTGCACGTGAATCATCCATTTTAATCGGCATGACTTTTTTTGAACTCTTCTTCTTAGTTTCCTGCGCATCATCAAGCTGAATATTTCTTTTCACATTGTAAATTGTTTTTAACACAGGCGTGATATCAACGTAGTCTTTTATCTCACCTTTTTCAGAAAGTTGTTCATGTAGCGCATCTAAAAGCTTTCGGGTCGTGTCAACGACTTCCAGGGAAACTTCGATAAGTTTTGCATCAAAAACCAGCAACCCTTTACGCCACAGATCAAAAAGTTCTTCGGCATCTTTTGTTAACCGCTGAATATCATGAAGATTTAGAAATTCCGCCAATCCGGTAATCGTATAAAAAACCTTAAATGCATTATTTAAAGCCTGAAGGTCATTGGGAACTGTTTCGAGGGTAAGAATAGCATTTTTTGCATCCATCAAAAGTTCGAGCGACTCCGTTGTGAAGTCAGAAAGCATCGCCCCCTGCTCTTTAAGATCAAGAACAGGAACCTTTGGTGTAAATTCTATAAATCGCTGGGTGTCAGAATTATTCATTTAATTATTGCTCAGATTCGTAATCTTTTTTAAGGACCTCTTTGTCCGGTAAAATTTTTAAAAATGCATCAACAATTTTAGGGTCAAAATGTGTGCCACTGGTTGCTTTTATTTCATCGACAACTTCTTTAAAAGTCCATGCCTTCTTATAAGGACGCTTAGACATCAAAGCATCAAACACATCGCAAATCGCTGTAATGCGGCCAACCAAAGGGATAGCCTCGCCTTTTAATCCTTGTGGATAGCCTGTTCCATCCCATTTTTCATGATGAGTCATGGCAATGACCTCTGCCATTTCCATAAGATCAGAATTGCTTCCGGATAAAAGCTCAGCCCCAATCGAGGCGTGCTTTTTCATAATTTCCCATTCTTCAGGTGTCAATTTTCCCGGCTTTAAAAGAACATTGTCCGGAATGCCAAGTTTTCCGATGTCATGTAAAGGCGACGCATTAAGCAACAAATCACATTGTTGCGCATCCATCCCTATCTCCTTGCCAACTTTTGTGCATAATTTACTCATGCGGACAATATGGATGCCGGTATCCTCATCACGAAATTCTGCAGCCCTTGCCAAGCGACGAATAATATCTAAACGTGTTGTCCGAAGTTCTTTAGTGCGCTCCTGAACTTTTTCTTCCAAAATTTTATTTTGATTCTTTACCTGATTATGAAGAAGATGCCCAGCGATAATATTTCGGATGCGTACTAAAACTTCAAGTCCTTCATAAGGCTTGCTAATAAAGTCTGTTGCTCCTGCTTCTAAAGCCTTTAATCGAATGTCTTGCCCTTTTTCCGGAGAAAGAGCCAAAATAGGCATAGCCTCATTTTTCACGACCTCTTTAAGCTGAGCCATGACAGAAAAACCATCAATCTTAGGCATGATAAGATCTAAAAGGAGAATGTCCGGCTTAAAATCTTGGTACAGCTCAATACCCTCTTGAGGATCTGTTGTTGATTCGATATTAGCATAACCTGCTTTTTTGAGAATATCCTTAAGCAATCCAAGATGAAGCTTTTGGTCATCGATAATTAATATTTTGGCGTTTAAAATTTCTTGTTCAAGCATAGTTTTTTCCGTGTGATTATTGTAATGCTATTTTACCCTTCTGGAAACAGAAAAATACAAAATTTTATCCATTAAAACCCCATTTTTCAAGGTCTTGCATAAATTCATAATTTGTTAAATCATTCTGAAGAGGTGTAATAGAAATAAAGTCCCCTGCTATGGCATGCGTGTCGCTGCCAGTACGTTTGCTAAGCCGCGGTGTTTCACAGGACATCCAATAAAAATCTTGCTTACCCTTATCTCTTTTTTTTGAGAAAATTGTTCGAAAAGGCTTTAGCCCCTGATGCGTAATATGAACACCTTTAATTTTTGATTTTGGAAGGCTCGGGACATTAACATTGAGGAATGTTCCCTTAGGAATTCCTTCTGATAATACTTTTTTCGAAAGTTTTGCGCTAAATTTTGCAGCAGCCAAATAGTTTGGATTCGTAAAGGTATTTAGTGATACGGCAATCGATGGCACACCACAAAGAGCTCCTTCACGAGCGGCAGCAATTGTTCCTGAATAAAACACACTTGTTGCATCATTAGGGCCTAAATTAATTCCTGAAACAATTAGGTCCGGTTTTTTCTTAAGCAAAATTTTTAGTGCAAACTTGACGCAGTCGGCTGGGGTTCCAGAAACACCATAACCTATAAAGCGATTTTTGACTTTTGTTTTTTTATACCAAATTGGACGAGACAAAGTAATGGAATGGCTTGCAGCGCTTTTTTGAGTGTCCGGCGCCACCACAACAACTTGACCAATTTTTCTAAGCTCTTTATAAAGCGCATAAATACCGTCGGCTTGAATACCGTCATCGTTTGTTAGTAAAATTTTCATTTGATTCCCTTTAATTCTATAAGTTTCTCTAAAATTTTTGCGTCTCCTGATGGCATCGGATATTTCTTTAAATTTGCTAAACTTACCCATTTCCTATCGTCGTTTTGCTTTGGATATTTTTTAAGGCCACATTTCCAAACATCTAGTAAAACACGATATTGCGTATAAAAATGTTTTGTCTTCATAAACGGACGCAAATCAATTGCATCCATTCCGAGCTCTTCTTTTACCTCGCGTACAAGAGCCTTCTTTGAGCTCTCAGCTTTCTTTAACTTTCCTCCGGGGAATTCCCAAAGGCCAGCCAAAAGCCCTTTTAAAGGACGCCTTTGAATCAAAAACTTTTTATTTTTTTCAATAATGGCAACAGCAACCGAGATATTTTTAATCTCAATCTTTTTTGGCGTTGGAATAATTTCTTGAATGTTTTGGGCGTACGCCTTACAAAAGTTTTTTACAGGACACATGTTGCAAGCTGGCTCCTTACTTCTGCATACTAATGCACCAAGCTCCATCAGGCCCTGATTAAAATCACTCATGGCCTTTTGAGGCATCACATCCTCAAGAAACACTTCAACCTTTTTATCTTTTGTAGTGTCAGCTTGGCCTTTAAGAGCCAACAAGCGCATTACGACTCGTCTGACATTGGCATCAACAATTGAGAATCTTTTATCAAATGCAATACTTAAAACTGCGCCTGTTGTGTACGGACCGAATCCTGGTAACTTACGCAAGGGTTCATAGCCCTGAGGAATCTTTCCTCCATGAAACTGCATTAAATTTTTTGCACATTTATGGATATTACGTGCGCGGCTGTAGTAGCCTAGACCTTGCCAAACTTTTAAAACTTTCTGTAACGACGCACGAGATACGCTTTTTATGCTCGGAAATTTTTTTATCCACCGTTCATAATAAGGAATAACAGCAGAAACTGTTGTCTGCTGAAGCATAATTTCCGAAATCCAAATTTTATAGGGATCACGTGTTTTTCGCCAAGGAAGGTCTCTTTTATTTTTGCGATACCAACAAATTAGACAGGTTGAAAACTTTTCTGAACTCATTTTGTCTTCTTCAAAATAGCGTTTAAAGCATGTGGCGATTGGCCAATGATTAGCTCTTTGCCAAAATCAAATGGAATCTTCACATGAGCACCGTCTAAGAAAATCATTCCCGTTCGCATTTGCGAACGAACTTTGATTGGCTCCTTCAGATGAATAGTCCCGCCGATTAATTTAAACTCCCCTTTTCTTCTGTAATAAAGTTCGCGCGTCTGATACTGCACAGCATTACTATTCATCGGCAATATTTTTCCTCCGGCTGAATTAATAGCGCCGGATGACCCGGCAGCGGTAGAAATCCAAACACCGGAACTTCGCTGATACTCTATCTTTCCGTTTATGGATAAAACATAACGGCTCATCGCAGCAGGGTTCTCGTCGCATACTAGAATGTCGTTAACAACTGTTATTTGTTTGCTAGTATTTGTGCGGACAGTTAATCGAGGAAGAAGCGTTGGTTTCACCTTTCCGGCAAGGACCGGCTTTAAAATCTTTTCAAAATTAAATCGTGTTGCAGCGCAAAATTTTCCAACACTGCGTGCTGGATCAGAGTTGACGCCGAGGATAGTCTGACTCTTAAGATGACGTGCAGCATGAAGAAACGTTCCATCACCACCAACAGTTACAACAAGACTATACGGCGTATAATTAATCTGAGGACAACGAAAACATTTTTTATAAGGAATCTTTAGACTTTTAAGGGTGCGTTCAACAAACTCTATTGTCTTGGCGTGCTCCTTGTGCATGTCTAGAAAACGCGCAATTTCGCTTTTTAAAAAAACTTTCTTGCTGCGATTTAAGCAGACACTTTGCTCATAAAAAGATTTTTTATAGACAATAAGTACTTTTTTCATTTTCATCTTTTGGAAAGACAAACGTTATTTTTTAAATGTTTAAAAGAGTGAAAAACTTGATCTGCTTTTTTTAAATATTTCTTCGGTAAGGATGTCTCAATTGCTAAACAGTATATGCCTGCCGCCTTCGCCGACTGTATCCCAAAAGGTGCATTTTCAATAACAATGGCGTCAGATCTTTTACATTTTAACACTTTCAAGGCCTTTTGATAAGGCTCAGGATGAGGCTTCCCGCGGCTTACCTCATCACCCGTTATGATCACATCGAAAAGATTGCGTAAATTTTTAGGTAAAATCTTCAAAAGTTCATGCCGTGCTGTGCCGGTAACAAGTCCTAGTTGAAAACCCTGAGCATGCAGTTTTCGAATAAATGACCGCGCACCGAGAATAAAACGTTGCTTAAAAATCTTTTTAAAAAGTTTTTCTTTCTGTGCAAGGACCTGCTGAACCTGTTTATCGCTAATGGCTTTTTGATCCAAAGCAAAAATCTCCTTAACACAGGGAGCGCTTGACTGTCCTTCTCGCAGATAAATGTCCATCCGACTCATTTTAACGCCGGCATCAGAAAAAATTTTACGCCAGGCGCGGTAATGATAGGGCATGGTATCTGTAATAACACCGTCCATATCAAAAATAACAGATTTTATGTCAAAATTATACTTTACTTTCAATTTTTACTCCCTTAAGATACATATTAGTATAAATGAGTGAATTCAAGATTCAAGTCTTAAAAACTAAATATTAATATACTTATCTAAGAGGGTCTATTTATGATCTATCGAAAATCCAAATTTTTTAAAAGCTTTTCATTTCGCATGGCAATCTTGCCTTTATGTTTTTTAATTATTAGCTCTTGTTTCGCTCCTGCTGCTTTTGCCAATGCAGCTGCTATTACCAATTTTGGTCCTGCTGGGATTGACACAACTGCCCAAACCATGACTTTCAAATTCTCTCCTGTCTGGGAGAATAGTTGGCGCACAGGCACCAACAATGATGCTCTTTGGGTCTTTGTAAAATACTATCATCCTGATGATACAGAATGGCGTCATGCGACTATGTCAATAGCCGGGACAAACCCAACAGGTTTTGGAG
>JAVCDE010000029.1 GCA_030765185.1 Candidatus Aceula meridiana | reverse complement strand
TGACATTGTTCTGTTCAAAGGTTTCCAGCAATCGTGTAAAATCCAAAAGTGACCTGGACAAGCGGTCGACTTTATAAACAACCACACAATCAATTTTACCGTTAGCAATGTCTTTTAAAAGTTGTTGCACGGCGGGTCGGTCAATGTTGGCACCTGTGAAGCCGCCATCATCGTATTTTTCCGGCAGAGCAATCCATCCTTGAGATTTCTGGCTGGCAATATAATTTTCTGCAGACTCTCGTTGGGCATCTAGCGTTGTAAAGTCTTTCTCAAGCCCCTCCTGAGTGGATTTACGGGTATAAATAGCGCATTTGATGGTTTTGTTTTCAGCTTGCTCTTTCATCGCTTTTCCAATCCAAAAAAGCCATAGCCATTCCAATGGCTCCCGGTAATTTCTTTAGCAACGGCAGATAGAGATTTATAGCGTCTTTGTTTGTATTCAAAGTCGTCTTTTAAGATTAAGACAATATGAGCTTGGCCCTTATATTCCTTATGTATTGTTGTCCCGGGGACGGGGAGGCGATAGTCGCGTATATTCTTCTTATTGGGCCGATTGGGGCACAGATTTCTATTGTTTATAGGGTCGTATTTGGCGATTAGTTCGTTTATTTTGTCCTGCAACTCTTTATTCATAGTCAAAACCTCAATGCTTTCAATATCTTGTGTTTCGCTGTACTCCTATATAGCCATACAATTTGGGAGATAGCAAGTTATTGAAGAGGGGTTGGAAAAAATGGATGTTCTAGTATATTTCAGTAATGTGGTAGGCTGATGTGTAGCTAATATAATCCGCTCTAAAGGGCACTTCGCTTGAAGGGCATATATTTTATAATATGCATATCATTTAATTCACAAAGAAATTTCAAGAATGTCATATAAAGTTCACGTAGGTCTTATATATTTATTAAGATTGCTTAACTTCATTCTGTTTGTTAATGTAAAAAGGTTGTGATAATATTATGGAGAAAATTATTTAAGGAGTCCGCTGCATGCCTGATAAAAATATTTTAATTGTTGAAGATGACCGCGATATTCTAAAGCTTGTAAGATATAATTTAGAAAAAGCGGGATTTAAATGCTATTCAACGATTACCGGTGAAGAGGCTCTGGAAATTCTTGATGCGCAGCCGATTGACCTTGTCATTCTCGACATCATGTTGCCTAAAATGGACGGCCTTGAAACATGCAAGCAGATAAAACAGGACAAAGCGACAGCCGCTATTCCTATTGTTATGTTAACGGCCAAAGGGGAAGAGGTTGATCGCATTGTTGGTTTTGAACTCGGGGCAGATGACTATATTGTGAAGCCTTTTAGCCCTAGAGAGCTAGTTTTAAGAGTCAATGCAATTTTAAAAAGAGGCAAGCCAAAAGAAGAGCCAGCCAAGGAAATTATTGGCTTTAAAGACCTTATCATCGACAAACCCCGCCATAAGGTTATGATTAAAAACAAAGAATTAAAGCTGACTGCCATGGAATTTAAGCTTTTGGAAGTTTTATTGCTGCGAAAAGGCCGCGTTCAGACAAGAGAACAATTGCTAGAAAGTGTTTGGAACATCGATTCGGATATTACAACGCGGACAGTCGACACCCACATTAAGCGATTACGGCAAAAAATAGGAAAATACGGGAAACTTATCGAAACAGTTCGCGGTTATGGTTATCGCTTAAATGATGAAGAATAAATTTAGAATTCCCCTCCAGTATAAGATTACCCTCGCTATTGCCGCTACCAACATCTTGATTCTTTCGTTTGTTTATATTTATTTAAAGAGTAATTTGCAAGACCACACTTTTCTTCGCATCAGAGACAATCTTTCGAGAGAAAGCCTTTTGATAAAATCTCAGCTTGAGAATCAGTATGCGCCTTCCTTGTCTTCAGAGAAGATTGATAAGATCATAGATCAAATGGGACAAAATTTAGATGTGCGTGTAACGCTCATTGATTTGAAGGGAAAAGTCTTGGGGGATTCTAAACTCTCCGGCGATGCCCTTGCGGCAATGGAAAATCATCTCTACCGCTCTGAAGTGCAGCAGGCTTTAGAAAAAGGCAGAGGAGAGAGCAGGCGATTTAGTACAACATTGCGGGATGACATGCTTTATGTCGCTTACCCTTTTGGGAAAGAAGAACCTAAAGGTGTCATTCGTCTTGCTGTTTCATTAGAAGAAGTTCAGACTGCTATTGATAAGTTAAAAGGATTATTGGGTGTTTCCTTAGCCATTGCTTTTGTTTTCTCAGTTTTCCTTGGGCTTATTGCCTCTTTTTATATTTCTATCCCCTTAAAAAAGATTTCAGCTGTTACCCAGAAAATTGCCGGTGGAGACTATTCAAGGCGAATTTATATATCGACCAACGACGAAATTGAAGAACTCGGCAACGCCATAAATTATATGTCGGAGCAGATCAAGGCAAGAATTGATGAAGTTGAGACAAACAAGTCCAGATTTGAGACTGTGCTTTTAAGTATGTTTGAGGGGGTCATCGTGGTTGATGACGCTGGAGCTATAAGACTGATGAACGATACTTTAAAGAAATTGTTAAATGTCTCGGGAGATCCTGTCGGAAAAAGGCCCCTAGAGGTCATTCGCAATATCGAGATTCAAGAAATTGCTGATAAGGCTTTAAGCTTAAACAGCCACGTTGAATCAGGGGAGATTCATATTCTGCAGCCTTTGGAAAGGACGCTTCAAGTTCATGCGACACCGGTTATCAAAGGAAAAGAAGTGTTTGGCGCGGTTTTAGTTTTCCATGACATCACGGAGCTGAGGCGTCTTGAGAATATCAGAAAAGATTTTGTGGCTAATGTTTCTCACGAGCTTCGGACGCCGATTACGAACATCAAAGGGTTTTCTGAAACCCTCCTGGATGGAGCATTGCATGATAAGAAGAACGCAGAGGATTTTTTAAGGACAATTTATGCGGATGCAAACCGGCTAGCTCAGCTTGTTGAAGACCTTCTCGATTTATCACGAATTGAATCAGGCAAGGCCGCCTTGGAGATGTCTTCGTGTCACATTAAGGATATTGTGGACAGGGTCACCGTCAGTCTGAAAGAACAAATAAAAAGAAAGAATGTTGCTATTGAAAAAGATATTCCGAAGAATCTTGCGCAGGTTCAAGTCAATGAAAAGAACATCGCACAAGTTTTATTAAACTTGATTGATAATGCTATCAAATATAATGAAAAAGGCGGCTGTATTCAGATTTCGGCGAAAGAAAGCAATGGTTTCGTTGAAGTAAGCGTCGCTGACAATGGAATCGGTATCCCTGCCGAAGACCTTCCGCGTATTTTTGAACGCTTTTACCGCGTCGATAAAGCACGTTCGCGGGAGCTTGGAGGGACAGGCTTAGGCCTGGCCATCGCCAAGCACCTTGTCCAATCCCACAAAGGACAAATTTCTGTAAAAAGTGAGTTAGGCCAAGGAACGACCTTCAGATTCACTCTTCCCAAAGCGTAATTTCGCTTTAAGTTTTTATTATCCCCTTATTGTTTACAAATATTTCACAGAGCAGCCATTTTTTCTTCACTTTCTTTAGCTATGCTTATCTTAGTTAAGAAAGGAGGTGAAAAATGAACTGGCCAACTAAATCACATTCAACTTATATGGATTTAGTCGTTAGTTGGCTGCGATCTGAAATTGCGACATTAAATAATGTCCTTGATACAATCGTAAAAAATGATAGTTACAGCGACGAGTATGTTAGAGAATCTATGAAAGAAGCCGAGGTGGCTTTAAAGCAAATTAGAAAATTTATTAATGCAAATTAATTTTAAAAAAGGAGAAACAAGATGAAGAAGTATTTTTTATCATTCCTTTTAGGAATGATCCTCGTAGGCGTTTCCGCAGTTCAGGGATACGCAGGGGAAATTGATATTTTAGTCGAGAAGCTTGTTGAAAAAGGAATCCTTGCTCCGGTTGAGGCTCAGATCATTTTAGACGAAACCAAGCAAGAGGTTGCCAAGGAAGTTGCTGAAAATAAATCTTATGCGCTTCCTAAGTGGGCACAGAAGATGAAGCTCAAAGGCGATTTGCGTGCCCGCTATCAATATCAAACAAAAACAGGCGATGATCATCAGGCGAAGTACCATAGAAACCGAGGCCGATATCGTTTTCGTCTAGGGGTGACTACTGATGTGGTTGACCAGGTAGAAGTTGGGTTCGGCCTAGCGACAGGCGGAACCGACCCCCGCTCAACAAATCAGACAATGGGCCAAGCTTTTGAAACGCCGGATATTCGCCTTGATTATGCGTATGCCAAGTATTCACCGCTTTCAAGCACGGATATCTATTTAGGGCGATTTGCGAGAAAACCGGTTCTTTGGCAAACAGATGATCTTCTCTGGGATGGCGACATCAACCTGGACGGTATTGCTGCATCAACAACCCATTCGATTAATAGTAAGAATGACTGGTTTTTAAACGGCGGTATTTTTCCGTTGATTCAATACACAGATGATGCCGAAAAAAATCAAGCTGCAGACCCTTGCATGTATTACGTTCAGGCAGGGATTGAATCAAAAATTATTGACAATGTTAGCTTAAAAGGCGCTCTTGCTTATTATGCTTTTTCAGGTATTAAAGGTAAGACGTTTTCTGATTCTGCCGGAACAAATACAGGGAATGCTACAGGGTTAGCTTATTCATATAATACGCTTAATCCTACGGTTGAGCTAGGAATTAAAGAACCCTTCGGTAGTCTTTTGCCTAGCGTCAAGTATCTTGCATTTTTTGGAAACTTTATCAGCAATCCGGATCCTTCCGATGAGAACATGGGCTATTTAGCCGGAATTAAGTTCGGAGATAAAAAAGTTGGCAAGCCAAAAACATGGCAAGCAAAATACATGTACCGTCATCTTGAAAAAGATGCCTGGCTAGACATCTTTCCGGATTCAGATGCTTATGGCGGGGATACAAACATTGCAGGACACGAAGTTTCTTTGGCGTATGCATGGAAAAACAACGTGATTCTTGGCCTTGATTATTACGAAATGCACCCCTTAGAAGGGTCAAACCAGCATGCAACAGAGCATTTGCTTCAGGCTGATGTGTTATTCAAGTTCTAATGAATAGTAACAAAGAATTAACCATGTTGTCACAAAGTTGTCACATGATAATAATATAATCTAATTATATGAGTAGTTTAAAAAGGAGAAAAAATATGAAGAGGTTTTTAGTTTTATCAATTGTTGTCGCGTTGCTGTTGTGCGTTTCTAACGTTCAAGCGGGCGACATGCTTCAGATTAAAGGGTCTGATACTTTGATTAATTTAGTTCAGAGACTCTCTGAAGTTTATATGCAGAAAAATCCCGGTAAATATATTTCGGTCACCGGCGGTGGATCCGGCACTGGAATTGCAGCCATCATTAATGGAAAGTGTGATATCGCTAACGCATCCCGCTTAATGAAGCCTAAAGAAGTTGAACAAGCATCTAAAGGCGGTGTCAATGTTAAAAGAGTTGTTGTTGCGATGGACGGATTGTCTGTGATTACTAACGCAAACAATCCTGTTAATCTGACAGTAGACCAAATCGGGAAAATTTATCGCAGTGAAGTATCAGACTGGTCAGAAGTCGGAGGCAAGGGGGGAAAGATTACTCTTTATGGCCGTCAATCCAACTCCGGAACGTTTGTCTTTTTCCGAGATGCCATTCTTAAAGGAGAGTATGCCGGCACCATGCGACGCATGAACGGAAATGCTCAAATCGTGGAAGCGGTTAAACAGGATAAAACCGGTATCGGATATGTCGGTGTTGGTTATGTCAAGAAAGCAAAAGGTCTTAACATTGTTAAGGTAGCCGCCCGAGAAGGAGCTCCTTACTCCAGCCCACTTAATTCCGAAGACGTTAAAAGCGGAACATATCCTATCGCTCGTCCTCTTAATCAATATGTCAACGGAACGCCAATGGGTGCTGTAGCTGATTTTATCGCTTTTGAATTAAGCGATGAAGGCCAAAAGATCGTCGAAGAAGAAGGATTTTTCCTACTTCCTCAAGAGTATGTTGATTTTAACAAAAAGAGTGTTGGGTTATAAAAAAGAGTAGAAAGTATTAAAGCTTAAGAGAAAAGAGGCTGTGAATTATGAGAAGAGTAAAAGACAAAATGATTCATGGCCTCTTTTTTTTAAACGGAATTTTTGTTGTTGCTATTCTTTTAGGAATTTTCTCACTTTTGGTTTTCACTGCCTTCCCGGCATTTAAAGAAATTAATATTCTTGATTTTTTAACCGGAAGCATCTGGAATCCGGATGCCTACCTGGAACCTTCTTACGGTATTGTCCCTATGCTTGTCAGTACATTTATGGTCACGCTGGGGGCTCTGGTGGTTGCGATTCCGATTGGTATCGGGGCAGCAGCTTATTTGTCAGATGTCGCAAGCCCGAGGGTGAGAGAGGTTACTAAGCCCATTATTGAAATTTTAGCAGGGATACCCTCGGTTGTTATCGGGTTTTTGGGAATTGTCTTGGTCGGGCCTTTTATTGCCAAAGTTTTTGGCCTTTCGAATGGCCTTAATGCCATTAATGGGTCTATTTTGCTGGCTGTTATGGCATTGCCGACAATTATCAGTATGTCAGAAGATGCTTTAACGAGCGTGCCTTCAAACTATGAACAGGCCTCACTGGCTTTGGGTGCTACAAAATGGCAGACTGTTATTAAGGTAAAGATTCCGGCGGCCCTTTCCGGCATTATTGCAGCCTGCATGCTCGGCATGGGGCGCGCAGTCGGAGAGACGATGACAGTCTTGATGGCTACAGGTTGTGCGCCGGCGATGCCTAAAGGATTTTTAGATTCTGTTCGAACAATGACCTCAACGATTGCTATTGAGCTCGGGGAGGTTGCCTATAATTCGACTCATTATTATGCGCTATTTGCTGTTGGCCTGGTTTTATTTATTATCACGTTTATTATCAACATGACATCTGATATTATTCTTCATAAGTATGAGAAGGTGCACCGATGAAAAAGAATTACGTTAGTCAATTTATTGGATTTACTTTTTTAAGGTTTTGCGTCTTTATTGTTATCGGAATTCTTTTGATTATTTTATGGGATGTTTTTAGCAAGGGAGCTTGTGCGATCAGTTGGGAATTTTTAACAAAAGCCCCTACCAACGGCATGACAAAAGGCGGTATTTTTCCGGCGATTGTAGGAACTTTTTTTGTGACCGTGATTACGGCTGCTCTTTCTATTCCTTTGGGGATGGGCTGCGCAATTTTTTTAAACGAATATGCCAAGGATACAAAAATTACAAGGCTTATCCGGATGTCAATTCGGAATTTATCCGGTGTTCCCTCGATTGTCTATGGGCTTTTTGGCGTTGTTCTTTTTGTTCAAATTTTAAATTTAAGTACCTCGATGTTAGCTGCAGGAATGACTCTGGGGCTGATGACGTTGCCGTGGACGATTACGGCAAGTGAAGAGGCTCTCAAAAGTATTCCTAATTCTTATCGAGAAGGGTCCTTAGCTCTTGGCGCTACAAAATGGCAGGCCATTCGAACCAATGTTTTGCCGTATTCGATTCCGGGGATGCTAACCGGAGTTATTTTAGGCCTTTCTCGCGCAGCAGGGGAGACAGCGCCGATTTTATTTACCGGCGCGGCGTTCTTTTTACCATTTTTACCAAAATCATTGTCTGACCAGTTTATGGCGCTGCCGTATCATCTGTACATTATGGCAACGCAACATCATGATATTGAGGGCGTACGCCCTTTAGCTTATGGGACAGCCCTTGTTTTGATTACATTTGTTTTTGGGATGAATATTTTTTCTGTTGTCTTAAGATATCAGTTGAGAAAAATTAAAAAGGAATAAAAATGCAAGGTACTGCTATGAAAAATGAAAAGTTTTTAAATGCAACATCAATATTCAGAAGCCAAGCGACAACTCAAACGTCTTCAAAAAGCGTGAGAGGTGAATCAGCTAGTCCGGTCAAAAAGAATATAAAAATTAAAGTTGAAAGTTTTAATTTTTATTACGGCAACACTTGGGCTTTGAAAAATATTCAAATAGCTATTAAAGAAAATAATGTCGTTGGAATCATTGGGCCTTCGGGATGCGGAAAATCTACATTTTTACGGTGTATTAACCGAATGAATGATATTATTAAGAATACGAGGGCTGAAGGTTTTATTTATATTGACGGTAAGAATATTTATGAAAAAGATCAAGATGTTGTTACTTTGAGACGCGATGTCGGCATGGTTTTTCAGAAATCAAACCCTTTTCCAAAGTCAGTTTTTGAAAACGTGGCTTATGGGCTAAGGATTAACGGTGTCAAGGATCAGAGGGTGATTGCGCAAAAAGTCGAGAAGAGCCTTAAAGATGCCGCTATTTGGGATGAGGTTAAAGACAGGCTCTCTGACAGTCCGTTTTCTTTATCAGGCGGCCAGCAGCAGAGGCTTTGCATTGCGCGTGCGCTTGCGATTGAGCCAAGGATACTTCTTTTAGACGAGCCGGCGTCGGCTTTAGACCCGATTGCGACATCAAAAGTCGAAGAACTGATTCATCAGTTAAAAAAAGAATACACCATTATTATTGTTACGCATAATATGCAGCAGGCAGCCCGTGTATCGGACTTTTCTGCCTTTTTTATGATGGGAGAATTAATTGAATATGATGCCACAAGCAAAATTTTTACTAATCCATCAAACAAAATTACCGAAGATTATGTAACCGGGCGTTTCGGGTAATATTAATAACGGAGTTAAAAAATGCAGAAAAGACATTTAGACGAAGAACTAAGAATTTTAACCACTGATCTCTTGAAGATGGCTGCTTTAGTTGAGGACGCGATTCATAACTCTACGGAAGCCTTAAAGAAAAAAGACAAAGAATTGGCGGAAGTGACAATTTGTGCCGACAAAAAGATTGATGAACTCGAAAACATCGTCGAGGAAAGATGCATTGACTTATTTGCCCTTTTCCAGCCGGTGGCGATAGACTTGCGCTTTATTGCGACGGCTATTCATATTAATGCCGAGCTTGAGCGTATGGCTGATTTGGCTGTTAATATTTGTCAAAGAGCCATGGAGCTTCCCGAACAATCTGCGGTAAAAGCGCTCGCTGATATTTCGAAACTTTCCGATATCGCAAAGACAATGGTAAAAAAAGCCATTGACGCCTTTGTTGACCGTAATGAGGAGCTTGCCCAAGAAGTTATTTTAACGGACAAAGAAGCGAACCGTCTGAGAAACGATATCATTCGGGAACTTGTTTATGATCACATGGCAAAAGATGGGTCTGTTGTTCCGCGCACGATTCCTCTTCTTTTGGCAGCGAGGGACCTCGAGAGGATTTGTGACCATGCCTGTGCTATTGCTGAAGATGTCATTTATATGATTCGGGCAAAAGTTGTTAAGCACCATAGAGAATTGCTTTAAGATATGGAGTGATTTCGTCTAACACTGTGTTAATACCTTAATGGGCGTAGGCAAAATAGCCATAAATGTTAGAAAAAACCATGTAACAAGAGAGAACACCTGAATGGATCTCGTAATACCCTAAAGGGCGCAGGATTGAAGGTCGGTATGTCCACCTCAATAGGGTGGACATTTGCTAATTGATTATATATCAGATAGTTGTGTATAATTTAGGCTGAAAATAGTGGACAAATAGGACATAAAATAGCGGTATAAACTGGGATGTTCCTCTTCAGTTGAGAAAGCACTTTTAAATTTTGTTAGTTTCTTGGTTAAAGCTGATATAATCATATAGAATGGTGGTGTGTTGCAGAGAGGGTAGGTCGATACCTGATTGGCTTACCCTACCAAGTATTCTTCTTAGAATTTATTCTGAGAAGACAAGAAATCCCTGATTGAATGTTTCAGTCAGGGATTTTTTATGTGTTTGGGTGTCAAAAGGTTACGTCTTAATTGACTAGGCATTTTACCATGTTGCTGCCAACCTCGAATAATTAACAAAGTCTAAGTTCGTTGGTCTTGCCTTATTCATTAAAAATCCCTCGAAGACTCTCACAATTGCCAGTTAGTAAACGACGGCTAGTTAACGCATATTAGTTGGTATTTTGCACTAAGTGGATTGTTTCAGGTGGACCTAGAGTGCATTTACTAGAAAAGTTATGTATTTCGTGAAAACTCTCTAGTTAATTGAACCCTTGGGGATTTCTTAGATTTCCTTTCCCGAGGGGTCATCCTGAAGCCCGAAGGGCAAAGGACCTATCTTTTAATATTTTATAATTTTTTGCCACATTTCTTGTTGGATTTTCTGGTTGGGTTCTTTGCAAATAGGGCGAATTTTGTATTCGGGGATTTTATGGTGAGAGTCATTATTGTCGAAGAGGATATCTTCCTGAATCTCTGGACAGAGATTTAAGAAATTCATAACCTGACATATGCGAGAATGAGAGAGGCCTGTCCATTCAGATATTTCTTTAAGATTTGCGGCTTTTCCAGAGTCGACAAATCCATGAATTTGATGAGCAAGGAGCAGGAGTTGTTTTGCAATAGGAAGTTTCGCGAATTCTTTTTTAGGATCGGTTTTATCAATTGATTGCATTTGCAGCCGGGCATTTGTGCCGTTTGTCAGGTGAACGGTCAGTAGCCCACTTTCTCTGTCGACTTCTATCTTTTCGATAAGGCTAATAATTTTCTGGCGTTGTTCTTTAAACAACAGGTTGTCCCATCCTGGGATATTAAGCGAGGCAACAATTGGATTCTCGATTAGGTGAGAAGCGAGCATCTTTGTAGGGCAGTGTTTGTATCCGTGTTTTGTTGCTGTTTGGCAGATGTAATATTTATAGTGACGGGTTTTCTTTCGGGCATAGGTATGAATCATTTTCTTTTGGCAAGGATGGCAGTAGAGAAGATGGGATAAAAGCCCAAGGTTTTTTTGTTTTTTCGGTGAGCTTCTAAGACGAGTATTTTCTTTTAGAATAGCCTGAGCCTTGGAAAATTTTTCTTCTGAGATAATTGCTTTATGTTGCCCGTCGTAAATTTTATCCTTGTGGGATACCTTCCCTATGTAATGGACGTTTTTTACGATCCATTGGATGCTGGTATTTTTAAATAACTTTCCACCGGCTGTTTTCCCAGATTTTCTTTTATGTAGTTTGGTGCGATACCCTTCAGAATTAACAACCTCGGCCACTTTTAGCAGAGATTGCTCCTTGATATAGAGGTCAAAGACATGCTGAACCAAGGTTGCTTCTTTTGAATTGATAATAAGTGTATGTTTTTCTTTATCTACATTGAATCCAATCGCCGGACATCCTCCTGTGTATTTTCCCTTACGACGGGCAGCGCCTATTTTATCCGCAGTGCGTTCGCTAATCATCTCACGTTCAAATTGAGCAAAGGATAGAAGGATGTTGAGCGTTAATCTTCCCATGGAACTGTTGGTATTAAAATGTTGTGTCACTGAAACGAATGTGACATTGTTTTGTTCGAAGGTTTCCAGCAGTCGTGTAAAATCCAAAAGGGAGCGCGAAAGGCGATCAACTTTATAAACAACCACGCAATCAATTTTACCGTCAGCAATGTCTTTCAAAAGTTGTTGTACAGCGGGCCGATCAATATTGGCACCTGTGAAGCCGCCATCATCGTATTTTTCTGGCAGAGCAATCCATCCTTGAGATTTCTGACTGGCAATATAATTTTCGGCAGA
>JAVCDE010000012.1 GCA_030765185.1 Candidatus Aceula meridiana | reverse complement strand
TATTAAATCTGGGATGGGCTATGATGGAGATGATGATGCAGGTGACGGAAAATTAAAGAAAAGTTATGCGGTTCAGATTGCTCTTTATGTAGATGCGCTTATCCGCCTAGGATTCCTCACACAGAATCTAGGAAAAATTCTAGATAGCACAGGAAACATCGTTGACTATGATTTAAGCACGGTTCGAGGGTCTAGAAATCCACAGCCGTGGTGGGAATTTTATGTTGATACACTTGCAGCTGTGAGAAGTGTTTATAACAAAAGCTTTATCACAGAGCCAGCATTAGGAAGTGAATGCAAAATTTGTGAATGGTATGAAGATTGTAAAAGTAAGTGTGTTAACGCAAATTGTTTGACACTTATCCCTGAGCTTGGTCGATCAAGAAAAGAAGCTTTAAAAGTTATTACGGGAGATTTTAAAGACTTTTCTAAAATAGAATTAAAAGATTTTATCGCTGCAAAGAATAACCATGGAATAAAAGGGATTGCTGAAAAGATGTTTTTGGCTTTTAGTCGCAGGGCTAAACTTTTAGCATCAGGTAAGAAGGATCCGCTTATTCTCGGAGACTTTAGTTTTCCTAAAAAGCCTATTGAGATTTTCTTCGACATTGAAACAGACCCAACTCAAGAAATCGTCTATCTGCATGGCGCGGTTGAGCGAAGAGAAGGCCGAGAAGAGAATGTATTTTATTCGTTTACGGCTAAAGATGTTTCGGCGGAAGAAGAAAAACGTGCTTGGGCTGAGTTTTGGGCATATATACGTTCTTTGCCGGAAGATGAGTGGGCGATGTATTATTATAGCAAGTATGAGCGGACACAGTTTCGTGTTCTGGCCTCAAAATATCCTAACGTAGCTTCAGCAGAAGAAGTTGAATGGCTGTTTAATCCTGTAAGAAGCATTGATCTTTATTGTGATATTGTTAAGAAGCACACAGAATGGCCGACCTATAACTACTCTATCAAAACTTTAGCTCAGCATTTGGGATTTAATTGGCGAGATGAAAATCCTTCTGGCGCTGCATCTATTCAATGGTTTAATGAATGGTGTAGCAGCAAGGACCCTAAAACCATGCAACGTATTCTGGATTATAATGAAGATGACTGCATAGCAATGATCGTGCTTAAGGATAAGTTAAGCAGTGTGATTAAGGAATAAGCGTGTTAGTTGGAGATTTCTATAAGGACATTTTATAGAGAATAAAATAAATTAAAACAAATGTAATGCTCATTAAAATATTTCTTGCAATTGATGTGTGTTTATGTATAATATAAATACATAAACATTGGAGGCATCATGGATTCGTATCCGCAGAATATAATATCTTACAGCGAGTTATTAGAGCGTCTTGAAAAAAAAGGGAAAAATAAAACTTGGTTCGATACTCTACGCACTAGACATAAGTTGATTCACAAACCTATAGTCACTTCTCCTACGCATTTAATAAGTAAAGAAACTGGATTGCAATTTCGAAAGGGACGTTCTGTATTCTACTTAAGGGGAATAGTGCCCTTTTTAGAACGCATTATTGATTTACATGATAATGAAGGATTGACTTATGATGAAATTAGGAAAAAAGTAAAAGATGAGCATGACATGCTTAAGAGGGCAAGAGAAATTGAGCTGTTTGAAGATAATCGTTTAAAATCGGATGAATTTCAACAGTTGTTTTTTGTCGCTCGGAAAAAAATTGCAGAACTTTTAAAATGGGGTAAAGAGTCAGAAGAGAAGAAGTTTCTGGAGCATCTTTCAAAGATGTCGGGTAAACTCAGTCTGCAATATTTTTCTCTTGCGCTTCAAATGCGTAAAATAATAGCTGACAAGCCACGATATAAAATTGAAAAACACAAATTAGAAAAGATAGGTCAGAGAATTGACTATATAAATGAGCAGAAAAATACCGCAATACAACATATGGTAAAACTTGTCAAAGATGGCGTAATTACGCTAAATGAGGAAGATTGGGAGGCCATAAACTGGAGAAACGAGTAAATTTTTTTATCCTATAATGTTTATGTAATATTGAATAAGTAAACATAGAATATTAAGCTAAAAAAGGAGGTGATTAAAATGGAGCCAATGTTAAAGGTTGAATGTGTCGATTGCGGTGGCAGGTATTACGTTCTCGAAGGTAATATCAATTTACAGCTACCCAAAGACATTAAACCAGGCGAGGCATTTCCTAACAGTTGCCCGCTTTGTGAAGAAGGTGGTTACGCAATTCTTCCAAAAGAAGAGTAATCAAGAATGGCTTGGGCATATGATAAT
Source organism: Candidatus Aceula meridiana (assembly GCA_030765185.1). Classification (GTDB taxonomy): domain Bacteria; phylum Omnitrophota; class Gorgyraeia; order Zapsychrales; family Aceulaceae; genus Aceula; species Aceula meridiana. The sequence goes on along the minus strand of JAVCDE010000012.1, from coordinate 5,725 downwards.
TTTATGTGCCCAAACCAAATCATCCTAAGGATTAGAGGTGTGAAAGCACTAAAAGCCTAACAGATGGCAAGAACTAAATTAAAATAATTTAAAAAGGAGTGGTCATGAAATCCAAAGGTAAAGAAGTTAGAAATAAAAAGCTCGAGGATTGGTTGAGGGGAATGTCTTTGCAAGAGAAAGTCAAGACTTTGGAATCTGGCAAACTCTTAATATGCGAGCATTGCGGGTTTACGGTTTTTGATAAGGAAAAACCCGAGGATCGCATCAGGCGCAAGTGTACTTCATCTAGCAAGGAACATTCGTTTGCTGAAGAGGATGACTACATTATTTTAAAGCGAGGTTTCACAGGGATTATCGATGTGGTCAGTTACTCTTTCGGTGCGCCTAAAGAGGCAGTTATTGATTATTTTAAAAGAAAACGATAAAACAGGAGGTTTTTATGAAAGTTACTAAAGTTTCAATTAAGAAAATTAAAGATAATCCAGCTAATCCAAGGGTTAAATTAAACGATAGTGACCCAGAGTACCATCAGATTGAGAGTAGTTTCAAGAATTATGGTAATGTTCAACCTTTGGTTTGGAATGAAAAAACTGGTTTTTTAGTTAGTGGGCATCAGCGGTTAGAGATTTTGAAAGCTCAGGGTGAGACGGAAATAGATGTAGTTGTAGTAAATTTGAATTCTATTGAGGAGAAAGGATTAATGATTGCACTCAATCGTATCACCGGACGATGGGATTATCAGCAGCTTGCCGCTCTCTTAGATGATCTTACGAAAATGCCTGAATTTGATATTCAGAGTGTTGGTTTCGCTACACCTGATTTGTCAAATTTGTTCGATAATTATTTACCAGAAAAGGAGGAGAATTTTGATGTTGATGGTGAGTTAGAAAAGATCATAGCTCCGATAACAAAACCAGGTGACTTGGTCATTCTAAATGACCACAGAATTCTCTGTTCAGATTCTCTTAATCCTGCAAGCTTTGAACGATTAATGGATGGGAAGAAAGTTCAACTTTCTTGCCTGGATTTTCCATATTCATGTGGCTATGTTTCAGGGAATAGGCCGAGTAAGAAATGGAAAAAAAGAAAGTTAAAAAAAGAATTTAAGATCGCGAATGATAATTTGTCACAGCCTGATTATGAAAAGTTTATGAAAACAGTTTTAAGTAATATTAAAAAATTTATGGATGAGGGAAGTCCTTTATATTGCTGGAATGGTTTTAAACAATTTTCAGCTATGAGCGGAATCCTTATAGAGTTGGATTTTGTTTTATCAAATATTATAACTTGGGTTAAGCCTACAGCAGCGATTTCATATTCGGACTATAATTTTCAGTCCGAATTTTGTTTATATGCCTGGCTTAAGGGAAATGGACCTCATCGTTGGTACGGAAGCACTAAAGAATCGAACGTATGGGAAGTTAATAGGGAAAAGCTTTTTGAAGATTATCATCCAACGGTCAAACCTGTTGAATTATCTGAACGGGCCATAAAAAATTCGTCTCAAAGAGGAGATATTGTCCTTTCGCCTTTTATTGGTAGCGGAGGAGATCTCATTGCTTGTGAAAAATTGGGAAGAAGATGCTATGGAATAGAGCTTGAATCGAAATATGTGGATTTGTGTGTACGTAGGCTGGGTCGCTATATTGGATTGGAAAAGCTTCCTAATGATATAAGAAATAAATATTTCAAGGAGGCACAAAATGGAAAATAAAGATAAGCCTATTTTAACTTTACTGCAACAAATTCAATCAGGCGAAGTTGACCCGAGAGATATCGATAAGTCTTTGCGTCAGCAGATTGTTGGAGTGCTTCTTTTGGAGGGGACGCTAATTTCACAAATTGCAGTGATTTTAAAGGTAAGCGATAAAACTGTGCGACGTGACGTCGCTGATATAAAAGATCGAAATGAATTGTCACCAAGTCTTGGGCTGGCAAAAAAGCTTATTGGTAATTTGGTGACACAGGCTGAAGTCCATTGTTCCTATTTAATGAGACTTGCTAGAAATCAAGGGGCTTCAGTAAATGAGCGAGCTTTGTCAGAATTTTACGCCTGGAAAGTAATAAAAGAGGTGACAGAAAAGCTTCAGACGCTTGGCTATCTTCCGCTTGTTCCGCACAAGATATCTGCGGATATTTATCATCATGAGGAAGATGATGCTAAGACTCTCGGGGAGCTTAAAGAAGAGCTTTCTGCTATTGAGGGAATTGCAGAGAAAGATGGGATTCTTGATGAAGGGATAAAGGAAAAAATAAGATTTCTTCAGTTGAAGATCGATAAAACAGAAATCACGCAGGACATTATTAATTTAAACAAAAATAAAACGGAGGTTGAAGATGGACAAGAAAATAATTAAAGACGTTGGTAAAATTCGAAGGGATTTAGGTGAAAGATCTATTAAGGCATTTGCTGAGATATATTTTCCTCATTATCTTGATCAGCCTATGTGTAGTTTTCATGAAGATATGTATCAGATGCTTTATGAGATGACCCAAGCGAGGGACGAGCGGAAGGCTGTAGCAGCTCCTAGAAATTCTGCAAAAAGTTCTGTTGTTAGCACCATTTATCCAATATGGTCGCTGTGCTATAAGAAGGAAAAGTTTATTGTACTTTTGTCAGACACAAAGGATAAAGCTGTTGAATTTCTTTCTCATATTAAGGTGGAAATTGAGTCTAACGAGAACTTGAAAGATGATTTTCCTGATATTTTCGGCGATAAGCCTAAGCGGTGGATACAAGATGAAATTGTACTCGCTAATGGTTCCAAGATAATAGCGTTGGGATCAGGCCAGAAGATTCGTGGTCGAAGAAGCCGACAATCAAGACCTACCAAAATTCTTCTCGATGATGTCGAGAATGAGGCCAACACATTGACGGTAGAAGCGCGGGATAAGCTGTTTAATTGGTTTACAAAAGCAGTTTTGAAGGCGGGAACGCAGGGAACCAACGTTATTGCTGTAGGAACGATTCTTCATTATGATAGTTTATTAGCCAAGCTCATAGATCCTAACAAGATGCCGGGTTGGGATAAATATCTTTATAAGTCTGTTATTTCATGGGCAATGCATCAGGAGTTGTGGCAGGAATGGTCAGCGATATTTAATTATCGTGAAGATTATATGGATAAAAGAGGGAAAGAATCTGCATTTCTGTTTTTTCGTGATAATGAAGAAAGAATGATGGAAGGTGTAAAAGTTTTATGGCCGGAACGCGAAAGTTATTATGATCTTATGGTCATGCGCGAACAGGATGGTGAAAATAGTTTTGATTCGGAAAAACAGAATAATCCGATTGATTTAAGAGATTGTTCATTTAATCCAGAGGAATTTTATTACTATGATGATGATTTTTCTTCTGAAGAGGAGTTGATGAGAACAATTGATTCTACTTTTTTGATTTTTGCAGGATGTGATCCAGCTACTGGTGATACAGTAAAGCGTGGAGATTATTCTGCTATTGTAACTGTAGGTCGAGACAGTACGACGGGCATTATGTATGTGTTAGATGCTGACATCGTAAAACGAACACCAGATACGCTTATGGAAACTATTCTTACCTATTGCCAGATGCGTAATTATTCAAAGTTCGGGATTGAGATTAATGGGTTTCAGGAATTAATTCAGCGCGAACTTGAGCGGCGTGCAGCAGAGCGAGGTATACATGCTCCGTTTGAAGGGATTAAGAATACAATGGATAAAGTCAGTCGAATTCTTTCGTTGCAGCCCCTTATTAAGTCTGGGTATTTGAGATTTTCTAGGAAGCATACGACGCTTATTGAACAGTTGCGTTATTTTCCTAAAGGCCGATATGATGACGGCCCTGATGCGCTAGAAATGGCTTGTCGTATAGCTCGGGAGCAGGGGCAAGTTACGGTTAAGATATTGTAAGTTATTCGTTCGATTCAAATGTTTGACATAAAATAGCTTCGGGATTAAAATAAATTGTATGTTTAGATATCCAGTCCCGCGTTTGAAGGGGGAAGCTTGGACGTTAAAAAAGTAAAACCTTCGCCTGGCAGGATTGTGCCAGGCGGAGGTTTTTGTTTAAAAGGAGGAGTTATGAGTCAAAAATCTGATGTGGTTTTATTTTTAGGTGCTGGTTTTTCTCGGGATGCTGGATTGCCTACAATGGCCAATTTTGGTGTTAAGGCAAAGGACGATCATAATGGGCTGGAGAAACACTTGGGAAAAGATAATTATCGTGAAGCAGCTCCATTGCTTGTTAATTCTTCAGAAGTATTTGAAGCTTTTCAAGAGTATTGCTCTAAAGCGGATACGATTACAAAAGATGATATTGATAATATGGAAAAAATATTTTGTATTGCTGAAATGATGAAAGAAACAGGAGTGCCCGAGATTCAACTAAACGACGGAAAATGTTCTATTGATGATTTGCTTGAATCAATAAAATTGTGGTTGTGGAAAATATATCAACAGTGTCCTTTTATTAATAATGCAATAAAATCAGATGAAGAGATCTACAATGAATTTTTTAAAACGATTAAAAATAAAAAGATTGATCAGAGTTTAACAGTTATTACAACTAATTATGATTTAATTTTTGAGTATAGTGCTAATAAAAATGGTATTAAATGTTGTTATCCTTTTGAACATTCGGATGCTGTTGAGGTTGTCAGAGCCGGAGGGGATGGGGAAGAGTATATTGATCTTTATGCGAGTGGGGGCGTTTCGATATGCAAGTTGCATGGCAGTATTAATTTTTTTCAGAATGTTGGAGAAAGCAATTCTAATAAAGTGTTTGTTGCAAATGATTTTGGCGATGGAACGGATATAGGGCGATCTGGAAAATGGCCACATGCTTGGCCGGCTATTTTTGCTGTTGATGCAATTTGGAGTATTAGAAAAAAGTATGGGAATGCATTTACTCCTGTTATCATCCCGCCTACTTATGCCAAGCTTATTCAGGAATCTTGGTTGAGAAAAATGTGGGGAGAGGCTTTGGTTGCCATGGCTGAGGCGAAAAAGATAATTTTTATAGGATACAGCATGCCTGTGAGTGATGGTTTTATGGAAGCCTTTATACATACATCAATGGTGAAAAGAAAAGAAAGTGGTTTATCAATGCCAGAAATTATATCAATTAATCCGGATGAAGAGGCAATAGAAAGATATAAGAAATTATTTACTGGTTGTTATAACGATAAGTTTGGTGCAACAACACTTAAAGAAATTATTGATAAGAATCAATTGGTGGAAGTGTTTTCTTAAAAAGTCTGTAGTTATTTTAAGATAGCAAAAGGGGTTTGGTTAATGGTATTAGAAAATGAAAGTATTTTTACTCGACAAAGATTGTATGATTTAGTTTGGTCTAAACCGATGGTTAAAATTGCCAAAGATTATGGCATGTCGGACAATAGCATTAGAAAGATTTGTCGCAAGTTTAATATTCCTACCCCAGAAGCTGGTCATTGGCAGAAAGTACAACACGGAAAGCCAGTAAAACAAAAGGTATCGTGTTTTAATCTACCCTCGATAATAATGTTTAATAATCCCTCCAAGCCGTTCTTTGCATTTAATTTTGCCGTTTTTTACAATATCAAAATCAAGTGGTAGGTTCTTCAGTCCAGCATGTGGGCGTACTGTGTTATAGTATTTTGTATATTCCTTCACCAGGTATTTCAAGTGCTCTACTCCGAAGACAAAGAAGAAGTTTAAGCATTCTCTTTTTACTAAAGAAACCCAGGCTTCAGCGTATGGATTTAGG
>JAVCDE010000031.1 GCA_030765185.1 Candidatus Aceula meridiana | reverse complement strand
TTTTGGGCAAGTGGTGGAATGGCATACACGAAGGACTTAAAATCCTTTGGCTGAAAGGCTATGAGGGTTCGACTCCCTCCTTGCCCACAAAAGATAAAAAAGAAGTATGGGCTCATAGCTCAGTTGGTTAGAGTACTTGCATGACATGCAAGGTGTCCGAGGTTCGAGTCCTCGTGGGCCCATCTAAATTTCAAGAAAGAAAAGATGGACAAACAATCTTTAGAAAAATTAAGACACAGCTGTTCGCACGTGATGGCACAGGCAGTCAAAGAACTTTGGCCTGAGGTCAAGGTGGCGATCGGGCCGGCGATTGAGAACGGGTTTTACTATGACTTTGAGCGTACGCAACCGTTTGAGCCGCAAGAACTTAAGAAGATTACAAAAAAAATGTATCAAATTATAGCGAAAAACCTTGTTTTTAAAAATAGCATGATGTCTAAAGAAAAAGCGCTAGAGTTTTTCAAAGGTCAAGATGAATCTTACAAAGTTGAATTGATTGAAGGCCTTGAGGACAAAGAGGTTTCTATTTACCAAATAGGTGATGACGGATTTATTGATTTGTGCAAAGGTCCGCATGTTGAAAATGCCGGAGAAATTAAAGCTTTTAAATTGTTATCTGTCGCGGGTGCTTATTGGCGCGGCGATGAAAAAAGACAAATGCTACAGCGTATTTATGGAACATGTTTTCCGTCAGAAAAAGAATTAAAAGAACATTTAAAAATGCTCGAGGAAGCACAAAAGCGTGATCACAGGAAATTAGGGCCTCAGCTGGATTTGTTTAATTTTTATCAAGAAGAAGTTGGCGCAGGGCTTGTTTTGTATCATCCGGCGGGTGCGATGCTTCGTAAAATTATCGAAGACTATCTGAAGGATGAAAATGTCAAAAGAGGCTATGATCTCGTTGGAACACCGAATATTTTAAAAGGCAAATTGTGGGAAACATCAGGACACGCTGATTATTACCGGGAAAATATGTATTATTTTAATGTCGATCAAGAAGAATATGCTGTTAAGCCTATGAATTGCCCGGGTCACATTTTGATTTATAAATCTAAAATGCATTCTTATCGTGATATGCCGGTAAGATTTTTTGAGTTGGGCACAGTTTACCGTCAAGAAAAGACCGGTGTTTTACACGGGCTTTTACGTGTACGAGGCTTTACGCAAGATGACGGACATATTTTTTGCCGGCAGGATCAAATTCAAGATGAGGTTATGGATGTTATTGACTTTACTTTTGACGTGATGAAAGATTTTGGATTCAATGATTACGAGATTGAATTGAGTACTCGACCGGAAAAATTTATCGGAGACGCAAAAGAATGGGACATTGCGACAGAAGCTCTTAAGAAGTCTTTAGAAAAAAAGAAAATTAGCTATCAAATCCACGAGGGAGAAGGGGCTTTTTACGGGCCGAAAATTGATATTAAGCTTAAAGATGCGATTGGCCGTTCTTGGCAGTGCGCTACAATTCAATGTGATTTTGCGCTTCCTGAGCGTTTTGACATGACATATATTAACGAAGAAGGCAAAGAGCAGCGCCTGATTATGATTCATCGCGCGATTTTAGGAAGCCTCGAGAGATTTATGGGGACCTTGATTGAGCATTATGCTGGAGCGTTTCCGATATGGCTAGCGCCGACACAGGCCATGATTGTTCCGATTACCACAGAGCATGAAGCTTTTGCAAAACAAATAAAAGAGGATTTACAATCGCAAGGGTTTCGCGTTATAATTGACACACGCAATGAAACATTAAATAAGCGTATTCGTGAAGGGTCGCTTAAAAAGATTCCTTATCTTGCCATTCTCGGAGACAAAGAAGTTGCTTCAAAATCCGTTGCTGTGCGCAAGCGAGGAGAGGGAGATCTAGGATCTTTGTCCGTTGAACAGTTTATCATGCAGCTAAAAAAAGAAGTTGCACAAAAAATTTAAAACCATCTAACGGGAGGGTATTGTTATTAACAAGTACATTAGAACAAACGAGAGAATAAGAGTTCCAGAAGTTCGCGTGATTGGAGCTGACTCAGAACAATTAGGAGTTTTGGTTTTAAAGAGAGCCCTTGATCTGGCCAAAGAGAGTGAGTTAGATTTAGTTGAGATTGCCCCGACGGCAAAGCCGCCGGTTTGCCGAATTATGGATTTTAGTAAATATAAATATGATCAAGAGAAAAAAGAACGACTTGAGAAAAAATCTCAAAAAATTACACATTTAAAGCAAATTCGAGTCAAGCCGCATATTGACGAGCATGATTATCAGGTAAAGCTTAAACAGACGATATCTTTTTTAAATAAAAAAGATAAGGTTAAAGTAAATTTATTCTTCCGAGGAAGAGAAATGGCGTTTAAGGACCACGGGAAAGTTATTTTAGATAAATTTGTTAAAGATACATCCGAATACGCCCAAGTCGAAAAGGGCCTGAACATGTTAGGGCGCGTTATGTCCATTGTCCTGGCGCCTAAAACAGCAAAGTAACAAAACGACACTTGTAAATTATTAGAGGAGACACAGATGCCAAAATTGAAAACAAATCGGTCTGCTGCTAAGCGGTTTAAGCGGACTAAAACAGGAAAGCTAAAAAAACGCAGCGCAGGCCGTGGACACATCTTAGGGAAGATGTCCCGAAAACGAAAACGTAATTTGCGAAAAGGAAGCTACGTATCAAGCGCTGATCAAAAGAAAATAGAAAAAATATTACCCTATAAATAAAACAGCCATTTTTTAAGATTGCTGTCACGTTAAGGAGGAAGAGTCCCCATGGTTAGAGTGAGAACAGCTGTTGCATCACGCAAACGCAAAAAAAGAGTTTTAAAAGCCGCCAAAGGGCAATTTGGCCAAAGAAGTAAACGTTATCAACAAGCCAGGCGCTCGGTTGCTAAGGGTATGGCGTATTCTTATCGCGACCGACGCGTTAAGAAAAGGGAAATCAAAAATATTTGGGTAGTCCGCATCAATGCTGCTTGCCGAGAAAATGATATCACCTATAGCCGATTTATTAATGGCCTTAAGAATGCTGAAATTGAAATTAACCGCAAAATGCTTGCGGAGATTGCTGTTGATTCTACACTAGCTTTCAAGAAGCTTATTAAAATTGCCAAAGAAGCAAAAGTTCCTGAGGTTAAAAAGGTTAAGGCCGCTAAAAAAGAGTAAAATTAACGAAACCTTTGTTGTCTTAAAGAGCGTAAAGGTTTTGTTTTAATCCAATTATATAATATTAATATTATTACTATATGAAAATAACAATTGTTGGAGCGGGGATTATTGGATCAAATTTAGCCAAAGACTTGGCTGAGCAAAATCATGAAGTTTATATAGTTGAGAAAGACCCGGAAGTGGCCGCTAAGGTAAACGAAAAAATTGATGCCAAGATGATCGAAGGAGAAGGCTCTGATCCAAACATCCTTAAAGAAGCAGGCATCGAATCGGCTGATTTAGTTATTGCAGTTACGGCTTCTGATGAAGTGAATTTTGTTGTGTGTTCCTTAGCTGAGGCCTTTGGCGCCAAAAAAAGAATCGCCCGCATCCGCAACCCTTCCTTGAGTCAAACCATTAATAGCATTGGGCATGACCATTTTTCAATTGATGAGATTATTAACCCAGAGCTTGTTGCCGCGCAACAGATTGTTAAACTTGTTAAAGCTCCGGGGTCGCATGAAGTTGCTGACTTTGCTGAAGGGCGCATTTTATTGCGTTCTTTCGTTATTTCTGAGAAATCCCCTTTGAGGCATATGCGCGTAGGAGATTTAAAAGATGAATATTCTCCTTGGCCTTTTTTAATTATCGCAATTAAACGAGAGGCAGAAGTCATTATTCCTAAAGGAAACACCATTGTAGAAGAAAAAGACCGTATTTATGTTCTTTTGCCAACGAATTCATTGGGAGAATTTTTAGCATTTGTTGACCCTGACGTGAGGCGCCCTGAGAAAGTTATTATTTATGGCGCAACAATTATGGGAGAAAGAATTGCCCGAGACCTATTAGGCTATGCAAAGGAAGTTGTTATTTTAGAAGAAAACGAAAACATTGCAAATAGTCTTGCCGGGCGCCTTAATAATGTCAGGGTTTTTAACGGTTCTCCCTCGGAGGCAGAGATTTTAAAAGAATGCGGAGTAGAAGTGGCGGATGTTTTTATTTCAGCCTCGGCAAGTGATCATTCCAATTTAGTTTGTGCTGTGTTAGCGAAGCGTATGGGCGCTAAGAAAACAATTATTGTAACTCAGCAGCCTGATTTCTTAGCGATTAAAGATTCTTTAGATATCGACCTTATGATCAATCCGCGGTTTTTAGCTGTTGATCAAATTTTACGTCTTGTCCGTGGACGTGGGGTTAACGCGGTTATTAAGATCGTTGGATGCAACGCCGAAGCCCTTGAGCTTGTGCCTGAGAGAGATTCGCCAATTACCAGAGCTTCTTTAAAAGACATAAAATTTCCTCAAAATTGTATTGTGGGAGCGGTTTTCCGCGAGAATGAGGCTTTTTTAGCCGACGGCAACACAAAAATCAACGCAGGAGAGGAAACCATTGTTTTCTGTCATGAAGATTGTGTGCCAAAAATTCAAAAGCTTTTTACTCGAAAAAAGTTTCTTTAAACATAAAAATCCATTATGCATAAAAAAATTGTTTTAAGCATTATTGCTCGCATCCTCTTGGTTGTGAGCTTTATGATGTTTATCCCCTTAGGGTGGGCATATTACGGCGCAGGCTATAGCGTCGAATTTTTTGCTTTTGTCATTACTATTTCGCTCGGTTTTTTGGTTTCGATTATTTTTCGCAGGATACTTCCAATTTCTCCTGATGACATCGAACATTTAAACGCCAAAGATGGTTTGGCTGTTGTTGGGCTTTCATGGATTGTATTGTCTTTGTTCGGGGCGTTGCCTTTTTTTCTATCCGGTTCAGTTGCCTCTTTTACAGATGCCATTTTTGAGACAGCGAGTGGTTTTACCACGACGGGGGCAACGATTATTACAAACATTGAAGGGCTTCCCCTTGGGCTTTTGTTTTGGAGAAGCTTAACGCATTGGCTCGGCGGCATGGGAATCATTGTTTTGTATTTGGCGCTTTTGCCGATTTTAGGGCAGGGGGCTTTCCGACTTTATAAAGCTGAAGCGCCTGGGCCGACTGCTGAGCGTGTTCAGCCTCGTGTTAAAGAAACAGCGAAAGCATTATGGGGCGTTTATTTTACATTATCCCTTTTAGAAACGTTGCTTTTAAAAGTGGGGGGGCTTTCGTGGTTTGATTCGCTTTGTCATACTTTTGGGACCATGGCCACAGGAGGGTTTTCGACGAGAACCGAAAGCATCGGCGCATTTTCTCCTTACGTTCAATGGGTTGTTATTGTCTTTATGTTCTTAGCCGGAACGAATTTTATTTTGCATTATCAAGCATTAAAAGGAAAAGCAAAAGCTTTTTTAAGAAGCGAAGAATTTCGTTGGTATTTTTTAATTTTGTTAAGCCTTATTGCGGTTACGACCTTTGTTTTAAAAATGCAAGTTGATGCAACCATTCCCGTGCGCACAGCTGCTTTTCAGGTTGTTTCGATTATGACTACGACAGGATATGTCACGGCAGATTTTGACCTCTGGCCGAATGTCTTGCGTATTGCCTTGGTGGTTGCGATGTTTATCGGAGGGTGCGCTGGCTCCACAGGGGGAGGCATCAAAGTCATCCGAATTTTTATAACGATTAAAGTTGCCATAAAATCAATCGTGCATGCTATTTTTCCAAATTCGGTTATTCCGATAAAAGTTGACGAAGACCCTGTTCCGCCGAAGATCGTTTTAGGGGTCTTGTCTTATGTGGTGATTTTTATTTTTCTTTTTGTTTTTGGTGCCCTTGCCTTGGCGGCTATCGATGGCTGCGATTTTGCTACTGCCTCATCCGCCTCAATTGCGTCTTTAGCAAACATCGGCCCTGGTTTAGGCATGGTAGGAGCTACACAAAGCTATGCGTGGTTTTCCCTCCCCAGCAAATGGATTTTGACGTTTTTAATGCTTGCCGGCCGCTTAGAGCTTTATTCGATTTTGATTTTATTTTTACCGGCGACTTGGCGTAAATAATATTTATCTTTTTATAAATCTATTTTTTGTAGTATAGTAATAAAACAAATTAACATTTAAGAATATTATTATGACCTCTTGGAATTTTGAACAACTTATCACAACGTCTCAGCAAGAAATCGCTTCGGCTGAAAATTTGCAGGTTTTAGAAAGTTTTCGCATAAAATATCTTGGTAAAAAGGGCTTGGTTGCAGAAATTTATGGTAGTTTAACGCAGGCCTCTCCACAAGAAAAACCTCTGATTGGAAAAGGCGCTAACGACTTGCGCTCTCAAGTCACAGAGGCGATTGCATCTAAAAAGCAAGAACTCCAAACGATGCAGACAAAAAAGAAGGCAGGCCTCGACGCTGTTGATGTTACAATCCCGGGTGTTTTTCAAGAATTAGGACATGCGCACATTTTATCGCAGACGACAAGAGACATTTGCGCGATTTTTGAAAAATTAGGATTTGCGATTTTTGAAGGACCTGAAATTGAAACTGAATTTAATAATTTTACAGCTCTTAATATTCCGATAGACCATCCCTCTCGTGATGCGTTTGACACATTTTATTTGGAACAAAAAGACCCAGGCGCCAAAGATAGAAATTTACTTTTACGCAGCCAGACATCGCCTGCTCAAATTCGCGTCATGCAAAACCATAAACCCCCTTTGGCTGTTGTAAGCCCCGGAAAAGTGTATCGCCCCGACGCTGTCGATGCTAGCCATTCATTTATGTTCCATCAGATTGAAGGGCTTTTGGTTGATGAAGATATAAAGTTTGCAGATCTTAAAGGGTTGCTAACGGCTTTTTGCAAAAGATTTTTTGGGGAGAATATCAAAATGCGTTTTCGTCCACATTTTTTCCCTTTTACTGAACCATCAGCAGAGGTGGATATTTCCTGCTATATCTGCGGTGGAAAAGGATGCTCGACTTGCGGACGAAAAGGGTGGCTTGAGATTTTAGGTTGTGGAATGGTACATCCAAAAGTTTTTGAAGCTGTTAAATATCCTAAGGGTAAGTATGAAGGACTAGCTTTTGGCATGGGCGTTGAACGCATTGCCATGCTTAAACACGGTATTCATGATATCCGGCTGTTTTTTGAAAACGATATAAGATTTCTTAAGCAATTTTAATAACTAAGGAAATCCCGACGCACTTCGTGCGCGGGGTAAACTTGCGCAGAGGATTTATTTTGCTAACGCGGCCATAAATCATGCGCTCATTTAGGAGGAAAAGATGAAAAAAACATTAATTTCTTTAGGACTGTTCGTTTTTGCCGGCGTAGCTAGCGCAACGCTAGTCTTTGCTCAGGGATCTGTAACTCTAACAACTTATTACCCGGCACCTTTTGGAAAGTATCAAGATATGAGGGTTATGGAAAAGCTTGGTGTCGGGACAGATGATACTGTTGATTTAAATAAAGTCCGCAAGCTTTATGTAAAAGAGGATAACGCTATGTCTGGAGTCTTATCTAAGTTTTATTTTACAGGGGCCACAAACGATAGCTGGGCTATGCAGGTTGCACAAGGAGGGAGCGCAGTAATAGATCCTTCTGGAATCGGAGACGGAGCTCTTTATCTTTCAGCAAGCACTCCTATAGGATTTCCTGCGAGTGATCCCGGTTTTGGTATTTATGAAGAAAGATCCGCAGGTGTTCAGAATTTTTTTGGAAATCCTGTAGGAATCGGTGGCACTATTCCTAATGACGATTTATCAAATGTTAATCTTTATGTTAATGGAAGTGTCGGGATTAAAAAATTAGATCCTGACTCTCTTTTTGAAGTCAACCCGACAGGAATTGAGCTTATCCCGGTTGGAGGGAAATATCCTTCTGCGTTTGTTGGTTCAGGGCTTAATGGCTTGCCTGCTTTTGTTGCCGCGGCAACCGATAGGGGGACTTCTTTGCCTGCTGGCAATATTGGCCTTTTTGCAACCACAGGAGACGCCACTGGATCTGCAGCTTATTTTCGAGGAGATGTTGAGATGGAGAGTGGAAACATTGCATTAAACGGAGGATATTTATCCGGAGATGGCGGAAACGAAGGCGTTTTAGTTAGCAGCGATGGGAATGTTACTATCCCGGGGTACAATTCTTTCTACAATGGGGCATCGCGTCCTGACAATCTTGAAGTTACTGGAGACCTTTATGCTACAGCCACTATTGGTGGTAAGCTCGGGATACGGACAGGAATTCCGACAGATCAGTCTTCGGCAGCGTTGCAAGTTGGAGGAGATGACGCTGCTCATAAAGGACGCGTCGGAATTAACAGAAGTACCCCTGTAGTGTCTTTAGATGTTAATGGTGCTATTAAAGTTGGAAGCGAAAACCCGGGAGTTTGTACAGCAGCATTGGCTGGAACGATGAAGTTTACCCCATTTGTGAATTATAGTTGCTTTGGCGGTGGAAGCGTTAACGCGTCTACCTTGAGAATTTGCTCTACCACAGATGGAGGCACCACTTGGTACTGGTTCCAAGTCCATGGTGACTGGAGCCAGTCTTGTGCTGGTAGCCCTCAGCAGGAGCTATAAAAGGAAAAGGAGCAATTCCTAATGGAGGAGGAACAGGAATTACTCAAGAAGATCCTGCCGTTGAGTAAGCAAACAAGTTCATCCTTATTGTTTTCGTTGAAAAAAAATGGTTCGTTTTGAAGAGGTAGAAAAGCATGAGAATATCCTTAAGCTGGTTAAAAGATTATGTCAGTTTCGCGCTAACGCCAGCGGCGTTAGCGCATAAACTCACTCTGTCTGGTTCTGAGGTTGAGAAAGAAGAGCTCGTCGGGGGCGATATTGTTTTTGAGCTCGAGATTACACCCAACCGACCGGATTGTCTTAACATGATTGGTATGGCAAGAGAAATATCTGCGATTTTAAATAAGCCTTTTAAAAAACCAAAAATTAAAAGAATTAAGTTTAGTAAAAGTAAGTGCGCGATTTCTATTGAGAACAAAAAAGATTGCGGAAGGTATATTGGTGCGATTTTGACAGATGTCAAAATCGCACAATCACCCTCTTTTTTACAAAAAAAGTTAAGCGCCCTTGGCTTGCGTCCCATTAATAACATTGTAGACATTACAAATTTTTGTCTGATGGAAACCGGTCAACCGATGCATGCTTTTGATTATGACAAGCTTGAAGGTGGAAAGATTATTGTGCGGCGCGCTAAAAAAGGAGAGAAGATTGTTGCAATTGACGAAGTAGAATATGAGCTCGACCCATCTATTCTTATTATTGCTGATGCTAAGAGGCCTGTAGCTATTGCAGGGGTTATGGGTGGCAAGAAAACCGAAGTTACCTCAAAAACTAAGAATATTTTGCTTGAAAGTGCTTATTTTGACCCTGTTTTAATCCGCAGGGCGTCTCGCAAACTAGCCTTAAGAAGCGACTCATCTTACCGATTTGAACGAGGCGTAGATATTGATATGGTAGAACAAGCCGCCTGGCGGGCACTCAACCTTATTCAAGAGCTCGCGCTTGGCAAGGCAGATGCGCGTAAAGATGTTTATCCTGCTAAGGCAAATAAAAAACAAAAGAAAATCAAGATTAGCAAGTCTCAGATTGAGAATTTTTTAGGCGCTAACATTCCCTTAACGCGCATTAAAAATATTTTAACAAAGCTCGAGTTTAAAGTTTCATCAAGTGGCAAGGATTCTTTGCTCGTTACCGCGCCGTCTTTTCGAAAGGACATTCAAATAGGCGTGGATGTAACCGAAGAGATTGCCCGCATTATCGGCTATGATAATTTGCCGATGCGGCTAGCTCAGATTAAAGCTGAAAATGTTCCTACAAGCAAGAGATGGATTTTTAAAGAAAAATTAAGACAAGCAGCAACAGGCTTAGGGTTAAGCGAAGTTATATCGTATACGATGGTAGGTCTGAAAGCATTAGAGAACACTAAACAAAATATTTCTCAAGGCGTGATTAATCAAAATCCTTTAACTGAAGACCAGCAAATTTTAAGACCGTCTGCGTTACCAAGCTTTTTAAACATTGTTGCCACAAATTTTAAAAAAGGGCAAAAGGATTTAAAGATTTTTGAGATTGGAAAGAATTATTTTTCGTCGGGAGAAAAAGATGTTTTGATTGTTGCCATGACAGGGAAAAGAAACGCGGACTGGCGTAGTTTAAAAGAAAAGATTGATTTCTATGATATTAAGGGATCCTTAGATGGCGTTTTAAAGCGTCTTAAAATTACAAATGTAAATTACTCGCTTGATAAGAAGGCTTCGTTTGTCTTTGGGCAGTCAGCTGCTGTTTTTATTGGTGGAAAAAAATCTGGATTTTTAGGAAAGGTTTCTAGCGATATTTTAGAGCGTTGGGATATTAAACATCAGGATGTTTTTTATGCAGAGGTAGACATTGAGACGCTTTATCAAAAAGAACAAAAACTTTGCCGATTCCAAAAAGTTTCTGATTACCCGTCTGTTGTAAGAGATATTAGCTTAGCTGTAAAAGAGTACTCCACATTTCAAAAAGTTTGTGACGTTATTGATTTTTTAAAAGAGCCTTTGCTAAAGGAAGTTTCTTTTGTTGAGCAATATTTAGGTGAAAAAGTTCCTGTAGGGTGCCGCGGCATAACTATTTCTTTGACCTATCAATCTGGGACGAGAACTCTTACAGAGCAAGAGGTTGAAAAAGCCCACCAGGTGATTTGCCAGAAAATTATTTCAGATCTTGATGCGATTAAGCGTTAATTTTAGGAACGTTTAAGGCTTTAAGGCGTTGACGCTTGTGGTATAATACATTTAACCCTGCGTTGTGCGTTGAGGGTCAAGTTATACTGAACCAACACAGTATATACGGGAGCTTGCCTTCTAAAATGCCTTTGGGCTTTTTAGAGAAGCACCCACTTGACAAATACGGTTCATGTTACCTAACCCCAACGGCAATCGCGGGGTTTTATTTTTAGGTTGTCTATCTTAGCGAAAAATGGTAAAATGCTCCCTCAGCCCAGACCGCATTTTTTTGTTAGCGCAATCTTAGGGTTGAAGTTTTAGTGAAAACGATGTGTTATTATGAAAGATAATCCAAAAAAAGCCTTACGGCAAAGGCTTTTGGAGCTGATAAGAAACCAAAAGGAGGATATCAGGCTTAAAAAAAGCGAGCTTATTCAAGCTGCGCTTTTTAAAACACCGGAATTTCGCGCTGCCAAAATAATTATGTTTTACAGCGCTTTTGATGGAGAAGTTGAAACGCTTGAGATGATCAAGCAGGCACAAAATCTTGGAAAAAAAATAGCATTACCTATTACGGTAAAAGAAAAAAAAGAAATAATACCTTCACTGATTACAAATTTAGAAACGAGCTTAATTGATGGACCATACGGCATTAAACAACCTAAAGAAGATCCTGCGCAAAAAGGTGACCTTTGTGCGATTGATTTAGTTATTGTGCCGGGGGTTGCCTTTGATAAAAAGGGTAACCGATTGGGCCGTGGTGAAGGCTATTATGACCGCTTTTTAAAAACATTGCCTCAAAACACGCCAAAGATTGGTTTGGCGTTTGATTTCCAAGTCGTTGATTGCCTGCCTTGCGTCGAGAACCATGACGTTTCTGTTTCCTTTATCATTAGGAATTAGGAAAAATTAAAAAAAGTAACACTTTAAGCAACAAGCATTTTTATGTGGCTTGTTTTATTGGTCTTTTTCTTAGGCAGAAAGCAAAAGAAGTCAAGACTTGCCCTTTTTAGGCAGATTTAGGGAAGGCAGCCTTGGTTATTTTTGGAGAGCTAGTATAGCGACCTTTGTTTTCTAGAAAAAAGACCTAATGTTGACTTCCTTAATTTTTAAGGGACAAAGGTCAATAACCATAGAAGGGGAGTTTACACCATGGAAAAATCAAATATTTTGTTATATACCGTTGGATATCCTATTTTAGGTGTTTTTCTTGTTTTATCAGGCTATCTTTTAAGCCGGTTTTTTTCTGGCAAAAGATTGCACAGGGCCAAACAAAAAGCAAAAGAGCTCATTGAAAAAACTGAGCGTTCAGTTGAAAACACCATGAAAGAAGCGGAGATTAAATCCCGTGATATGTTAATTCATCTTCGCGAGAAATTTGAGAAGGAGACTCAGGAAAGGCGAGAAGAGATCTCGGCTGCTGAAAAACGTATTTTACAAAAAGAAGAAAATCTTGATAAGCGCGTTGACCTTTTAGAGAAGAAAGAAAAAGATGTTGAAGGGCGCGTCAATGCTCTTCATGAAAAAGAAGAAGATATCGGCAAACAAAAAGAGAGCTTGCAAAAGCTTGTTGAAGAAGAAAAGCAAAGGCTGCAAAAGATATCATCTATGACCTCAGAAGAGGCTAAGAGCCTTCTCTTGTCGCGTATTGACGATGAGATTCTTGGAGAAAAAGCAGGACGCATTCGTGAAATGGAAGAACAGCTCAAAGAAGATGCTGATAAAAAAGCCAAAGAAATTATTTCAGCGGCAATTCATCGCTGTGCTTCTGACCATGCCGGAGATACGACGATTAGCGTTGTTCATCTTCCGTCAGACGAAATGAAAGGACGTATTATCGGCCGTGAAGGGCGCAACATTCGCGCCTTTGAGATGGCAACGGGTGTTGATATCATCATTGATGATACCCCTGAAGCGGTTACGATTTCAGGGTTTGATATGATGCGCCGGGAGATTGCCAAGATTTCTTTGGAGCGTCTTATCCAGGATGGGCGTATTCATCCGGGACGCATTGAAGAAGTTGTCGAGAAGGTAAAGAAAGAAATTGATTCCAAGATTAAAGAAGAAGGCGAACAAGCTATTTTTGATTTAGGAATTCATACCATGCACCCTGAATTGGTTAAGCTTGTTGGCCGGTTAAAATATCGTACAAGTTTTGGCCAAAATGCGCTTCGCCATTCTAAAGAAGTAGCATCTTTGATGGGGATTATGGCATCACAGCTTAATTTTGATTTTAAAACAGCTCGACGTGCAGGCCTTTTACATGACATTGGAAAAGTTGCCGGCTCTGAAGTCGAAGGCCCTCATGCGATTATTGGTGCAGAGATTGCTCGTAAATTCGGAGAGGCTCCTGAAGTTGTTAAAGCCATTGAATGCCATCACGAAGAAACAGAGATGACGATTTATGGAATTCTGGTTGCAGCTGCTGATGCGATTAGCGCAGCTCGCCCTGGCGCACGTGCTGAAACTATGGAAACGTATATTAAGCGTATTGAGACTTTAGAAAATATTGCGACTTCTTTTAAAGGCATTGATAAAGCGTATGCGCTTCAGGCCGGACGAGAAGTCCGCATAATGGTTAGACCTAACAAAGTCGGAGACGAGGCCTCTTTAGTGCTAGCCCGAGATATTCGCAAAAAGATTGAAGGAAGCATGGAATATCCTGGTCAGATAAAGGTGCTTGTCATTCGTGAAACACGCGCCGTAGAATATGCCAAATAGACGAGCAGATAAACTATGAACATTTTATGTATCGGAGATATCGTCGGTAAGCCCGGCCGCAAAGCCGTTGAAGAGCTTCTTCCAAAAATTAAGGAGGAGTTTAAAATTAATTTTGTTGTGGCCAATGCTGAAAATGCAGCCGCAGGCGCCGGAGTTACTCCGCGATTAGCTGAAGAGCTGCTATGCTTCGGCTGCGATATTCTTACTTCTGGGGATCATGTCTGGGATAAAAAAGAACTTTTAGAATCGCTACAGGACAATCCGAAACTTTTGAGGCCTGCGAACTTTCCTGAAGGAACTCCGGGGCAGGGCCTTTGTTTGACGCAAACAGTCAACGGCCAGAAAATAGCTATCATAAATCTTTTAGGCCGTGTCTTTATACGGTATAATGTTAATTGCCCTTTTAAAGCACTAGACCAATTGGTAGAGCAGGCCAGGAAGCACACTAACATTATTATTGTTGATATGCATGCCGAAGCAACGAGCGAGAAAATTGCTCTAGGGCATTTTGCTGATGGGAAGGTGTCCGCTGTTGTTGGGACACATACGCATGTGCAAACAGCAGATGAGCGCATTTTGCCTAAAGGGACTGCGTATCTTACTGATTTAGGAATGACCGGTCCGTTTGATTCTGTAATCGGTCAAAATAAAGAAAAGATTATTCAACGGTTTTTAACAAGCATGCCATCTAAGTTTGAAGTTGCAGAAGGCGATGTTGCTTTAAGTGGTGCTGTAATTACTGTTGATGAAACAGGGACGGCAAGCCAGATTACAAGAATTCAAAGGAGGCTATAGATGGTAGATTGGAAGGGGTTAGAAAGAAGGCAATTCCCACGCGTTAATTATCCTTGCTTGGTGACTGTTCGTCAAGAAGGACAAGACATAGACGCTGTTTTAACACATACAGAAAATATTGGAACTGGAGGCCTTTGTATTATTTTTAAGCGACACATTAAGCTTTTTGCTGAAACGGATTTAGAGTTAGACCTTTTAGACATGGAAAAGAATATCAAGGGTAAAGGAAAAGTTGTTTGGTCTGTGAAAACTCAATCCAAGAAACAACCTAAAGAAGTTGTCTATGATACGGGTATTGAATTTTCTAGTATTTCGCCACAGGATCAAAAGCGTATCACCGAAGCGGTGCGCCAGTTGATTAAAGAGGGTTATAAAGAAACACCCCAGACTCCTTGAAAGATATCTAACAAGCTTGCTTTACAACCTCTTAAATTTAAAAAAATATGAAAGTTAGATTCGCCCCTAGTCCGACGGGATACCTACACATCGGCGGAGCCCGTACAGCGCTTTTTAATTGGATGTATGCCAAAGCGCAAAAGGGCCAATTTGTCCTGCGTGTTGAAGACACCGACCTCGAACGCTCCAAGAAAAAATTCTTAGATGAAATTTTAGATAGCATGAAATGGCTTGGCCTTTCATGGGATGAGATTTATTTACAAAGTGAACGCTTTGATATTTATAGAGAATACGCTGAAAAACTTCTTACCGAAAAAAAAGCCTATAAAGAGGGTGAAGCAGTTATTCTAAAGATGCCGCAGAAACAAATTAAAATTTATGATTTGATTCGCGATGAAATTATTTTTGATACTGCGACACTTAAAGATCAAGTTTTAATGAAATCAGACGGATCGCCTACCTACAGCTTTGCCTGCGTTGTTGACGATGCCTTAATGGAGATTACCCATGTCGTCCGAGGGGAAGACCATATTTCGAATAGTCCGAAGCAAGTTATTATTTATGAAGCCTTAGGGTTTAAGCCGCCAAAGTTTGCGCATTTGCCGCTTATTATGGGAGAAGATGGAGGAAGGCTTTCGAAAAGAACAGGGGCTGTCGCGGTTAGCGATTATCGCAAAGATGGATTTCTAGCTCAAGGGGTTGTTAATTATTTGATGCTTTTAGGATGGTCTCCGGGCCCTAATAAAGAAATTGTTAATCTTGAAAAAGCAGTTGAGAGTTTTTCGATTAAAAAGGTTAACAAAACTTCGGCTGTTTTTTCAATGGATAAGCTCAGATGGGTTAATAGCCAGCACATCAAGCAGGCTTCGACAGAGAGTATCACGGAGCTGCTTATTCCTTTCCTTTTAGAAAAAGGATATCTTAGCGAGGAATTTGATAGAAAAAGACTAGAAAACGTTGTAAGCTTGTTTAAGGGGCGCCTTGCGACCTTGGCGGACTTCTTAGATTGGGCGGATTTTGCTTTTCTTGAAAATATTGACGTTAGCGACGAAAACAAAAAACAGTTTTTTAATGCGGAATCGGTTAAAAGGTTTCATCTTTTAAGTAAAAAGCTTAGCAACGTCGATCCTTTTACAGCTCAGGAAGCTGAAAAAGGTTTTCGTGATTTGGTTAAAGAGCTAGACATAAAGGCGGCTGACCTTGTTCATCCGGTGCGGGTTGCTCTAACCGGAAAAACTATTGGACCTGGCCTTTTTGAAACAATGGAAGCCTTAGGAAAAGAAAAAACAGTTTGCCGACTTAAACAAATTAGCTAGTTTAAAAAAGGGAGATTTCATGAAGCGCACACTACTGTCTTTATTCGTTCTTGCCTGCTTGTTAGTTTCTGTTTCTGGATGTTCTGGGCTTACGGAAAACGTTAAAAAAACAGGTTGTGGGCTTACGAGAGCCGTTAAGAAAGCAGACCAGTGGGTTAAAGATGTTCTTTGGTAGTTTTATTGTTAAAAAATAACACCCTTTTTTTAGAAAATTCAAACAATATAGCAATCTTATCCAAAAAGGGTGGGGATATTGCCCTGTGGTGCAATTGGTAGCACGCTTGTCTCTGGATCAAGTAATTCTGGTTCGAGTCCAGACGGGGCAGCTGATTTAATAAGGACCGGTTTAAAGACCGGCCCTATTGTTTTTTAGAAGGAAATTTTAATTTTGAGAAGCTAAAGGTAAAAAGATTTTTTGTAGACAATCTTTTATTTCTTAAGTGGGACATAATCCTACATAACACTTTTTAAAGAAAGAATGACGATGAACCATTTAATTATTTATAGTCATCCAAATTCAAAAAGTTTTAATTGCGCTATCAGAGAAACGCTAAAAGATGCCTTGGAGCAAAAAGGGCACGAGGTGCGCGTGCGCGACCTTTATGCGATAGGCTTTGATCCTGTTTTAAGTGCAAAAGATTTTGAAGTCTTAGAAAAAGGCGGCGTTCTTGACGACGTTAAGGTCGAGCAAGACCACGTACGCTGGGCAGATGTTGTTACTTTTGTTTTTCCGGTATGGTGGAACAGTCTACCGGCTATTGCGCGGGGTTACATTGACCGTGTTTTTAGTGTCGGATTTGCTTATACAGAAAAGATGGAAGGCTTGCTGCCGGAGAAGAAGGTTTTGGTCATCTGCACCTTGAATGCGCCTAAAGATGTTAGTGAAAAAACAGGAGCTTTTAAAGCTATGGATTTTACTATAGGCCAGAGTCTTGCGGATTTTTGCGGTATGGCGTTTTTAAAACAAAAATATTTTAATTCTGTAGCGAGTGTAAGTGATCAAGAGAGAAAAGACATGCTTAAAGAAGTTGAACAATTAGCCGGAGAAATAGATTGACGAAGAAGGGAATAGTATTTTTATTATTTTGTTTTTGTGTGGCTGTTTCTTCAAAAGTTTCCGCTGAAGAAATTTATTTTAAGAACAATGACAAAATTACAGGGACTATTCTTGCGCAAGAGGATGACACAGTTACCGTCGAGACACAAGCCTTAGGTATTGTTACGATTAGAAGAGAATTCCTCAATGAGGATGAAAAGGAAAAACAGAATTCTGAGCCAGAACAGGTAGCAGAAATTCAAGAAGCTGCATCAAAGCTTTGGACGCGTGAATTTTCTGCAGGATACAGCCTTTCAACCGGCAATACTGAGAAGTCTCAGCTTTCTGCATCTTTTGAAACGAAACGTAAAACGGAGCGCAATGAATTTACTTTAAAGGCTGAGAGTCTATATTCTTCAACAGATGAGAAGATGGACAGTCAGAGATATAGCGGCATGGCGCGTTATGCTTTTAGTTTTAGTGATAATTTAAAATGGTATAATTTTTATAAATTTGAGGCTGACCATGATCGCTTTTCTAATATTGATTACCGGCTTGTTCCTTCAACTGGTGTTGGATATTGGTTTTCAGATGCTGAAGATTTTAAGTTCATGACAGAGCTTGGCGCTGGATATGAATATACGGATTATCGAGACCGCACAGAATCGACTAGCGAGGGCATTTTCATTCCGAGACTGTTTTTAGAAAAGCGTCTTATTGGAAAAACTAGAATTTCAAACGATATCACGATGTATTTCCCTGTAGGCGAGCCCGAAGCCTATCGTGTAAAGGGGGAAGCCGCTCTCACAAGCCCGCTTGATGACTATTGGTCCCTTAAGCTGAGCGTTGTTGATGAATTTAATAATCGTCCTGGAAACAACACAAAAAAGAACGATTTGCGCTTTATCTCTTCAGTGGTATATTCATTCTAACAGTTAATCTTTTGAACTTTCTATGGCAAAGAATCTTGTTGCTATTTCTTGTCTTTTATGTAAAATAATTACAATCTTTGACTTTTGTCTTGGAACGTAATTTGTTGAAAACATTGAAGATAAAAAAATTTTTATAGAAAAAGATTAAAAATGAAATTCAATAACGGCAACATCGTCCACGGCGTTACTCGATTTACAGATCAAGATTCCTACCTTTTTAAAGAGGGAACTCATTTCCGGCTTTATGATAAACTAGGCTCCTGCCCCATGACAGTTGATGGGAAAGAAGGAGTCTCTTTTGCTGTCTGGGCTCCAAATGCTGAGCGTGTTTGCGTGATGGGAGACTTCAACGGGTGGAATAAGGGCTCGCATCCTTTGGGCGTTCGCTGGGATTCTTCAGGAATCTGGGAAGGTTTTATTCCCGGCATTGGCAAAGGCACAGCTTATAAATATTATGTTGAATCTAAAGAAAACGGTTATCGGGAAGACAAAAAAGATCCTTTTGCATTTTATAATGAAATCCCACCTAAGACTGCTTCCATTGTTTGGGATACAGAGTATCCATGGAAAGATTCTAAGTGGATGGAGGAGAGGCATACAAGAAACAGCCTTCAGTCGCCAATGTCGATTTACGAGGTGCACCTTGGATCTTGGCGGCGTGTTCCAGAAGACTCTAATCGTTCTTTAACATATTCGGAGTTGGCTGATCAGCTTGTTGATTATGTTAAGGAAATGGGATATACACACGTGGAGCTTCTTCCTATTACGGAACATCCTTTTTATGGATCTTGGGGATATCAGACTGTTGGCTATTTTTCGCCAACTTCGCGCTATGGAAGCCCGCAAGATTTTATGTATCTTATTGACCGTCTTCATCAAAATAATATTGGAGTTATTTTAGATTGGGTGCCTTCACATTTTCCGTCGGATGTTCATGGACTTTTTAAGTTTGACGGAACGCATCTTTATGAGCATGCTGATCCGAAAAAAGGATTTCATCCTGACTGGAAAAGTTATATCTTTGACCATGGCCGCAATGAAGTTAAAGCATTCTTAATTTCAAGCGCACTTTTTTGGTTTGATAAGTATCATATCGACGGAATTCGAGTCGATGCAGTAGCTTCGATGCTTTACTTGGATTATTCAAGAGAAGCCGGGCAATGGATTCCCAATCGTTTTGGTGGACGGGAAAATCTCGAGTCGATTGAATTTTTAAAAATACTAAACAGTGTTGTGTATAAAGAGTTTTCTGACGTTCAGATGATTGCAGAGGAGTCGACAGCCTGGCAAGGTGTTTCACGTCCACTTTATGAAGGCGGCTTGGGGTTTGGCATGAAGTGGAATATGGGATGGATGCATGACACCCTTGTGTATTTTTCTAAGAATCCAATTTACCGAAAATACCATCATAGCGATTTAACATTTAGTTTTCTTTACACGTTTACAGAGAATTTTGTTCTTTCTCTTTCTCACGACGAGGTTGTGCATGGCAAAGGCTCTCTTTTAGAAAAAATGCCGGGAGATGATTGGCAAAAATTTGCAAATATGCGTCTATTGTTGGGATACATGTTTGCTCATCCCGGGAAAAAATTATTGTTTATGGGCGCTGAGCTTGGTCAATGGGCAGAATGGAATCACGACCAGAGCCTTGAATGGCATCTTCTGCAATATGCGCCGCATCAAGGACTGCATCAATGGATGAAAGATTTAAATCATGTTTATCGTGAGGAAAAAGCTTTATACGCGCACGATTTTGAGCCGCGTGGTTTACAGTGGATCGACGGAAGCGATTGGCAGCAGGGAGTCATCAGCTTTATGCGCCATAACGAAAAGCCGGAAGAAAAAATTGTTGTTGTTTGCAATTTTACGCCGCAGACACGTAACGGTTACCGCGTTGGTGTCCCGGATGAAGGGCATTGGAAGGAATTAGTTAACAGCGATTCAAAAAGCTACGGGGGGAGCGGACAAGGAAACATGGGCGGGAAAGAGACAGAACATATTGGAGCCCATGGTTTTGCGCAATCTTTGTCTTTGACTTTGCCACCCTTAGGCGTTTTATTTTTCAAGAAGACTTAAGGCTTTTAAAAAGTTTTGGCACAACAAATTTACTTGACGAAAACAGGTTTTTGATATAAAAATAGTGTCTCAATGAAATCGCAAGCATGGAGAGAAATTTTAATAAGGAGGAAGAGATGAAAGGAAAAATTATTGAAGCCGCAGGAAAAACCTGGCAGGTTTTAGGCGAAAAAGAAGAAGTTAAGGTAACAGACCTTGCCAAGCTTGTTAAAGAAAAAGGCGAGGTTGTTTTTCAAGCTTTAGGATGGTTAGCCCGCGAAGATAAAATTAATTATATTTCGCGTAAAAAACAAGATTTTGTTTCTTTGGTTGAACCGGAACGAAACTATTATCGTAATGTTTTTCAACCAAGCCTAAGCACAGAAAGAAAAAAAGCCAAGAAAATAGCCAAGGCTAAAAAATAAAATTTTTTATTTTTTTAACGACCACTCAATCTAGAGATAATTCAAAGATAACGAAGTGGTCGTTTGGCTTATCAACTCTTAATCAGAGTCGTTTTATATAAAGGAGATTTTTTGGACCGCTACATCTGCATCCACGGACATTTTTACCAGCCTCCTCGAGAAAACCCTTGGCTTGAGGCCATTGAGCTTCAGGACAGTGCCTATCCTTATCACGATTGGAATGAGCGCATATCGCACGAATGCTATTCGCGTAATGCAGCTGCCCGCATTTTAGGCGGGGACAAAAAAATTGTCGATATCGTTAATAATTACTCTAAGATAAGTTTTAATTTTGGGCCAACGCTTCTTTCTTGGATGGAGACCCACGACACACAAGCCTATCAAGCGATTTTAGAAGCTGACAGGCTTAGCCAAAAAAATTTTTCAGGACATGGCGCTGCCATCGCGCAGGTTTATAACCACATGATTATGCCTTTGGCGAACGCCCAGGATAAGCGCACGCAAATTATTTGGGGCATTAAAGATTTCGAATATCGTTTTAAACGAAGACCAGAAGGCATGTGGCTTGCCGAGACTGCCGTTGACCTTGAGAGCCTTGATATCATGGCCGAACATGGAATTAAGTTTACTGTTCTCGCCCCGCATCAAGCGAAGAGGGTCAAAAAGTTTTCTGATAAAAAGTGGATTGATGTTTCAGGGCAAAAAATTGACCCTAAAAGACCGTACTTGTGCCGCTTGCCCTCAGGCAGAAGCATTTCTCTTTTCTTTTACGATGGGCCAATATCCCAAGCTGTTGCATTTGAAAGACTTCTGAAGGATGGCGCTTTTTTTGCTAAAAGGCTTGTGGATGCGTTTGATCCGAAATTAAAAGATGCTCAGATGATACATATCGCTACAGACGGTGAAACATACGGACATCATCATAAATTTGCAGACATGGCTCTTGCTTATTGCCTTCGACATATTGAATCTAACGAATTAGCTACGGTAACGATTTACGGCGAATATTTGGAGAAATTTCCTCCGAATGAAGAAGTTGAGATTCTTGAAAATACGTCTTGGAGTTGTTCGCATGGCGTTGAGCGCTGGCGAAGCGACTGCGGATGCAAAATTGGAATAAACCCTAAATGGAATCAGAAGTGGCGCAAGCCCTTGCGTCAAAGCCTTGATTGGTTGTCTGAGCAAGCAAACAAAACCTACGAAAAAGAAATGCCTTTGTATGCCAAGGACATTTGGGCTGTCAGAGACTGCTATATCGATGTTGTTTTAAATCGAAATACTGAAACAATTGAGCGTTTTTTTAAGGAGAATCATCTTTCGCAGGTTCCTGAGGCTAATAAGATTAAATTTTTAAAACTTTTAGAGATGCAGCGGAACAGCATGTTGATGTATACAAGCTGCGGATGGTTTTTTGATGAAATTTCAGGGATTGAGCCGACTCAAATTCTAAAATATGCTGCGCGCGTTATTCAACTTATAGAATTTATTGACGGGACTAATTTTGATCAGAAATTTTCAGAACAGCTGAAGAAAGCAAAAAGTAATGTTCCCGAATACAAAGACGGAGAATATATTTATCGAACGGCTGTGAAGCCTTCTGCCGTTGGCCTTTTAAGAGTTGGAGCTC
Organism: Candidatus Aceula meridiana; assembly: GCA_030765185.1. Lineage (GTDB taxonomy): Bacteria > Omnitrophota > Gorgyraeia > Zapsychrales > Aceulaceae > Aceula > Aceula meridiana. Next base: position 50,321 of record JAVCDE010000031.1, on the reverse strand, counting down.
ATTATGCTGTTTCTTCTCTTTTCGAAGAATATCCTCAGGAGAATAGGATTTATTGCTATACGGTAAGAACTGAAACTTATCGTAAGCAAGAAAAAGACAGGCTTAAGCTTTCTATTGGTAAAGGATGGGTGCGCTCTGACATCACGCTAGATAAAACCCCTGTGTTTTTCGTCGGGATGCACTTGGGGAATCATAATATCATCAGAGGTGTTGATCAGATGAAAGAGGGGACCTATGAGCAGGCTGAAAAAGAAATTTTAGAGGCTTTTGTTGCAAAGCGTATCCCCGAGACAACGAGGCTGATTGAAAGATATTTTGGGCCGCAAAACTATTCTATCCAAGATCTTTTTAGAAATGAACAGCAAAAAATCTTAAACGAAGTTTTAAAAACAACAATGGAAGAAATTGAAGGTTCCTTCCGCCAGATTTATGACAAGCATTATCCTTTGATGCAGGTTCAAAAAGAACTACATGTCACGCTTCCTAAGGCACTCTCGACCGTGGTTGAATTTGTTCTCAATCGCGATTTGTGCGATGAGATCGAGAAGCACCCCCTTGACATGAAGCAAATTCGTCTTTTAATTTGGGAGCTTAAACGATGGTCGTTTTCGCGAGACAAAGAAACAATTTGTTTTGCAACCGAAAAAAGAATCGACCATTTGATGGGCGCTTTAAGAGAAAATCCTGAGGACGTTATCCTTATGGAAACGGTGGCCGCTCTTTTAGAGAATTTAGATTACTTAGGTTTTAGTTTAGATTTGTGGCGTGCGCAAAATATTTGTTTCGAACTTAAAAAACAATTTTTCAACGAAAGAAAAGCAAAGTCTGAGCAAGGGGATAGCCGTTGTCAAAGGTGGGTTGCGGCTTTTGGCCTTTTGGCTGATTTTCTTAGAGTTGGAATAGGAGAAAAATGAAAAAACGTGCAAGCGGAATCCTTTTGCATATCACGTCCTTGCCTTCCCCCTACGGAATAGGGGATTTTGGCAAAGGTGCTTATCGGTTTGCTGATTTTTTAAAAAAGAGCGGTCAGAAATATTGGCAAATTCTTCCTCTTAATCTGACGGACTTAGCCCTTGCCAGTTCTCCTTACAGCAGTTGCTCAGCCTTTGCCGGCAACACGCTATTTATCAGTCCCGAAATTTTGCTAAAAGATGGTTTTTTACAGAAAAGTGATCTTGAAAATTTACCTAAGTTCTCAGAGGGGCGAGTTGATTATCACAAAGCTGCTCTTCACAAGACAGCGCTTTTGCATAAAGCGTTTGCCAATTCTAAAAAGAATATTCTTAGGGATGCAGACTTTAAAACATTTCAAGAGAAGAATAAATTCTGGCTTGAGGATTACGCGGTGTTCGCAGCTCTTAAGAAGCATTTTGCAGGGGCATCTTGGGTGAATTGGCCTGAAGAAATTCGCAATCGCGATCAGCAGGCTTTAGAGAAATGCCGCCAAGAATTGGATGATGTTATTTTGCGTGAAAAATTCTTTCAATTCTTATTTCTGAAACAATGGTTTACATTAAAGCAATATTGCAATAACAAGGGCATCCAGATTATTGGAGATTTACCTTTTTATGTTCAGCATGACAGTGCCGATGTTTGGACGCATCAGCATATTTTTAAAATTGATAAGGCAGGAAACCCTTTGGGGATGGCAGGAGTTCCTCCTGATTATTTTAGTGAAACCGGTCAGCTCTGGGGCAATCCGGTTTATCGGTGGGATGCTCTTAAAAAGGAGCGCTATCAATGGTGGAAAGAGCGCCTAGCTCAGAATTTTAATTTTTTTGACATTGTGCGAATTGACCACTTTCGCGGGTTTGTGGCTTTTTGGGAGGTTCCGCAGGGAGAGAAGACCGCCATTAAGGGGCAGTGGGTTAAAGTTCCGGTGGAAGATTTCTTTGAGGAGCTGATAGCGCATTTTAAGACATTTCCGATTATTGCCGAAGATTTAGGTGTTATAACTGATGGCGTTAAAGAAATTATCAAGAAATATGATTTTCCCGGCATGAAAATTCTGGCTTTTGCTTTTGACGGCAAAGAGGACAATCCTTATTTACCGCAGAATTACATTAAGAATTGTTTGGTTTATACCGGCACACATGATAACAACACAACCCAAGGCTGGTTTAAGCAGGAAGTTTCCGAAGAGATGAAGACGCGGATTGAAGAATGTTTGGGCGAGACCGCACAGCCTGAACAAATTCACTGGCAGATGGTTACCCTTGCAATGAAGTCCGTGGCAGACACGGCTATTTTTCCTCTGCAGGATGCCTTAGGTCTTGATGCTGCCCACCGCATGAACACGCCATCAACCATGCAGAACAATTGGCAATGGAGAGTTCTTGACTCACAGCTTACCCCAGAGCTTGAAAGCAGCCTAGCCTCTCTTTGCAAAAGTACTCATCGTTAAGTATTAATATAGATATTCTTAATATAACGTTTTGCAAACCCTAGTTTTCGAGGTAAAATGGGGCAAACGGGGAAGATGTGTATGCATAAAGTACTTATTGTTGAAGATGATTTAGATTTTTTACAAATTCTGGAAAGAAGGCTTCAGGAGTATAATTTTGAGGTAATGTCGGCTTTAGACACTTTTCAGGCAACGCAAGTTGCCCACGATAAAAGACCGGATATCATTATTTTAGACTTGAGGCTTCCCGGGGGCGGCGGGGTTACCGCTTTGAAGAATTTAAGACTTTCTGCACACACTAAGGATATTCCTATAATTATTTCAACAGCAGCGCAGGACAAGGTGCTAAAAGAAACAATAAGCCAGCAAGGGGTTTCTGCTTATTTTGAGAAACCTTATGAAATTCAAGCTTTGATTGAAAAAATAAAAGACATTTTAGCCGAATAGAATTTATGACGACACTTATTGAAGCCCTTTTAAAAGAAAAATTAATCACATTCGACAATCTCCAAGATGCTGAGGCTAAGCAAATTGGGGCTCAAAAGCCCATTCATGAACTTTTAGTTGAGATGGATTTTCTAAAAGAAGAGGACCTTCTGCGTGTCGCTTCAAAAGTTTTTAACCTACCCGCGATATCTTTGGATAATGAAAAAATTGATTCCCAAGCATTGAAGCTTGTTCAATATGACAAGGCTAAGCGCTATGGCGCATTTCCTTTGCGCGTTCAAGAGGGCAAACTTGTTTTAGCGATGAGTAACCCCCAAGATGTTACGGTCTTAGATGATTTGTCTGCGATTGCAGGGATGGGCGTTACCCCTGTTTTAGCTAAAAAAAACGACATCGCTGAATGTATTGATAAATATTATTTGGTTGATGATTCCATCTATGACCTTATGAAAAATATCGTCGACGATACCAAGGTTGAGCTTGTCAAAGAAGGCAAAGAAGATCAAAGTTTTTTAGATGCTGATGTTCTTAAAGGGGACCGTTCGCCTGTTGTTAAGCTGGCTAACCTTATTTTAAGCGACGCTGTTAAGTCCCGCGCTAGTGATATCCATATCGAGCCTTATGAAGATTTTGTTGAAGTGCGCTACCGCATTGATGGATACCTGAAAAATATTATGAAAATTCCGGTTAAGATGCATTCGTCTTTGGTCGTGCGCATCAAGATTTTATCGGATTTAGATATTTCTGAAACCCGCTCACCCCAAGACGGGCGTTGTTCTATTCTGATTCATGAAAGAAAAGTTGACTTACGTATTTCCATTATTCCTACTTTTCATGGTGAAAAAATTGTTATTCGTCTTTTAGACAAAAGCCAAGAAAAGAAATATATTGAACAATTAGGCATGGAACCAGGAGACTTATCAGCTTTTAAAGAGGCTATTCAAAAGCCTCAAGGGATGGTGCTTGTTACAGGGCCGACCGGCTCCGGAAAAACATCTACACTTTATGCTGCGCTAGGATTTATTAAAAGCGAAACAAAAAATATTGTTACCATTGAAGACCCGATTGAATATTTGACAGAAGGGATTAACCAGATTCCTGTTAATCCGGCAAAGAATGTTACTTTTGCAAGCGGGTTAAAAAGCATTTTACGCCAGGATCCGAACGTTATTTTAGTCGGAGAAATTCGTGATTTAGAAACCGCTGAAATTGCCTTCCGGGCGTCTTTGACAGGCCACTTAGTTTTTTCAACACTGCATACTAATAACGCTGTGAGCACGGTTATCCGTCTTTTAGATTTAGGCCTAGAACCGTATCTCATTGGCTCTTCTTTGGCCATGATTGTGGCGCAGAGGTTAGTGCGCATTATTTGTCCTGGCTGCCGGCAAGAAATTACTGACGCGCAAGAAGTCAGGCAAATGCATGAGAAATTTGGGATTTTTATTCAAAGGTATAAACTTGAAAAACTTTATAAAGGGGCTGGATGCGAGACGTGCAATTATACAGGATTTTTAAACAGGACAGCAATTTTTGAGATACTAAAGGTAAGCGAAAAAGTAAAGAAGCTTATTTCGGAAAAGGCCTCTGAAGATGAAATCATGAAAGCTGCCCGAGAATCAAGGTTTCGTACATTAGCTGAGGCAGGTGGTGAAAAAGCAAGAAGCGGTGTTACGACCATTGAGGAAGTTGAAAGAGTCTGCGGCATTCAGGAGATAGATTTTGACATTCAGCCTAAAGAAAGCTATCAAGGAACAAAAGGGTCTGATGGCGAAAAGACATCTTTGGAATCTTCCCCGAGAGAAGTTAATGAGGTTGCTAATGAATTACGAAAGGCTGTTAACAAGCGGCATACCGTTCTTATTGTAGACGATGAACCCGATATCCGTACCATCTTAACAGTCTGCTTTGAAAGTTGTGGATATAATGTTATTGAAGCAGAAGACGGAGAAGAGGGCGTTAAAAAGGCCTACCGCGATAAACCTAGCTTGATTATTATGGATGTAATGATGCCCAAGATGGATGGCGTTACGGCAACAAAAAAGATACGTTCTCACCTAGAGACAGCGTCTATCCCAATTGTGATGCTCACAGCCAAGTCTGATAAAACAAGTGAAATTGAAGGCCTAGACGCCGGCGCTGATGATTACGTCAATAAACCGTTTGATCGTGATAAACTTTTGGCAAGAGTTAGAATGCTTTTAAGAAAGAAATAATTTTATGGTAGACCCCCAAGACCCTCAGAAAAAGGAAACTCTAAACGACATCCTTGGAGAGTACGATCAAAAAGAGTCTGAGGAACAAAAAAGAATTCAGAAAGAAGAAAACAAAAAAGAAGTTATGACAAAAGGCCGCCAGGCCTTTATTTTTTTAGGCTTTCTCCTCGTTACAGGGTTAAGTCTACGGCTTATTTTTATTCTTCTTGAAGAAAGCCGAATATTTTATAAGCCGGACTATTGGATTGCCGGTGGCGTTAAAAATACTGATTATAAAGTTAATGAATGTGCCTTTAAGCTTTGGAACATCCGCAAGGCCATCGATCTTTATTATGCGGAAAATAAAAAATTCCCGGAAGATCTTGACGAGCTTTACACTCAGAAATTTTTGCACAAGAAAATAATTTGCCCGGTTAGCGGGCGTGGCTATTTGCTACAGCAAGACGGTAGCGTTAAGAAAGTCTGTTGCCCTAATCCGCAAGAACACGGCCTTAAAGGGCTTTGTATGAATTTTAAAAGCGGGCCGCCTTTTGTTGAAAGAAAGTCAAAAAAGAAGGCAACCTACATAGAAAGTTTTAAAAAATGAAAAAAAATAATTTTTCACATACAAAAGGATATCTTTCGAATCGCTTTGTTATTTTTTATGTTATTACGGTAATAGCCATTTTTTTCTCTGGCTGGTTTGTCACCTCCAAAATGACGGAGTATGCGAGAGAAGAAGTTTTTGACGAAGGAGAGGCGAATCTTCATGCCCTAGGAAGCAGCGTGAAACGTATTTTAGTCGTCACAGAGCGTGTTAGCAAGCTGTTGTCTGGGTCTCCTCGGCTATTAAAGATTGCTGAGTTGCCCGACGCGCAGGATTTAGTAGAAATTAATATTGCTTTAGACCGTTATGCCGAGACACTACCAAGCTCTATTTGTTATATTCTTAATTTAAAAGGCGAAGCCATTGCTTCCTCAAATCGTAATCAGCCTGATAGCTTTGTTGGCAAAAATTATCAATTTAGGCCGTATTTTCAGCAATCTATCGAAGGAAAAACCGGCCGTTATTTTGCTTACGGGGTTACTTCCCGCAAAAGAGGATATTATGTTTCCCATCCTGTTAAGAATTCAGTAAAGGAAATCATCGGTGTTGCTGTTATTAAAAGAGATCTAGATGTTCTTGCGCAGGACTTTGTGAAGTTTTCTCATTGCTATCTTGTCAGCCCGGATGGAATTATTTTTCTATCAAGCCATCCTAAGTGGGTTTTAAAGTCTCTTTGGCCGATAAACGATGATATACAAAAAAGAATTGCTTCCTCGCAACAATTTGGTCCTGGACCGTTTAAGTCTATGGGGATTCAAAAGATTTTGGATAAGAGCGAGATAGTTTTTCATGGGAAAAAGTTTTTTGTCAATCAAAGCGTTGTTAGTGAGGATCAATGGTCTATTCTTTTTTTAGCTTCGGCTGATCGTGTCATAATTTATCGATGGCTAGGCATTGTGCTAACGCTATTTTTAGAGCTTTTAATTTTGATTTTTATTGTAATCATTTATATGACTCAAAAATCTTCTGAAAACGCAAGGCGTTTGGCGGCGATTGTTGCTTCGTCGGAAGACGCCATTATCGGAAAAACGCTTGACGGACGCATTTTAAACTGGAACAGAGGAGCGGAAAAAATATATGGCTATAAAGAAAAAGAAGTGAAAGGTAAGCGCATTGACATCATCATTCCCGAAGATAAGCGAAACGAGACAGAAGATTTCTTAGAAAAAACAAGAAATGGCGAGTCTGTTGAGAGCTATGAAACTGTTCGCCGACGCAAAGACGGGCAGATGATAGATGTTTCTTTAAACATTTCACCGATTCGGGGAGAAAATAAAAAAATTATTGGCGCTTCTATTTTTGGCCGTGATATCACAGAGAATAAACGGGCAGAAAAAGTGCTCAAGGAAGCCCAAGATGCGCTAAAAGAAAAAGCCTGGGGACTGGAAAGAACCAACGAAGCGATTAAAGCTCTTTATGAAGAGTTAGCGGTTAAAACAAAGAAAATAGAAGAATCACAGCAGCAAATTGTTACGTCGAAAGAATCTGCCGAAAGGGTTTTTGAGCTTTCACCAAGCGCGATTTTTATTGTTGATAAAGACCAAAAAGTTACCCAGTGGAACAAAAAGGCTGAAGAACTTACCGGGTATCAATCTGAAGAGGTTCTCGGCAAGAAATGTTCGCTTTTTGCCGATCATCCCTGCAAAGATTCTTGCGGGCTTTTCGATGAGAATATACAGAAGCCTATTGTAGGCCGAGAATGTAAGATTAAAAGAAAAGACGGGGAAATTCGTATAATTTCAAAGAACGCCGATGTTTTAAAAGACGCAAACGGAAACATTGTTGAGGGGATTGAAAGCTTTGAGGATGTTACTGCGCGACGACAGGCTGAAGAGTTTGTTTCCCGGGCCTTGAGCAAAAACGAAGCACTGGTTAGCGCTGTTAGTCAGATTGTTTACGAACACTATTTTTCTGAGGATAGGATTCTCTGGATGGGAAATTTTCAAGAAGTTATTGGCTATACTTTGAATGAAATGGGGAATAGTTCTGGCGAATGGTTTGAAAAATGTCACCCTGAAGACGTCGATAGAGTCAAAGAGGAGCTAGAAAAAGCGATTAGCGAAAAACGCAATTTTGATGTTGAATACCGCTTCCGCCACAAGAACGGCCAATATTTTTGGTTTCATGACAGAGGGGTCCTTCATTTTGATGGACAAGGGATCATCGTTTCAAACATTGGCTTAATGGAAAATATTACAAAAAGAAAAGAAGTCGAGGCCGAGCTAATAAAACTTTCAAGTGCTATTGAGCAAAGCCCGGCTACAGTTGTTATCACAGATCCTGATGGCAATATTGAGTACGTGAATCCAAAATTTTGCCAATTGACCGGATACACCTTTGAAGAAGCCTTAGGGCAAAATCCCCGCGTATTAAAATCGGATAAACAGCCTCCAGAGTTTTATAAAGATATGTGGGACACGATTACACAAGCCAAAGAGTGGCGAGGAGAGTTTTGTAATAAAAAGAAAAACGGCGACCTCTATTGGGAACTTGCTTCTATTTCTCCAATCCGCAATGAGAGCGGAAAAACAACTAATTATATTGCGGTCAAAGAAGATATTACGGCACGCAAAGAGGCCGAAGAAAAAGCCAAAGACGCCATGCGCATGAAAAGCGAATTTATCTCTGTTGTCTCTCATGAACTGCGCACGCCGTTAACGGCTATTAAAGAAGGAATTTCTATTGTTGCTGATGGCGTTACCGGGGAGCTGAATAAAGAACAAGCAGAATTTTTAGATGTTGCCAAGCGAAATGTTGAACGGTTAGCGAGGCTTATTAATGATGTTTTAGATTTTCAGAAATTGGACACAAGCCAGATGACTTTTGAATTTGCAAATCAGGACATTGCGCCTATGATTAAAGAAGTTGTTATGACCATGGATAAAGTTGCCAAAAAAGAAAACGTGGAGCTAAAAGCTGATATTCAAGAAAATCTTCCTCAAGTGGGTTTTGATCATGACCGCATTACGCAGGTTGTTACAAATCTTGTAAGTAACGCGGTTAAATATGCGAGTGGGAAACCTGTCACCCTTCAAGCACGTCAAGAAGGCAATACGATCAAGGTTTCCGTGATTGACCAAGGCGACGGTATCAAAGAAGAAGATTTTTCAAAATTATTTCAAACATTCAGCCAGCTTAAAAAAGGAAAAGAAAGAAAAACCGGGTCAACAGGCCTTGGCCTTGCCATTTCAAAAAAAATCGTTGAAGAGCATGGCGGAAAAATTTGGGTTGAATCAAAAGAGGGTGAAGGAAGCATTTTTTCTTTCATTTTGCCTATTGAAGAGAGACGCAAAAAGGAAGCGTAAAATAGGAGGAACGCCATGGTTAAGAAAATTTTAGTTGTCGACGACGAACCTGATATTCTAAAGGTTATTATTTTTCGCTTGCAAAAAGATGGATTTGAAGTTAAAACAGCTTCAGAAGGCCATCAAGCTATGGAGATTGTACGAGCCGAAAAGTTTGACTTGGTTCTTTTGGATATTACATTGCCCGGATTAAATGGGTATGAAATTTGTTCTCAGATTAAAGCTGACGAGAATTTAAAACCTATCCCGGTGTTGTTTATAACGGCCAGTACGCCATCTGAGGGTTTTCAAGAACGAGTTGAACAGGTCAATGCAAATGGCTATGTTTTTAAGCCGTTTGACTATGATGCTCTTTTAGAGAAAATTAAAGAGTTTTAAAATTTTTATAATTTGAGGAGATTCTAATGGGAGAAAAAAAGAAAATATTGATTATTGAAGATGAAGAGGATATTCAAAAAATTCTTACAGCTAATTTAGAAGCCGCTGGCTTTAATGTTGTTTCAGCTTCTTTAGCCGAAGAGGGATTTAAGCTTTTTGAACAAGAGAAGCCTGATGTTATTATTTTGGATGTTATGCTGCCTGACGGAAATGGTTTTGAATTGTGCCAAAGAATCAAAGATACCGATAATTTCTCTAAGATTATTCTTTATACCGGAAAATTAGAGGCGGTCGATGCCCGTCGTGCCAGAGAGGTTGGAGCGGATGACTTTACAGTTAAAACAGTCGATTTTAAATATATTTTAGAATCTATCCGGGAATTAACGGCTTAAGATATTTTTATTTTATTGTTTTTTGAAAGGCTCTTACCGGTTTTGTAAGAGCCTTTGCTATTTCTATTATGAAAAAAACAACCTTCTGCTTATTTGCTGTATTATCATTTTGCTTTTTTTCGCTAGTATGTTTTAGCGGATGCGATTTTGTTTATGGCATTTTACAAAAAGAGGGCGCACAGGAAAAGGCGCTTTTAGGAGAGGTTATTCCTAATGAGTATAACGAGAAAGTTGAACTTCTTCAAAAGCTTTTGAGGATTCATGGGTTTAGTTGCGGAAAAAGTGACGGAAAGCTAGGGCCTAAAGTGCGTGATGCTTTAGCTGGCTTTCAAGAGGCTAAGGGCCTTAAGGTCAGCCGCTTTGCGGGCAAAACGACATGGCGAGAACTTAATGTGTTTACGGAAACAGGACTTGTTAAAAGAGGAGAAGTTGACCTTTTAACTGTTCAAGAAGTATTATCTTCTCAAGGCTTTGATCCTGGCAAACTTGACGGCAAAACAGGCCCGAAGACCAAAGAAGCCGTAAAAGCCTTTCAAGAAGCCAACAACCTCAAGGTCGATGGTAAAATAGGCCCTCAAACCCTTCAAAAGCTTAATGCCCTCTTTGTAGATGAGGAATAGCCTCTCTTTTTGAGTCCACCTGCGATAATGCCTTGCCAACAGACGACAATTTGCGTATAATATCTTCAGTCTCAAGCATTTAAAATCTATTATATATTAACCCGAATTTTGCATTTGAATGTTTTCTTGTTTTAAAAAAGCGGAGCAAGAACATCCAAATGCAAAACGCCTTCGGCGAGGGTAATCCCTCAAGTCGCAACAGGTTGCGACGCTGCGGCCCTGCGGGTGGATTTTGTTAATACAAAATCCGAGATTAATATAGTTACTAATAAAAGGGGAAATTATGAAGAATTATGATGCTATAATTTTTGACCTTGATGGCGTTATTACAAAAACTGCTCTTGTTCATGCGGCTTCTTGGAAGAAAATGTTTGATGAATATCTTAAGCTGCGCGAGCAAAGAGACAGCGAACTTTTCAAAGAATTTACTCACGAAAATGATTACCTTCCTTATGTTGATGGAAAACCTCGGTATAAAGGCGTTCAAAGCTTTTTAGAGTCCCGTAATATTAATATCGACTTTGGCGACCCCAAAGATTCTCCGGACCAAGAAACGGTCTGCGGCCTTGGCAACAAGAAAAATTTTAAATTTAAAAAAATTTTAGAAGAAAAAGGGGCTCAAGTGTTTGAGCCGGCTGTTGCTTTTGTCAAAGACCTTAAAGCCAATGGCGTTCATATCGGGATGGCTTCATCGAGTAAGAATGCTCGATTGATTTTACAGAAAACCGGGCTTGAAGATTTTTTTGAAACATGCGTTGACGGCGTTGTTTCGGCCGAATTAGGGCTTAAGGGAAAGCCAGAGGGGGATATTTTCACAACGGCCTGCAAAAATGTCGGTTGCACTCCTGACAGGGCTGTTGTTATTGAAGATGCTGTCTCGGGCGTTCAAGCCGGTAAGAATGGCAAGTTTGCCTTAGTTATTGGCGTGGCCCGTGAAGGTAATGATAAAGACCTTAAAGAAAACGGCGCTGATGTGGTTATCAATAGTTTTGAAGGCGTCACCGCCCAAACAGTTAACCAGTGGATGGAAAAATAAAATTTTATGAATACCTGGAAGCTTATTTACGATAAATTTGTCCCTGAGGAAGAAAACCTGCGCGAAGCCCTTTGTACTCTTGGTAACGGTTATTTCGGCACCCGCGGGGCTGCCCCTGAAAACGTAGCGACCAAAGTCCATTATCCGGGCACTTATGTCGCCGGAGTTTATAACGAGCTTATTACCGAGATAGCAGGCCGGGGAGTTGCTAACGAAGATTTTGTAAATTGTCCTAATTGGCTTATGCTCAACATCCGCGTAAATGGTGGCCCATGGTTTGACCGTCTTAAAACCAAAATTCTTTCCTGGAAAGTTGAACTTAACATGAAAAAGGGAGTTCTTTCAAGACGTGTACGCTGGCAAGATAGCCAAGGACGCATTACCTTGATGGAAAACCACCGCATTGTGAGCATGGCGAATCCTCACTTTGGGGCATTGCGATGCACGATCACCCCCGAAAATTATAGCGGAAAAATAACTATTCGAAACGGCATAGACGGACTTATTATTAACGCTGGCGTCGAACGCTACAAGCAGCTTAATTCTAAGCATCTTGAGCCGGTGACATTCGGCTGTTTTGGCAAGGATGGAATTTTCTTGAAGATGCAAACAAACCAATCAAAAATTCAAATTACCGAAGCTGTAAGAACGCTTGTTTATTGCAATAACCAAAGAATTGAACCTTCAATGCGGGTTTTAACTCATGGGAAGGAAAGAATTTTAAAAGAACTTACTCTTGAGGTTGAGCAAGGAAAGAAATATACCGTTGATAAGGTGATGAGCTTGTACACGTCCCGTGACCAAGGCGTTGTGGATAATTGCCAAATTGCGCAAGAGTCTTTGGCAAGGATAGAAAATTTTGAAGCAATTTACAAGCCGCATGTGGCAAGGTGGAAAGCTTTGTGGCAGGATTTTGATATTGAAATTGATGGCGATGATTTTGCCCAGTTAGTTTTACGTCTTCACACATTTCATCTTTTGCAGGTAGCCTCAAGTTACAACGAAGAAATTGATGCCGGCCTGCCTGCTCGAGGGTTGCATGGCGAGGCCTACCGTGGACATATTTTTTGGGATGAGCTTTATGCCTATCCTTTTTATACGTTGCGCGCCCCGGAGATTACCCGCGCACTTTTAATGTATCGGTACAGGCGTTTATCTGCCGCTAAAGAATACGCCCGGGAGCATGGCTACCGGGGGGCAATGTTCCCTTGGCAAAGCGCATCTGCCGGTAACGAGACAACGCAAGTGGTGCATCTTAACCCGCTATCCGGGAAGTGGGGCCCGGACTACAGTTCTTCCCAGCGCCATGTTTCTATTGCGATTGCTTATAATGTGTGGACCTATGTTTATACATCGGGAGACAATGATTTTCTAGACCGTTATGGGGCCGAGATGTTTTTAGAAATTGCACATTTTTGGTCTAGCATTAGCCGGATTAACGAAAAGACAGGGCGCTATGACATCGAAGGAGTTATGGGTCCGGATGAATTTCACGAGAAACTCCCAGGGGCGGAAAAAGGCGGAGTTAAAAACAATGCTTATACGAACGTTTTAGTTGCATGGATTATGGAAAAAGCTCTCACGCTTTTGGGGCACATGCCGGATGAAAAAAGGCACGCACTTCTTTTGAAAATTGGAGTAGATGAAAAAGAAGTAGACCGTTGGAAAGATATCAGCAAAAAGATAACTGTTCCCATGGGCGATGACGGCATTATTCATCAATTTGAGGGTTATATGGATTTAAAGGAGTTGGATTGGGACGAGTACCGAGCGAAATATGACAATATTCATCGCATTGACCGTATTTTAAAATCTGAGGGACTTTCGCCGGATGAGTATAAAGTCGCAAAACAAGCTGATACCCTGATGATGTTTTACACTTTAAACGATGGAGAGATTAAGAAAACTTTTGAGACCTTAGGGTATCCGTTTAGCGAGGATCTTTTTAGAAAGAATTATGATTATTACATGAAGCGCACTTCACACGGATCGACGCTAAGCCGCATTGTTCACGCCTATTTGGCTGAACGCGTCGGCTATGAAGATTTGGCTATGGAATTCTTTATGCAAGCCATGCGAAGCGATATTTATGACACCCAGGGCGGGACAACGCAAGAGGGTATTCACTGCGGGGTCATGGGTGGTACGATTGACCTTTTTTTAAGATGGGTCGCAGGCCTTAGCATTCAAGATGATAAAATTTCGCTTAACCCGAAACTTCCAAAAGAATGGAAGAGGATTAAGTTTCGCGTCCGCTATCGCAGTATCTGGTTTACGGTTGAAATTCAAAAAGAAAAAGTCATTGTTAAAGCAACTCTTTTGCAACGGCTGCCCTTGCAGAGCGATTCGGCAATTTTAATTGATATCCGAGGAAAAACGCAAAAATTAACCATTGGACAAGCTACTACCATTTCTTTATAAAATATGGTTTCAACCCGATTTCCTCAAGAAATTTATATTATCGACGCTGTCCGGACTCCCATCGGAAGTACATTTAAAAGTCTTAAAAGTTTTTCTGCAAGCGAGATAGTTTCTGTTGTTCTTAAAGAATTAGCAGCTCGTCACCTTCAACTTAAAAACAATATCGATGAAATTATTCTAGGCAACACGGTTTCTGCCGGATCAGGACAGAATTTGGCAAGGGAGGCTGTCATAGGCTCTGGTTTACCTGTAACAACGCCTGCATTTCTGGTAAACAGTGTTTGTGGTTCTGGACTGCAGTCTATCATTATGGCGTCTCAGGCTATGATTGCCGACGGCTTAGATATTATTATTGCCGGCGGCAGTGAAAGCGCATCACATTGTCCTAAAATTATTAAAGAAGAAGGAAAAGAGCCTATTGATAGCCTTATTCAAGACGGTCTTTGGTGTGCCATAAGCGATAAACATATGGGTCATTTAGCTGAAGAGCTAGCTAAGAAAAATAATATTTCACGTGAGGACCAAGATAAATTTTCTGTTGAAAGCCACAAAAAGGCTCTTGCTGCTCAGCAAAGCGGTAAGTTTACAAAAGAAATTATTTTAATAAAATTATCTGACGGCAAGATATTCGATAAAGATGAGAGGCCGCGTAAAAATATCAGCTTAGAGCGAATGGAAAGGCTTCCCGGTGCTTTTTTGGAGAACGGAACCGTGACGGCAGGCAATGCCTCAGCGCCGGCAGATGGTGCTGCTGCTGTTATTTTGGCATCGGAGAATGCTGTTAAAAAGTATAATTTAAAACCTAAAGCAAAAATTCTAGGATATGCCTCCGTGGCGCTTGCACCTGAGTTATGTTTTGAAGGGGCGGTTTTGGCAGCTAAAGAATGCCTTTTAAAATGTAAGCTTAAAAAAGAAGATATTGATCTTTTTGAGGTTGGCGAGTCTTTTGCAAGTCAGGCAATTTTTACAAAGCAAGTTTTAAATATTCCTGATGAGAAAATGAACATTTACGGTGGCGATATTGCCCTGGGACATCCATTAGGATCAACCGGAGCAAGAATGCTTACAACGCTTCTTTCGGCGCTTGAAGATAAAAAGAAAAAAATAGGTTTAGTTGTGGTATGTTTTGGTTCCGGTGGGGCGGTCAGCGTAGCGATCGAACGCTTATAGAAGTTTTTTAACCTTTTCTGCAATTGCCAGGCAGGCGGTCAGGCCCGGCGATTCAATCCCTAAAATATTAATAAATCCCTTAAGCCCTTTATCGCTTTCCTCGTTAATAACAAAATCTCTAAAGTCTTCACCCGGCGCCTGAAGCTTCGCGCGGATACCGACGGTGTCGGGGGTAAGATTTTCTTCTTTTAAATTTTTTAGAAATCGCGAAACAGATTTTTGGAAAGTTCCTTTATCCTTTTCATTGATTTGGTAGTCGACTTCAGCAACATAGTGAGCGTCAGGCCCAAGTCTTAGGCCGCCTGCTAAATCCGGTGTAATATGAATTCCTAAATCGGTTTTGCTTGGAGGCGGATAAATGAGGTGATTAATTACAAATTTTTTTGGGTTACTGATACGGAAGTATTGTCCTTTACTGTAGTGAATTTTATAATTATTCTTTTTAATATCAATGCCAACCATTTGGGCAACTTTATCAGAGTCAAACCCGGCAGCATTAATAATATATTTTGTCTGAAACGAAAAAAGTTCGCCTTCTGGTTCTTTAACGGTAACGGTGTAGCCTGACTCCTCCTGTTTAATTTCGACAACTTCGATATTATAAGCAAATTCAACATTTTTCTTTTTGGATTCATCCTGGAAGAATTTCATTAATTGATGGGAGTCGATAATCCCGGTGTCCGGGCATAGGAGGGCTTCTTTTGCATTGATATTTGGCTCAAGGCTTTTAAGTTCACCATTGTCTAAGAATCGAAGATTTTTAATGCCGTTTTTTTCTGCATTATTTTTGATTTCTTTAATCTTTTCAAATTCTTCATCATCGATGGCAACAAGAATTTTTCCTAGCTGTTTGTGGGTGATGTTATTTTCTTTGCAAAGCTGATAAAGGAGGGCTTTGCCACGGATGCATGTTTCGGCTTTTAAAGAATCCGGAGGATAATAAATGCCGGCGTGAATAACTTCGGAGTTGCGCGAAGAGGTTTCGCGCCCAAAGGCGTCATTCTTTTCAACGACAAGAATATCTTTTTGTTCTTTAGAAACAAGATAGCTTGTTGCCAGTCCGCAGACGCCTGCACCAATAATTGTAATGTTGGTCTTATCCATAACGGATTTATTGTACACGCACTCTTTTCGGTAGAAAAGAGTTTTTTCTTATGATACGATAAAAGCAATTGATTAAGGGCGAGGTTTTTTCTATCGGTCTTAATCATCCCGAGGAATAAAGGGACGAGGGATTTCATCAAGCGGGGGGTCTTATGATTTCAGAAGATAAAATAAAGAATGAAAGCTTAAAAGAAATTGCTAAAAGAATGATCATTGCCGCGCGGACTGCTCCGAAAGGAAGAGGAGCTGACACGTTTGCATTTTGCTTAGCCGAAGAAAATGATATTAAGAAGATCTCCGCAAAAATGCTAGAGATCGGAAAACAAAATGAAGCCGGTGTTTTTTTGCGAGATTCTCAAAGTATTTTAAATGCGCCGGTCATGGTTTTGCTAGGAACCAAGATAAAGCCTTTAGGACTTAAGAAGTGCGGGATGTGTGGATTTAAGAATTGTGAAGAAAAAGGCAAGGAAGAAAATATTCCGTGTGTTTTTAATACAGGAGACTTAGGAATTGCTATTGGGTCTGCCGTCAGCGTGGCAGCGGATAACCGATTAGATAACCGCGTTATTTATAGCGCTGGGGTTGCGGCCATGGAATTAGGGCTTTTAGGCGAAGGGGTCAAAGTCGCTTATGCCATTCCGTTAAGTGCCACATCGAAGAACCCATTTTTTGATAGAAAATGAAAATCAAACATTCTTTTGAAACAGGAATTAGCTTTGGCCTAACCTCAGGGATTATTACAACATTGGGGCTTATTGTTGGGCTTTATGCAGGAACACGGTCAAAGGCGGTTGTTATTGGGGGCATCTTAACCATTGCTATCGCGGATGCGCTTTCAGATGCTTTGGGAATTCATATCTCCGAAGAAGCAGAAGCAAAGCATACTCCACGCGAAATCTGGGAGGCAACGATAGCAACGTTTATTGTAAAACTTGTTGTTTCTTCGCTTTTTATTTTTCCTGTGATTTTTTTACCGACTGCTATGGCTGTGGGATTAAGCGTAATCGCGGGATTTTTAGCTATTGCTTCTTTTAGTTGCTATATTGCCAGAAAAGATGGCTCCTCGACGGTTCATGCGATTTTAGAGCACCTTATTGTTGCGGCTGTCGTTGTCATTGCGACATACTATGTTGGTTCTTGGATTGCAAAAGTTTTTCAGTAGTTTCGTTCTTGAAGGGGGAAGCGTTAGTTTCTTAGAAGTTCTTCGATTTTCTGAAGCAAAATAGGCACATCTACGGGTTTGATCAGGTAAGCATCAGCACCGACATTATGGCCGATTTTAATATCCTTTTCTTTATCACGTGAGGTTAGCATAATCACAGGGATATTTTTGTGTTTTTCTTCAGCTTTTAAAAGTTGGCAAAGGTTGTAGCCGTTGATGATAGGCATCATGACATCTAGAACAATGAGGTCAGGGTGTTTATCGATAGCCATTTGAAGCCCTTCAGCGGCTTTGGTAGCCGTTAGAACAGCGTATCCGTTCTCCGGTAGGCGTTTTTCTAAAAGCTTAATTTGAACCGGGTCATCGTCAATAACGAGAATTTCTTTTTTACCGTCTTTGAATGTCATAAAAACATTGTACCTCTAAAAGCAATGAGCGGGAAGAAAAATTTTTATTCCCTAAAATTTTATGATAGAATACACTCTATATTTATTAAGGAGAAGACATGCCTAAGCAAGTTGTAAAAACAAAGACATCCGCTAAATTGCGTAGTCAAGCCCAAGAAGTGGAGATTTTACGAAAAATTGTCGATCTTGTTTCTTCAGACTTAGACCTTGCCCCGATTTTAAAGGAAGTTGTTAATATTGTTAGCGTAGCTACTAAAGCAGACTCCGTTTTTATTTATCTTTTTGATGAGAGCCGAAAAAATTTAATCCTTTTGGCTTCAAAAATTCCTCACAAACAAGAACTTGGGAAAATTAGCCTGCGAGCCGGAGAGGGCATTACTGGTTGGGTTGCCAAAGAAAGCAAAGTTGTCAATATTAAGCAAAACGCTTATAAAGATAAGCGTTTTAAAGGGTTCGATGTCTTGCCTGAAGACAGATATGAAGCTTTTGTGTCTGTCCCGATTATATATAAGGGAAGGACAAGCGGCGTTATCAATATTCAGTATAAAAAAGTACATTCGACTCCCAATGCGACAATTAATCTTTTGACAACCATTTCAAAGCAAGTCAGCGGTGTTATCGAAAACGCCAGGCTCTATGAGGAAACGAAAAAAAAGGCAAACCAGTTTGATAAACTCATTAAAGTGAGTCAGTCGATTACTTCTGAGAGCTATTTGGATGAGATTTTAAATCTTATTGTGGTCGTGACAGCTGAGATGCTGGATTCCAAGATTTGCTCGATTATGCTTTTAGATGAAAAGAAAAATGAGCTTTCTATTAAAGCGACACAATCTTTAAGTCAAGATTATAAGAAAAAATCTGACATCAAGGTAGAAAAAAGTTTAAGCGGTGAAGCTGTAAAAGCACGCAAGGCTAAAATGTATTTCGATGTTAGGATAGAGGAAAAATATGCTTATCGGGATTTGGCCATAAAAGAGGGCTTAAGCTCTATGCTTTCAGTGCCAATGATTGTTAAGGACCGCATTGTTGGCGTTATTAATATTTATACTAAAAAGCCACATAGCTTTTCACAAGAGGAGATAAATGTTCTTCAAATGGTCTCAAATCAGGCTGCTATTGCGGTTGAAAACACAAAGCTTGTCGATGAGACAGTTAAGGCCAAAGAAGCCCTTGAAACGCGTAAACTTGTGGAACGAGCTAAGGGCATTTTGATGCGCATGAATAGCTTGGATGAAAATCAGGCCTATAAAATGATTCATAAAAAAAGTATGGATTCATGCAAGACGATGAAAGAAGTTGCTGAGTCAATTCTTTTAATGTCTGATTTTCAAAGAAAGTAAAAAAAGGCCCTTGACAAATTTCTAAAATGTTGTATATTTAAAGTAACAGATGGGCGAAGAAGTCCTCTTAATCCGGTGAAGGGTTAAGAGGTTTTTTATTTTCTGGGCAAAGAGGCTCGACCGATCAATGATTGATCCGTCGGGTTTTTGTGGTTTAAGGGTCCCTAAGGTGGGCGAAGAAGTCCTCTTTTTAAAGTCGTTGATGACTTTTTAAGAAGGGGGCTTTTCTTTTTGGTAAAGAAAAAGATGTTAAACAATTAAAAGAGGAGAAGTTGAGATGAGAAGATTTTTCACAGCAGTTGTAGGAACAATGTTTGTTTTAACGGCAGGGATTTCTATGGCTCAAGAAGAGCCAAAAACGGTTATTGGAAATTTCTTAGGGGAAAAGAATATCAATGTTGATATTAGTGCTACCACAGACCTTTATTCAAAATACATTTGGCGCGGAATGAAGCTTGATAACGATTTTGTTATACAGCCTGGTTTCACCATTGGTGCTTATGGCTTTGAGTTAGGTGTCTGGTCAAATTTTGATATTGATGCAGCCGATGGTAGGGCTTCTTCTGAAATGGATACATCGCTGACGTATACATACGACTTTGAGAATCTCAATCTTTTTGATAAAGATTTAGAAACCTTCAGCGTTACCGTTGGCCATGTTTATTATGATTTTCCTGATGCAGGAACTTTCAGCAAAGAGGCTGTTTTAGGTTTTTCCTATGATACTTTTTTAGCGCCGTCGCTTACATGGTACCATGATTATAGCCGGGAAAGCCAAGGCGGAGGTAAGGGAGATTACTTAGTTCTGGATTTAAGCCACAGTCTTGACCTTGTTCCTTCTTATGGGATTACCTTAGATTTAGGCGGACATGTTGGTTATAACCGCAAGCTCTTTATTAAGGGAGAAGGCGGAGATGTTGCTTTAAGTGGAGGAGTAACGATTCCTCTTACAAAGTTTTTAAGCATGGCTCCCAGCATCAACTATAGCATGCCATTTGGGGATGTTAAAGATGAAGGTGACGGGGCTCATGAAAATGAATTTTTTTGGGGCGTAGGCTTTAGCGCTGAGTTTTAAAGCTTACTTAAAAAGAAAGGGGGAGAAAATGTTTAAAGAATTAAAAAGAATATGGCCTAAGGCTCTGGCACTTTTTGTTATTGGGTGTTTAGGGCTTGCAGGCCCGGTGTTTGCGCAAGACGCATCGAGCATAGCTGACAATGCGGAGCTTATTCAAGAAAACAAAGTGATCCTGGATACTGTTTGGACCATTCTTGCGGCTTTCTTGGTTATGCTTATGCAGGCCGGATTTGCCCTTGTTGAGACAGGGTTTACTAGGGCTAAGAATGCTTGTAATATCTTGATGAAAAATCTGATGGATTTTTCTGTAGGAACGATTATCTATTGGGCTATCGGATTCGGAATTATGTTTGGCGCAGGAAATGCGCTCTTTGGAACAAGCGGGTTCTTTCTTAAAGATTTAGGAGGAACGTTTGATTCTTTAGCTTGGTCAACTATTCCGTTAGAAGCAAAATATTTTTTCCAGCTTGTTTTTGCGGCTACGGCAGCGACCATTGTCTCTGGAGCTATGGCCGAACGTACGAAGTTTATAGGATACCTTGCGTTTAGCGTTGTGGTGACAGCCCTTATTTATCCGGTTGTTGGTCATTGGATTTGGGGCGGTGGCTGGCTTGCTAATCTTGGATTTTGGGATTTTGCAGGTTCTACGGTTGTCCACTCTACCGGTGCTTGGGTTGCTTTAACGGGCGCTATTATGCTTGGGCCTAGGATCGGAAAATATAATCCGGACGGAAGCTCAAATGCTATTCCGGGACACAACCTTCCTTTAGCTGCTTTAGGTGTTTTTATCCTTTGGTTTGGATGGTTTGGGTTTAATCCTGGAAGTACAATGGGAGCAGTTTTAGATATCGGCCATATTGCTGTAACAACTAATTTGGCTGCAGCAGCCGGAGCTTGTGCTGCCATGCTGGTTTCGTGGAAACTTTTTGGAAAGCCAGACCTTTCGATGGCGCTTAATGGGGCCTTAGCTGGATTAGTCGGCATTACAGCGCCGTGTGCTTTTGTTTCTGCCGGAAGCGCGGTTATTATTGGATCTGTTGCTGGAGTTTTAGTTGTTTTTGCGGTTGTTTTTGTAGATAAGGTTCTTCGCATCGATGATCCTGTTGGTGCTGTTTCTGTTCATGGTGTTTGCGGTGCCTGGGGAACTATTTCTGTAGGGCTTTTTGCTCAAGACATTTTTGCTCCGGGGACAACAGGAAACGGCCTCTTTTTTGGAGGCGGGGCTAAATTGTTGTTAGCTCAGCTAGCAGGCGTAGGGGCTGTTTTTGTCTGGTGTTTAATAACAGGGTTTGCTTTGTTTTATATTATTAAGAAAACGATTGGTCTTCGCGTCAGCGGGAATGAAGAGCTTCGGGGTCTTGATATTGAAGAGCATGGGATGGAAGCTTATGCGGGATTCCAGATCTTTTCAACCGAATAAAATATAGACTATCCCGACACGTTTTATGTGCGGGATAACTTCGCGTAGATAATTTACGCTTTTTGCAGTCGCTTAAATTATACGCTCATTTAAAGGAGGAGGAAGATTATGAAATTGATTATTGCGATGATTCAACCGCATAAGTTGCCTGATGTCAAAAAAGCATTGTTTGCGGCGGATGTTCATAAAATGACAGTGACTAATGTTTTGGGATGTGGACAACAAAAAGGGTTTAGCGAAACTTACCGTGGCGTTGTTCATCAGGTCAATCTTTTAAAGAAAGTGAGACTTGAAATTGCGGTGAATGAAGAGTTTGTTGACCTGACTATTAAGGCGATTGCCAAAGGTGCTAAAACTGGCAACATTGGAGACGGAAAAATTTTCGTTTTAGATTTGCCTCAGTGCATTCGGATCCGTACGGGTGAGACTGGAAACAAAGCGATAGGGTAAGGGTTTTTTAAAAGAAGAAAGAAGGGCGGCTTTTAAAAAGCCGCCCTTCCTAGCCAAAACAAAAAAAGGAATTTTGTTGAAAAAGGGGTATTGACAAAAAATTTTTTTATTGTATACTGCTTAAAAAGTAGGCAATGGCGTCTACTGTTGGACAATGAAGTCCTCAAGAAATTACGTCTTCTCGGCGGTAGTTTTTTGGGGATTTTTTATAACCACGCGATTTCTGGGCAATGAGGTCCAAAATGGTCAGCGGTGACTGTTTAGACCTCTTTTTTGTTTTAGAGGCTAAAAAGAAAAAGGATATAACAAAAAGGAGAAAATGATGACATTTTTGAAAAACATCTTAAGAAAAAAAGCCCTTATCCTGGCTTTTCTTTTGGTTTGCCCAGCAGTAGTATACGCGCAGGAAGAAGTAGTGTTTGCGTCAAAAGTCGGTGTTGATACCCTTTGGGTTATGATTGCTGCTTTTATGGTTTTTATTATGCAGGCAGGATTCGGCATGCTTGAAGCAGGGCTTATTCGGACAAAGAATACGTGCAACGTTTTGATGTGCAACTTTTTAGATTTTTGTATGGCATCCGTTGGGTTCTTTATTTTTGGGTATGCTATTATGTTTGGCGTCGGAAATGGTTTTATGGGCTTCAGCGGGTGGTTTTTAAATAACATCGAACCCGGCGCTCATATTCCTTTATATGCAGAGTGGTTTTTTCATGCTGTTTTTTGTGGTGCGGCAGCCACAATCGTTGCCGGTGGTGTTGCCGAACGCATGAAATTTCAAGCTTATTTGATGTATTCATTTTTAATTTCAGCTACAGTTTATCCTATCGTCGGACATTGGATTTGGGGCGGTGGATGGTTAGCCAATCTTGGGTTTGCTGATTTTGCAGGATCGACTGTTGTTCATGCGGTTGGTGGAACAGCAGCTCTTGTTGGAACCATGATGCTTGGGCCCCGCATCGGAAAGTTTAACAAAGATGGCTCAGCGAACGCGGTCGAAGGCCATTCCATGCCCTTGGCTTCCTTGGGAGCGCTTATTCTTTGGTTTGCTTGGTTTGGTTTCAATCCAGGATCGACCTTAAGTGTTGGCGATGGAAGTGCTATTGCTCACGTGGCCATGACAACAAATTTATCTGCTGTTTCAGGGGGATTAGTTGCTATGTTTTTTGCTTGGAAATTGTTTGGTAAGCCAGATTTAACTATGACAATGAATGGCGCTTTGGCTGGATTAGTTGCTGTTACAGCACCTTGTAGATTTATTATGCCAAGCGAAGCGCTGATTATAGGAGCTATCGCTGGGATTATTGTTGTTCTTGGAACGATTTTTTTAGACAAGGTCGGCGTTGATGACCCTGTTGGCGCTGTGCCGGTTCACTTAATGAACGGTTCTTGGGGAACTTTGGCTGTTGGGATTTTTGGCCACAAAGCATTGGGCCTTGCTAACGATGGGCTTTTGCATGGCGGAGGATTTAAACAGCTTGGTATTCAAGCGGCTGGCCTGTTGGCTGCCGTTGCGTTTGTTGCGGCTATGATGTTTATT
Source organism: Candidatus Aceula meridiana (assembly GCA_030765185.1). Taxonomy (GTDB): domain Bacteria; phylum Omnitrophota; class Gorgyraeia; order Zapsychrales; family Aceulaceae; genus Aceula; species Aceula meridiana. The sequence goes on along the minus strand of JAVCDE010000031.1, from coordinate 26,854 downwards.
ATTTTTACGGTTATTGCAAAAATTACCAAAGGCCTAAGGGTTACTCGTGAAGAAGAACTTAAGGGGCTTGACATTAGTTTGCATGGAATGGAATCTTACAAAGGGTTCCAGGTTTTTACAACCGAATAAGAACATAGACCGTCCCGACACATTTTATGTGCGGGATAAATTCGCGTAAATAATTTACGCTTCTTGCGGTCACGTAAATTATACGCTCATTTAAAGGAGAGAGAATATGAAACTGATTATAGCAATGATTCAGCCTCACAAGCTTCCGGATGTTAAGAAAGCACTCTTTGAGGCAGGTGTTCACAAAATGACAGTCACAAATGTCTTAGGATGTGGCCAGCAAAGAGGCTATAGCGAGACGTATCGAGGTGTTGTCCACGAGGTAAACCTTTTGAAAAAGGTTCGTCTTGAGATTGGAGTCAACAAAGATTTTGTTGAGCCGACGATTAAAGCGATTATCAAGGGCGCCAAATCAGGAAATATCGGGGATGGAAAGATTTTTGTTTTAGATTTGCCGCGCTGCATCCGCATTCGGACTGAAGAAGAAGGAATCGAGGCTATAGGGTAGAGAAAAAGGCAAGATGTTTAATTAATGTGCCACCGAGGGCGGATCCGCCCTCGGCGGAAAAAAGGAGGAGTTCGTGAAAAAAACATCAAAAAGTCAAGCCATAGAAACGATTGGGGACTTCTATGGGGAAAACGTGTTTAGCTTAAAGGTTATGCGTAATTACTTATCGGAAAAAGCTTATAAATCTTTAAGCAAAACAATTACAATGGGGGGCCTGTTAGACCCGAACATCGCTGACGAAGTCGCTGATGCGATGAAAACTTGGGCTGTTTCCAAGGGAGCCACTCACTTCACACACTGGTTTCAACCTTTGACTGGGTTGACCGCTGAAAAACACGATGCGTTCATTTCTCCGGATGATGAAGGTGGCGTGGTTATTAAGTTTTCCGGAAAAGAATTAACTCAAGGTGAACCTGACGCATCAAGTTTTCCGTCGGGTGGCTTACGTCCTACATTTGAAGCTCGTGGTTACACGGGATGGGATCCGACTAGTCCCGCCTTTATTAAAGAAGGCCCAAATGGAGCGACACTTTGCATTCCAACTTATTTTATTGGATGGCATGGGGATGCGTTGGACAAGAAAACACCTCTTTTGCGCTCCATGAAAGCTTTGTCAAAACAAGTTTGCCGTTTGGCAGAAATTTTCGGCATTAGCTCGAAAGGAAAACAAGCCTATGCAACATTAGGCGGTGAGCAAGAATATTTCTTGATTGACAGGGATCTTTATCTTCAAAGAATCGACCTTATTCAAACAGGCCGAACGCTTTTTGGAAAAGAGCCTGCAAAGCATCAACAGATGGCCGACCATTATTTCGGAGCCATCAAAAACCGCGTTATTGGGTTTATGGAAGACCTTAACAAAGAGATGTGGCGCTTAGGCATTCCTGCTAAAACTCAGCATAACGAAGTTGCTCCGGCTCAATTTGAGCTAGCTCCTGTTTTTGAAAGCCTTAATTTGGCCGTAGATCATAATATGCTTTGCATGGAGGTTATGCAAAAAGTCGCTGAAAAGCACGGACTCACATGCCTTCTCCATGAAAAACCTTTTGCAGGTGTTAATGGTTCGGGTAAGCATAACAACTGGTCTGTTGTAGGACCAGATGGTAAAAACTGGCTTGCTCCGGGAGATAACCCCCATGATAATGCCAAGTTTTTGGTTGTTTTGGCTGCAATTATCAAAGCCGTGGATACGCATGCCGGTATGTTGCGGGCTTCGATTGCTTCAGCAGGAAACGATCATCGATTAGGTTCTCATGAAGCACCGCCGGCGATTATTTCTATCTTTTTAGGTGAACAGCTGACGGACATTATCGAGCAGATTGAAAAAGGTGGAGCAAAGACATCTAAAAAAGGTGGCGTTCTAGAAATCGGCGTTGACTCTTTGCCAAAACTACCAAGAGATGCTACAGATAGAAACAGAACTTCTCCTTTTGCTTTTACAGGCGCTAAGTTTGAATTTCGCGCTGTTGGTTCTAACGCGAGTTTAGCGGGAGCAAATATTGTTTTAAATACAATTGTGGCTGAAAGCTTAGATGAAGTTTGCACAACACTTGAAAAGGCAGGAAAATCAAAAGATGCTTTTAATAAAGCTGTTCAAAAACTTCTTCAGGATATTATCAAGAAGCATAAGAGAGTCATTTATAATGGCGACAACTATACAGAGGCTTGGGTTAAGGAAGCCCAAAAGAGAGGACTTCCAAATCTTAAGAACACTGTTGAGGCTTTAGGCGAAGTCACAAAACCTGAGGTTGTTAATCTTTTTGAGAAGTATAGTGTTTTGACTAAGAAAGAGCTTGTTTCTCGTCATGACGTCTATCTTGAAACGTATGAAACAATTATTAATTATGAAGCATCTTTAACTGCAGATATGGCCAAGACCATAATTTTACCGGCTGTTGTGACATATCAAAATGAGTTGGCTGATACAATTAAGTCGGTCGAAGCAGTGAACAAAACAAAATCTAAAGCTTCTCGCAAGCTTTTAAAAGAGATTACGGCAAAGCTTGAAGAGTCTCTAGAGCTAACCGACAAGCTTGAAGGCGCAATTAAAAAAGGCGATCCTTTAAAAACAAAAGCTGCGATGGTAGCGCTTCGTAAACCTATCGATGTTTTAGAAGGATTAGTTCCGGCAGATCTTTGGCCGCTTCCTTCTTATGCTGAGATGCTTTTTATGCTTTAAATAAGGAGCAAGAGTGATTGTTTTTTTAAAGCAGATTGCCATTGAAGGCCCAGGAACAATGGGTGACTTTTTTAAAAACGCCGGCTTTAAGACAAGAATAATTGATCTCGAAGCCGGTGAAAGTCTCCCGGCCTCACTTGAAGACATTGAGTCTGTAGTTGTTTTAGGCGGGCCAATGAATGTTTATGAAGAACAAAAGCATCCTTTTTTGGCCGACGAAAATCTTTTTATTCAAAAGGTTATTGAAGCTGAAATCCCTTTTATGGGGATCTGTCTCGGATCTCAGCTTTTGGCCAAGGCTTGCGATGCCAAAGTCACGAAGGCGCCTGAAAAAGAAGTTGGTTTTTATGATGTTGCACTAACTGAGGAGGGTACCTGTGACCCGCTTTTTAAGGGGTTGGAGCCGAATTTAAAGGTCTTTCAGTGGCATGAAGATGCTTTTAATATTCCGAAACAAGCAAGACATCTAGCCCAGTCAGAAAGATGCCATCACCAAGCATTTCGGGTAGGAAAAAATGCTTATGGCCTACAGTTCCACGTAGAGGTAAAGCGGGATATTATTGAAAGCTGGATTAAAGAATATTGGAAAATAGAGGATGCCGAGCAAGATCAAAAAGCGCAAGACATCTTGGGCGATTATGATAAAATGAAGACAAAATTTAATACAGCAGCTGACATCCTTTATAACAATTTTTTAGATATTGTCAAAGAGTCCCAATAAAAAATTTAACAATTTATGCCTAAGAAATAAGCAAAAATGAAAAATATCCGCATTGCTTTAGCTCAAATTAACACAACGGTCGGCGATCTTAACGGCAATGCCGAAAAGATTGTTTCGGCTATTCAAAAAGCCCGCGCGATGAGCTCTGATGTTGTTGTTTTTCCAGAATTAAGCATTACAGGATATCCTCCGGAAGATCTTCTTTTAAAAAAGCACTTTATTGACGACAATCTGGCGACACTAAAAACCGTAACGCCTCATACTAAGAATATTACAGTGGTCATAGGATTTGTTGACCGCGATTCACAAAAAAGCCTTTTCAATGCAGCAGCTGTTATCGCGAATGGAAAGCTTAAGAGTGTTTATCGAAAAAACAATCTTCCTAATTATGGCGTCTTTGATGAAAAGCGTTATTTTCAAAAAGGAGAGAAAGTAAAGATTTTTTCTTGTGACGGCATAAGCTTAGGCATTAGTATCTGCGAAGATATTTGGTCAGATAATGGGCCGTGTATGCTGCAGGCTAAGGCCGGAGCGCAGATTCTTTTAAATTTATCAGCTTCACCTTATCATCTAGGAAAAATGAAGCAACGAGAAAAAGTTTTATCCGCATGCGCTAAAAAACTTAAAGCAACAGTTTGTTATTGCAATCTGGTTGGGGGACAAGATGAGCTTATTTTCGACGGAGGAAGCTTTTTTGTTGACCCGAAGGGAAAGACATTTGCTACAGGAAAACAATTTGAAGAAGATTTAATTGTGGCAGATATTGCTGTTTCCCCAAAGGCTTCTAAAGGAAAAGGTGTTGAGAAAATCAGAGTTGAAAAGAACTTCAAGACCAAAGCAGGAATTTTTATCAAAGGCCGTGTTCACAAACATTTAAAAACAGAAGAGGAAATCTATCAAGCTCTTGTTTTAGGGACGCGAGATTATCTTTATAAAAATGGTTTTAAAAAGGCTGTTATCGGAATCAGTGGCGGAATTGATTCTGCTCTTGTGGCTGCCATCGCTCGTGATGCCTTAGGTGCTAAAAACGTTCTTGGTGTTTCCATGCCGAGCCCATACACATCTTCTGGAACCAAAAAGGACGCTAAGAGATTGGCTCAAAACCTTGGCATTGAGTTTATGGAACTTTCCATTAAGAGTATTTTTGCTGAGTATTTAAAAATTTTAAAGACAATTTTTGGCAAAACGCCTTCAGATGTCGCGGAACAGAATTTACAGGCGCGCATCCGGGGAAATATCTTAATGGCTATTTCCAATAAGCATGGGCATCTCGTTCTGACAACAGGAAACAAAAGTGAGACAGCGGTTGGGTATTGTACCCTCTACGGAGACATGGCAGGAGGATTCGCGGTTATTAAAGACATTCCTAAAACTAGAGTTTACAAATTAGTAGAGTTTCGGAATAAAAAAGGAAAAAAGGCAGTGATTCCTCAAAGCATTATCAAGAGGGCTCCTACGGCAGAATTAAAGAAGAATCAAAAAGATCAGGATAGCTTGCCGGCCTATGACGTCTTGGATGCTATTTTAGCAGCCTATGTTGAGGGTGATCAGGCCATTGGGAAATTCTTAAAGGATAAGAAAGCCCGTTCGCTCGTTAAAAAAACAGTCGACTTAGTTGACCATATGGAATATAAAAGGCGTCAGGCTCCTTTAGGGATTAAGATTAGCCCTAAAGCCTTTGGCAAAGACAGACGGCTGCCAATTACTAATAAATATCGCGAGAAGTAAAATTTTCATTTAAAGATTGCTAAGGGAAGAAAAAATAATACAATGAATAGAAAAATTATCGAACAAAAAGTCAAGCAGGACTTTATCGAGGCTAAGCGAGGCGAAATTTATCGCTATATTATCGATGACGTTGAACGCATTATCATCGAAAGGGCGCTAGAACTTGCCGGCGGCAATAAAATTTTAGCTGCAAAGACCTTAGGAATTAATCGCAACACGATACATTCTAAGATCAAAAAGCTCAAGATCAAAGTCAATAAATTCAAATTATGAAAGATCTCCTTTATCCTAAGAAACAGGGCCTCTATGACCCTGCCTTTGAGAAAGATAGTTGCGGTATTGGGTTTATCGCAAACATCAAAGGCAACAGGTCTCACAAAATTATTCAAGACGGCCTTAAGATTTTAGAAAATCTCACCCACCGCGGCGCCACAGGATCTGATCCTTTAACGGGAGATGGTGCAGGGCTTTTGATTCAAATTCCTGATGAATTTTTTCGTAAAGAAAGTGCAAGTTTTAATATCGATTTGCCTGAAGAAGGGGCTTATGGAGCTGGAATCGTTTTTTTACCGACGGATGGAAAAAGTCAGAAGATTTGCGAAGAATGGCTTGAAGAAATTATCAAAGAGGAAGGACAAATTCTTTTAGGGTGGCGAAAGGTCCCAACGGACAGCAGCAAGATTGGAAAAATCGCTTGTTCGGTTGAGCCGGAGTTTAAGCAAGTTTTTATTGGTAAGGGTAAGCAAGTAAGAGACAATCAAGATTTTGAACGCAAGCTTTATGTGATCCGAAAACGCATGGAAGTTAAAATGCGTGAGTCCGAAATTCTTCAAAAGAATTATTTTTATATCTGCAGCCTTTCTTCAAAAACCATTGTTTATAAAGGCCAATTGATGGCGGAGCAGGTTAGTGTTTTTTACAAAGATTTAAACGACCCCGCCATGACTTCCTGTCTCGCGATGGTACATTCGCGCTATAGTACAAATACATTTCCAACATGGGCTTTAGCACATCCTTATCGCATGATGGTTCATAACGGGGAGATTAATACTCTTCGCGGCAATATCAACTGGATGCATGCTCGGGAAATGCAATTTTATAGCGAGCTTTTTGGTAAAGACACAAAGAAAATTCTTCCTATCATCACGCCTCACGCCAGCGATTCAGCTACATTTGACAATGTTTTAGAGATGTTGATGTTGTGCGGACGCTCTCTGCCACATGCCATTATGATGATGATTCCTGAGGCATGGAGCGGACATGAAGGTATGAGCGAAGAGAAGAAAGCTTTTTATGAATATCATTCTGCTTTGATGGAACCGTGGGATGGACCTGCATCGATTGCTTTTTCAGATGGACGTTATATCGGAGCTATTTTAGATAGAAATGGGCTTCGTCCTTCACGTTATCTTGTGACAAAAGACAATATGGTTATTATGGCCTCGGAAGCAGGAGTTTTGCCTATTGAACCCGCAAATGTGTTGATGAAAGGACGCCTACAGCCTGGACGGATGTTTTTAGTGGATACGCAAGAAGGACGAATTATTGATGATGAGGAAATTAAGAAATCATACACAAGTAAGAATCCTTATCAAAAGTGGATTCAAGAACAATCTGTTGATATTGAAACATTGCCAAAGCCTTGGCAAGCAAAAGGACTAGATGAAAAAACATTGCTTGAGCGCCAAAAGGTTTTTGGTTATACCTTAGAAGATTTAAAAATTGTTCTTTATCCCATGGTTACCGATGGTAAAGAAGCAACAGGGTCTATGGGGGAGGACACGCCTTTGGCCGTACTATCTCGAAAGCCACGTCTTTTATTTACTTACTTTAAACAGCTTTTCGCTCAAGTTACAAACCCTCCGGTAGATGCGATTCGTGAAGAAATTATTATGGCCGAAGATGTACTTCTAGGGGCTGAGGGAGACCTTTTGAAAGAAACGCCTGAGCATATTCGACGTTTAAAACTTAAGAGACCGATTTTACTCAACGAGGATTTAGAAAAGATTCGTCAGCTAAACAAGAAGGGCTTGAGCAGTGTTACGCTATCAATACTTTTAAAAAAGGATAGAGGGCCTCAGTCAATCGAGAAGGAATTAGAAAAACTTTTTGCCCAAGCAGATAAGGCGATTAAACACAAACACACAATAATTATTCTTTCAGACCGAGGCGTGAATAAGAGTCACGTATCCAGTCCGTCTCTTTTAGCTTGTGCGGCGCTTCATCATCATCTTGTGAAACAAGGAACGCGTACGAAGGCAAGCATCGTTCTTGAAACGGGTGAAGCGCGAGAAATGCATCACTTTGCAACTCTTATCGGATACGGAGCGAATGCAATTAATCCATACCTTGCTCTTGAAACCATTGAGAACGAATTTAATAAAGGACGCTATCCTGAGGATTTGACGCTTGAGATTCTTTTGGAGAATTTCTTAAAGTCCACACGTAAAGGACTTTTTAAAATTACATCAAAAATGGGAATTTCAACAACGCAATCTTATTGCGGAGCCCAGATTTTTGAGGCTGTAGGTTTAGGTCAAGAGCTTATTGATAAATATTTTACGGCGACACCATCTCGAATCGGGGGAGTTGACGTTGAAACTGTTGTCAAAGAAATGTTTTTGCGCCATGACGCTGCATATCCAGAGGATGATCTTCCGGATAATTTTTTAGAAGATGGCGGGCATTATGCCTGGCGTAAAGGCGGAGAGCATCATCAGCTTAATCCTGATGCAATTGCTTCACTTCATTATGCTGTCAAAAACGATAAATACGATTTTTACAAGAAGTTTGCAGACCTTATTAACAGTCAGGAGACAAATTTAGCAACGATTCGTGGGCTTTTAAAATTTAAGAAAGGAAATTCGATCCCCATAAAAGAAGTAGAGCCAGTAAGCGAAATTGTTAAGCGTTTTGCCACAGGCGCTATGAGTTACGGTTCGATTTCTAAAGAGGCACACGAAACAATGGCCATCGCCATGAATCGTTTAAAAGCATTTTCGAATACCGGCGAAGGTGGCGAAAATCCGGAGCGTTTTAAACCGCTGCCTAATGGTGATTCTAGATGCAGCCGTATTAAGCAAGTTGCGCAAGGACGCTTTGGCGTTACGATTGAATATTTAACGAATGCTGACCAGCTACAAATTAAAATGGCGCAAGGTGCTAAACCCGGTGAAGGAGGACAGCTTCCTGGGCATAAAGTTAGCCAAGAAATTGCAAATACCCGATATACGACTAAGGGTGTAGGGTTAATTTCTCCGCCACCACATCATGATATTTACTCTATTGAAGACTTGGCGCAATTAATCCATGATCTAAAGAACGCCAATCCCAGTGCTGATGTTAGCGTTAAGCTTGTTTCAGAGGTCGGTGTCGGAACTGTCGCAGCAGGGGTTTCGAAGGGAAAAGCTGATCATCTTTTGATTAGCGGTTATGGTGGAGGAACCGGTGCGTCACCGCAAACATCGATTAAGAATGCCGGACTTCCTTTAGAATTAGGAATTGCTGAAACACAGCAGGTCTTGGTCATGAATGATTTAAGAGGGCGTATCCGCGTTCAGGCAGATAGCCAGCTGCGGACTGGGCGTGATGTTGCGATTATGGCAATGCTCGGCGCTGATGAGTTTGGCTTTGCAACAATTGCTCTTGTAACAATGGGATGTGTGATGCTTCGCAAATGCCATTTGAACGCTTGCTCAGTAGGGATTGCCACGCAAGATCCAGAGCTTCGAAAGAATTTCACCGGAAAACCAGAACATGTTGTGAATTATTTTATGTTTGTTGCACAAGAATGCCGCGAGATTATGGCTGAGATTGGGATTAAAACATTTAACGAGATGATTGGCCGCGTTGATTTATTAGAAACACAAGAGGTCATTGGTCATTGGAAATTAAAAGGTATTGATCTAACAAACGTTTTATATAAACCGCAAGTTCCTAAAGAGGTAAAAACTTTTCATTGTAATACACAAACCCATGGCCTTGAGAAGGCTTTAGATAGAGAGATTATCAAACTCGCATCAAAAGCGTTAGAGAAAAAGCAGCCGGTGAAGCTTGATTTACCGATTCAGAATACAAATCGTACCGTCGGAACAACTCTAAGTCATGAAATTGCTAAGCGTTATGGGTTGGCGGGTTTGCCTGAAGATACCATTAAAATTAATTTTAAAGGATCAGCTGGTCAGAGTTTTGGTGCTTTTCTAGCTAACGGTGTTACATTCCGATTAGAAGGCGATAGTAATGATTATATGGGCAAAGGCCTCTCCGGTGGAAGAATTGTTGTCGTGCCTCCGAAGGCAGCAACGTTTGTTCCTGAAGAAAATATTATTGTGGGCAACGTCATTCTTTACGGAGCAATTAAAGGCGAAGTTTTTATTCGTGGAATTGCCGGTGAGCGTTTTTGTGTACGTAATAGCGGCGTTCATGCCGTTGTCGAGGGTATCGGTGATCATGGATGTGAATATATGACAGGTGGGCGCGTTGTTGTTTTAGGACCTACGGGACGCAATTTTGCAGCTGGGATGAGCGGTGGTTTGGCTTACATTTGGGATAAAAACAAAGAGTTTAAGAATCAATGTAATCTTGGCATGGTGGATTTGGTTGATGCTGACGATACTGCAGATATCGCCGAGCTAAAGAAACTCATTGAAAAACATTTTACGCAGACACAAAGCACGGTTGCTAAGGGAATTTTGGACAACTGGGAGACGACTGTTTCGCAATTTGTAAAAGTTTATCCGCATGATTATCGTCGTGTTTTAGAAGAGGCCAAAGGAATTGTTGAAAAACAAGTTCAAGAAGAGGAAATTGAAAATGGGTCAGATTAAAGGTTTCCTAGAATATAATCGGGAAGAATTTCATAGGCAGAGCGTTGAGGATCGTCTCAAGCACTGGAAGGAGTTTTATGAGGTGCCCGGTGAAGAGCTCTTGCGCAGACAAGGGGCCCGTTGCATGGATTGTGGTATCCCATTTTGTCAGTGGGGATGCCCTATCGGAAACATTATTCCAGATTGGAATGACCTTGTTTATCAAAATCGTTGGCAAGAGGCTATTGAGCGATTGCAAAAGACAAATAATTTTCCAGAATTTACAGGACGCCTGTGCCCGGCCCCATGTGAAAATTCTTGCACTTTAGGTATCACAGATCCAGCGGTCACGATTAAAAATATTGAAGTTTCAATTATTGAAAAGGCTTATAGCAAAGGGTGGATTACTCCTCGCCCGCCGAAACGAAGGACAGGCAAAAAAGTAGCTGTTGTTGGCTCTGGCCCGTCTGGTTTAGCTTGCGCTGACCAGCTAAACAAAAAAGGCCATCAGGTAGTTGTTTTTGAAAAGAACGAAGTTATCGGAGGGCTTTTGGCTTTAGGAATTCCAGATTTTAAGCTTGAGAAACGAGTTATTATTCGCCGCGTTGAGATTATGGAAAAAGAGGGAGTTCAGTTTAAAATAAAAACGAATGTCGGTATTGATATGGCAACTGATGAGTTGTTAAAGAAATTTGATGCTGTTGTTTTGGCAGGCGGCTCTGAAAAACCACGCGATTTAGATGTTCCTGGCCGAGAACTTAGCGGCGTTCATTTTGCTATGGACTTCTTAACTCAGCAAAACAGAGTTAATCGAGGGGAGACTATTAATGACGAAGCGCGCATTGATGTTAAGGGTCAGCGGGTTATTGTTTTAGGTGGAGGAGATACAGGCGCTGATTGTGTTGGTACGGCTAATAGGCAAGGGGCGGCTTCTGTTAAACAGCTCGAACTTCTTCCTGAGCTGCCAAAAGAGCGCGCCCAAGACAACCCTTGGCCTCATTGGGCTTTTATCAAGAGAACATCTACCTCGCAGGAAGAAGGCGTTGAACAGCATTATGGAATTTTGACAAAGAATCTGAGCGGTAAAAACGGAAAGCTTACAAAGCTTCATGGTGTTCGTTTAGAATTTGGTGAAAAAGATTCGAAAACAGGGCGTAGTCCTATGAAAGAGGTTCCTAAATCTGAATTTACCTTAGAAGCAGATAGAATATTTCTGGCAATGGGATTTGTCAGTCCCGTTAAGAAAGGCCTTTTAGAGGGCCTTGGGGTAGGCTTAGATGAGCGCGGAAACGTTAAAACAGCTGATTATATGACGAGCATCAAGGGTGTTTTTGCGGCAGGAGATATGCGAAGAGGACAATCTTTAGTGGTTTGGGCTATCCATGAGGGACGCAATGCAGCCCAAGAAGTCCATGGATACTTAAATAAATAAAATTTAGCTTATTTATATAGATACTAATTAATATTTTCTTGACGTCTATGCGGTTAATGGTATAGTGTTGCTGGTTTTCACAGCCAAACTTTTTAAAATATTTTCTAAAGAATTTTCATGAAAAAAGCAGTTGTATATCTTCAAGATGGCACGATTTTTGAAGGACGATCCATTTTTTCCTCAGGGGAAAGTGCTGGTGAAGTTGTTTTTAATACTTCCATGACCGGCTATCAAGAAATTCTCACCGACCCATCTTATGCCGGTCAAATTGTTACGATGACTTATCCTTTGATTGGCAACTATGGCGTCAACAAGGAAGATGTTGAGTCAAACAAAATTCATGTAAAAGGGTTTATTGTTAAAGAATTTGCCCGTCGAGTATCTAATTTCCGCGCCACTAAAAGTCTTACCGATTATCTAAACGAAAACAATATTGTTGCTATTGAGAGTGTGGATACGCGCGCCTTGACGCGACATCTACGTTTGCAAGGGGCAATGAAAGGCATGATTTCTACAGAGGATTTTGACCCTGAAAGCTTAGCCAAAAAGCTTAGAGCTGTTCCCAGCATGGAAGGTGCTGACTGGGTTAAGGAAGTGACTACAAAAGAAAAATATATCTGGGAGGAAGGCACAAGTTCAGCTTTTAAGGTTGCGGCGATTGATTGCGGCATTAAATATAATATTTTACGTATTTTAACTAAAATGGGTTGTGAGGTTCATGTTTTTCCTGCAACAGCGACGATTCAAGAAATTAGCGCGATTAATCCTGATGGACTTTTTGTGTCTAATGGCCCGGGTGATCCGGCTGCTGTGCCTTATGTTGCTGAGACTGTAAAGAATTTTATAGGACAAATACCAATTTTTGGTATTTGTCTTGGCCATCAAATTTTAGGCTTAGCTTTAGGTGGAAAAACTTATAAATTAAAATTTGGCCACAGAGGCGCAAATCATCCTGTCAAAGATCTTGCTGAAGATAAGATTGCGATTACTTCACAAAATCATGGATTTTGCGTAGATACAGATAGTTTGCCAAAAGGGGAAGTTGAAGTTACGCATGTCAACCTTAACGACCAGACTGTTGAGGGATTAATCCATAAGAAATATCCCTTGTTTTGTGTTCAGTATCATCCTGAGGCATCGCCTGGGCCGCATGATGCACGGTATTTGTTTCACACATTTATAAATATGATGAAAGGTGCAAATGCCACGACGTAACGATATTAAGAAAATTTTGTTGATTGGTTCGGGTCCGATTATTATTGGCCAGGCATGCGAGTTTGATTATTCTGGCACGCAGGCGTGCAAGGCGCTTAAGGAAGAAGGATATCAAGTTGTTTTGATTAATTCTAATCCCGCGACGATTATGACTGACCCAGAAATCGCGGATGCGACGTATATCGAGCCACTGACTCCAGAATTTGTTGAGCGCGTTATCGCAAAAGAAAGGCCGGATGCGCTTTTGCCAACCTTAGGAGGACAAACAGGCCTAAATCTTGCGATGAAAGTTTCCGAGCAAGGCATTTTAGAAAAATACAATGTTGAGCTTATTGGAGCTGGATATGAGGTTATTAAAAAAGCTGAGGACCGTGAATGTTTTAAGCAAGCTGTTTTAAAGGTTGGGCTAGACGTTCCTGAAAGCGCTTTTGCTCATAACATGGAAGAGGCAAGGGAAGTTGCTAAAAAAATAGATTTTCCGATGATTATCCGTCCGAGCTATACTTTAGGTGGTACGGGTGGGGCTATTGTTTATAGCGAGGAAGATTTTGAGCGTTTGGCATTTTTAGGCATTGAAAGCAGCATGATCAATGAAATCCTTATCGAGGAATCTATTGCTGGTTGGAAAGAGTATGAGCTAGAAGTCATGCGCGATTGCAAAGATAATGTTGTAATTATTTGCTCTATTGAAAATATTGATCCTATGGGAGTGCATACAGGAGATAGCATTACTGTAGCTCCGGCACAGACGTTAAGCGATAAAGAATATCAAGAAATGCGGAATCAGACGCTTAAGCTTATTCGTGAAATTGGCGTCGAGACAGGTGGTTGTAATGTTCAGTTTGCTGTGCATCCGAATACCGGGCGCATTGTTGTCATTGAAGTTAATCCGCGTGTTTCGCGCAGTTCTGCTTTGGCGAGCAAAGCAACAGGATTTCCTATTGCAAAATTCGCCGCAAAGCTTGCTGTCGGATATTCTTTAGATGAAATTCGAAATGACATTACCAAAGAAACTCCAGCTTCATTTGAGCCTACCATTGATTATTGTGTGACCAAAATACCACGTTTTACTTTCGAGAAATTTCCAGAAGCCGGAGACACCTTAGGCGTTTCCATGAAGTCTGTTGGAGAAACTATGGCGATTGGGCGCACATTCAAAGAATCGCTGCAAAAGGGTTTACGTGGATTGGAAATTGGCCATAGTGGACTAGATAATAAATTAGATTACAACACTATTTCGGATGAAAAAATCAAGATGAGGCTGCAGGTTCCTAACGCTTCGCGTATTTTTTATATCAAATACGCGCTTCAAAAAGGAATGAGCGTTGACGAGATTTATGAACTTTCTAGAGTTGACCCTTGGTTTGTTGCCAATATTAAAGAGATTGTAGATTTTGAGAATGCCTTAATTAAAGAATTTAAACAAAGTAAAACACTTTCAGTGGAAGCTTTAAGGCAGGCTAAGCAATTTGGATTTTCTGATGCGCAACTTTCTGAAATTATGAAAACAGATGAGCTGAGTGTGCGCAATTTGCGCAAAGAGGCGGGAATTAAAGCCGTCTTTAAGCTTGTTGATACGTGTGCCGCAGAATTTGAAGCCTATACACCGTATTATTATTCAACTTATGAACAAGAAGATGAGGGTAACGCTGTTAAGAAAACAGATGATGACGCTCCTAAAAGAAAAATTATGATTTTAGGCGGAGGCCCAAATCGTATTGGCCAAGGTATTGAGTTCGATTATTGCTGTTGCCACGCTTCGTTTGCGCTTAAAGAATTAGGGTGCGAGACGATTATGATTAATTCAAATCCTGAAACGGTTTCAACAGATTATGACACTTCAGACAAATTATATTTTGAACCGCTGACATTTGAAGATGTTATGAATATTATAGAGTCGGAAAAACCTGACGGTGTTATTGTTCAGTTTGGTGGTCAAACGCCGCTAAATTTGGCACGTCGCTTAAACGATGCCGGAGTTCCTATTATTGGCACGAGCGTGGAATCTATCGACCTGGCAGAAAATCGGGAAAAGTTTTCAAATTTTATTACTCAGCTAGACATTATTCAGCCTAAAAATGGATCAGCAAATTCTGTTGAAGAGGCTGTTCAAGTCGCGACAAGAATTGGCTATCCTGTTTTAGCCAGGCCTTCTTATGTTTTAGGCGGACGCGCGATGAAAATTGTTTATAACAAAAAAGCGTTACTTGAATTTATTGAAGAGGCCAAAGATGTTTCGCAGGGTCATCCGATTTTGATTGATAAATTTATTGAAGATGCCATTGAGGTTGATGTTGACGCTATTTCTGATGGGGAAAATACATTTGTTGCCGGCATGATGGAACACATTGAGAATGCAGGAATTCACTCTGGAGATTCGGCCTGTGTTTTGCCACCGCACACATTAAGTCAAAATCTTCTTAGCCAGATTAAAAAGCATACGTGTAAGATTGCTAAGGGCTTAAAGGTTGTCGGGCTTTTAAATATTCAGTTTGCTGTTAAAGGTGAGCAGATTTATGTTTTAGAAGTTAACCCCCGTGCTTCGCGCACGGTTCCTTTTGTGAGCAAAGCCACTGGAACACCACTAGCAAAAATTGCATCAAAGATTATGGCAGGAAAGAAAGTTGCTGATTTTCAATTTGTGGATCCTGAGACTCTCGAGCATATTTCAGTTAAAGAATCGGTTTTGCCTTTTTCGCGTTTTTCTGGCGTGGATATTGTGTTGGGCCCAGAGATGAAATCCACAGGAGAGGTCATGGGTATTGATGTTACCTTTGGTGCGGCTTTTGCAAAAGCACAGATGTGCGCAAATCAATCATTACCTCAAGAAGGAAAACTTTTTTTAAGTGTTAATGACACGGATAAGCGTAATATTGCTTTTTTAGCAAAAAAGCTTTCCGATATGGGCTTTACGATTTTCTCAACAAAAGGAACGGCGCGGGCACTAAAAGCTAACGGTGTTAAAGTAGCAATTGTAGATAAAGTCGGTGACGGCAAAAACAATCTTCTAGCTATGATTAAAAAGAATGAGTTACGGCTGATTATTAATACGCCGTCCGGTGAACGAAGCCAGTCGGATATGAGATCTATTCGTTCTGCGGCAACCGTATACGACATTCCTTGCATTACAACTCTTCAGGGGGCGTGGGCGGCTATTAACGGGATTGAAACAAGCAAAGAAAAAGGGTTTGTGACGAAGTCTTTGCAAGATTACTACAAAGAAAGGGAAAAGCAATGTGCGGCATCGTAGGCGTTTCTAATCATAGTGAGGCAGCGCAGGTTGTTTTCTTAAGTCTTTATGCTCTTCAGCATCGGGGGGAAGAATCTTGTGGAATTGTTTCTTTTGACGGCAAGGGAATCCATAAAGAGAAATCTATTGGGCTTGTTGCTGATTTCTTTAGTCAGAAAGTTGTTGAAGATCTAAAGGGAAATTTTGCGGTAGGGCATACACGTTATTCAACGACGGGATCAAGCAATCTAAAGAATACCCAACCATTTTTAGCGACTCATAAAGGGCGGTCGATTGCCATTGCTCATAATGGAAACCTTACAAACACCGAGGAACTCCATAAAAGATTGGAAGAAGAAGGATCCATTTTTCAAACAACGATGGATTCTGAAATTATTGTTCATCTTCTGGCAAAGACAAAGAATGGGGACATGAAGCAATGGATGGCCTCAGCGCTTAAACAGCTAAAAGGCGCTTTTTCTGTGATTTTTCTAATTGAGGATTTACTTGTTGGCGCGCGGGATGCTTATGGTTTTCGTCCACTTTGTTTAGGGAAAAAAGACGGTGCTTATCTTTTAGCCAGCGAAACATGTGCGTTTGATTTGGCAGGAGCAGAATTTGTTCGAGAAGTTGAGCCAGGAGAAATTGTTTTTATTAAAGATGGCAAGGTTGAATCGTTTTTCTTTACGGATGAAAGAAGAGATAAGAAGTCGCAATGTGTTTTTGAAAATATTTATTTTGCCCGTCCAGACAGCCATATTTTTGAGGATAATGTCTATCTGACGAGAAAACGCTTAGGCAAGCGGCTTGCTAAAGAACATCCTGCCGAGGCTGATTTTGTAATGGCTATTCCTGATTCAGGCAACTATGCGGCCTTAGGCTATGCTGAGGCTTCAGGGATTCCTTTAGAAATTGGCATGATTCGAAACCATTATGTAGGACGCACTTTTATTCAGCCAAGCCAGTTTTTAAGAGAGTCGAGAGTCCGCATTAAATTAAATCCTATTCGTGATGTTTTAAAAGGGAAAAAGATTATTGTTGTCGAAGATTCTATTGTCCGCGGGACAACAAGCCGAAGCCGCGTGGAAGAGCTTCGCAAGGCAGGCGCTAAAGAAATTCATTTTCGCGTTACATGCCCACCAATTACATTTCCTTGTTTTTATGGAATTGATTTTCCGAGCAAAAAAGAGTTGATCGCATCGAATAAAAGCATTGAAGAAATTGCTAAATTTATTAGAGTAGACTCATTAAAATATTTAAGCCTTGAAGGGATGTTGGATGTGATGAAAGAGCCCAGACATTTTTGTCATGCGTGTTTTGATGGAAAATATCCAGAAGAAATCCCGAAGAATCAGAGTAAGTTTCTTTTGGAGTAGGATCCTTTTAAAAGTTTTTTTGATGAATATAGATAAAATTTTGATTATAATATGAAAAGTTTTAAGAAAACAACAGGAGGCTATTGATGAGTAAATTTATTTTTGTGACAGGAGGGGTTGTCTCGAGCCTAGGGAAGGGAATCGCTGCTGCCTCCATCGGAAAAATGCTTGAGGCGCGCGGCCTTTCGACTGCTTCTATTAAATGTGATCCTTATCTTAACGTTGACCCTGGAACCATGAGCCCTTTTCAGCATGGGGAGGTCTATGTTACTGACGACGGGGCTGAAACAGATCTTGATCTTGGTCACTATGAACGTTTTACAAATACAAAAGTTGGAAAAGATAGCAATATTACAACCGGAAAGGTTTATTATTCGGTTATTACTAAAGAAAGGCGTGGAGATTATTTAGGAAAAACAGTCCAAATTATTCCTCACATTACTAATGAGATTAAAGACGGTATTAAGAAGGTTGCCAAAGATCAAGATGTAGATGTCACGATCGTCGAGATTGGTGGAACGGTCGGCGATATTGAAAGTTTGCCGTTTTTAGAGGCTATTCGTCAGATGAAATGGGAGATGGGGGCAAATTATTGTTTGAATGTCCATGTTACCCTGCTTCCTTATATTCGTTCCGCCGGGGAGCATAAGACAAAGCCTACGCAACATAGTGTTGGGCGTTTGCGTGAGATCGGAATCACACCGGATATTCTTTTGTGCCGAACAGAAAAGCATATGACGAAAGAACAGAAAGAAAAGATTGCTCTTTTTTGTAGCGTTGATAGAGAGGCTGTTTTTGAGGCTATTGATGTTAAATACATTTACGAAGTACCTGTTGCTTTTAAGAAGCAAAATCTTGATAATTTGATTTTGCGTAAACTGAATATCAAGAGGCCAGATGGTGATCTGAAGAGATGGGAAGACTTTGTTATTAAGCGCCTTAAGAATCCTGCCAAGGAAGTAAGCATTTCTGTCGTTGGGAAATATATTACACTTCCAGACGCTTATAAGTCTATTTACGAAGCGCTTGTTCATGGCGGCATCGCCAATAATACACGTGTTATTATTAATAAAATTGATTCTGAGGATATTGAAAAGTTTGGTGCTAAGAAATATTTAAAAGATACAAATGGAATTCTTATTCCTGGAGGTTTTGGGACAAGGGGAATAGAGGGAAAGATTAAAGCAGTTCAGTTTGCCCGTGAAAACAATATCCCATTTCTTGGTATTTGCTTAGGTATGCAGATTGCGACCATTGAGTTTGCGCGTAATATTTGCGGGTTAAAGAATGCAAATTCGACTGAATTTGAGAAATCCACAAAATATCCTGTTATCAATCTTTTGGAGGAACAGAAAAAAGTAAAGAATATGGGCGCAACGATGCGCCTTGGTGCTTATCCTTGTAAATTGCAGAAAAAAACAAAAAGTCTGCAGGCCTATAAAAAAGAAAACATTTCTGAGCGACATCGCCATCGTTATGAGTTTAATAATGAATATCGAAAGATATTTGAGAAAAAAGGCGTTGTTTTTTCCGGACTCAACATCAAGAAGAATCTTGTTGAGATTTTAGAACTTAAAAATCATCCTTGGTTTGTTGCTTGTCAATTTCATCCGGAATTTAAATCTAAGCCAGATCGCGCTCATCCGCTATTTCAGCAATTTATTGCAGCGTCTTTGGCTGCTGTAGCTGATAAATAAAAACAGTCCTTATGGCTAAAACAAAAGTTCTTCAAGGCTTTCTTATCTTTTTAGGATTCCTCGTCCTTCTTTCCGTCGTTTATTGGCCGACGATTAGCTCCTACTATTTTTACCACGACGATGTTATTTATTTTTTGCAGACGCAGGTTCGCATCGGTCCCCCGGGAACATTGTTCAATATCGCGATTGGACGGTTTATCGGTGCAGGCCTTTTTATGGCAATCAGCTGGCTAATCAATTGCATTGATGATTTAAAATTGGTTCGCTTTATTAGCATTTTGCAGCTGAGCGGGTGTGGCTTGCTGATGACTCTTTGGATGCGAAAACATTTTTTAAAGTTTTTAGAGGCCAATCTTCTTGCGTTAATTATTTTGACTCTGCCACCTTTTCAGATACCTGTTTGTCAAGCTGGAATGGCGTTTCAGCCATTTGGTATATTAGTGGCCATAGGGGCAGCTATTTTAGCTTATAAAATTCCTGTAGTCGGAAAGCTTTCTCAAAGAATTCTCAACAGGTATTTTTTCCTTGCTGTCTTTTTGATGCTCTGCTCGCTATCGATTTATCAATCCGCGGCTATGTTTTATTGGGCTTTGGTGGGATTTGTTATTTTATTTTCAAAACGAGAGTCTTTCGAAGGTGCGAAGCAGGAAATTATTAATATGTTTTTTGTTGGTTTCGTCGCTTTGATTGTTTATCGTATTATTCTGCAGATTTCAAAGGGATTTTTTACGCAATACAACTTATACGGGTACAATCCTTTTGGGACGACCAAGGATATTATTGGAAAAATAGTATGGTATTTTCAAGAACCTGTTTTTAATGCACTAAATCTTTGGAATATTTTTGGAACAAATCTTTACGCCGGGATCGTTATTTTCGTTGTCGCATTAGGTTTATGTTTTGCCGTGGTAAGGAAGCATCAAGACAAGGAGAGGATTTCCGCAGGGCGTTTTGTTTTTAAGGCCGCCGCTTTAGGGGCAATATTTTTTCTTTGTTCCTTGCCCAATCTGGTCATCGAAAACAATGTGTCTTTTTACCGTTGCTACTTTGCTTTGGGGGCTTTAGTTGTTTTTGCTTTAGCATGGTCTTTAAAGAGAGGAACCGATGCGGTTTCTTTTTTAAAGAAAAGAGATGCTTTTTTTGTTCTTTTGTTAATTTTAGGCCTTTACGGTATGGTGCAAGCTTATCAGACTGTTTTAACTTATCGTGTTAATTTAAGCGTTCAAGAGACAGAATTCTTCTTGAGCGCGATGCGAAAAAAGCCAATGAACAGTTATAAGGGAATTTATATTATTCGGCCCGATTCGAAGAATTTTCGGACGGACACAGATGAATACGGCAATCTTACGACTTTTTTTGCTCATAATGATTGGGGCATTGTGTCTTGTGCTTTAAGAGAGTTTCTAAAAGGAAAGCTAAGGATTTATCATATTCTCGTAGACCATCAAAAAAAAGAGCTTACCTATCTTTTCGAAGATCTTCATGATAAAGAAAAGAAATACGTGTACAAGATAAGAATTATTTCTGGCAAAGAAAAAAAGACACAGGCAGATTTTAGAGAACCAACCCTCATCATCGACATGGCGCAATTTATTCCTCAGCCAAGAGAAATATACGCACAGCCTTGAGCCGGAATCCAATTGCAATTTTAAAAAGAGTCGTTATAATAATGTAACTTTTGCGCGGGTGGTGGAATGGTAGACACGCATGTTCGAGGGGCATGTGGCTGCAAGGCCATGGAGGTTCAAGTCCTCTCCCGCGCACCAGTTTATAAAACCCTGTGAGGGTATTCTCATAGGGTTTTGCTATTCAGCCACCCCAGCTAAGGCGGAGTGGATGAATGCGAATAAAATATAAGAAATTGTTTTTGCTTCGGAGGATGTTCGCCTTTTCTTGGATGGATAACCCTGCGAAGCTTTCAAGTGAAAGTTTTCGAGTGAAGGAGGGTTATTAGAAGGGGACACGGCTTTAGCCGGGGGCTCCATGATTTTTTTCGTTGGAAGAGTTCGGAAAATGCAGTATACTAAATTTTTAGGAATGTTTATTCACTTAGAATAAAAAGAGGAGATGTTATGGCAAGAGCTGTTAAGGTGAGCGTAAGCATTCTTTGCGCTGATTTCACAAATTTAGAAAAAGAAATTCTCAAGTGCGAAGAAGCGGGCGTTGATATGTTCCATATCGATGTCATGGATGGCCATTTTGTTCCTAATATTACTATTGGACCTTTAATGGTAGAAGCTCTTCGTCCAATTACAAAACTTCCGATCGAAGTGCACTTAATGATCGAGAGGCCGAGCATGTTTATCGACCCTTTTTTGAAAGCAGGAGCAGATATTATTTCTTTGCATGCTGAATGCTACGCTAAAGAGGGATATCTAAGCAAGGAAGCTGATGGCTATACGCGAAAAGTCGAAGTGATTGATGTCACAAAATCTGTAAAAGATATCAAGCGGATTAAAGACAACGGAAAAAATGTTGTCATGGTTTTAAACCCAGGGAGCCCTTTGTGCATCGAGCCGCTTTTAAATGATCTAGACGGCGTTTTGATCATGTCTGTAAATCCTGGATTTGCGAAGCAGAAATTTATGCCTGTTGCTCTTCCTAAGATTCAGCAATTACGAGATATCTTTGATAAAGATATTGCCGTTGATGGGGGCATTAATCAGCTAACGGCGCCTGAGGCCGTTAAAGCCGGGGCGAATATTTTAGCAACAGCAAGCTATTTTTTTGGGTCTGATAAGCCTAAAGAGACAATCCAGTATTTAAAAAGTTTAGGAGGGATAGAATGAAAAAAACATCTAAAAGGATTTTCTCTAAAGGTCAAGCTGCGATTGAATACCTTTTGCTTTTAACGATATGTGCTTTGATTGCCTTCTTTGTTTTTCGTTCATTTTTTGATGAGGAAAGCGGACGAGCACGGCAAGCAACGAATGCCTATTTTACAGAAGTTCAAAATCATCTTATGGGTGAGCCGCCGGATTTTGATACCGGCGATGCACCTATTGATGATTAAGCGACAGAAATTTTTAATCCTGCCGTTGATCCCTTACAAAAGAACTGCCTTCAATACTTTTAGCGTATTTTTTAAGGTCGGCCCCAATTTCTGCCACTTGGGCAACGTGTTTAATCTCTTGATTGCGGCTTGAGACGATTCCTATAGAAATAGCTAAGAGACCGAGTTTGACTTTTTCTCCTTGACGGTTTTTGGAAAGAAGATATCCTTTTTGACGGTCTTTTTCATTATAAAAAGAAGGGGTGCTTTTATCGAATTGCTTAATAATCTCTTCGGCAATGCCATTTGCCATATTATCATCACAAATATAGACGAAATCATCACCTCCAATGTGCCCTACAAAAGTGGCCGGGTCTCCTTTTTGTTGAGCTGCATCAATTAAAATCCTTGCGGTTTCTTTAATGATTTCATCGCCTTTTTCAAACCCATAAATATCGTTATAAGACTTAAATTTATCTAAATCTGCATAGCCGACTGCAAAAGATTCTCCGTTTTGGATGCGGTATTGCAGCTCATCCATGATGGAGTTATTGCCCGGCAGGCGCGTTAAGGGATTAGCGTCGAGACTTCGTTTTGTACGTTTTAAAATCATTCGAATCCGCGCCAAAAGTTCATTAGGCTCAAAAGGTTTAACTAAGTAATCATCTGCGCCTGCTTCAAGGCCGCCGACTTTATCTTTCACTTCGCCTTTTCCGGTAAGCATAATAATAGGGGTGTGTTGTAAAATAATATCTTTTTTAATGGCACGGCAGAAGTGGCGACCATCCATTATAGGCATTTTATAATCTGTAATAATTAAGTCTGGCGTGTGTTCTTTGGCAAGCTTTAGTCCTTCTTCACCATTTGTTCCTTGAAAAACAATATAGTCTTCAGAAAGGGTTAAGTCTAAGACGTCTAAGATATCCGGATCGTCATCGAGTGTTAGAATTCTTAATTTTTTCATTCAGGATACCTTTATTTCTAGAATTATTCTTTTTGATTTTCTTTTTTTAAAATATTTTCTTGAGGCTGAGAGGGAAACGTAAAATGAAATGTTGTGCCAACTTTAAGTTCGCTTGTAACCCAGATTTCTCCGGAATGCGCTTCAATAATATTCTTAACCAGAGAGAGGCCTAACCCTGTTCCCTTAATATTTTGATTAAGGTCGTTTTCAACACGATAAAATTCATCAAAAAGGTGAGGGAGATCGTCTTCTTTGATGCCTGTCCCGTTGTCTTCGACTTCAAAAAGAACTTTATTTTTGTCACGGGAGGCGGTGATTTTTATTGTTCCGTTAGGAGTGTACTTGATTGCATTGCTTAAGAGGTTAATAAAGACGCGTTCCATTTGTTTTTGGTCCGCAAAAATATCAGGTGTATCATTTGGAATATCTATGAGGAGCTCGATATTTTTTTCTTTGATCTGCGGCATAAGGATGTCAGCGATATTTTCAATAAGGCTCTTTGCTGGGATTTTTTCATGCCTCATTTCAATGCGGCCGGATTCAATGCGAGAAATATCCAAAAGGTCATTGATAAGTTCAACTAAACTGTCTGAATGCTTGTTGATTTTACTAAGGCGTTCGTTAACCTTCGGAGGAATTTCGCCTAACTTTCCTGACATTAAAATAGCGGCGTAACCCTTGATAGAGGTCAGAGGCGTCCGAAGCTCATGCGAGACGGCCGAAACAAATTCCGATTTTGTTTTACTAGCTTTTTGAACTTTTTCTAGGGCTAAGGCTAACTGTTTTGTTCGTTCTTGAATTTTTAATTCAAGCTCTTGGCGCGAACGATAGACCTGTTCAAAAAGTTGTGCGTTTTCAAAAGATTGGCCAACTTGATTTGTCAAAATAGAGGCCATTTCTTCATCAGCCTCTGAAATAGGTTCAGCTTGGGATTCATTGCCAAAGAAGATAACGCCAATGGTTCCCTCTTGAGTTAGAATCGGCGACAGGATAAAATTGGGCATACCAAGAAGAGAAATGATTTTTTCTTTTTTTGCTTTCGTTGCTGTTGCTGAAGACAAGGGATGCCCTTCTTTAAAGACAGATTGAAACATTGAATCCCTGGAAATCTGATGGGCAAAGGAGTTTATTGTTTCGGGAGAGAATCCTGAGTTGACACGGGATTTAAGATTTCTTTCCTTGTCAAAAGTTAAAACAATAGTTTTTTCAAAGCCAAGTTCAAACATAAGAGATTTGTCCAGACGGCGAAAAATTTCTGTTTCGTCTAGCGTAGTACTAATAAGGCGTGAAGTTCTTTGTAGGGCGTCAAGGCTTGTCAAGCGCTTGTCTAGCTCTGCTTGGGCACGGTTAAGCTCGAGGTCTGTTTTTAAAATAAGCTTAGCTTGTTCGTCTAAGTTGTCAAAAGAAAGCTTTAGTTTTTTTAATGCTGTTTTAAGCTCTCTGACTTGGTCGATTTTATTAATAAGAATGAAAATAAGAACACCAATAGCCCCCAGGATAACAATCCCGATAACAGTAAAGATGGTTGTATCGATGGAGCTTGTGATGCTTAGCATAATTTAAATTTCCGAAATATCTATAAAAAGATTAACATTGTTATCTGCCCATGGCAAGCTTTAAGCTTAATAAGCGCGGTGCTGATCAAGGGCTAAAACAGTTATTGTCTCATTTTGCAAAAAAGATCTGCCGACTTGGCCTCCTGTGCTCAAAGGAGCAAATTCTCCGTAAGAATACATTCCAAAGAGAGGAACTTCTTCGCCCAAGGCTTCTTTAATTGCCTGTATTTCTTGGAAAGCCTGCCGTCCAAGTAATTTTTGGCGAGAAGAGGATTCAAAAATAATTGCAACGCCGGGAATTTTTCCCATTAAAGCTTCTTTAGCTTCGCAAGCAGCGTCATGCGCAGCCTGTTTGCAGGATTCCTTATTTCCTATCATGATGTGGACTTCGGTGCCTTCCGGGATGTCTCCCTGGCAGACGAGGCTTCCGTCATCTAAAACTTCAATAACATTTTGCAAGAGGCACTTTCTTTCGCCAGTAACAGAAAAACCTAGCGGATAAAAAACGCGCATGCGGTTTAAGCGGCTAGAAAATAATGCTGTGGCCTGTTCGGCAAAAAATTCTTCATAAAGAGATATTGCTTTTTTTCCATTAATTTCTCGAATGATGTTTCCGTCGACTTTAGTAACGGCGCGGGGTTTTCCTAGAGGTTTCCATCCGTGTTGGTTGGAAAATCCAATAGTCATTTGTCCTCCGATAACAATATTAATAGCGGCATTGGTTAAAACTTCATTTTGGAAATATTGGTAAGTTTTAGCGTATTGAAAATTATCACTGCTACCAGCCCCAAGGATAAGAGAGAGCTGGCCTAGTTTTTCACGCAAACTTTTTAAAAGTACAGGACCTTCTTCCAAAAGCCCATCGCACAAAAGCATAGACAGCTGCCGCCGATGAGCTCCGAAGCTTCGAAGGCACTGGTCTGCAAATTCTTGGCTTGCAGTGGTAATATTCTTTTCGCTGATATCTTTTAGGCAATTTGTTTCGAACCGAATATCTTGCGAACTGATTGCTAAGATAGAGATTCCTCGGGTTTCAATGGTTTTAGAGAGGATAAGCCCGCTCGTAGAACATCCAACAATTTTTGCCTGGGGAAAAGTTTCTTGAATAATTTCTAAAGATTCTATGCGGCTATAGTGAACTGTTGAGAAAACGAGAACAAAATTTGCAGGAATTTCAGGATCGTCAAGATGGAGCTTGGCATGAATAGCTGCTTCTTGGGCTGCACGAAAAGGACTTTCGTCTTTGCTGAAACCTATACCGATATGAGTGGCCATAAAGTAATAATATAAATATTAATAGATTAATTATTTTTATTCTATAGGGGCAGATGAGAGGTGTCAACTCTAATTCTGTAATCGGAATCAGAGATGATAATTTTTGTTGACCATGAAGGAGGATATGATATTATCTTAGGAAATATTTCTGTGCGAATGTTCTTTGGCCCCATCGTCTAGCTTGGTCAGGACAGGTGATTCTCAGTCATCAGACACCGGTTCAAATCCGGTTGGGGCTACCAAGTATTCTTCTTAGAATTTATTCTGAGAATATAAGAAATCCTTGATTGAATGTTTCAGTCAGGGATTTCTTATGTGTTTGGGTGTCAAAAGGTTACGCCTTGATCGCTTAGACACTTTGCCGCATTGCCGCCAACCTCGTATAATTAACAAAACCTAGGCTCGTCGATCTCAACTTATTCATTAAAAATCCCTCGACTACTCTCACAATTGGCACTTAGTAAATGGTGGCTAGTTAACGCGTATTCGTCGATATCTTGTACAAAGCGGATTGTTTTGGACTGAACTATGGCGCATTTACTAGGAAAGCTACGTATTTTGTGAAAACTCTCTAGTTAGCGAGCGACAATTTTTTGCCACATTTTTTGTTGGATTTCCTGGTCGGATTCTTTGCAGATAGGGCGGGTTTTGTATTCTGGGATTTTATGGATGGCGTCATTATCACCGAAGAGGATATCCTCCTGGATTTCCGGACAGAGATTTAAGAAATTCATGATCTGACATATTCTAGAATGAGAGAGGCCTGTCCATTCAGATATTTCTTTAAAATTCGCGGCTTTCCCGGAGTCGACAAATCCATGAATTTGATGAACAAGGAGCAAGAGTTGTTTTAAGGCGGGAAGTTTCGCAAATTCTTTCTTGGGATCGATTTTATTAATTGGCTGCATTTGCAGTCGGGTGTTTGTACCGTTTGTCAGATGAACGATTAATAGCCCGCTTTCTCTGTCGACTTCTATTTTTTCGATGAGTTCAATAATCTTCTGGCGTTGTTCTTTAAATAATAGTGTCTCCCAGCTTGGGATATTGATAGAGGCAATGATTGGGCTTTCGATTAAGTGAGAAGCGAGCATCTTTGTAGGGCAGTGTT
>JAVCDE010000030.1 GCA_030765185.1 Candidatus Aceula meridiana | reverse complement strand
CACAGGCACCAACAATGATGCTCTTTGGGTCTTTGTAAAATACTATCATCCTGATGATACAGAATGGCGTCATGCGACTATGTCAATAGCCGGGACAAACCCAACAGGTTTTGGAGCACCATCAGGCTTAGTTGATGTTATTGTTCCGAAAGATAAAAAAGGATTCTTTCTTCAACGCTCTGAAGCTAACGCCGGTGGTGGCACCGTTAACCTCTCTGATCTTTCCGGTGATAATCAATACGTTACTTTTACCTGGGATTATGGACACGATTCTGATGCCTTGGTAGCTGCAGGTGGTACAGCCATTGATGTCGCGAATGCAGCCCTTGACTTTAAAATTTTTGCTATTGAAATGGTTTATATTCCTGAAGGATCTTTTGTGGCGATGGGGCCCGGAACGACAACAACAGCCAACAGCCCTTCTGCTGTTGGTGGGCAGGGCTTTCTTTACAACAATCAATCAGGTACAAAAACTTATACAGAGTGGTGGCCTGTTGACAATGAAAATGCGATTACAGTTTACGGTAACGCTCTGGACACTCCTAAGGGTTATTATGATATTTCTGACGGCCCCTACACAATTCCGGCTACTTTCCCCAAGGGCTATAATCCTTTCTATCTGATGAAATATGAAATTTCTCAAGGTCAGTATCGGGACTTCTTAAATAACCTTGATAGCGCACAAGCAGAAAATAGATGCTCAGCATCAGCATCAGCTAATTATTGTGCTTTTGCAACCAATCAGGCAACTGTTTCAAATCGTGGTGGAGTCTACAGAACTTCTTCTGGCTATGGTTGTGACCTTAATGATAATGGAACCCCTGATGAAACTACTGATGGCGAGTGGGTTGCGATGAATTTCTTAGATTCGAATGATTTAGCTGCCTTTTTAGATTGGGCAGCTCTTAGGCCAATGACAGAATTAGAATTTGAAAAAGCTGCGCGCGGCCCAGATCAAACATCAGGTGACATTTATGTTTGGGGCACTACATCTCTTGAAGCTACAACGACTCTTGCCGATGCCGGAACCTCTAGTGAACTCCCAAATCAAGGAAATTTGAACTATACGAGCTGCTCTCCTGCTGGACCATTTCGAGTGGGCTCTTATGCCGATGCCGCGTCCACTCGCACAGCAGCAGGTGCGGGATACTACGGAAATATGAATCTAGGTGGTAATGTTGTTGAAATGGCTGTTGATGTCACAGCTTCTGACAATCGACTTTTTGAGGGGTCGAATGGGGATGGGGTACTTACATCAAGCGGTTATGCGAATAATCCGGATTGGCCTGGCTATTCAGATGGTGCCGTAACAACTGGTAGTCAATTCTTTCGTGGCAGTTCTCACTCTTTAGCAGCAACATCGGCATACGTTTATGCGCATCCAACGTATTTCGATCTTCCAGCTGGTAGAAACACTCTATTAGGCGGCCGTGGTTCGCGTACATCACCAACAATTCTTATGACGCAATAATTATTTAAATGATCCAGCTACTTCTATCTCAATTTTAAACAGTAACAAATTAAAAAATGTATTGTATCCAAAATTCTAAAAATATGAAAAAAATAATAGATAATATAGCAATCTTTTTAAAAGGGTTTTGTATGGGCGTAGCCGATGTCATTCCGGGAGTTTCGGGTGGGACGGTAGCTTTTTTGATGGGAATTTATGAGGAGCTTATTGAGTCCATTTCTTCTTTTAATATAGGATTTCTTAAAGGACTGGCCAAAGGTCAGTTGAGAGATGCTTTTTCAAAGACCGGATGGAAATTTATATTAATTTTATTATCAGGAATTTTATCCGCGATTTTTTCTTTGTCCCATCCTTTAAAATGGCTTCTAACAAATCATCCGGTCTTTGTCCATGCGTTCTTTTTTGGCATTATTCTGACAACAATTTTTATCATCTTTCAAAAAGTCCAGAAAAAAAGTTTTATTAAAATAGTATACGGACTATTAGGCGCGATTGTCATGTTTCAATTAACAAAGGCTTTGCCGATGCAAACACCTGAAACATGGTGGTTTTTATTTCTTAGCGGTGTTATTGCTATTTGCGCAATGATTTTACCAGGTATTTCCGGGGCATTTATTTTGCTTCTTCTCGGAAAATATGAATTTATAATCACGGCTGTAAGCGAACGAAATTTTAGTGCCCTTTTGATTATTGCCATGGGCTGCATTACGGGCCTATTAACTTTTGTTCACCTTTTGCGATGGCTTTTAAAGCATCATCATGATCTAACGCTTAGTGTTTTATCAGGAGTGGTAGCGGGCTCCTTGTTCAAAATATGGCCATGGAAAGAAATTTTATCCTGTCCAACCGGATTTAAAAATGAAATTCTTGCTTTTAAAGAAATTAATACACTCCCCCCGGCAATAACACCACCAGTTATTTTTGCTTTTTTATTTTTCGTTTTAGGAATCTTTGGAAGTCTTTGGCTAGCGCAAATGGATCGTCAGCGAGAAAGCGCTTCACAAACACAGTAATATTTTGCTACCTCTTATGCTTCTGTGTCCTTTTGCCTTAAGGCACCTTTGATGTGATACGCTAAAATTCCAAAGGCGACAGAAACATTTAAAGAATTTTTAAGCCCCATCATTTCAATCTCAACTGCCTTGTCGCACAATTTTAAAAGCTCATCGCTGACACCGGTAATTTCATTTCCTAAAACAAAACAGATAGGTGCCTTTGGTTTAAATTTTTCATATAAGACACTCTGTTTAATTTGCTCAAGCAAAACAATCTGATAGCCCTTGTTTTTTAATTCTCGCACAAGCTCAACAGCATCTTCGCGATGTTCCCACACAACGGTCTCTTCTGCGCCCAAGGCGGTCTTTTTAATCATCGACGCAGGCGGGCATCCTGTAATGCCACAAAGCCAAAGTTTTTCTAATCCAACAGCATCAGCGGTGCGAAAAATCGAACCCACGTTATAAAGGCTTCGAATATTATTTAAGACCGCGCAAAAGCCAAGCTTAGGCTTTTTTCTTTGAGCGTTTTGTCTTTTTACGATTTGGTCGTGGCTTAGTTTTTGCACCTGTTCCATACCCTTGTAAAAGTTGGACTTTTTTCAATTTATGCCAATGAGATTCATCTAAGATATAACCAACGCAATTATGAGCTCCACAACGGCATCGATGCTCATGGTAATCCTCAAAACCATATCCATAGTTATAGGATAACTCCTCACCCTTTTTGATATCGCGCATAGCCACAACCCAAATATGTCCGTTTATTAAATGCGATTCACAATTTGGGTTGCAAGTGTGATTAATCAAGCGTGCTGTGTTCCAAGAAACATTACCATCAATATCGTAACGCTTATTAAGCTCAAAAATATAAACTGATCCATGCTTTTCATTTTTGTTAGCTTTATGAAGCGTTAAATCACTGCGACGGTCAGATTCTTTTTTAGTAACCTTTTCGCCGACATATTCAATAATCTTCGTATCCTTAGGAATATCCTTCTTGGCAAAAACCCCCCAGCCATGAATCTTTGATTTTCTTTTTAAAATGTATGGACTTGTTGTTGCTCTCACTTTAAAATGCTCTCCTCTTGCTTGTTTCTTGATTTTAAAGAAAACTTGCAGCCACAATAATTCTGTGCGTAAAATTTCTCTTGTTTGGCAATTTCATACATACGCTGCGACCCACCTTTTTTACGCCAATTATGATCCCAATAAATAATTCCGTGTTTTTTAGCTGCAAGATGACCGCATTCACTAACCTTTTCAAAATTTTTATAACGCGAAATTCCAAGTGTGCTTGTAAAAATTTTAAAATCGTTTTCTTTGGCATACTGTGCTGAACGACTAAGGCGCATAAAAAAACATTTTTCGCATCTGATCCCACCTTCCTCCTCATTTTCAAATCCAGCAGTTGCCTCAGCCCACACCGCATCATCATAATCTCCATCAACAAATGCAACGTCTTTTTTATCCGCAAAATCCTTTACAGCTTTCTTGCGAAGCTCATATTCGTTGCGTGGATAAATATTTGGATTATAAAAAAACAACGTTGGTATGATTCCAGAATCCAATAACGCCTCAACAATTTCACCTGCGCATGGTGCACAACAGCAATGCAAAAGCACTTGCGCTACACCCAAAGGTGCCTCAATCTTTACTCGCCCATCATTTTGAGTCATGAATCAACACCAAGTTTTTTAATTAGTTATATTATGGCTTGCGGTACAAGATACGCTTCATGCACGAGGCAGTATCTTAGTGCTCGCCCTGAAGATTGTTATGGCTTGCAATCACGCGCCAGCGATTATTTTCTTTTTTCCAAGTCATGGTGTATCGGCGAATTGAGCTATTTCCGGCTGAAACATCATTTTTTGTAATGGTAAAAAGATAATATTGCACAATGGCGATATCGCCGTGGATAACAATGTGCTGCGGCTTTAAAGCATGAATCAAAAAAGTTGTGCTCTTTGACCAAAAACCGACCCAATGATTGAGCCATCCCTGATCAACTGGGTATGGACTTTCATGACCAAATCCAACAAAATCCGGATGAATAAATTCTTTAAACTTGTCGACCTTGCCCTTTGTTAGACATTCCCAGTGGTCTTCGATAACAGCCCAAATTTCTTTTTGATCATCGGTCCATTCTTTGTTGATTGAAATATAATTTTCCATAAGTCCTCCTAAATGAGCACTTAAGTTATGGAGACCTTCGCGACATAACTTAAAAGTGCGAATTTATCCCGCATGCGAAGCATGTCGGGATTTCAATTTATTTATTACGTCGATTTTAAATGATTTTAGTCAAAATTTCCAGAGAAATCTAATAGCCTCCGATTGAAGATTGTGATACGAATTCGAACTTAGGCTCGCAAGAGACCGTTCGTGAGCCGAATAACTTAAATCGGAGGCCCTTTTTTAGCTTAAACATTTCGCGACCTTAACAGCCGAAACACCATCTGCTGAATATTTGGCCCCAATCGACTTTGCGTAATCTGGAGTTATAACAGCTCCGCCTGCCATAAAGCGACAGGAAAGCTTTTGTCTCTTTGCTTCGTTGATAACATCTTTCATGCTGACCATTGTTGTTGTCATCAAAGCTGACAGGCCAACAATTGGACTTTTGTGGCGCTTAATTTCTGAAATGATCTTTTTTGGATCAACATCGTGGCCTAAATCAACAACATCAAACCCATGATTTTTAAGCATCAAAGCAACAATATTTTTCCCA
This sequence comes from Candidatus Aceula meridiana, assembly GCA_030765185.1. Lineage (GTDB taxonomy): Bacteria > Omnitrophota > Gorgyraeia > Zapsychrales > Aceulaceae > Aceula > Aceula meridiana. Next base: position 43,284 of record JAVCDE010000030.1, on the reverse strand, counting down.
ATATCGTGAATGTCGCCCTTGACCGTCGCTAAAATCACAACAGTTTTCTTAATTTTCTCTCCACCTTTTTCTTGAAGTCGAGGTTCTAAAAAATGAAACGCCGCTTTCATAGCTTCAGCACTCGCAATCAACTGAGGTAGAAAATATTTCTTTTGATCAAAAAAATCTCCGACTTTATTAATTGAGGGAATCATGCTTTTATAGACAATATCTTTAGCCGAGACACCGATTGAGAGCAACTCTTTAACAAACGAAACAATATCCTCGCGATTTCCTTCTAAAATAGCTTTGCATACTTTTTCCTTAGCCGAAAGATCCCTAAGCTCTGATTTTAATTCCTGTTTTGGCTGTTTGCTAAAATGTGCAATATACCTCGCGGCATCCTTATCTCTATTTAAGAGAACATCAGCAGCCTTCTTAGAGTACCCTTTTGTAATTCGTATTGGATTTGCGATAACCAAAGAAAGACCATTTTTCTTTAGAATTTCTAAAAATGTAGAATTTAAAACAGAGCGTTGCGGAAGACCGAAAGAAACATTGGAAAGCCCTGCAATGGTATTACATTTAAAAGTTTTCATACTCCAGGCAACTGTTTTAATTGTTTCAATAGCTGCTTTCTTTAACGATGAAATTGCCATGACAAGCCCATCAATAATAATGTCTTCTTTTTGAATTCCAAGCTTTTTTGCTTTTGCCCAAACGTATTCAACATTCTTTTTGCGTTCTTGAAAAGTTTTAGGAATTCCTTTAAACCCTAAGGGCAATAAAATAAACATAGCGCCATATTTAGCCGCAACGGGCAAAAGTTTCTCAATCTTTTCTTTTTCAGCTGAAATAGAATTAATCAGCGCTCGCCCAGGATAAACACGTAAAGCCGTTTCAACCGCTTTTATATTTGGAGAGTCAATAACAAGCGGTAAGCTCGTTGCAACCGATAAAAGATTAACCGTATTTTTCATCATCGTAACTTCATCAATGCCAGGTGCGCCAACATTAACGTCCAAAATATCTGCCCCTCGCCTCTCCTGCTCTTTTGCTAGCTGACGGATAATCGTTGTTTTTCCTTGGCATAATTCTGCCTGAAGAGCTTTTCTTCCTGTCGGGTTAATACATTCACCAACAAGAGCTATATTTTTTCTTTTTTCTAAAACAATATTATCGCGGGCAGAGCTTAGCGCACTTATAGCGCTGCGTTTACTTTTTGCAGGTTTAGCGCCCTTAAGATTTTGCTTTAGATTTACAATATGCTCTGGAGTTGTTCCGCAGCAGCCGCCAATAAAACAAACACCAAGCTTAGCGAACCGCTTGGCGTAAGACGCAAACACTTTTGGAGGCATGTCAAAAATAGTTTTTCCGTCAACAAGCTTTGGTATTCCGGCATTCGGTTTTGCTACAAGTGGAACTTTTGCATACGGCGTTAATGACGCGATAAATTTAAGCATCTCCTTTGGCCCAGCTGAACAATTGCAGCCCACCGCATCAGCCCCAAGGCTTTGCAATGTTATTAAAGCTGTCAGAGGATCTGTGCCGTTTAATGTCCGTCCATCCTGCTCAAAGGTCATGGTGACCATTGTAAACTTAGCAGTAAGTTCCTTAACGGCAATCAAAGCTGCCCTTGCCTCTTGAACATCGATCATGGTTTCAATAACAAAAAGATCCACGCCGCCATCAATCAAACCCTTAACTTGTTCTTTAAATGCATTAACAGCCTCATCAAACGCTAACGGCCCAAAGGGTTCAATAAATTTTCCAGTTGGCCCTATATCACCGGCAACGAGAGCCTTGTTGCCAACAGCTTTTTTAGCAATCTGCGCAAGTCGACGATTTGTCCCACGAATATCTTTGACACCATACTCTGCGAGCTTATAGCGATTAGCGCCAAAAGTACATGTATAAACAATGTCCGACCCTGCCGCTAGATAGTCTCTATGTACTTGCGATAGAAGCTTAGGATTTTTCAAACACCACTTCTCAGGGCAAGCACCCTTAGGCATGCCTCGCATTTGTAATTCTGTGCCAGTTGCACCGTCTAAGACAACAATGCGCTTTTTAAGTAGATTTTTAATCTTTGCCATACTTTTTATCGAATCCCGGTAATCGCTGTTACCGATTTCTCGGGAACAAGTAAATAAGAATCAGTTATTTGAACGCCTAAATCTTTCATCTTTAAAATGTCCCAGAATATTTTCTGCTCTTCAAGTGCAAAATCTCCATATCCGCAAGAAAAACGACGAGGATCAAGCTGTTTGCCTTTTCGAACAAGCTCTCCTTTATAATAATTCATAATCCATGTCAAAGCATCATCAACCATCTCGCCTGCGGTGGCATCATAAATAACCGAACGAACCAAATCGCCTGACGAAGAATTCTTTTGTATTTCCTCCATTATTTGCGTTCCAGCTGTTGTTGCCATTAGAAGAACTTCATTTGATCCCTTTAAAAATTGAGCCAGACCCTTACTCTTAAAAATAATATCTCCTTCAAGCTCAATTCTCTCTTCATCCGCTTTTTTAACAGTCAAAACTTCCGCCACCCCTTTTAAATCAATAACAGATAAAGAATCGTCGATATAACAATCAACTTGATCACGCATAACGCCGTGAACTTCAGTCTTTTCTTTTGAATATCCTAAATGCCGGTAGATATTGTTTTTGTTCGGCTCAATAGATATTGACTTGAATAATTTTACGTTCATGATATTTTACAATTACATTTTTTTTGAAGAAGTATTATGCGCTGCTGCTTAATGCTATCAACATATTGCGTTTGCCTCGCAATTCCTTTTGCCTGCCTTTTATCCAACGGGCTTAAATGCCGATATCCCCGTCTTTGCATTTCTAACACAAGTTTTTCATGACGGACATACAGAGCTTTAAGCTTTCCTTTCCAGCGCAAAGTTTCAGGATGGCGCGAATAACCTTTTTTATTCTTCGATAAAATTATCCAAATGGCATGAAGTTCTCGGTGTTCACCTAAAAGATGTGAACGGCAAAGATATTTTGGTGATATGTCCCAAATACGCATTTAATAACCAAGAAGAATTATCCCAATTTCAAAGCGATGATTCCCGTAACAATACACATCGCACCAGCCATTTTTATCCAAGAGAAAGATTCTCCTAAGATCAAAATTCCTAAAATAAACGCAATCAAAGGAAAGCTTCCCGCAATGGGCATAATTCGTGAAACCTCTCCTTGTTTTAAAGCATTATAAAATGTCATCTGCGCAACAAAACTTGCTAAAAATCCACCTAAAATTAAAAAAGAAGCAGATTTTAAATCAACGGCTTTAATTTCAGCTGGTTTAACAAGAAAAGTCATCAAAACAATAAATCCAAGAAAAACACCTAGGCAGCGATAAAACAAACCTGCAAGGGGTGTTGCCTTAAGCAGTCCTGTTTTTTCAAGAATAGGAACAATTCCCCAAATACACGCCGTGATGATAGCCCATAAAAAAGCTGTCATTTCTTCTCCTTATTCCCGAAATTTAAATGGAATAAACGCTTGAAAGGCATTACATCATTTTTACAACTGCCAAAACAGCTGCATTATTTTCTGAAATTAAAACAATCTGGCTTTTTTTACCTTTTGGCTCAACACTTCCATATACCAAAGTTAAATCAATACCCGAATCAGCAATGCGCTGTGTTATCGCCTGAAGAGTCCCTGGCTTATTATCTAGGGTTAAAAGAACAATTTCTTCTTCGTTAACATTGTAATTTTTTGACTCTAATAATTTCTTTGCCTTCTTATTATCCTCGGTAACAAACATAATCATCCCATTATTATCAACCGCATACGCACAAACAGCGACAAGATTAATTCCGGATGAGGAAATCGTGTTAGTTATCTGCGCTAAGGTTCCTACATCATTGGTTACTCGAATCTGCAGCTGGCTTTCAAGCATTACATTCGTCATAATCGCCTCCTTAATGAGTGCCTAATCTACGGAGCCTGTGGGCCACGTTAAATCAGTCGCACGAATTAATCCCATACCCGGAAGGTATCGGGATTGATGATGGTTTCAATTGCCAATTAATCCAGTTTTTCTGGATATCCTTTATAATATATAATTCTATTTTAGTATAAATACTAAAGAGTCGCTATTAAAATTGTCCGGTTTTTAAAAGGACGAGTGTGCAGGCATTTATGGCATGTATGCCAGCAGTTTTTGCTTTTTCAAAAAGTAATTTATTTTCAGCACCCGGATTGAAAATAATTCTTTGAGGGGTTTGAGCAAGGACGTCATCGGCTATGCTGTCAGAAATGTTTGTTGCAACATAAAATGTTATTGTATCAATCGGTTCTTTAATATCGGATACACGTGCATAAACTTTTTGGCCTTCAATGTCTTTAATGCGTGGGTGAACAGGAAAAACAACGTGCCCTTTTTCTGATAAAAGCTTAATAGCTTTATAGGAATAACGTTCTGGTTTGTTTGAGGCACCAATCACAGCAACGTTCATCAGGCAAGAAACCTTTTCCTCTCGCCTAAAAGAAGAATATCCCGAAGATTATTTGTATTTCGAGCGTCCACCCACCGACGCTCAAACATTTTTCCCTGAACAATTTGCGCGGTTGATGCCAACGCTTGAAGATGAAAGTTACGCTCATCCTTAGATCCTAAAAGAAAAAAGATGGCTTTAATTTTAGGATTTTCCTTTGAAAAAAAGATTCCACCGCAGCAACGAACGACCATCAAGTGAAATGTCTTTGTCCCGGGAATAATAATATGAGGAATCGCGACAAATGGCGTAATTCCCGTGGACCCTATTTTTTCACGTTTTTCCAGCAATTTGTATGTCTCTTCACTTGAAAGATGAATATCGAGCGCAAGTTCATCGGCAACCACACTAAAAAAATCTTTTAGCGCCATTGGGCCTTCAACATCAAGGATACTCGCAGATTTCAAAAGATGGTCGAATCGGTCTAAGACAACATTGTCACGCTCGTGTAAAATATTTTTAAGCTCATCTTCAAGATGATCGCCAGTAATTTCTTTACTCGTAATACGCGCAACAAGATGTAAAAGCGCGTACTCTTTCTTTTCGGTTCGACGTCCATAAAAAAAATAGACAAAAAACGCGAAAGCAACAAAAAACAAGCTGATCTCAACAGCCTGAAGCCCAAGGTCTACAATAAGAAATCCAAAAACAAGAATCGTAAAAATAGGCACATATGGATATAGCGGCACTCTAAATGTTGGTCGATAGTTCTGAATTTTACTTTCCCGCAAAATAATAACAGCGAGGCTTGAAAGCAAATACGTTGTCATCATGATTGCAGAGGCAGCTTTCGCAAGCATTTCAAGCTCAAGAAACAGAGCGCCTATGATAAGTGCTCCAGTGATATAAATTGAAATAAGCGGCGTATGAAATCGCTTGCTAATATACGCTGTAATTTTAGGAAAAAGAAAATCGCGACTGAGTGCCAGAGGATACCTCGAAGCAGACATCATCCCGGCGATAGCTGTTGTTATAAATGCTAACATTGCAGCAATAATCATCAAGAGATAACCTGGTTCGCCTAAGAACTTTGAAGCAGAGTCTGCAATTGGAGTGAAAGATGACGAAAGTTTTTCCGGTGTCAAGGTGCCGACAACAACAAACATGACAAGAGCATAAAGAAATCCAATAAAAATAACAGAACTAATCAAGGCCAAAGGAAGTGTCTTTTGAGGATTCTTCATCTCTTCGGAAAGCGCGGCCACTTTCACAAGACCACCATAGGAAACAAAAACAAAACCCACGGTTGAAAAAATAGCATTCGTTCCGTTATAGGTAAAAGGCTCGAAGTGGGAAATGGAAACTTTTGTAATTCCAAAGAATATATAAACAAAAATTAACAGAAGCATAATAATAAAAATAATTACATCAATCCTACTTGCCAAACCAATTCCAATAGAATTTAAGAATACAAAAAACAATGTTACAATAATTCCAACTGCAAAAATATCCCACCCAGTAAAATAATGAATAACGCCAGCAATACCAAAAATAGCAAATGCTGTTTTAAGTGATATCGCGATCCAGCTTAAAATACCAGAAATCGTTCCAATTAGAGGTCCAAGCGTTCGCGTAATATAAAAATAGTCTCCACCAGCCTTAGGCATTGCAGTAGTAAGCTCAGCAATACTAAAAACGCCGATTAAGGCGATGACACCGGCAAAAAAGTATGACAAAAAAACAGACGGTCCCGTTTTTCCAAAAGCCAACCCTGGTAAGATAAAAATTCCGGAACTAATCATAGCTCCGCAGGCGATACTAAAAACGTCAAAGACATTTAACTCTTTTTTAAGCTTTTCCATTTTTTTATTTTGCTGTCTTTATTAATTCATCAATTTTTGCATTTTTAATTTTTAAAAAATCTTCCGTATATCGTCCAATAGCATTCATCATGCCGACTACATCAACCGGGTGCTTGCCGGCAGCAGTCTCCCCTGAAAGCATGGTGTAATCACTGCCGTCGATGATGGCATTAGCCACGTCGCTGACCTCTGCCCTGGTTGGCCGAATATGGTCTGTCATGCTCTCAAGCATTTGGGTTGCGGTAATAACAAATTTTTTTCTCTGTTTACATCGCCTAATAATTAATTTTTGAATAATCGGAATTTTATGAATAGGAAGTGAGACGCCCAGATCGCCTCGGGCAATCATAATGCCGTCAACAACATCAAGGATGCCGTCAAGATTTTCAAGGCCTTCTCGATTTTCAATCTTTGCAATCAATTGACATTTCTTTCCGCTTAAGTCAATAAGGTCACGAATGCTTAAGACATCCTGCTTGTTTCTTACAAAAGATTGTGCAACAAAATCAACATTATGTTTTAATCCAAAAGCTAAATCCATCCTATCTTTTTGTAAAACCCCTTGAAAGCGTAAAGTCGTATCCGGTAAATTCATACCCTTATGCTCTTTGATTGTGCCAGGAATAATCACAACAGCTTTTAAATATTTCTCAGAAACAGATCTAACTCTCAAAGCAATATTGCCATCATCAATATAAATATCGTGGCCAGCTTTAATATCTTTTAGCGGGCCTTTATAATCAAAAGGAATAATGTTTTTTCCACTGTCCTTTCTTTTGTTTGTCAGGTAAATAATTTGTTTTTTCTTAAGTTCAACCTTTCGTCCTGGTTTATCTCCCAGCTCTCCAATGCGAATACGAAATCCCTCCAAATCCTGTAAAATAAGAACTTTGCGTCGATGCTTTTTATTAATCAGACGAAGAAAATGAATCATTTCAAAATGACTCTTATGTGTTCCATGAGAAAAATTTAATCGCGCAACATCCATACCGGAGGTAACCATTTTTCTTAAAACCGTAATACGGCTACTCGCCGGTCCAAGAGTACAAATAATTTTTGTTCTAGCCCTTTTCATTTATTTTCCTCACTTAATTTTTTTAATTTTTTCTCATAACGCTCAAAACAAGTCATCATCGCATCATCAAGGGAACGTTTACTCTCCAGCAGCATCTCAAAGCACAAAATACCTAAATCTCCTGTCTCAACTAAATAATGCGGGTCGCTATTTTTATAAAGCTCTTCAATCTCATCAATATGTTTTCGCATGAGCGAAAGAAGCCTTTGTTCATGCTGATGTTTTATGGGACCGTTATAATTTTGCGAAAGTTTATGAATCGCCTTAAGGCGTTTGTAAGCTGACGCCACTATAACTTTCGTCAAGGCATGTCCTCGCGCTCGTAATCGTCCTGAAGGCGAATAATATCATCTTCTCCAAGGTAACTTCCACAGGCAACTTCAATAAAAACAAGATGATTTTTTCCAATATTTGTTATGCGATGAACAACCTCAGAAGATACATCAATAATACTCCCAGGATTCAAAATATGTTCCTGGCCTGCAACCTCAGCCTTTCCTGTTCCGCTAACAATAATCCATTTCTCAGATCTTTTATTATGCTTCTGAAGGCTAAGCCGTGCGCTGGGTTTAACTTCAACGCGCTTAACCCAAACACCAGCTTCTTGAAATAATTTCTTATATTCGCCCCAAGGGCGTATCGTATGCTCCATGAATTTTTCCTTTTTTATATTTTAGCAAAAAGTTAACTTTTCATCAGCTTCTTTATATCATCTAAAACGGCATACGTAGCCTGCCGTCCTTTTTCAATAAGCTCATCAGCTTTATAAAGCTCGTACCAATCCACCCCACATGAATCAGGATGAATAAGAATATCTGCCTGCTGCGCACGCTGCTCAGCTAGAATATAATCAAGAGTTAAGAAGCTGTGTACCAAGATGTCAAAAATGTTCGGAGAAAATGTTTTCTTCTTTGCATTCTTTTGAGATTTTCTTTCCTGATCCATTCGAACATCTGCTGGTGACTTTAAAATATTAACAGCAATAATTTTTCGTACTCCTAGGCTTGTTAAAACATTTGTGGGCAGTGGATTAAAGATACCACCGTCGACTAAAACTTGATCATCACAAACAATCGGGCGCATAACGCCGGGGATTGAAATACTTTTTCGTAGCGCGGAGACCACATCGCCCCCGTTTATGACAACCTCCTCCCGTCTTTTAAGGTCAAAAGCAACAATTTTTAAAGGAATCTTGGTTTCATAAAAGATAGATTTTCCAATTTTTTGCCGCAGCCACCTTTGAATACTCCATCCGGCAATAAGCCCAGAGCGAGGAAAGATAATATCTAAGAGACTTAAGCACTTTGACTTGCTTCTGAATTCTTTAGACCATTCTCCAATCTGCTTTGCATTATGTCCTAGCGCCCAAAATCCTGCCAAAATAGAACCAACGCTGCTGCCCACAATCATATCCACTGCAATGTTTTCTTTTTCCAAAACATCTAAAACACCGATATGCGAAAATCCCAGCGCTGCCCCTCCTCCTAAAACCAATCCAACACGAACTCCTCCAATCTCCCTCGCAGTCTTACGTATAGCCTGAACAAAAAGATGCGACTGCAGTACAAGCTTGGCATTCAATTTCTCTGAATTAAAATTCCTCGTTATTTCTGATTCTTTGATATACGGGAGCTTCCCATAAATGTCATACTCAATAATTTGATTAATCCGCTTGTAGGCAATCGGCTTCTGCCTCTCCTGCTCTTTAATAAAAATTTTAACACGGTCAGTGATAATATCTTTCTTAAACCCGGATTTTGTGTCAGCAAAATCCGTTCCTAGGGCCGCAGCATCGCAACTTGTTGCGGCTTGGGGGATTAACCCCGCCAAGGGTATTTTGCGCTTGGCATTCTTTTGCTCTGCAGTTTTAGGGCAAGAAGCATGTTCACCCGCAAGGTTTGGGTTAAAAAAATCTTTAAGCTCGTTTAATAAAGATGCCAAAGCTTTAAGCTCTTCTTTATTTTCACGCGCAACAAGATGAACCTCGTCAGATTGTGTCAAAGAACTAAAAACAAAACGATCCATCTGATTAGGCAGATCTAAAATAATATAGTGGTAGTCATTCGCCAAGCTACTAACAAACCGACTAACATGCTCAGAAAAATGTTCCTGGCTCAGATCGAAACAAACATTTAAGAGGTCAGGAATACCTTCCGTACTTTTTTCTATAGAATTTAGGGCTTTCTCAGAGTTCTCTGCAACTAAAAAGAAATCAACAGGCGGCTGTTTCCATTGAAAAGCCCGCTGTTCGCAATCAGGCTGCCCTTGAGATGCTGCTACGCTTTCCATCCCAACAAAAAGAATTTTCTTATTCGTCGCGCTCTTAAGCTCAAAAGCAAGGTGAAGCGCATAAAGAGAACTTCCTGTTCCTCGAAGAGGGCTGTAAACAGAAATAATCGTACTTTCAAAAATTGCCTTTTTTTTCTGCTCAAGGTTCTTAACGCGTCGCGATAAACTATATGTTAAGTCCACACCGATACGAGGAATTCTTTTTAAGATTTCAAAAATTTTTTCTTTCTCAATACGCAAAAGAACAGAATCGTTTAGCGCCTCAAAGCTTAAAGAATGCGGCTCCCCTGTCAAAAGAGAAATAATTCCAAAATGCATTCCCTTATAAATATATTCGATGATTTCTTTTTTGTCGCCTTCAAATGTGTAAGCCGAAAGACGGCCAGACACAACACAATAAAATGCATCTGGCGGATCACCTTTCCTGTAAATGCAATCCCCTTTTGTATAGTCAGAAAAAGTCGCCTTCCCTGCAACAAAATGAAGATCCAGCCAGTTAAGATTACGAAAAACTGGAATCTGGCGAATCAAAAAAATTTTATCAATAACAGACACGGATTTGGGCATAATAATTAATTAAAAAAGCTCCATTCGTAAACATTAGGATTTTGTACCTTTTGCACAAAAGATTTTGCCATCGGAAAACTGACATAAACGGTTAAGTAAATCCATAGAAAAATTGAGAATCCTATCGACAGTAAATCAAGAAAAGTTTCCATTCGAACAGGACGCTGACATAAATCTTCGTAAGGATTTCGATGATGCCCCTTTTTATCTTTCTCGAGAAACTTTTGATAAATTTTCTTTGTCTGAATAATATTTCCATTGAGGACATCACGAAGAATATGAAAATAGCCTAAATTGTACTCACACTCTTGCGATGAATGACGGCCAGGAATATGCTTACACTGACACGTTTCACAAAATTGCGTATAGCGATAATGAAAGTAATTAGAGTAAATCATATTAAAGAGAAACCAGGGAATATTAAAAACGCAGGTCATGTTGATCGGCTGAATAAAAAAACGTGTAATTTTCTTTCCATATTTCATATGATTCTTATTCATATCGAAAAATAAAAATAACGAATGGTCACCGAAATAGCTGGCAATAATATATTGCGTCTGCGGGTCAAGAACCTTAAAATCTTTTTCTTTTGAGATTTTTCGTAGAATATTCATACGCGTATGCGCGAGTGCTTGCTGTAAGCTAATCTCTTCAAGAGGTTTGCCGCATTTTTGACAAGACATGGTTGATTCTTGATAAAAAATCTGACACGATAGGCATTCTTTCATGCTTTAAATAAACCGAATGGATTTTATCAATGCTTCTACGCTCTCAAAAGAAGTGTCAAATTTATCCCCAGGAGCTAAGTATGTAAAAATATAGGCACGTCCATCATAAATTGTCCATGCTTGAAGAATTTGGAATGTCTGACCTTCGGTATCAACCCGATTATCAATCAGCTCCTTTGCAATCCCAGCCTCCGCTAGCTCTTTACTTTCTGATAGCTCTTTCACTATTTCTTCAGGAATACCATATCTTGTAAGAGTGTAGACAACTTCGTAACCCTGGCGTCCTCCAATGTTTCGATACCCGTCCCTTATCATTCTTTGATGTACTTCTGGAAGCTCTCCCATCTTCTTTATTGTATCAGCGACTGCTTCGGTGTAGGTATCCAAATTTGTTAAATATCCAATATCTTGAACAGTAAAATTAACATTCTTTGTAAAAAGGTCAGTCTTGCTCTGCTTTGGAAATAAGAAGGTTGCAATAGTCTCTCCATAATATTCTTTTTTATCCCAATCAGGTGGATACTGAAATTTAATATCAAATGCACGATTAGTATAAATTTCTTTTTTATCTCCACAGCCAAAAAGCATTAAAACCAAAATCAAAAAAATAAAATTTCTTCCAAATCGTTTAAAAACAATATTTCTCACAATTTCTCCCTTTTTGTATTTATTCTTTATTTTAACATTTTTTTATTAACTTTGAAACTTTTTAAACAAAAAAAGCCCGCCACTATAACAATGGCGGGCTTTATTCTTCACATTAATATTATTTACGCTTCATAACTTTTTTAGCTGCTGCAGCGATATCAACATCTTTAAGGTGATATTTCCTTAAAAGTCCTTCAGGATCTCCTGTCTCTCCATAGGTATCCTTGATTCCAACCATCTCCATCGGCACAGGCGTATTCTGCACTAAAACTTCCGCAACTGCGCTTCCTAGACCACCGGTGATTTGATGCTCCTCTGCGGTTACGATAGCACCCGTCTCTTTTGCACAAGCGATAATTGCCTCCTGATCAATAGGCTTGATGGTATGCATATTAACAACGCGAGCGTCAATCCCTTGTTTTTCTAATATCTCCGCTGCCTGCAAGGCCTCTGAAACCATAACTCCACAGGCGATCAAAGAAACATCTTTTCCAGGTCGTAAAATATTCGCTTTTCCAATAACAAGCTCATCATCTTCTTTGCTTAAAACAGGCAACGCAGCTCGGCTTGTTCTAACATAAAATGGGCCATAATCCTGCGCGATTAATTTCGTTATTTTCTTCGCTTCAATGCTATCTGCAGGACAGATTACTTTCATATTAGGTAAAACACGCATAATTGCAAAATCTTCCAAGCATTGCGCAGTAGCACCATCTTCCCCAACGGTAATTCCGCCATGAGAACAAACAAGCTTCACATTCGCGTTATTCTGGCAAACATCAATGCGAATCATGTCATATGCACGATTTGTCAAGAATACTGCAAAAGAATTCGTAAACGCAACATAGCCCTCAAGGCTTAAACCCACAGCCGTTCCAATCATATCTTGCTCAGCGATTCCAACAGAAAAAAATCTATCTGGAAATTCTTTCTTAAAATATTCAGCACGTGTTGCATCTTCGAGATCCGCTGAAACAACAACAATGTCGTCTCGTTCTCTGCCGAGCTCTACCAATCCTTTACCAAATCCATCTCGTGTTGGTATCATTTCCATTAAGCTGCCTTCCCTTCGAGCTCTGCGAGCGCATCTTTTAATTGCTCATCGTTTGGAGCCTTCCCATGCCACTTCTGTGTATTTTCCATAAAAGAAACACCCTTACCTTTAATCGTGTGAGCAATAATCACAAACGGCTTATCTTTAACAGTGCCAAATTTATCAAAAGCTGAAATAAGTTCGTCAAAGTTGTGCCCGTCTACTTCAACGACTTCCCATCCAAAACTTTTCCATTTTTCTGCCAAAGGCTCTAGCCCCATAATGTCGCTGACTAACCCATTTTCCTGAATCTTGTTATAATCAATAATCGCACAAACATTATCCAGCTTAAAATGCGCCGCAGTCATTGCAGCTTCCCAGACTGAACCTTCCTGAATCTCTCCATCTCCCATTAAGCAATAGGATTTAAAATCCTTTTTTTTCATCTTTGCAGCTAAAGCAATGCCGTTTGACACGGACAACCCATGGCCCAAAGACCCAGTATTGAGCTCAACACCTGGTACCTTGCGATGAACATGGCCTTGAAGACGGCTTCCAAGTTTTCGGAACGTCGCCAATTCTTCTTTAGGAAAATATCCACAACTGGCTAAAACAGAATATGTGACCGGCGAGGCATGGCCTTTGGAAACAATCATCCTGTCTCTCTCGCTCCAAAAAGGATCTTCCGGTTTATGATTAAGTTTATAAAAATAAAGCGTGGTTAAGATTTCAACAGCAGAAAGTGATCCGCCGGGATGACCGCATCCAGCCGAATTAGTAATCTGAAGGATTTCTTTTCGAGATTGATTTGCATTCTTTTCTAAAGACGAGATGTCAACTTTTTTGGCGCTCACGCAATCCCCTTTCATATTTTAAATTAAATGGGCCATGGAGGACTCGAACCTCCCACCCCCTGATTAAGAGTCAGGTGCTCTACCAAGATGAGCTAATGGCCCAAAAAATACCACTATTTTTAAATCTAAAAATATTTTGGTGCCGATTCGCGTTACCTTAAAATTTTAGCTCTAGGCGAACACGCGTGGCCCAAAAGACAACCGAGTATAACAAATTCTTTTAAAAAAGTATAGGAAGTTTTTTGATTCTCAAAGACCCAGGCCAACCAACTGCGGATTAACCAACAGTATAATGCCAAGAAGAATCATAATCAAGCCACCGATAAACTTTAGAATTTCCATCTGGCGCTGTGAAATCGGCTGCCCTTTAAAAGCTAAAATAAAGATGCTAATAATAACAACAAGCGGCATCACATAAACACTAGTGTAAAACAACAGGTATGCGTAATACGAAAAAGAGCTTTCTAAAACCTTACTCGACAAAATACCCGTGTAAATAATGGGAAATCCTGCCGTGCAAGGCAATTCAACCAAAGAAGCTAACGCAGCTAAAGCCAATGAAGAAAGAACAAGGACGGGAAACGACCCTTTTTGAATAATTCCCTTCATGCTATAAACTTTCTTCATCAAGGGACCTCTATGCTGATCTGAGATAGTCAGACTAATCCCCTTCTTGAAAAATAATAATTCTTTACAGTTAATGACTCCAGCAACCAAAGCTAAAATGGCAATAGCAATCCTAAGTGGCGCGATAAAACTAATTGTAGTAAAAACATTAAGCCAAGCCGCCATAAAAAGAAAATAAATCATAAAAACCATCAAAACAAAGCTTAGACCAACAATATAAAGCCTTAAGCGAGAATCTGAAGTTGAAATCAAAAGTGCCATCAGACATGTTAAAACAAACATATTGCAAGGATTAAACCCATCAACAAGCGCGATAAAGAACGTAAAGCTCGCCAAAGGCATCTTATATCCTAAATGTTCCAAATAGTCCGGAGAAGCGTTTTTGGCAAATATAAAGAAAGCAAAAAGAAAAACTGTCGCACCTAAAATGGCAACATAGTCCATTTTTTTCTTTTTTATCTGACGTAATTTTACTTCAAGGCCTTTCTGTGTCCGCTCTAGCCTAAAAATGGAAATGGCAACCATGAGTCCAACCAGTGCCGCAAAAACCCAATGAATACTTTTTTTAAAAGAACGGCTTAAATTTTCAGTCAGCCTTAAGGCCTGTCCATTCCACTGAAGAGTCCAGCTGCCGATCTGAACAGCATTCTCAAATGCAATTTCATCTTCAGATATCGCAACAGGAACCGGCTCTATCTCCTCATAGGATACGCCTCGAAGCACACGCCGAATATCAGGCTCAACTAAAAGCCTCCGTAAAGCTTTAGAATCACCGTCGGCATCTTTTGTCATTAAAACACGGTTCTTTGTCCAAATATTTACCTTGCCCGGCAATGCCGCAAAATCTAATTTTGAAAGTGAAACAGACTCCCCATTAGCCAGCGGGAAAGGATTAGACGATACATTTTCAATAGACTGGGCCAGCTTTAAAACCTTAAACTTTCCCATGGCTGTATTTTCTTTATCAAGAATTAAAAATGGGACTCCGTGGTGATCAGGACCCCAATAATGATCAAAATATTCTTTCTTAGTTTCAGCATTTTCTTCTCTTCCCTGATAAATTTCATATTCAAAAATAACAAGGTTAGGATAAAGCGTTGTTAACTCAACAAACAAAACAGGATCAACAATCGCACAATTGTGGCATCCGATGCCGGTAATGTATACTGTGCAAATCGCATCGTCGCTTTGATTAGCTTTTGCGTAAGAAATGGAAGGAATACAACAAAACGTTGCAAGCAACAGACAGGCAAAAATGAGAGGAAGAAATATTCTTCTTAAACTCCTAAACATAGCTTTTCTTAGATCTTATATATGTTAAAGATAAGTCTTAAAATTTATGCGTTTCCGGCAGAACCCAAAACGTTTTGGTTTTTGTGCTTATACATTTCAATTAAAGCAATACGGGCCGGCCCAAGATATTGCCGTGGATCAAAATCACCCGGCTTATCATTAAAATGCTTACGAATTGCCGCAGTCATCCAAAGACGTCCATCAGAATCAATGTTAACCTTGCAAACATTGTATTGCGCAGCCTTACGAAGTTGCTCTTCAGGAATTCCTACAGAATCTTTAAGAGCTCCCCCGTTGGCATTGATAATGTTGACAGCTTCCATTGGAACAGACGATGAGCCATGAAGAACAATCGTAAACCCTGGAATTTGCTTTTCAATTTCTTCTAAAATATCAAATCGTAATTTTGGCGGAATATAAACACCATCAGCGTTTTTTGTACATTGCTCAGGCTTAAATTTATTGGCTCCGTGTGATGTTCCGATCGAAATCGCTAAAGAATCAACCTTTGTTTTCTCAACAAAGTCCACAACCTCTTCTGGCTTTGTGTAAGTTGATTTTTCAGCCACAACATCATCTTCAATACCGGCTAAAACACCCAACTCACCTTCAACGGTAATATCACGCTCATGTGCGTAATCAACAACCTGACGTGTCAGCTCGACGTTCTTTTCATATGGATGATGTGAACCGTCAATCATAATAGAAGAAAATCCATTATCAATACAAGATTTAGCAAGTTCAAATGTATCACCATGATCAAGATGAAGAGCGATTGGAATTTCTTTTAATCCTTTTGCTTTAGCGTGTACTTTCATCATTTCAACAGCACCTTGGCCCATATATTGAAGAAGTGTCTGGTCCGCATATTTACGAGCACCAGAAGAAACCTGTAAAATAACAGGCGACTGGGTCTCTAAGCAAGCCGTAATAATGGCCTGAATTTGTTCCATATTGTTAAAGTTATAAGCCGGAACCGCATATTTGCCAGCCATAGCTTTTTTAAACATTTCTCGGGTATTTACTAAACCTAAATCTTTGTATGATACGGACATTGCTTCCTCCCCTTATTTGTTAATTTAAAACTTTGGATTGAAATTTTAGTATACTGCAAATACAGCTCTTTACAATACTTTTTTCAGAATTTCGCCGGCCTTTTCAGGAAAACCCAACAAATACTCTTCCTTAATATTTTGAAGACTTTTAAAGATATTAATCTTAATAGCTGGATTCTCTTGCTCAAGCTCTGCGAGCATTTTCTTAACCTGCATCCTCTTCGACTTATCATTTTGCGGGCAATAATATTTGCTTAAACCATCAAGCCCCTCCTGCTTAGCGAAAATTAAGATATTCTCCTCTTTTTCATACGCTAAAGGGCGGACAATACACATCTTCCCCTCAAAAAGCTCTTGTTTGGGCTTCATTGCACCAATTTCACCCTGATAAAAAAGATTCAGCAGTACTGTCTCAACAATATCATCTAAATGATGTCCAAACGCGATTTTGTTAAACCCAAGCCTTTGCGCCAACCCAAAAAGAACCTTTCGTCTGTTCCAGGAACACCAAAAACAATCAACATCCTCAAAACTTTTTTCCCCTAAAAAATCATTCTTTTCAATACGATACGGAACGTCAAGCTGCTTAAAAACACTTTCTAACTTTTCCACAGGAAAATCTGGAATACCGCTATCAACAAAGACCGCCAAAAATTCCATCTTTATCGGAATAAAACTCTGACGAAACTGTAGAATGCGTAAAAGAGACAAGCTGTCCTTGCCCCCTGACACCGCCACTAACACCTTGTCTCCATCCTGAAACATATCGTAATCGCCAATGGCTTTACCCATTCGGCTTGAAATGGCGGCAAATTCTTTAGACAGATTTGATTTTTTGAGCATTCCTGAAAATTTATCTTTTATATACGTAGAGGCTTTAAAACTGCGGCTTCTGCTTTTTCACTCTTCTCGGTTGACTGCCATCTCATACCGCCAACAATGCCTTTGGCAATATTCGAAAGATGGTCACCTATTTTCTCAAGATTATCGACAAAATCCATAAATACGATACCAGACTTAAGATTACAGTTCCCCGCGTTTAAGCGTCTCACGTGTGCTTTTTTAAGATCAATTTGAAATTTATTAATGCGCTGCTCGCGTGAAAGCACGCTCTGTGCGATGTCGACATCGCTTTTATCTAAGGCCTGCTCAGTTTCTAGAATCATACTATGCAGCTCGTTCCACATCAAAGTTAACTCCCTAAGAGCTTCATCCGTAAAGGGAAGTTTTTTTTCAAACTTACGCTCCGAAAGCGCAACAATATTTTCAGAATGATCCCCCACCCTCTCGACGTCGTTTACACTATGAATCAAAACCGGTAAGGCTTCAGACTGTTCTTGATCCAAATTTCTTTGTGAAAGCTCAATTAAATACTGAGTTATTTCCGATTGAAGATTATCAACCGCATCTTCAAGCTCAGAAATTATTTTTATCTTGCTCAAATTATTTTTCAAAAAGCTTTCAACCGCAGCAGAAACAGACTCTGATGCTATTTTTAGCATTCGAACCGTTTCCTTCTGAGCTTGCGCAAGCGCGATAGGCGGTGTGTCTAGCAAGTGTTTTTCGAGGTATTGCGGTCCCGCTTCAATTGCCCCTTTCTTGCTAGGGACAAGGCGGATACAAATTTTTTCTAAAGTACCGATAAACGGCAAAAATGCTAAAGCGTTAACAACATTGAAAAGGCTATGCGAGACTGCAATGTAAAACATAACATTTTTTAAAGTAATTTCACCAGGAATAATAAAATTAATAAATCTAACATACCACCCTGTGTAAACAAAAAAAAGCATATACGAAACACCTACAACATTAAATATTGTATGTGACATTGCCGCGCGCTTCGCATTGGTATTGCCTCCAATGGCGGCAAGCTGAGCCGTAATCGTGGTTCCAATGTTGTCTCCTAATATCAAAGGAATTGCTGCAGGAAAAGAAATTAGACCACTAAAAGCCAAAACCTGAACAATCGCAATCGTGGCACTTGAGCTTTGCAATAAAACTGTAAAAATAACACCCACCAAAATACCCAAAAGCGGATTATTACTGAAGGTAACAAAAAGATCTTTAACCTGCTGGCTGTCCTTTAAAGGCTCAAAAGCCTCTTTCATATAGCTTAGACCCACAAACAAAATACCAAACCCCATCAGGATTTGACCCCAAAATTTAGCATTCTTTGTTTTACCAAACGAGTTTAAAACAAAACCAATCGCAACAATCGGAAGCGCGTAATGAGAAATTTTAAAAACGCTCATGGCCGACACAAGCCAGGCGGTGAATGTTGTTCCGATGTTCGCACCAATAATAACGCCAATCGCCTGCTTTAAAACAAGAAGCCCTGCATTAACAAAACCAACGACCATAACTGTTGTGGCACTCGAGGATTGAATGAGACACGTCACACCTGCTCCGACGAGCAAAGCAACAATTGGAATTTTTGTCGCCATATGCAAAATATTCTTAAGACGATCCCCGGCAACCTTCTTAAGGCCCTCGGACATCGTTTTCATACCGAAAAAGAAAAAGGCGAGCCCTCCAACCAATAAAAATATCAGGTCTTTAGTAATCATGTGTCCCTTCGCTTGTTAATTTGGTGCCGCATTTTAGGAAAGTGCTTTTCAGTTTTCAGCGGAATTCTAACATGCAAAAAGAAAGCGGGCAAGGTTTTTTAAATTTTTTTATAAGGTCAAAACAAGGGCCGCCTTTTAAAGGCGGCCCTTAACTTTTCACATTTTTTTCCATTTCACCAGAAAAGGCTTCCCTTTTCTACCAACAATTATTAATTATGAATACTTTTTAAATATCGATAATAATCGTTGTCAGTATCTAAAATAAGCGTTGTCTTAGGACCAATGGTCTTACGATATGTCTCTAAGGTCTTTAAAAAAGAGTAAAACTCAGGATCTTTATTGTAGGCATCAGCATAAATTTTAATTGCCTTAGCATCAGCCTGTCCCTTTATTTCTTGAGCCTTGCGGTAAGCCTCAGAACTAATTTCCTGAAGTCCCTTGCCAGTTTGGCCTTCAATTTCAGCCTTTTTTCCCTGACCCTCAGATCGATATTGCTCAGCCGCTCGCTTACGCTCTGAAATCATCCTATCAAAAACTTTTCGACGCACTTCTTCAACATAATTAACCCTCTTAATTCTCAAGTCAACAAGCTCAATGCCGTATTGTGGCGTAATCTTAGAAGCACGTTTTAAAATATCACGGGTAAGTGCCCTGCGCCCCACATCGATTTTCTCAATGTTGGTGTCTTCTGATCCAATATTTTCTGTTTTCTTAATATTCATAGATTTCTCTTGTAAACGATTTGAATTGCGGACTGTCTCAACGAGCTTTAAATTAGAAATTGCATCACGCGTCGCCGCGTCAACAACATCGTCGAGCCGCGCATAAGCACCAGTCTCTGTTCCAACGGATTGCATAAATTTTAACGCATCCACGATTCGCCAGCGTGCTGTTGTGTTAACCCAGATATATCTTTTATCAAGGGTCGGAATCTCATTAGGATCACCGTCCCACTGCAAAATTCTTTTATCAAAATAATTAGCAACCTGAATAAATGGTAATTTAAAATACAAACCCGCCTGCGTAATCGGTTTACCAATTGGCTCACCAAATTGTGTCAAAACAACTTGCTGAGTCTCATCAACAGTATAAGCAATTCCGCTAGCAAAGATAGCTACTACCAGCACAACAAGGCCCAATAATATACTTGTAAGTTTTGTCATTATTTTTGACCCTCTTGCGTTAGGTTGAGCAGCGGCAATAAATTATTTCCTTCTGGCCCCATAACATAAATTTTTCCTGCGTTAGGTAGCACTTCCGAAAGTGTTTCAAGATACATTCGTTTTGAAGTTACGTCCTTGGCTTCCTTATATGCGTTCCATGTGGCACTAAATTTAGCAGCGTCACCCTTGGCCCGATTAATACGATTTAGCGAATACCCTTCCGCTTCCCGAATCGTCTTCTCTGCTTCTCCACGCGCTTTAGGGATAACTTTGTTATAGGCCTCCCAAGACTGATTAACGACCTTTTCTTTTTCCTGCTTGGCTTCATTAACCTCGTTAAATGAGGCTTTAACCGCATCCGGAGGATTCACATCCTGCAGCTTTACGGTAACAATGCGAATACCGATATTATAACTATCTAAAATTTCCTGCATTTTATCTTGTGTTTCTTGATTAATCTCAATACGGCGTGTTGTTAAGGCTTCCTCAACAGAACTGTCTCCGATAATCTCACGCATGACAGCTTCGGAAATATCTCGAACCGTTGCTTCTACCGCTCGGATATTAAATAAAGACTTGACCGGATCTTCAAGTTTAAACTGCACAATCCAGTTGACGTCTACGACATTCAAATCACCCGTTAGCATAAGCGACTCTTCGGCATACGCCTTGGAGGAATATTGTGTTTTAACACCAGCGCGCAGGGTTTTAAATCCAAACTCTTCTTTGTAGATTCTTTTAACCTTTACCTTGTTTAACTTCTCTATGTTAAAAGGAAGTTTCCAGTGTAAACCCGGCTGGGTTGTCTTAACATATCTTCCAAAACGGCGGATAACACCAACTTCATCAGGGCCAACCGAATAAAAACTTGATATAATCAAAAGGCCTACAGCTATAATCCCAAAAACGGCCGAAGACATTCCCTTATTAACTTTGGGCATGTATTTTTTCCCTTGTTTAAATAATTCTTCTGGTGTGTCAGGTATTTGAAAGTTCATGATGTAATTGTACGTTACTTCGCTTTTTTGTCAACTCTTATTAAAAATGAACACGCACCTTTGGGGAATAAAATGCTCACAAGTTGCTACGCGAAGCGCGGAATGAGAAATTTTAACTTGCCCAAAGAAATTGGGCAAAGTTTTTAAATTTTTTTATAAGGACAAAACACGGGCCGCCTTTTTAAAGGCGGCCCATTAGGTGACGCATCTCAAAAGAACTTTATTGAACGGTTATTTTTTTCGATTGCTCTTGCGGAATATTCGATTTTTCTAATTTTGGAATTTCAATTGTCAAAACTCCTTTTTTGTATTCAACGAAAATTCCCGAAGCATCCGCATCATCAGGTAGCGGAAAAGCTTGAGAAAAATAACCAAAGCTGCGTTCTTGCTTGTAGTAGTTTGCGTCCTCCTGCTCTTTTGCGTTATTACGCTCACCGGAAACAATCAACGTGTTGCTTCTTACCTCAACATTGATGTTTTCTTTCTCCATGCCGGGAATATCCACGTTGATGATGTATTTATCTTTATCATCTTTCACGTCTGAATTTAAGGTATAGCTATTCCCCGAAGGAAGCTCTTGATACCATAATCCCCCCTGAGATTCTTCATCAAGCAATTGTCTCATCTGGTTCTGGACTTGTGTGATTTCTGCATAGGGATCCCATTGGCTATAAAAAGACATCCGTGGATCCTGCGGCCGCATTTGTTTTGATTGTGCCTGTCTTGGCTGCGTTTGCTTTGGCTGCATTTGCCTCGGCTGAGGCTGCCTGGAGCGAGCCATCGGTTGTTGCCTTAATGCAACCGCAGAGGCGATAGGCCTCCTTGATAGTTGAACAACCTCACGCCTTAAATTTTTTACTTCGAATCCTAGCAAGACTAACCCAACAACCAAAACGCCAATAACCCCGACAATAATAATTTTGTTAGTCATCCTCCTCCTCCTTCCCGGATTCCTCCTTTGTTCTTGTTGACAATACGTTGCTTACCTTTTTTCTCAACGCCTTGATTCCTTCAGATTTATCAAAATAAGCATCTGCATCAAAAATCAAGTATCGCTGAACATCAGTTGCATAATTACTTGCAATTAATATTTTTGCCAGAGGATGCTTTGCTCTTGTCATTTCACAAAAAAAACGTCCGTTTACATTTGGCATGTTTAAATCAAGAACGAGCAAATCGATGACATGACTAATGTCTCTTAAGTACCTTATCGCCGATGCATTGTCGCCAAAAGAAACAGTATTATAACCAGCCTTGAAAAAAACATTAGAAAATAATTCTCTTGTCTTGGATTCATCATCAATAACAACAATTTCTTTGTGCCGTTTAGAATTTTCTGAAGAGGCGCAGTTTGCCCCCCAAGGTTCTCTTACATTGGACAGACGACTAATGCCATTTTCGATGCCTCTTTCAGCCATCTTTTCATCCTGCATCATCAAAACGGTTTTCATGGCCTCCTCCTGTTTCATCTTTCTTATGCTTTCCGTTTGATAAAGCCCTACTAACCTTTTCCTTCAAAACTTTAATCCCCTCGGATTTATCAAAATAATCATCGGCATTTTTAATAAGAAATCTTTGATCATCTAGAGAATACACGCTTGAAACAATAATATTAAGATCTTTTCTAAATAGTTTCGTGACATCGTACAGAATCGTACCATTCACATCCGGCATTTCGATATCCAACAGCATTAAGTCAATTTTATTAGACGTTACAACATCATTGGCCTCATCAGCGTTGCTTGCTTCTAAGACTCTGTAGCCTTCTTTCGTAAAAACGCTATTGTACGTCCTTCGAATTCTCTCCTTATCATCAACAACAAGAATTGTTTTCATGGTCCGCCTCCTTATCATTTTTGTGCATTCTTATTAAATTTTCTCAACTCTTCAATAACTTCATCAATTTTGGAAATGACAATCCACGGTAAAAATAACCACATAATCCCTAACACGATGCCAACAATCCAAGCAATCATTATAAGAATCTCAAACATATCCCCCCCCTTCTTATCTTTTGTCCTAATACATTTATAGCAGACAGACCATAAGAGGAGTGTTAAAAAAAAATTAAAATTTTCTTATTTTTCTTGGAAGTAGAATTGAAGATTGATGAAAGTTACGCCAAAGGAAGGGCAACCGTGAAAGTTGTTCCTTGCTGAAGATTGCTTCTTACGTTAATTTTGCCGCCATGAGCTTCTGCAATGGAAAGGGCAATGTTTAACCCCAGCCCAACGCTCGATTCCTCTTGCTGCTGCGCATCAGAAACGCGAAAGAATTTGTCGAACACTCGCTTGAGGTTTCCTTTAGATATTCCTTTTCCAGTGTCTGTGATGTCAATAAAACACTTTGCTTCACGCAAAGCGATTTTTATGTCAATGCTCCCGCGCGAAGGAGTAAATTTTATGGCATTGCTCAAAATATTAAAGAAAAGCCGTCGCAGATGCACTTTATCCGCGTTGAGGATTATTTCCTTTTGAGGAAAATCTTTTCGGACTTTAATCTTCTTTGTTTCCGCCAGCACCTTACTATGTTCATAAATCTCATCTAAAAAAGGAACAAGGGCTAACTTTTCAAATTTAAAAATTTCCGGCTTGTAGTCCAGCTTTGCCAATAGTAGCAAATCCTTAATCACTTTAATCATGTGGTCAATTTCTTCGAGGCAACCATTTAGAAGATTTTTATAATATTCCGTTGTTTTGTCTTCTTCTAGCGCCAGCTCAATTTCACCTCTCATAATCGCGAGCGGTGTTTTCAACTCATGGGCGGCATAAGAGCTAAACTCATTGATATGCCCAAATGATTGCGCAAGCCGGTTTATCATAGAATTAAAAGACGTGACCAACTGCTTCATCTCAACATCGATTTCTTTCTCTTCGATTCGCTGGTTCAAATCCTTATATGAGATGCTGTTTGCGAGATCAGACACTTCACGAACAGGCCTTAGGGCATCCTCAACAAATATTCGGCCGACAAAACTTGTTAGCAAAAGGAAGGCGATGACAGTCACGATCATAAAAGCTAATAGACCGTCAAGAATATTGCTAATGGATTCGACAGGGGTACCAATCTGAATAACTAATGGTGAATCATAAAATTTGATGGGTAAGTTAATAGCGCGTAGCTGGTACCCTTCGCTTGTTAATGTTTTATAGATGACGTCATTCTGGACAAAGGGAAACTGCTTTTTAAACAAATCCTCGACATTTTTCTTAAAATTATTTGAACTTAAAACCGCCCGCCCATTAATATTCAATATATTGATAAAATCGTTTTTTAAATTTAACACCTCAAGCTGAGACCGCCATAATTCATCAATGATCATTTTTTGGCTCGCTGCGGCGCCCTCTCCTTTTAATATCCCCAAAATTTGCCTTACAGGGTATTCCTTAACGCGTTGTACTTGCTGGTACGCGCTCAAAATTCCCGCAACCTCCTCGGCTTTTATTTTTAAATCTTGGTTTAAATCATGATAAAGCATTGCGCGGACGCTAAAAAACACAACAGCGCTAAATACCACAAGAATAATAATCTGAATGGTTGAATAAAGGACACTGGCTTTGAAACGAATAGAATTAAACCGCATTTTACCTATCCTTTTAAGATATACCCTGTACCGCGGATGGAATGAATAAGTGGCTCAGAAAATCCTGCGTCTACTTTTTTTCGTACATAGTTTACATAGACATTAATCACATTTGAAAAACTGTCAAAATCCTCACTCCACACATGTTCTGATATCATTGTCCGAGTAACAACTTGATTGGCATTAAGCATGAGGTATTCAAGAAGAGAATATTCCGTGGCTGTAAGATCAATTTCTTTACCGGCGCGTGTAACTTTATGCGTTACTTGATCGAGCTTGAGGTTGGCAACCCTTAAAGTTGTTATTTTCGGACTCCCTTTTCTCCGCGTGAGTGCCCTTACTCGGGCTAAAAATTCCGCAAATTCAAAAGGCTTTGTCAAATAGTCATCCGCGCCTGAATCTAAGCCAGATACTTTATCCTCGACATCATCTCGCGCAGTCAACATTAGAATGGGAGTCACAATGTTTTTCTTACGCAACTGTCGGCAAATAAAAATTCCATCTTTTCCGGGAAGCATAATGTCCAAGATGATAAGGTCATAAGGATTAATCTCGGCGGAAAAAAGTCCTTTTTCACCGTCATGAACAACATCAACGGCAAAACCTTTTTCTTTTAATCCTCGCCTGATAAAACTTGCGACTTTCTTTTCGTCCTCAATTAATAATACACGCATAGCTTTTATATTATATCTTTTTACTGCCGTAATTCCAAAGATTCTTGTTCTAAGAATTTTTTGGCCTTACGGATATCCAAGATACCAACAATCTTTTTTGAGGATTGGTCAACAACAGGAATTTCCTCTAATTCTAAATCTTGTGCTATTGTCATCCCCTCTTTCAAGGAAAACGACGGACAGGCAATCTGAGCCAAAGGCTGCATAACATCATGTGCTAAAACAATTTTCCAAGAGCTACGATCATTTAAAATCGCCCGAATATGTTCGAGTTTTATAATGCCAGCAAATTTGTTTTTTAGATCAACGACCGAACAAATCAAATAATCATAATTCGAGAAATAATTCAAGACTTTTTCAATCGAATCGCCTACGCGGACTGTGGGGATGTCCCTATCCATCAACGCGCTTATTTGAAAAGAATTCATAATGTCATCTTGTGTGACCTCTTTTTTTTCGCGACCTTTTTCAAAACCCAAAGGCGCGATCTTTAAAACACGGTTACCGACAAAAGCAATGGCCCAAGCGCCAACCGGAGCCGTTAAAAGAATACTTAAGACCGCCACTGCCAAAATCACCTCACCAGGCTGCGTGTTCATGCCGGCGAGCTTCATGGCCAAAAGCGGCGCACCTCCAATCGCGGCTTGAACCGTGGCTTTAGGCAGATAGGCAATCACAACAAAAATTCTTTCAGAAAATGTCAGATTGCTTTTTAACAAAGAAAGATACGTTCCTATACTACGGGCGATGAGGCCCAAGAATACAATCAGGCTCCCCATCAAGCCAGCCTTTAGAGCAACCTGCAAATTCACCTGCGCCCCAACAAGCGTAAATAAAATAATTTCTGCAAAAACCCACAGTTTGCCGAGCTTCAAAGACATTTCGTGTGCCATGTGCTCGTTTCGTTCCAAAATTACAAAACCGATGGCCATGACCGCCAACAACGCCGCAAAAGGAAAAAATGGTTCCATCCAGTGCTCAATGCTCACAAACAAGATGGAAACACCCAGAATAACTAAAAGACGCTTGGTTGCTCGGGGGTTAAATTTCTCAAAGATCCGGTAAAGAATAAACCCGATCAAAAGCCCGGCTGCAATGCCGGAAAAAATTGAGACCGGAATTCCCAAAAGCTTCCAGGCAATGTTCACTTTTGTGCCTGTGTACATACCGATAAGGACGCTGTAAATCACGATAACAAAAACATCATCAATAGAAGACGCCGCCAATACAAGGGTTGGGATTCCCTTTTTTACTCCCTTACGCTGTTCAATGAACCGTATCATCAAAGGGACTACAACCGCAGGAGAAACTGCAGAAAGGATTGAGCCTAAAATTGCCGATTCCATATAACTTAAATGCAAAAAAGAGTGAGCAAGAAAGGTAATTGCGACACCCTCAAAAATGGCAGGGATAAAGGAAAGTAAAAAAGCGTGAAATCCGACTTTACGTAATGTTTCCTTGCTCAGCTCAAAACCAGCGCGCAGCAAAATCACAATCAACGCGATCATTCGCAAATCCGACGAAACGGATATTAAAGCCGGATTCAAGAGTCCCAACACATATGGGCCGATGGCAATACCCACCAAAAGCATACCCACCAGTCCCGGAATATTGCACCGGCGAAACAGCCAGTCAACAATCAAGCTTAAAATGATTAATTCTGCGATACTTAATGCCATAAGATAGATCTCCTGAAAAAAACAAATCCTCCACATTTATTGTAGAGGATTTAAAAAACCTCTACTGTGAAAGTAGAGGTCATCAGCCATTAGGCGGTTACGTCGGCGAACCTCATCGCCATTTATGAATTATTATGCACTGAAGCCTAAGAAATCCATATTAAAAATTTTTAAAATTATCCTGCTAAAACCTTAAATTCTCAATTCTCTTAATTTGCCTCTTCAGGTGCAACTTCAAGATTAACTTCAGGATTAGCCGCAGCGGCAGCCTCTGCTTCTTTTTTGGCTAACTTTTTTTTCATCTTTTCTTCAGCCTTCTTTTTCTTCTTTAATTCTTTTTGATATTTCTGATATGAATAATTATCTTTTGCCAAAACACTCTCCATTTCATGAGCCAGCCTCTAAATCACGGCAGACGGATTAATCCAGCCTCACTGGATAAATTATTATTTTCTCTGTTTAACATTTTTTATTCTACCACAACACTTTAAAAAAATTACTTAATTCTCTCCTTTGTTCTTTTTACCAGCCACCTCCGCCACCTCCGCCACCTCCTCCACCGGAAAAGCCTCCACCGCCCCCAAAGCCAGAACTTGAGCCAGGGGCCATTGCCGAAGAGGCGATCGCGCCGGAAAAGCTGCTGCCAAGACTATCGGCAAATCCACCCGCGTTAATCCTATTCCAGGAACTACCATAATACCAACAAGGATGATACTCTGTGCCCTGCTGAGAAAGACGTTCAAATACATCAGAAAATTGCTCAGCCCACTTGTTCTCAACGTCTAAGGCCAATGCAAATGGTAAATATTTCTCAAAAAGCTCAGGCGTTTTCTCCGGAGGATTAAGCATATTCATTCTATCTTTCTCCGACACAGATAAAAACATCTTAAAGCCTTCCATCTTATCCATAAGCTTACGCCCCTGAATCGTAGGCGCTTTAAGAAGATAATAAAACAATGCGTTTGATAAAAGAAGGATCAACCACAACAACGCCACCCAGCCGGCTGAAAGGAGTGATAATTCTGTAAGCTTTAAGGTCAAGAAGATAAGCCCTCCGGAAAGCAAAACACCGATAATAAAATATCCGATATTCGATGCAAAATAAACAGATTCGGTTTTTCGTTGAATTGAATTCTTAAAACGGTTCGTGGCCGCACTGATACGTACATGATTTTTATTTGAAAGCTCAAGCTCCTCGTCACTTCCTAAAAGACTCCACATCAACCCGCTTTCTCCCGGAGGAAGCTCACTTGCGCTTTTTTCAGTCTTCTTAATTTTATAATTTCTTCCAAACCCCAAAAGAGTCGCCTCTTCCTCAATTTTCAAACAACCTTGGACAGCCAAGTTCAAAATTGCAGCAGCTAGCGCCTTATTATCATATCCCATTTTAAAAATGCAACGCATCATCGCCGGAGAAATTTTTTCAGGTGGATAAAAAAGCGGAATAATAGTTCCCTTCTTAGGATCTCTTCCGAAAAAATACCACGCCAGCACATAATACCCAAGGACAACAAGCAACCCAAAAAGTGCAAAAATCACTCCTTGGTTGTCTCTTAGAAAGTATCGTATTCGTTGAATCAAGGTAGGCGGCGCAATATAACCCTTAGGCCAGGAAATCGCAATAGTAAAGCCTTCCGTTGGGTGCAAAGGACGCGTGCTTCTAAAAAGCGGCCTACCAAAACCATCATAATTACCAAAAGATCCCTGCTCGCGCGAGCCTTGATAACCTACCCATGCATTGAGGCCATTAATGCGACCTAGAATCTCTTCGGGCAATTCCACTGTAGCCGATACCTGTTCAATGGGAAATTCCCACCCATTTCCGGTTACATTCCAATAAAGTTCATCGTGGCTGTCAAAAAAACCTATTTGCCGGTCCGTCCAGTAGGTCAAAGTATAAGTATATTCACTAGAACGCAGATATCCGTTAGGATCGCCTATATAAACACGCCGGCCGTTTGAAATACCCCTGATATGGTAGGGCTCAGGCTTTCCATCACGCAAAACATTAAGAACCTGGAATCCAGAAACGCGGTTTTTTCCCAACCTGTCCTTATAGCGCGTTGGAAAATCACGATAAATTCCATGTTTAATTTTACTGCCCAGGGCTTTAACGCGGATGGTTTCCGTTACGGTCAATGTCCCACCAGGAGAAACTCTGATTTCGCTATTAAAGGAAAGAATCTTTTCCAAATCTTGGGCAAAAACAACACCTGAAGAAAAAGCAATAAAAACCAAAACTCCGAGAATCAAGCCAATGGTAATAAAAAATTTTCTTCTCACAATCCCCTCCTTAAAATAAAACGATGAGGTTTATATTTTGACTTTTACAACTTCGCGGTCATCTTCATCTGCCTCAAAAAATTCCTCAACTTTAAAATGAAAAGCTCCGGCAATGATATTACCTGGAAAAGTTTGAATCGAAATATTATAATTGCGTACCGTTCCGTTATAATACCGTCTTGCAAGTTGAATCTCGTCTTCAATAGTCGCTAGACTTTGCTGCAGTGAAAGAAAATTCTGATTTGCCTTTAGATCTGGATAAGCCTCAGACACGGCAAAAATAGACTTTAGCGCTTGTGTCAGCCCGCCTTCTGCAGCCGCACGGCCTTTCATGTTCGTCGAATGGATAGCTTGAGTACGCAGTTCTGTAACTTTTTCTAAAACTTCTTGCTCGTGCTTCATATATCCTTTGACGGTCTCAATTAAATTTGGAATAAGGTCATGACGCCTCTTAAGTTGAACATCAATACCGCTCCAGCCCTCTTGCACGTGAACACGTCCCTGAACCATTTTATTGTAAAACATAACTAGGCCCGTACCCACAACTACAACAATAATTAATAAAATAAGCATATCTTACCTCCAGTAAATTATTTAAAATTGTTAATTATTACACCTTTTTAATATTCACACTTCTCAACTGCTGGGTCTCCTTCAGGAAACAATCGAAAATCTCTTAAAAGCATTTGAAATATTGGATGAGGCCAAAGTTCATAAACTCCGATCCCGGGGCGAACCGGGCAGGTACTTGTCTGTTGAAGCGCACCGTTCGGAAAAACTATTTCAGCATGATACTTTATTGCCTTTGAAAATGGATTCTTTTCAACATTTAAGGTCATCTTCGCAGAGTCTTCCTCTTGGCTAAATTTAAAAACAAGGGTCTTATCTGGATTCACCAACGATTCCACAGCCCGAAGATTTTCTAGGCTATTCTCCCCCTCATCTGCCTCTAAATAAATTGTTTCACCTGGAAAAATTACTACCGCACCCTCTTGCGCAACAGGAACTTTAGAAAAAGATACGTCTTGCACAGACCCATCTTCTTGCTTTAATTTAAAGTCAACTTTCCTGCAATAAATCCCCTCGCATATTTCCTCAAGATTCATCTCGTCATTTTCTATCAGCATTCCTCTGCTTTTGAGGAATTTCTGAAAAAATTGTATCATCAGCATTTTAGTATCAGGGTTTTTGCTAACAAATGCAACTACGCTTTTCTCCACTTTCATCAATAATATTTTTAACCCCGAATACTCAATACTTGAATTTGTATTCCACTCTATCTCGGACATGCCTTCTGCGACAAACATAGCCCTTTGGTCCTCTGTAAACTTTTTGAAATCCTGAACAGTCACCCCGTTACCATCCCATCGCGCCTCCAAAATTGGAAAAAAGCAAACATCAGGAAGTTCGCTGTATTCATATAATGAATTCTCTTGAGCAAACGCAAATGTTGACAAAAGCAACAGAGTCAAAATGGTTATTAATTTCTTCACAGATTCTCCGGACATTAATTACTTAGAGTTATAGAATTCTTTACCACGATGTTTGATAATAAGACCGTTTAAGAAGCGTCTTAAAATCTGATCGCCACACTTAACGTATTTTTCGTGGTCTTCTTTTCTAAATATTGCCGAAAGCTGAGATTTTGTTATTTCAAAATCAGCCAGCTTTAAGATATCAACAATATCTGTGTCTCTAAGCTTTAACGCAACCCTGATCTTTTTTAATATATCGTTGTTGGTCACTAAACGAGCTCCTTATCTTCTCTTCTTATTTCGCCAAAGGCGACATAGATTGCCGAGCGAGTTTGTCCAGCGCAGCCGAGATTCCACGCCATCCCAAACTAACACAGATTAGTCAACTGCCTTGCTCTTACCCAGATAAAAACTGCACGGCCGCATAACCAAGCACAGAAATAAATCCTATATAATATCCCCAATTATTGTTGCGGAGAATCAAAATCGCTCCGATTAAAATCCCTGCCAGGCAGATGATGGGAAAAACCACGTTCAAAAAGACAAAAATCTGAACATAAGAAGGACCCTGTTCCTGAATTTGTTGAAAAGTTTTAAGTGACTTCTGAATAAAAACACTGATGTGCCCAAACCAAAAAATCGCGAGGGCAATTAAAGCGAACCCTATAAAATTCTTTATTTTTTCCACTGGCTCCCTTGCTTATCCCAATCCTCTAAAACAGCCTTACCGCCTACTTGTGAAATTATTTTCTTCTCCCTATTCCTCCGTTTTAAACGACGCGGGTTTCACTAAGTATATGCCTGCGCTAGGTTTTCGTCAAGAATCTTCCCTAAAGGAGAAATGCTTAACTTGAAACAAACTTGAAACAAAAAGGGCCGGCTTCTTAAAAGCCGGCCCGAATGTTCAAGACCTATGTTCCTTACTTTTTTCTTCTACTACC
Organism: Candidatus Aceula meridiana; assembly: GCA_030765185.1. GTDB lineage: Bacteria > Omnitrophota > Gorgyraeia > Zapsychrales > Aceulaceae > Aceula > Aceula meridiana. Next base: position 11,446 of record JAVCDE010000030.1, on the reverse strand, counting down.
GAATCCCCAGATCGTGTCTGCGCTTCCCAATATTTTCGTCTTCTAGATATTCATCTAACGTTGTATCAGCGCGGTCAATATAGCCTTTAGGGGTGATTTCAATAATACGGTTTGCCACAGACTGAATTAACTTATGATCGTGTGAAGAAAAAAGAAACGTACCTTTAAATTTTTCAAGGCCACGGTTAAGCGATGTAATCGACTCTAAATCTAAATGGTTTGTCGGCTCGTTTAAAATCAACACATTGGCCTGCGCAAGCATCATTCTTGAAAGCATACACCTTACTTTTTCTCCTCCCGACAAAACCTTAACAGGCTTAAAAGATTCTTCTCCGGAGAAAAGCATTCGCCCCAAAAATCCACGCACAAAGTTTTCATCGGTGTTATCCGAAAACTGGCGTAACCAATCTAAAAGATTGTACTCAACGTCAAAATATTCCGCGTTATCCTTTGGATAATACGATTGGCTAGTTGATATACCCCAACGAAAACTTCCCTTGTCGGCGGCACTCTCTCCCATTAAAATCTGAAACAAAGTTGTCTTGGCCACGTCATTCGGCCCCACAAAAGCAATCTTGTCGCCATTGTCCACTGTGATGTCTAAATCCTTAAAAATAACCTGCCCCTCAACCGACTTTGACAGGCCTTCAATACGTAAGATATCGTCTCCTGCCGGGCGCTCTTGTTCAAAATTAATATAAGGATATTTTCGTGACGATGGCTTGATATCTTCTAGGGTAAGCTTTTCTAAAATCTTTTTGCGACTCGTGGCCTGTTTTGATTTTGACGCGTTGGCACTAAAACGTCTGATAAAATCCTGCAGCTCTTTTCGTTTGTCTGCGATCTTTTTGTTTTCCTCCCCGCGCTGTTTAAGCGCAAGGTGGCTTGATTCCTGCCAAAAACTATAATTACCGCTGTAGAGCTGAATCTTTCCAAAGTCAATATCTGCCACGTGCGTGCAAACCTTATCTAAAAAGTGGCGGTCGTGAGAAACAACAATCGCTGTGTTTTCAAAATTACATAAAAATTCTTCCAACCACATACTGGTTTCTAAATCCAGATGATTGGTAGGCTCGTCCAAAAGAAGAATGTCCGGATTTCCAAATAATGCCTGCGCCAACAGCACTCGTACCTTGACACCTGCCTCAAGTTGTTTCATCGGGACTTCATGAAAATCTTTAGGGAGTCCTAAATCGCTTAAGAGCTTTCCGGCTTCCGCCTCAACATTCCACCCATCTAAATCAGCAAACTCACCCTCTAACTCCGCGGCACGTTCTGAATCTTTATCAGAAAAATCTTCCTTCGCGTAAATCGCGTCTTTCTCAGTCATAATCTTATAAAGCTTTTGATGTCCCATAATCACAGTCGTTAGTGCGGAGAATTTATCAAAAGCAAATTGATCCTGCTTTAGAATCGAAATGCGCTTACCCTTAGAAATGCTAACCTCGCCTGTGGTTGTATCAATCTCACCCGATAGAATTTTTAAAAAAGTGGATTTACCCGAACCATTGGCCCCAATTAATCCGTAGCAATTGCCCGGATTAAAAACAGCATTTACTTTTGAAAAAAGTTTTTGTTGTCCGTATTGTAGAGATACATCATTACATGAAATCAAAGTTTGTCACCCTTTTGTGCTAATGCTATTAATACTTGTGCGGTTTATTTGTTACGATTTAAAACAAGGCTGGATAAAAGTAGGGCCCGGTAGAATACCGGGCCCTATCAAGAAGAAAAGTTAAACTTTTCTTACATTTGTTGCTTGTGGGCCTTTTGGTCCTTCGCCCATTTCAAATTCAACGTCTTGTCCTTCACTTAAAGACTTAAAACCGTCTCCTTGAATTTCATTATGATGAACGAAACAATCTTTGCTTCCGTCTTCAGGAGCGATGAATCCAAAACCCTTTTGGTCATTAAACCACTTTACTTTTCCTTTTGCCATTAGTTTACCCTCCTTTCCTATTAAGCGCGAGTAAACGATGACAGAACAAAAACAAAAATCCACAAGAAAAACTTCTCCCCTGTGGAATCAGATCCCTCTTCTTAATTTACTCATCTCGACTTGTACTGTGATTATTGTATATGATTTCGCTATTAAGTCAACAATTACTTTTGTACCACTAAAAATACCAAAATCACCTCAAATGATTATTTTTCAATGATTTAAAATGTCAATTCTATTAATATATCTACAATTTTACATATTCCTTGCGAATCCGCAAAGCCCTGACAAAATTTTTTACGTCACTCTTCCAGCAAGGCAGAACACTCGTAATCGCAATGTCTTCCACCAAAGAAATGGCAGCAATAATAAACATTGGAACTAGTAAAAAGTCGTTTGAAAAAACAAAAAGAAATCCAATCGAAACAAACAGCATAAGACCCCAGAATTTCGCATTATAAGTGTGGTAGCTGGTAATCCGCTTAAACTTAAGATATGAAAAACCCCAAGAAAAAATCTGCAAACCAATTAATCCCACAAAAGTAATCAGATACTTCTTCGCCGTGTATGGAAATAAAAACCAAATGCACACCAACACAGAACAATAAAGCGCGATATCCGCATATCCGTCTAACATCGCACCCCTGACACTCATGACATTAAATTTTCGCGCGATAAAACCGTCTAGAAAATCCGTTAAGGCAGCCAAAATAAATAATGGCGCAAAATACGCTGAAGCCTGCCCATCAATCGCATCAAAAACAAGCATTGCAGAGATAACAAATCTAAAAAATGTTAATACGTTTGGAATATACTTGATAATGCACATAATTATTTTGGAAAGTAAAAAGGATTAAAATTAGTATCCACAAGAACAATCCACGCGGATGAAACAAGACTTAAGACCTCAGGGTCGTGTGAAAACCAACCAAACGGAATCCAATCCCGCCTGGAAGAATAGGAATAAGATTCTTCACTTTCCGAGACAACAATTTTATACGTCTCCATCGCGTTTCGCATCGTCTTAATATCGCGCTCAGCCTGTTTGGCCCAAGAAGGATGACTCTCTTGATAATAATTAACAAGGGCTCGCAAAGCAAAGATCGCGCCTGCTGTCCATTCGATAGAAATCCTTTCCTTCTCTCTGCTAAAGCCAACGCCTAATATGTCTCCTTCTTTATTAACCACTCCGGATATTCTCTTTGTCGCCCTCCATATTTTATAAGCTGTCCCAACACCAAACCATTGATCAAGCTTTTTAGGCCCTAAAACAATAATGGCCCAATTCTGAACATCAGTTGCAAAATGTTTCGTATTAGACTGCCACTTTCCGTTAACAAAATGAGCCCCTTGATAAAAATAATTTTCTTTTGGATTCCAAACTGATTTCATATAAGACTCTATGTCCCTCATTCCCATTTTATAGATCTTTTTACCTGTTATGTCATAAAGCATTCGCAAGGCCGCATACCAAGATAAATTATTTTCTGATGAAATTTCTTCATAGTACCAAATGTGATGCTCCAAATATGCCTTGTCTTTAATGTATCGCTTTTTTTCTGACCTCTTAACCTCTCCCTCTGAAACCTTTTTCGCGTAATCGTCTAACTGTTGCGTAATCTTACCCATAGACAAAGTCTCATCAATATCAATTAAATAATAATACGTGCCCAGCGGTGCCATACGGATGCCCCCATTTCTCGCTTGAAGAAAAAGGCCTGCCCGTGCAATCTCTTTAGCCAAAGACAATTCTATCGCTTTAGAAGATTTTTGATAAGTGCCGTCGCCTTGATAATATTTCTTATGAAATAATTGAAGAGCCGATATAACAACCCAGGCATTTTCTCCGGCGATTGGTTTCCAATCTTCCCAGTGAATACGCGCAGAATTAGGAAATCCATCAGACTCTGTCTTACCATCTAGCGGATCTTCTGTTCGATATTTTCCATTTGCATTTAAAATGCGAAAGACAAAACCCCTTTTCCCAAACTTTTTAAGATTTGATGTTACCGCCCCTGGATAGTGAGGATTATAAACAAAAGGCTGGCCCGAAAAACCAGCCCGGATATTATAAAGCTCACCTAGCTGACCTTGCCAATAAATATTAACAGGAGAAAAAGCTCGCTCTAAATTTTCCTTACCGCCTAACATGGTAAGAACAATCTGCCAAACCGCGATATCATAGATTGAGGTACCTTCTCCAACAATCATCCGCTCAACAATTCCGGTTACAGAAAATGAATCTTCCATTTTTAAATACGCCTCTTTCCTCTTATTTTCAGGTATCTGAAAACTAAAAGGTAGTCCTGTAGAAGAGAGATTTGATTTAAGCCAGTTGACGACCTTAGGATTAACAGAATTGACTTTAAGGCTAGGAGTTAATGTCTGCGCTTGAGCGCTTTGGACAAGAATACAAAAAGAGAGAAAAAAAATACTCACGAATTTCATAAAAGCTATTATATCGGATTATCCTTTATCTTCACGATTTTTTCTGGTAGAAGTTGAAGATTGCAATTAAACTCAGAAGATATAAGAAGAGACCGCCCTTTAAGGGGCGGTCTCTTTGTGTTGAATCGCTTTTACAAGCTATTGTGTTGTTTAATCTGCGTTATTAACCTGTGATGTGCAGAATGGACAACGCGACGCTTTAATTGAAATACTCTGAAAACAAAACGGACACGACTTTTGCGTGGGACTAATCGAGGCGGTGTCCTCTTTTCTTTTTAGCCGATTAATTTGCTTAACCAAAATAAATACAACTAAAGCAACAATCAAAAAGCTAATAATATTATCTAAAAAGACACCGTAGTTCAGCGTAATAGCACCCGCGGCTTTGGCAGCCGCGAGAGTTTGATAAACACCCTCACCTTTGAGAACAATGAAATGATTTGATAAATCAATTCCGTTCGTCAACGCGCCTAATGGCGGCATTAAAACATCTGAAACGATAGATGATACAATCTTACCAAAGGCAGCCCCCACAATAACACCAACGGCCATATCAACAACATTGCCTCTTACCGCAAACTCCTTAAATTCTTTAAACATAATCTTTATCTCCTTTTTTTATTCTAAATATTAATGCATTTCAAACTTATTTATGAAAAATCTCATCAAGAGAGAATATAATCATGACTAGGATTTCGAGATAAATCAATGACGCGGGTAGATGAACGGATATTGAACCAAGGTGCCCAACTAATAGATTTTGAACGAGCTTTTAAAGTCGTTGTCCCCGCATCATAACAGCGAGGAATATCCCATCGTCCATTATAAGAGCCTCCCTGATGATTATGGCCAAACAGCAATGCATCTATGGATACGCCGCTTTCCATTGCCTTTTTAAGAACCCTTTTTAATTTACGAGAATCTTTCAATTGATGAAGCGGGCGCCATTGAAAAGGATGATGGTGCAAATAAACGACCCTTTTGGTGCAGGCTCTAATTCTATCTTTCAAAAAAATTTCTCCTAATCTCTCAAGCTGCCTTTTACCTAATTCTCCTTCTGAGAAAAGAGCATCATACCAATTAAGCTCTTGGGCCATTGAATCTAAGCCAATAAAAGCCATACGACTAATGATATCCACCGTTGGAAAAACAATCTCTTTTCCATAAAATGCTTCTTGAACTTTCCTTACAAACTTCTTATGCCCTTTTGTTCCTGACCCATAATCATGATTGCCAGGCACGATCAAAACGTCATGAAATCCTCGCTTTTTTAAATAAGCTAACCCCTCCTTGGCCTCTTCATAACTTCCAAATTTATTAGCATTATTTACTAAATCCCCTGTAATAATAACAACGTATTTGGAAGCTTCTTTTTTATCAATAGGCAGCTCATCAATTATTTTCAAGAACTTATCCTTAGAATTCCTATAGCCAATATGCAAATCACTCATATGAAGAATTTTTTTCATGGTTTTTAAACCTTTTCTCCTACAATAACTGCTATCGGTAATGATGTATAAATATCTCGTCCTTTAAGATGTAACCCCCACCCTAATCTATCTTTTCCAATATCATCAATCGCCGCTTGGCGAATTTTCTCAAAATCATCTTTCTCCTTTGGGAAGGAAGCCTTGAGCTGTTCTTCAAGTGCGATTTCTACTTTATAAAACTTTACTTCCAAATTAGCTAAACCCGCTTGGGTTGCTATGCTTTGCAGTTCGTCCAAGGTTAAAGTATGAACATGTGAAGGGTCTCTCAACTTCTCAATACAATCATAAGCATCAGATTGGTCATTGGCCAATGTAAAAACATCTATAATTGCAACTTTGCCAAGCATAATACCTGCTCCGGTACATAATAGAACCCATAGTGTCAAATATTTCTCAAACACAGACATGTTTCTATCTGCTCCTTGACTCATAAACTATCTCCTAATAATTAAAGTTAACAAAATATGCGTCCATACATAATAAAGGCCCACTAGAATAAAAATAATTCCTGTTATTTTCTTAGTATATTTTTCAAGACTGCTCATTTTCTTAAACCAAAAAGAAGCCTTTGTCACTCCCAAAGCTATTCCTAAAGCAAGAATAATAACTGGTAATCCTGTCCCCAATCCATACAAAAACGGTAAGGCAATGCCAACCTTGCTGCTCAAGGCCAAAGGAATCAAGCTCCCAAAAAAGAGTGAAGCCGATATAGGACAAAAGGAAAGGGCAAAAATAACACCTAAAGCAAATGAACCACCGATACCAGACGCTGCCAATGACTGTTGTTTTTCTTGAGAGATAGCTAAGCCTGACATTTTAATCTTAAAAACATCTAAAAGAAATAAACCTACAATAATAAGCAACAGTCCTAAGATTTTATTCATATATTCTTGAAAAAAGTTTGCAATACTTGGAATACTTACAAGCGACAGGATAATAATTACTCCTAAAACGGCGTATGTCATCATACGCCCAAAAGTATAAGCCATCCCAAAGGCAAAAACTTTTTTGGGATGGCTTATACGCTTTGATAAAAAAGAAACTGCGGCAATATTTGTCGCAAGAGGACACGGACTGATTGAAGTAAGGATACCTAACCACAAAGCTGAAAATAAAATCATTACTACTTCTCCTCCTTGGAAAGCATATCTAAATATTTTTGTGTTTCGCTCTTTATATACTCTCCAAATTGCTCTTTGTTCCGAACAAGCTGCCATACATCCTGCAAATTATTAAAACTTGTTTCTTGACCACCTTGGACTAACGACAAAACAACCGATTTTGTAAAAAGACCGTAATCCTTCTTAAAATGTTTATTTTCTTTTATGTCATAATTGACAACCTTGACTTCTATCTTGCCCTCATCAAGCTCTGCCTTATAATTCTGGAATATCGCTTCTTTTGTTTGCTGTTCGATTGTCATGCAAGTCTGACAACGAAAATCCCCATGAAAATAATAAACGACAATCTTATCAGCCGATTGCTCCTGACCAAAGGCGTCAAAAGACAAGAATGTTAATAAAATCAAAACAAGAACGGATGCTTTTTTCATAAAACCCCCTCGATTATTAGCTGATATATCTTTTTATTTCTTCAACCGTGCTAACTTTACCTGCTGCCTTAACCTCTCCATCAACAACCAAGGCAGGTGTTGTCATAACCCCATAATCCGTTATCTTGTCCATATCTTCAACCTTTATAACTTCGGCTTCGCCTCCAGCTTCCTTAACCGCAGATTGAGCATTATCGTAAAGCGCTTTACATTTTGGACAGCCCATTCCTAATATTTCGATTTTCATTTCTTACCTCCCAATTAAACCAATTAATATTTTTACCGCAATAACCAATAATGCAAATCCAAAATATTTTTTGAGTTTAGCTTTATCACTCTTGATAGATATCCTACTTCCAATCTGGCCGCCGATTAATGCCGCTAATGCCAAAGGCGCAATCATAGATAGGTCAAACTGTCCTGCCATAAAATGCCCACCTAAACCAAAAAGTGCTGTTATTGCCGCCATAACCGTAGAGGTAGCAATAGCGATATCCATCGGCACGCCGCAAAAAAAGAACCATAAGCGGTAATTTTATAACTCCTCCTGTGATACCAAGCATCCCGGAAAGAACTCCTATACAGGCCATAATCGGTAAAGTTAAAAACAGATTAACTCTATAATTACAATTCTACATCATGAAAACCATCTACAAGAACCACGTCTGAAACATTTGAAACAACCTTAATCTCTTTCCATTTGCCTGATGCATAGCGTAAATAGATAAAGAATGTTCCTACAAAAAATGCTATCACAATCATGATCCATGTATGGATAATGGACATCCCTAAAATAATGAGACAGATATATTGAACGACTACAATCATAATGTGTAATCCGACGGTTAAGCACATGCTCCAGAGAGTATCACCGGCGCCTCTTAAGGCCCCTACAAGAGTCACAATCACAGCTTCAAGAAATACATACAAGCAAGCAATGCGCAACATCATAACTGCAGTAGGAAATGCCTCTGTGTATACATTAGTGACAATCGCAGGCTGGAACAATCCCACCAACTGTTGAGGGAAAAATATGAAGATGATAAAGATTATCCCTGAATACATGCCACCAAGTTTTAATCCAGACATCGTAGATTTATGCGCAATGTCTGATCGCTCTGCACCCATATAACGCCCCACCAAGCTCGTAACGCCAATTTCAACGCCAAGCAAAGGAACAAAAGATACCATATCCCAACTCGTCATAATGGTTACGGCTGTCGCAGCAACTGCACCTTGCGAATGGAACAAATAAACCATACAGGTAAATGCAGAGAAATTTAAAAAGAGCTCCACACCCGAAGGAGAACCAAAACGCCATAATTTCGCCATAACCTCTTTATCAAAAGCAAACTCTTTGAGTGTATTAAATTCCTTAACCAATGCCTTGCTAAAATAGGAGCTTAATAATACTCCAATTCCGCAGAGCCCCCCGATAATAGTTCCTATTGCCGCCCCTTGTATTCCGAGCGCAGGAAAACCAAGTTTTCCAAAGATCAAAATATAATTGAGAATAATATTGGAAATCATAGAGACAATTGCCGCTATCATAACAATTCTCGTTTTTCCAATTCCACAAAAAAATCCACTCAAAGAACTTCTCGTTAAGGTTATAATCACTGAGAAGATAATTACGTTAAAATAAAGAGTTTGATAATGTAATTGCTGCGGATCAATTCCGGAAGCGTTCATGATCATCAGCATAATTGGCTTAAGCAATAAGATAAGCGGGTAAGCTGCAAAGGAAATAATCAAACTCTGTGTAGTCACGCGCGCGCACCTTTGTTTTTGTTGTGATCCCAAATATTGCGCAACTAAGGCTGTTGAATACCCTGTTAGCCCCAAGAAGAATGACAACATTACAAAAGAAGACATGCCTCCCCCCATAGCTGCATTCATCTGAAAAGAACCAAGTCTCGACAAAAACATGCGGTCTGTGAATATCATGGTTGTATCGCACGCATGAGAGACAAGCATCGGGAAGGCGATGAAAATCATCTCCTTAATGCCACCAGATTTTTTATTTATCATTTCCATATATTTAAATTTATTAAAATGATAAGGGACGGAGCCCTATCATGCTCAGCCTCTTTATTCGCTGTCAGTTATTATTTTAATCTTAGCCTCAATCTGATCTTTGATATCTGTATAACGTAAATTAAGCACTTCTATAGCTTTTTGAAATGCCTCAATTGCTTTTTGTTTATTACCTAAATTAAGATAAGCATCTGCCAAATTCTCATACGTCACAGCCCGATTGGGCTCAAGCTTAAGAGATTTCTTAAAATACAATATCGCCTCATCATGCGCTCCAAGCTGATTTAAATACCAGCCTTTGTTGTGGTAAGCGGTCGCGTAATCTGACTCCACTTCAATCCCCTTATCAAAATCAGCCAAAACTTGATCTTCATCTGCACCTAGCTCAATCAAGCATAAAGCCCGATCATTATAGGCCGCTCCATCGCTTTGATTATGTTCTATAGCACGCAATAGGAATTGAATAGCCTGCTCATAATTTCCTTTAATAATTTCTTTTTGAGCTTTAAAATACATGATCTCACCTAAAATTTCCTGACTCTGCGCCTCATGTAAGCCTTCTTCAACTATTTGCTCAGCCGTCGAAACACCTGCGTATGTAATGGCCTCATCAAGATCCCGTCTTAGTTTAGAAAAATTACTATGTTCCATAAACCACGCTCTCCTTAATGAATATGAACAAAACCTTCCTTTGAAAGTAATTGTTTAATTAATTCCCATTTTTGACCTTGAAGCTCGATACTGCCACCGGACTCATCCACATAACAAGTCCCGCCACATCCAGACTTTGTTTTAAGAATTTTGGCCAACTTTTTGCAATACACCTCATCCCTTGGCAAGCCTTCAATTATCATCACTTTTTTTCCTTTACGGTTACGCGAATCTAATCGTATCGTTAAAGCAAATTGATCATACTTTGGCTGTGAGGGATCATAAGAAACACAACTACATTCTTTAATCGGCTTCTGACATTTTGGGCATACAGCCACACCGTCTTGATTGACTGAAAATATAGAATCAGGAATTTCGATCATTTTTAAATATCGCGCAACGCATCTAACGAACGACGCTCTTTCTTAGTTGGACGTCCTTGCCCTTTGCACATCTCAGGGTCAACCCTGTTTTAACTATTTTTAACTTATCAAGCTCTTCCTGTTCAGTCAAATTTTCAACACAAGTAACAGCCAACTTAACGCCAACACGTTTAGTAATACATTTAAGAACTTTATACTGCCATGTAATACCATCCCGTTTAAGTGTTATGGTTTGTCCAAGCTTAACTTCTCGTTAAGGTTTAACATGTTGACCGTCTATACTAACGCGCTGACGTTTACATAAATCGGCAGCCATTGGACGCTTCTTACAAATTCTTACCGCCCATAACCAACGATCAATCCTGACTAAATCTTTTTGATCCCTTTTCTGCATAATAAACGTAATGAATAAAATTAAAAATGGTTAGGCAATTATTATCAAATTAGGACTCTGCCCCCCCTATGCTCCCCTTCTCTTTTCTCCAATCACCAATCAATCGGGGAATAGTCTTTCAAAAATTTTCCGCACCAATGTTTTCCTGTATTAATTCCATCAAAGAAAGGATCGCACACGCGCGCTGCCCCATCGACAATATCAAGCGGTGGTTGAAAGTCATGCATCTTTTGCTTTTGCTGTGAAAGATGCGCAGGATCTTCATCCGTCACCCACCCCGTATCGACAGCATTCATATAGATACCATCTTTCACCAAACTCCCCGCAGACGTATGTGTCAGCATGTTAAGCGCGGCTTTTGCCATGTTCGTATGCGGGTGGCGATCAATTTTTTTGAACCTATGAAACTTGCCTTCCATCGCACTGACGTTGACCATATGTTTTTTTCCGGTAAAATCGCGTTTCATCATAGGCTCTAATTTATTGCATAAAACAAAAGGAGCAATCGCGTTGACCAACTGAAGTTCAAACATTTCAGAAGTTTCAATTTCT
>JAVCDE010000004.1 GCA_030765185.1 Candidatus Aceula meridiana | reverse complement strand
GAAACCGAGAAGCAAAGCGACGAAATTCCCCGGCGACTACACAAGGTTATGAGGTAAGAAACATTTTTTGAATTTATTCACAAAATGCGACGAGCCGAATAACCCTGGAATGCCGAAGGCATTCCAGGCATTTTTAAACAAAAAAGGCGGATAGAATTTTATTCTAATCCGCCTTTTGTTTGAAAATGGTGGAGGTGCCGGGATTCGTAAGTACGGTGGAGTGTAAGTTGTTCTATCACCACCACTTATATCAATAAGTCTTTTATCTATAAAAGTTTAAGTAGTGCGGATAGTGATGGATGAAAACGGATGATGTAGAGTGTTTTGATGTGAAATGGGCGCTGTTTGGGCACTTCACTTTCATTCTCAGACCCATATTTTGGACACTTAATTAATCTCTTCGCCATAACAACCTCCTACACATATCATCTCTACAATTAACTATTACTCATTATCCAATACAATTCTTCTTTCTCCTGGAGCAAGCTCATACAGATCAAACACAAGCTCATCAATCTTATTTTCTAATAACTTTGTATCTGCCCCATTTTTCTTGTTAGTGAGTATTTTGTTTACAATTTCTTCATATTTTTTTTGCTCTGCCGCACTAACAATAGGTATTGGTATTTGCTCAATAAATCTTTTTTTATATCTAAATGTATTTCCCCTTAAATCCCCCCCTGAGTAAAATCGCTTAAACACAAAGGTTATCAATTTGGAGTTAAGTAAGGCTTGTAAATATTTTAGTCCCTCACCCGTCATAACAAAACTCGTTGCTTCTGGAAAATATTTATCATCATCATAATAAAATGCAGAATCAAAAACAATTTCGGCCCAAACCAACTTACCTTTCTCAAGTTCTGGTAAAAACGCACAATTTCTTAAGTTATAAGGCGTATCTCCTTTATCATGGCGTTTTGCTAGCCTATCATCAAATTGCAACAAATGCTTCTTTATCACGGGGTATTCTTCAACATTTATTCGAGGTACTCTTCCCTTCGAATCAAGAGTATAACCATTATGCATGTTAATTAACCAGAGACCTGCCCATTCTGCTCTATATCTTTTTACGTCCCTTCCTCTCAATATTGGTTTAAAGATATTTTCATTATTAGGGTCTTCTTCACACATTCTCTCTTTTGTTTCCGTATCAACAATAAAAGCCTCATTGCAGCCTGTCAAAATACCACGATATATATTTATATCCCAATCCTTTAATGGCACCCCCTTAGCCTCTACTTGCTCTTTCAACCTACCTTCACCAGAATTTACAATCAAAAAGCTTGTATCAGAGAACCGACTTCTATATTTTTCTTTAATCGACTCAATGCGAAATAATAGACTATTTTCACAACTGGCTTCTCTGCTGAAATCATAAACCTCACAAGCATTTTTTCTTTTCTTCGTTCCGAATAGTAAAATATTTGTATATGTTGTTGCACTTTCAAACAAAGGAGCATCACCAAAATCTATTAACAACAAGGGATCAGTCTCATCAATAATAAATTTACGCAATTGCATACCGTACCCTGCCCTCATCCACTTATTAGAGGTAATGAAGCAAACTATTCCTTCGGGACATATTAGCTGTCTCGCATGTTCGTAAAACAACGTATAAATATCTCCTGTTCTCACAAATGTTTTAAAATCGTAATTTGCATACATTTTTGCTAGAAAGCCACTATCTTTCTGCAATTGAATATATGGGGGATTAGCAATAACAACGTCAAACCCATCCACACCAAACATAAGTGCACTATCAAAAAACCCACACACATTATTGGGATTAAAGGGGTGATATGTTACCAATTGTTTTTGCTTTTCTGATGCAAAAAGCGACCCGCTTTTTGCTATAAGCTTTTCAAAGTCTTTTTTCATTTTCTCTTTAATCCTTAAACTAGAAGTATTGAAGTATCTGTCTCTGATGTTCTTGATTTTATCTTCCAGTTCTGGATCACCCCAAATCATAATCTGATCTTCGTGCGCCAAAGGAATCAAGCTATTAGCACAAACTATTTTAAATTCAAGGTTGGGAAGAGGCTCTATATCTTTAAGCTCATAGTCAACTACTAAGCTTAGCCAAAGCCTAAGCTTCGCAATCTCTACCGCCCCAGGGTCAACATCAACTCCATATAAGGAGTTTTGGATTGCGTCTTTCTTAAGACGATACTCCTGCTTTTTAGGATTCAGAGTGCGCCTTGCCATAATGATTTCATGAAGCATCCCAACAAGAAAGGCTCCGGAACCACAAGCCGGGTCACATACCTGCATACCAGCAAGCGCAATATCAAGGCTTTTGCTTTCACTTGATGAAAATACAAAGCTCTCCTCACTTGTAAACAGATGATCTTTCAATGTAATTAGTATACGAATGTTTTTCTCATCAATATCGGTTTTCGTAATCAAATAATTTATCAGACTTTCCTGACACATATAATGGACAATCTCCCGAGGTGTATAATACGCTCCTTGCCCCTTGCGAATATTTTCGGGGAGCAAGTTCTCGAATACTTTTCCAAGCATTTCGGGATCTACAGAGACCTCTCGATCCACTGGATCATCTTCATGAACCGTGAAATTATAAAGATCAAACACGTCGAGGATTCCGGTTTTTTCCCTATTCGAAAACATTGTATCTGGAATCTGAAGAAAAGATTCCGCCCAATCATAACCCTGAAAAGGCTCAAAAAGACCACCGTTGAGAAAGGGGACCTGAAAGCCAAGCTGATTACGATAGAAGTCCCCCGGGTTTTCTGGAGCACTATTCAGAGCATCATAGAATAGGTATTCGAGGCCATCATTATAATAGTTTTTATTATCTTTTACGCTTTTATTAAAAAACCAACGCATAAAGTCACTTTTACCTTCGTTAATGTCCCCATCCCGGGATGCGCCAAGCCATCCTTTTTTCTGCAAAAAATAACAAAAAACTATCTGCCCTAAAGTTTTCTTTGCAAAAGCATCAGTATTAATATTATTTTGAGAAGCGAATTTCATAAAATCATTGTCTTTCAAAAGAAACTTTTGTAAGTCCTCAAAAAGCTGCTTATACTTCGTGAAAAATTCTTTTGTTACAACTTCAATGTCAAAACGCCCTATTAGATCATTCACATCTTGAACGCCACCCTGTTTTATCAAAAAATCTTCGGATGTATGAGTCTTAGCATCAGGACCTAGAAAGAATGAATAACGACGTGGGTCTGAAAAGGATTGTCTAACTTTTCCTTTCTCATTTATCTCGAGATTGGCTGCCATTAACGATAGTCGCCAGTCTTTGCTTCTGTCCGAATGATAGGCCGCCAATGCCAAATAGGTACCACTATCTTTCATAACCCTGAAACCATCTCTTGTTAATGATACGCGAGGATCTGTGGTAGACTCATGTGAAAACTCGAAGACCTTTAAATCAAGCTTCTCACTATAGCCAATTTGAACAACATCCTTGCTTATTTGCAGTCCACGGCAGGGAAATGGTCTGACATCTTTTGTGAAATCCGGAAGGAAATCCTTTTGAAATTCAAGGAAGTCATCTCTGTTATATTTATTTTTTAAAATCATTCTCTTATATCCTCGCTGAAAACAATGGTTTCATATTCGCCTTCGACTCGTGCAACCCTTTCAATAATTACTCTGATCTGATGCTCTGGAATGATATTTTTTAACTCCTCAAAAGCTGCTTCTGTGTCTTTTACTGACAACTGGGCCATCGACTTCAAGTCACCTTCATTGATCCCATCATATTTCTTGATTATATCTGCCAGATCATGGCAATAATCTTTTGCTGCTGGTAATTGTTGCTCTATGAATTTAATGTTATTAAGCGCATCTGCCCTTCGTCCACGTATAGATGGTAGAGGGTGTTTTTTAAACAGCTCATCGCGGACTAACTTAAAAACCTCGTCATAGTGCTTGTCAGGCTCTTTGCCCTTCTCCTCTTTATCAGCTCTAAAATAGTTCAAAGCTGTTTCCGCAGCCACAATGCCTGGCTCCTGTGTTTCTTTTAGAGCAAAGATGGATTGACTACCCTTTTTCCCAAAGGCTACAATTGCCGGCGTTTTTTGGCCTTCTCGAACAACTCGGCTTCTCTGTTTTATGGTGAGTGCCTCATTAAATAGTTCCTTGTCTTTTCGTGCCTGATCATAGGCCTCTTTATGAGGAGCATCCCATGACCTAACTTCGCTCGCCTCTTCAGCCCTCTGATACTCATCTTTTAGAAAGCTCTGCAACTTTTCATCATCAGTAAGGGTTTTGGAGTCTATCCCCATAACCGAACCGATTAACCGCATTTTAAGCGTAGAAATCTGCTTAATTCTAATCTCAGATTCTCCTACATCCGTGGGGAAACAATTATAAATAAACAATTTCTCAAATACTTTTTTATTAATACGGTTTATACGACCTACCCTTTGAATCACTCTTGTTGGATTGTATGGTATATCATAGTTAATAACAACCCCGGCACGATGCAAGTTATAACCCTCACTTAACGCATCGGTAGTTACAAGAATGTCGTATTCATTCTCCTGATCACTCTCTTTCAGTCCAGCATCAAAGTTCTTCTTTACCGTTCTTTTCATTTCTTTACTCGACCCGGAGCCGGTATATTTGAGAACACGTTTTAAACCACGCTTATCCAGTTGTTCACATAGATAATGAACTGTATCAGCATAAGAGGAGAAAATCACTATCTTTCGATCATGCCGCTCCTTTAATAGTTCATCTATTTTCTTTTTAACACGATCAAGTTTTGGATCGAAATCTCTATGTGGCTCTGCATCTGGGCCAAACCAATTATTAAGGATTTTTTCAAGAAGCATTCTGTCCTTTTTTACATGTTCTATAAATTCCGGATCAATCAGGGAATTATCAATAGAAATAATCCCTTTTTTCTCTTTAAGCTCCTGGAGCTCTTTTTCAATAGTTTGCGCATTTACCTCTCTATCAATTTCGTCATCGGTTGTATCCAGTATCTCATCGGGGTCGGGTACCTGGCCTTTCTTTAATATAGGCACTTTTCCTAACGTATCCCACCACTTTTCAATTGTTAATGTTGACGCTATCATATTATTTAGAGTTGCACGAAATGCATCTTTTGAACTTTCAAACCGCATAACCAATAGCCGTTTCATCATCTTTGCCAGGTTGGTTTGTGCTGTTTTCAGATCTGACTCATCCAGGTCTTCCCCATATAATTCTAGGAAAGCTTTTGTGTCTTTGATGTAGGTAGTCGGCTTATATCGAGCGCCTATAAAACCTCCTTCTTCTTTGTCCGCAATTATCTCAAGTAACGTATTGAGATAAAGATCCAATATATCACCAAGATTATATTTAAGTAGTTCAGGGCCTTCAACTTTGGCAAAAGCGATATTTTGTCTAATGAGGTCTTCCTTGTATCGTGTTATTGTTTCTAAGTCAATACGGGATCTGCGAATAACCACATTTTCTATGAGCCTTCGCAACTCTAGAGAGATCTCATCAGCTTCCTTGTCCATCTGAGTTTGGTCTATTTTTCCGGTTCGTCTGGCTTGATTTAATTTTTTAAACCTGTCGATTAGATCCCGAAATCGCAGGCTCAAGTTATCAACGGAACGAATTGTGGATTGCCCCGGAACTTGAAAAAGTTTAACTAAGGAAAAAACGTCTTTAGGAGCATTGTTGAATGGCGTTGCTGTTAAAAGCATGACTTTGTTTTCAGGGTGGCTGTTGCAAATATGGTGAAGCATTGTGTAATCATCTGTGTCTTCATTTCTGAAGCGGTGAGCTTCGTCTATGATAAGTAAAAGGGGTTTATCGCTCTCTTTATACCTTTCATAAACATCTTTCACGAGGCCGGAGCTAAACACCCTGGCTCCGGGCAGTTTAAAATCTTCCTGATAATCATCCCATTGATCTTTCAAATGTGGTGGTGCAATAATAACTGTATTTCCACTATAGTTATGTGCAGCGGCTGAAGCGATAATACTTTTCCCAAGACCAACTACATCAGCCAATATCACCCCGTCGTATTTTTCAAGTTTATCAAGCACGGATTTGACCGCATCCACCTGATATTCCAAATCCAAATATTTATCGCGAGTTATCTGGCCTGGGGTCTTAAGGCTTTTTTCATTTTCCTTACCGAATAGTTCATGAAGCACTCGCACATATAAGGCATATGGACTCGGAGAAGAATATATCCAAAGATTTTTTTTGATTTGGCTTAAGAAATCCTCTGTATTGCCAGCAGTTGCAATATCTATATTTTTGCTTTCTTTCCAAAGCGCCTCGAATTTCTTGACATAATCATCGTAATGCGCCTTGTCATTGTGCCGTTCATTAAGCTCACCTTGATTGAGAAGCCCCTGAAAAGTAAAATTGCTTGATCCCATAAAAACTGTCCCGGGATAATCTCCGTTATGGCTGAACTCAAACTTATTGTGCAAAATATACATCTTGCCGTGTTCCTGGGTAGCAGTTAACTTGATCTCAAGAGTCCCGTCGGCAATTTTATTCTCTAAAATTTTATATGCATCCTGGTCCTCACTTTCATCAAGTAGGGCAGTTTCATTGCTCAACCGTAAAAAACCATCAATGTACGTCTGTTTTTTGGACGAACGGGATGAAAGTGCCTTTCTTGGCTGAAAAGGCCCTAGATCAACATCCCCATCCTCCTGTTTTATCCTGGATAAAAGTTCAGGAATAGCGTCTGGATCGATATATTTTCCTACAAGAATCCGAACTTTTTTGTCTTTCAAGTGTTTCGCGATCAACTCCCATCCGGAGAAGTAGAAGAAAGCTACCTCAATATCAACTCTATCAACACTCGTTAAAGCATTAATGAGTGCTTCGTGCATTGTCTGCGCATCATTATCTATTATGGACATTTTTCTCCCCGCCGGTTAGGATAACAGCTCTGGTTTGTTCTTAACTAATCCACCATTTATAGAAACAATATTACAACTAAACTTTTGATATGTCTTTAGTTAAATTTGAAATATATATCTTTAAGAAAATGAACACCCCTTCGACCATAGATATTGCATATATTATCTGCAGATTCCTTTAGTTTAGAATCTTTAGTGTTATACATACTTGTTATGATTAGCTGGATATGCTCCTTCTTAAAAGTGGGCGTATATTTATCCAGCATATTAAGATATATCCTTCCTATCCGTTCCAGCTCATCCTTCCTCTTATACTTGGTGAGATACTCGATAAGGAAAGTTGCCTCATGATGTCGTTCAATATGTGGTACTGAAAGGGACAACAACTTCTCAGCTTCCGAGTTAAAATCAGATATTAAAATCGTAAGTTCAGATAATCTACCAAGAAATGATCCGTATTGATCCCCCAACTTCATCTCAACAAAAGACGCTTGTTCAGCTGTCCATGTCCAGAAATCTAGTATTTTATCTTTAGTTTCCTGAGAAGGGTCTTCATCTTCGTTTTCTTCTTTTAGCGTCTTCTTTGACAGGGACCAAAAGAAACTCACAACTTCTAGCCAACGTGATTTCTTCTCTGGAGTTGAAACATCTTCTAACATCATCCTGAACAAACTATCTCTACCACCCAAGTCTTCTTTTCCTCTGATATACCAAATTGCAATATGCTGTACTAAACGTTTGTCAGCATAATCCTCCGGGATCTGATTATTAATTGCCTTTACATAGTTTTCCCTCATAGATTCATAAAATTCATCGTATACATACGATCCCTTAAGATACCCTCCCATAAACGCTTGCCAATTGACTCCTAGTTCATCAGGCGATGACAGTTCTCTTATCTTTTTAAGGGTAAAAGCCTCATCCAAATAATTAGTATTTCTTAAATATCTACCAAACCATACATAAGCCTCGATCCCCTTTTCAAAAAACCTATCGTACTTCTCACCCCACCCCTCAGGCTTTCTTTTCTCAACTCGTGCGATTCTTAGAGAAAAACTAATAAAAGATTCAACAACTTTACCAAGGGTTGTATTCAGTGCATCTGACATAACGTCCCTATCAATTTGAGGATGCTGGTCTACTTTCAAAAGAGGAATAATAATTTCAAAAATATCCTCCACTAAAGGAAAAAACTGCGGATCAAACGCTCGTTCATCATTTCTAGCTCCATCATGAATTAGTTTAACAACATCTTCGATAAACCAAACATATTTTCCCTTTCCACTATCGCTGCCCTGATCAGCCATAGCTTCTTCAATAAGTTTTGGACGTTTAAGATATTTTAGACTGAAATCAAATATTACTTTCCAGTCCAAATCCTTATTGTCATTCCAAGCCTCCCTAAGCCCCCACATCAGATAATGCGCATAATAATATGGCACATCATAAAAAAGATTCATGTCAGCCGTAAACTTATCAGGCTTTTCCTTTACCGCAGCCTGCACAGCATTTGCTAAACCTTCTCTATCCGGCTCACCCTCAAATGCTCCATGCCAAAAATCGGCACCTTTGTACTCACAAAGATATTCAACCAATTCAGAATTTGGCTTTTTTATAATTTCACTACTTGAAAGAGGTGATGAATGCGAAACAAACCCTCCCTGAATGGCAGATCGTTCAGGCGCATATTCTTTTGTAGACTTTGCTTTCTTTGCTGTTTCGTCATACAAAAGCTTAAAGTGCTTATTGTCTTTTAGTGGCGAAAGGCGATTAAACTGCCATTGCGCAATCATCCGATAATCTTCATGTTGCTGGTAATATTCTGGAACATTCTGAATTTGTTTTTTAATTAATTCAATCAATGCATCATCAAAATCATTATTGTGATTTTTTAAGATATCAAATACTTCAACCTCCCAATCAGAATCATCCAAAGCTCTCCCATGCGATGCGATAAAGCCCTTAAACTTTTCCATATTATCTCTGTCCCAGTACTTACCGATACAATATAGCGCTAGTTTATTAAAAATCGGAAAGACGTATAAATCAGATAAAAACATATCAACAATGTGTTTCCCCGCACTATGATCATTTTCATACTTAGACAATAAAATATCTCTTACAACAATCGTCAATACTTCAGCTGCACCACTAGCATGATCTGACCCGCCCTCTTCAATTGATTTAAACCAAACCTGAGAATAGTCTTCGAAAAGACCGTTATAAATATTATTCAGTCTTTTTTCATATTTAGCATCTTTTCGCCATTCAACACTCGAAGGCAGATAATTCTTCACTTCACTTATAAATCCACTGTGGCTATCAAACTCAATCTCTTCTTCTTTTTTAGCCACATCTAACGGGTCAATGCGATAAAGATAGCTACAGTCGATTTTCTCATCATTTTTTTCCAGCTGACTCTCAGCATACTTATCAAGCCTAACCTTATACAAATTCGGGACGTATTCAATAATTTCATCGCAGTCTAAAGCACTTTTTCTCTTTCGGATAACTTCTAATCGATACACGTCTTTATCAATTTCAAAAACAGCATAACTACTCTCTCTTTTACATTCCAGCGCGATTTGTAATTTATTGGCTAACAATAAAATAGTATCTTTCCCACAAACTCTACCAATAAGGCCAGCTTGATTCTTAAGTGATTTTAGAATCCAGAACGTTCGCCCCTTAAGCATCGGCCCTGGCCGCTTAGTTAAGTAATCATTTTTGTCTGATCGTTTAATATCAGTTATTACGTCAATAATATCTACAGCCAAGGAAACGGTACGCTCATCACTGAGGAATTTCTTTAACAGTTTCTCACTAATATCACTTATCGTAAGATCATTATTAGAATCTTTACAAACCCATTCTTCCAACCAATACTTAAACTCAAAATGCTGAGTATCGTTCTTGGGAACTAGATGTTCTACAATAATATCATTTGGTATATTATTAAGAACCTTAACACAATACCACCAGATATGATAATTACTAATCTTCCTTTTAAATTTTGAATAATCGACAAGCATATTAATTATTTTTAATAACTCTTCAGCTTTATCTGCAACCTTGTCTGCTTGCTCAGAAACTCTCTCCAGATAATCTAAAACATCCCAAAAATATGCATCCCCATTTTCATCATATTCAATTGTAGCAGGATCAAAATACCCCGCCTCTTTCAAAGCATCAAACCAGTCCAGAGATTTTACTCGCACAAAAAAGTACTTTCTATAATCCGGATCTGATTCTATTAGATACAGAACCTGCTGTTTTTCGATTTCTAACCTCTTCATGTATTTTCCTCGATCAGATCTATGTATTTGTAAAACTCGTCTCTTTTTCCTTCCCTTGCTTTAACTATCTCTTGAGACCACTCCGATACTACTTCGCCTAGCTGCTCATACCCCTTTTCATCAATTGCATATGGTATAACTGACATATTCATTTCCTGAAAATACTTGCTTTCGTGCTTTATCAGCTCCTCCTCATTACTAAATACTGGCATTAAAATATAATATTTATCAATACTCCTCTTTACTTCATCAGTATATTTTTCAATAACATAATCGATGATTTCCATTTCGTCCATTCCATATCCCACAAAAAGAATTTTGTAATCGCTCTCTACAAATATTTGCTTAAGTAATTCTTTCATTTTTGGGTCTCGATATCTCTGAACATAATCGCTTATCGTCATCACCAAACTACTCTCATCTTCCAAACTCCCATGCAACTGAAATAATTTACCGGCAGTCAATTTTTCAACTCCAAAGTCAGATGTTTTAAAAATAATGTCGTCTTCGTCAAACAACCCGGAAAATATATTATCGACGTTAGTACTCATAAATATTGCATCCATGCTATACAGGTTTTTAAATAAATGAGGGTTTTTGTCTCTTTTCTTTTCTGATACGTTTAGATGCGATTTCAACGTTGACAGATAATCGGAATCAAGAATTTGTTTTGCAATGGTCATAATTTTCCTTGGATCTTGTCGAAACTTTTTAAGAAGATTTGACTTAGTCCAATAATTAATCATATCTCTCTCATGACATGACTCTATTAGAGCAGCGGCAAGCTCATACCACCTCTTACAGCCCCAAATAGCGGGAAGCCCTGCACCAATGAAAACAATTACTTTTTCCCCAATAAACGCATCCAAAAGATGCGGGTATTTATCAAGTGGGGGAACTGGTAAAATATCCATACTAAATACTCCTACTTTATATTGTCTATCAGTTCATTCATTCCAGACTTTTCCTATTTCATCTAATTATATTATCAATGTCCAGCATTCTCAAGTACTTATTATACTAGTAGTTGCTACGACATCAAACTCATTTATCCCCCGGGGTCGATTGTTTTACTCTCCACAAATATCAAATACTTCTATATTTCGATCTCAATTTCATACTTCTTTCGCCCCTTTACTTCTCTACTCTTCAACCATTTCAGAACAACTGTCTCCCGAAAGCGAATTCCTTTAGGCAGTTTATAATGAGGAATATACCCAATATGAACCCAATCATAGACAGTGCGCTTACTGACCTGAAATATCTCACATATCTGTTCAACTGTTAATAATTTTTCCATAATTTTTTTTGAAAATTTTTTCCAATTTTTTATTTTGCCCTCAATCACAGCAGAGAGGGACTGCTTTGTGCTGTCAAAAGTACCTACCCCTTTGGGGCCCTATGGGGGGGCTAGTTAAAAAACCGCAATAGGGTCCCGGGGGGGGGCTTATTCCATATACCAAAAACATACATCCTTTTCCCATGGTGGAGAATCAATAAATCTCACCCACTCACACATAAGTCATTCATTTTAAATAGCTTATCATCAAATATCTCCCTAGTAGTGCCCAAACTCTGCCCAAACAGACATCATCTTGCTAAAAATCGTCCTTCTTATATAGTATCAGTACGATAGAACGATCCACTGTATTCACACCCAAGAACAGCCTTTAGGGGCTGCTTCTTCAGGTGCTCACTTTACAGGTCATCATGCTATCAGCCTTAAAAGCACGATTAGTATTTGCCCTCTTTCTAGCTCAAAATCATTCTTTTCGACTCAGCAGCACAATCAGGACAATAACATTTGCTCCCCTAACAAGCAAACATAATGGGTCTTTTCCTTTGTTAAAAGTTCTATCTTTTCGCAATCCTTAGTTATCTCTCGAATCTTGCACCGACCTGGCCCACCTTTCTTTTTTGAATACCTTATTAAATCAGGGATTGAAACCCTGTCCTCATTCTTCTCCTTACACATATCTTCAATTAGCTTAATTACATCCTCTTCAGAATATTTACTCTTACAGTCTCCAACAAACTCAAAGAGCAACCTATCTGGGTTTAAACTAATTATGATTGGCTCGAATCTTACGCCAGTCCTTGACTTTTCACATGTTAATTTCACGCTACTACTCTGACTACTTAAAGTTATATGATGATCCACCCATGCAGTCCACTTATAGCTCCCAGCAGCCATCCCCCCACCCGACGAACGATCCTTTGTTGATTTACGCCAGTGATGCACCAATAAAATTGACACACCATATTTATCTATCAGTGAATCCAAATATGATGTCAATTTGTTAACTTCTTCTTTTGAATTTTCGTCTCCATGCCAAGCACTTCCAATTGGATCCAAAACCACAACATTTATCCCCAGATTAACAATCCACTTCTCGAGATTTCTCCTAACGTTTTCATCTCCCAAATCTACTCCAAGCATTGATTTAAGATAAAATGAATCCATAGGAAGGCAATCCCCAAGCATCTTCGAAAATCTTTCTTTTAGAACCGAATCGCCCATCTCCCAATCGAAATACAACACCCTTCCGGGCATAGCCTCAAACTGACCGAATAGTTGTTTATCCCTGAAAGCTCCTGATACCGCCAATGAAATTTGCTGGGCTAAAATACTTTTTCCCGTATTAGTAGGAGCGGATATCATTGTCCTTCCTTCTTTTTTGAGAATGTTTTTAATGTAATATTCTACCGGGGGAATGTCTCGTTCAAGAAAAGTCCACAAAGCCTCTGGGATTTCTAGCACAGTGCTTTCATCAGTATGTATTCCGGAGCTATGTGTTTGCCAAATACTCGTAACAACCGATCTTACTTCTTCCTCATCAAGTGGAGGGTTATAGCCCTGATTAACGGCCAACGCCAATTGAAAACATTCCGACGGGTCCAATCCTTGATTAATCTGAGCCCCCATAATCCTTGCCAGGGCGTTATTTCTACCGCCCTCGGGGATATCTTTGTAGAGTTGCATTATCGACTCTCTTGAGCCCCTTTCTTGCCCTTTAAGCAGCCAACCCGGGGCCTTGGCTATCGGAATATCATCAATAGACTTGCCCTCAACAAACGAATATGTTTCCCCAGAAGAGTGAACACTGGGGGAAGCTACTACATATCCATTTTTCTTGCAATCAATCCCTTTGGCAAAATCTTGCTCAACACCAAAATCATCGTCATACAAGAAATAGTAGTGCTTGCCACCCCCTCCAGTATTCACTTCTACCGTACTTGGCAATTGACCATATTTTTCAACCATCCGAATTAACGATTTATCGCCACCATTCCTTGGATCAATGTCTAAGACACACAAATTATTAGCCCGGGAACAAACCAAACCAATATTTGCATCCAGCCAGGTCGTCCACCATTCTTCTATTTGAGCCCCCGCCAAAGAGGCATCTTTGTGCCCATGTGTAGTAAGCGGTTGTTTACTCCGCTTCGCCACTGGAAAAATAGCTTTACCCAAACTAATGTATTTAAGTGCATCTTTCAACATTTTAATCTCCCAAGGTTTCATCGATACGCATACCTGCAACTAACAATTTTTTAAGCTTCTCCCTCTGGATTGGATTCAATTTCTCTTGTTCTTCGAAAACTCGCTGAAGCCTAAGAGCCTCATCCAAAGCACTTCTTAGTTCAGGTGATTTTTTCACTTCTATTCGAAAAAATTTCACCAACCTATCAAAAACAACTCGCGCTCCTGATTCCTCAATAAATTTTTTGACATACCATTCAGGAATTTTCAACATAACGTCCTCCTTTTTTTGTTGTACTTTTGTTTAACATATCCCTCAACATATTCAGGGATTTATTGTAAAGAAAAACATCCACTCTGGCCTTCCGATCTATAAATGAACAGACCAAGGCCTCAACTTGTGGGGCATGATGTTGGGGGTATGTTATAGAAATATCTTTGTTCGAGACATTTTCGCCATTTAAAACTTCCGCTTTCGTATCGGAAATTTCAGCGCAAACCAGTGCGGCTAATTTAAGATTTGTAGTTTTGAATTGTCTTTTCATCCTTGCCATCCCTCCCTTTTTTCACTAACGCTTACCTATCTATAGTGAAAATTCACCAAACGGATAAATTATCAACCGAAATAGTTATAAACCATTCCAGGGAAGAATGTTATAAAGATTATTTTTTATTGTTTATTTTGTGGAATACATTGGATTTTCACCGAAAGGGTGATGAGATTGAAAATTAGCAGTCAATAAGCTGAATTTTAATTCTGTAGGATTTTACTTCATGATAAGGATGAAAGGGATCTTCGTCTATTCCAAACACTTCTTTTAAAGCATCTGAAAGCAACTGTTTCCTTTTTTTAGTTTTGTTTGCAACTTTTCCACTTCTTATTGAAAACCCGACATTCTCTAGAGTATCATCTTCTTCTACTAATTCACTGCCGAAATCTTGCCGGATCTTCTTATAATTCAGTTTATTAATAGACTTACCGCTCCAGGATATTTTTCCATTTGCTCCCGCAAGGTCCCGCAATAATTCCCATTGTTTGTTAGGGTTACTAGTATGCCTATTGAAAAAGCCCATCCCCTTGAAATCTGTTTGCCAGAAAAGTTTATTTTTGACATATATCTTCACATCCTGATCAGTTACGAACTTTATTTTGATATCTCTAAATGTCGTCTTTTTGGGAAGAGACATTATCATCGCATCTCCAAGCAAACAACTAACAAATGAATCATATACATCCAGCCTAGCTATCCCAAAAAGATTGTTTCTCTCATCATAATATTGCTCTCCTTGCATAAAAACATCTTTGCCATGCTGGACGGATATTATCTCATGCTTTTTAAGTACATCTAACCAATATTTATTCATTTCAACAAATTTTTTCGGCGCAATTACTTTCCCAAACTCCCCTATAGGCATGGCATTGAGATTTTTAATGACTTCTTTAAGCTGTTTTTTTTCTTTGTTTGATAACTTATTCCAAAAAACCTTTTTCTTTTTCATATTTTTCCTTCTTTCCTTCATTCGCTTCTTCATCATCAGTCAACATCTGCAAATAATCCACTAGAGTCATGTTCATATTTACGTTTTCGACATATTGAGCAGGCTTACCCCACCCTCGATCAAGTAAAGAGGTGCAAGCCTGCACCCTTGCCGAATCAGTTGCTTTTGGATTCTGAGCTATAGCTGCCAAGG
>JAVCDE010000021.1 GCA_030765185.1 Candidatus Aceula meridiana | reverse complement strand
GCTCATCGAACTCAAGCACATAGTGTACATCAAGTGCCTCAGGAGAAAGACCTTGCTCTTTTTCTTTTGCAAAATCAAGGCCAGTCTGAATATTCTTAGCACCCCGATTAAGAAAATAAAAAATCTGGTTACAGATTACATTTAAACCACGCCTCTTCGCCTCCCAAAGAACGATTAGTCTGGCAATAATTTTACTGCCAAGCCCGGTGGACATGTCATCAAAAATACCGATATTCATCCCATCGAACATTATCGCTTCTACATAATCTTTCTGTCCATAACCGGCGACATCACCGTCCATTTTCTGTAAAAGATGAAAAGCTTCCATTGGTGTTCTCACCTTTTTAGACAATGGCCTTGTATACCCTGTCGACAAAGGTTTTGCATTCCTTATAGCAGAAGCCACAGCAACGCCACCAAGCGGCAAAATTCCTGCCATATCAATACCAATGTACATATCAAGATCATGCTCCTTCACAAGATCGGCCATCGCACAGCAAATATCAAAAAACAGAATGGAAGTACTACCAATGGGACGCATATTAAAAAACCACGGCGACCAGCTTCCGTCCTTAAGTCTCCACCCCTCTCTCTGATGTTTCAAACTTTTTGTGTTCCATATCGTTTCAATATAACCCTTTTCATACAAAGGCACCATAAGTCTATCCGCCCATTCTTCTCGTGTTTTCATTCTTTTTTTCTCCTATCAAAAAATTAAAATTCAGCTACATCTCAACAACGCCTTTTTCCCAATCCTCACGAATTCTCCTTGCCGCCTCAGCCGGATCTCTTGCATCACGGATTGGTCTGCCAACGACCAAATTATCAACCCATACTTGAGCAGCCTGATAAGGCGTCATTGTTCTTTTCTGATCATTTTTCTTTGCCCAAGGAGGACGAATTCCGGGAGAAACAAAACTACAATCTGGAAATACTCTTCTAAACGCCGGTGCTTCAAGCGGAGAAGAAAGCAATGTCTTAATGCCACCCTCATTCGCAACTCGCGCCCACTTAAGAGCAACATAGGTCATAAACGAATTTTCTTCCGCTTCGCCCTCAGGCCGTAAACGAAGTTCCCTTTCGCCTTCCCAGTTCTTAATAATACCACCGACTTCAGCCTCTGCCATCTCAACAATATTTTCAAGCTGAACTTCAGGATCTTTATCAAATTTCCACCACGGAGGCAAATAAATACCATGGTCAATGATATCGTCAACATTCCAACTCGTCATAAGAGCTACTGCAATAAACTCCGGAACAATAATACCTTTTTCCTTTAGCTCCGGTTCAATCACCTTGATTGCATTAACTGCTGCAACAAGAGCACTTTTCTGACAATTACCAACAGCGAAATTAAGGTAATCAACATTTTTCCAGGCAATACTAGTAGCACCAGCCGCCACAGTAGTCGGAATATCAGAAAGCTTGCTGTCTACCATAATCCTTTGACCAAATTCAGTAGCAATCTCAACCGCTAACGGCAAACCTAAACTATAAGTAAATTCATGGCCAAGCTTAAAAACATCAACATGATCAGCCACTTTTTCCATTATCTCACGCGCCTTCTTAATGGTCGGCACATCAACTGGAAAAAAAATTTTTAACTCTCTCTTTTTCATTTTTCGCTTCCTCCCTATTTATAATTAACCAAAAACAACATGACCTTTTTTTATAATCCCATTTAAGCGATGCGGTCTCACAATCGAAACTGCACCAACTGAAATAGCATCAGTACCTATATCTTTCGCGACTTCAACATGTTCTTTACAGTAAATACTTCCAAGAATAATATGTTCTTTTATTCCAATCTCCCTTGCTCTTTGAACCCATGATGCTGCCTCTAAAAACTGTGACGGGCTTGAAAAACCACAACTACCATATTTATTATAAATACTAAGAGCTTTCGGATATTTCCATATATTTTCAAGTGTAATTGGAAAAGTATTGGGGATATCAATAAAATCACATAAACCTGAATCCATAATCGCCTTTACGGTTTCATGCGAAGCTAAAATATTAAATTTAATCCCCAAAGGAACCCCGAGACGCTTAAGAATATTAAAATACTTAATCACTTCCTTAATAAGCGCACCAGGATCATGACAAGTATTCGGACAACTTACGTTGATTTCAATCGCAAACAAAGCGCCGAATTTCCAAATATTTCCCCAGATAACTTTTACAAAATCTCTATATTCCTTGAGACGTTCCTCGATAGTCTTTCCTACTGCCATAAAAGAAATAATAAAAGGCTTTTTAAGCCCCTGGAGCTCGCCTCTCTCAAAAATTTCCTTAAAAGCTAAACCACTCAAACCAACCGAATTATAAGTCTCTTCTTTCCAGAGATTACTCTTAACACAATCCGGAAAAAGATGAATCGGCATAAGTGTCTTCCGATTAAGTTTAAGATTACCTTTAGCATTTTCCGAATCCATCCTTTCTGTTGCCGTAAAGGTCTTGGTAATCAAAGTTGTTCCCTCGAAAGTAAATCCAGGAATAAATTTATAGGCTCTATGATGACGCCATCCCTGACCATGAGTATTTCGGGTACCAGATGCTACAAAAACTGATCCGAAATCAACATATTTTTCATAAAATTTATGAAATAATTTCATCATTCACCGCCCTTTAATTAACTCGAACCGGAAAATAAAGCCTCGTTCCGTTCCAAGGATTAATAATTTTACCTACATTATAATGACAATCATCTGCTTTTTCTATAAGCCGATATTTAACTAATCCTCGATCCATAGGAATGCCCAAAAAATCCGCCTGGTTAAACGCAAGCAAGTCTGCGACCCTTTCATCGGAAATTCCATGCATCTGCGCTAAAGTAACAACAACCGCTGGTAATTCCTGATTAGAGGGAATACCACCAAACCCAGCCATTTTTTCTTCTTCAATATGCACAGCCGTATCAGAAGCACAAAAAATAAAAGAATAATCAGTTTTTAATAAACTAACTAAAAACTCTCGATTAAGTGAGTTTCTTAAGCTATTAAAACAATGATAAAATTCCCTACCAACACAAGGATTCCAATTTGTCCCCTCAGAATCAAACCAAAGATAATGAGGCATAAGTTCCATGGCAATATTAATACCAAATTTTTCATGAGCTCTAATTATATACTTAGCACTCAGTGTATTAGAAACATGACAAATCAATATTTTTACACCAGGAACTTTTTTCGCTACCATAACAATCCTAATAAGATAGCTCAATTCTCCACCGATGGTATCTTTTTTTTCTCTAAAAAACATATCAGGACAAGAACAATGAACAGAAACTACTTTATCATATTTTCTTGCAAGTTTCATCGCCGCTAAGACTGTTCTCATGCTTACTACACCGATGCTTCCTGTCGTGACTCCGCCTCCATTCTCTCTTTGCGGATAAATTTTAAGACCAATAACCTCTTCTCTTTGCAGGGCAAACTCGCATTGATCAAGATTATTATCAGTAACACCGAAATAAACATACTGCATTTCACTAATTTTAAGCATTTCTCGGGCATCATTAATAATATCCAAGACGCGATCCAAAACATTAATCGTAACCATGGCCGGTTTGGTGTTTGGCATATACGCCAAAACCCTAATACCTGCCAAAAGCGCTTCTTTCATAGTCTGATAAATCGTTGTCTTATAATCTTCAAGCATATCTCTGCCATGAACATGCGTGTCAATAAAAAATCTCGGTAAACACATAAATAAATCTTTCATTTCCTTCCTCCTTTTATCAAACTTTATCGAAAAAAAATAATATATTTTAAGAGTTTTTACTCACAATAAATTGTCAACGTACACTAACAAAAACACCCAAAAAGCTCTAAGCTCCTTGGGCAAATTCATATACATAATAACCTAAATAAACGTAAAAGTCAAAATAAAAAACCAGCCCTACAATAAGCAAAACTGGTTTAAATATTTTAGCGTAAATTTAGCTTATTTTAGCGACTTAAAAATCTAATTCAACAGATTCTTTGTTAATATTGCTCCTTAAAGTCCTCTTTAAACATTGATCACCCGCATTATGAAGCACATTCTCAGACAAATATCGATAAGAACTTTCATCTTCTTTGTCCTGATTAGAGGTTCTAAAAGTAGCGCATAATTCAAAAGTCTTTTCTCCTGTAATATTATACTCATACATTTCTTTAGTCTCAGGATCTTCCAAATCACGATCTCTTAAATGCACAGACTCTTCTTTTAGCACATCTAAACTAGCAGGCATTTTATAAAATTCCCTAGCATAAGTATCAACTGCATTATTAATTAATGAAAAACTATTTATTATTGCTTGATCAATTTTTCTTTTTCGAGTTTCTGTAGGTGACTCAACAAAAAATAAAGAAGCAATAAAAGTAATTATAATAAAAATTAATGAACCATATAAATAAGCTCTAATAACATTATTTTTCTCTT
>JAVCDE010000011.1 GCA_030765185.1 Candidatus Aceula meridiana | reverse complement strand
TTCCAAGTTCTTATGGTGGCGATTGTGTCTAGGATGTTGTGAAGAAGCATGACATCGAACGTCTGGTTAACGTCATCGTAGATCCAGTATTCGCCGAAGGTCGGGCTGTTAGGATCGACATCCATAGCAAAAAGAAGACTGCTTAAAAGCACAGTGTAGCTATCTATGTTTAAATTGTTAATATCAAAACCATTAGATGTCTCGTCGAGAATATCATTAAGCACGTCTTTTACGTTCTGGTTCCATCCCCTCATAGTATCAATGGTGTCAAGGATAGCTTCGAACTTCTCTAAGTTAGCTAGCGGGAATTCATTGTTCTGTGCATCATAGAACCAATACTCGTTAAAGGTTGGGCTGTTCGGGTCGATGTCCTTGGTAAATAATATATTTTCTGATAACAAGCCAAAGCCGGACATTCTTAGCGTGGTAAAGTTTACACCAGGGTTAGCTTGTCCTAAGGCGTATCCGTTTGGACTATAGGGATCAGCTGGATCATAATAAACTTCTTCTAAAATATCCCACAACAAAGCTTCATGATTAGCTACGTTATTTAAAATCCATTGGACAGCTATTAGCGTAGGCTCGAATGTATTTGCGTTTGTAGCCCAATCAGGGTTAGATACAATAGCGAACAAGAAGGTCCTATATAAAAGATCTACGTCCAAAGGATCAAGCACTTGAATGCTAAAGATATCTGTAATCGCCTGCTGCATATTGACGTCGCCTAAAATTTGTGTATTTAATACATCTGCAGCTAAGGTATTGTCAAAAAGATCTTGTTTGTATGTTGCAACGTAAAAAGGATCTTCGGGATAACCTTCATATTGCTGAGGCGCGATATCTAAGGTCGCTTCCTCCGAAGTCACGGCTATATCATCATCGTCACCAACGATATCATATAGCCATGTGCGATAGCCTAAATCCACATATGGCTGATTTAGTATTCCTTCGCCAAAGATGTTTTCGAATGCAATAAGATGCGGGAAACTATTGATGCCGGCATCGAACAAGAACTTAAATAAATCTGCTGCCTTAGGTGTCTTCATTAAGAAGTCTTGCTCGCTTCCTGACCAGTCGCCATCCCAATCAGGATTGCCAGCGATATCAAAAAGAGTCGTAACGTAAGTAGCCGCGACTGTCCACATCATTGTGCTGTCAGGATCTTCAATTTGATAATAATAAAGTGCCTGCCAAGCTTCATCATACGTTGAGTATAAAACCCCTCCTGGTAAATTTTGTGATGCCAACGCGGCTAAGTCATTCGCTAAAATAAGAGCCTCATATAAATCTATCATATAGGCATCAAATTTCTCCTGCACTGTTCCACCAGAAATATAATTCGCATCAATGTACCAGGCTGTGCTATACACAAAGTCTACATGCTCGACATTAAAAGGATTATATTGATTCATAAAGTAGAAATCTACGAAATCTGGATCGGCTAACAGCAGCTCAACAATTTCATCAACGGTATCTTTTGCGCCTGTGTCTGCCTTTAAGTCACTCTTGTCTGCAGTCATAGCTACGACAGCCATTAAATCTTTTAAGTTATCAGCGGCAAGCTCGATAAAATCTTTAGAGCCATATTGATTCTGAGTCTTTGTCTCTAAGCCTGTTAACTGAATTTTTATTATCTCTAGCGCTTCTACAACCTGCTCGATGCTTAGTGGCGCGACATTGTGGCGAATCATTCTGGCATTATTCTCTTTATCCATATCATTAAGCGGATTATAAATATCTTTAGATTCCCAGCTGGTCGGCTGCTTCGTTGTTTTCCAGAGAGCTCTTAGAACCTGCCACTGTTCGCTATTAAGAGATAAGGCATCTAAAATTTCTAAGTTGCTGCCGTTTATGTCTCTTAAAATAGAAGCTACTTCTCCGTACAGCTCTACAGAACCAGGATTCTTTCCTTCTTCTTTTACCATCTCTTCTACAAATCTTTGATGGTCTGCACTATAAAGGTCTAGATCAACGCCTTCTGCGGCGTAAAGTAGAACCTGGATATCTGATAAAAGTTGCGGATCAGCCTGCTCAAGGATTAATATCGGATTGTTATCTCTTGCGGATTCAAACATAGGATCTACGCCAGCCAAAACTTCACTGCTCTTATATCCATTCATAAAGCCATTGTTCATATCCCCTCTATTCATAAATTCACTGGAATAATTATTGTTTGCCGCGTATCCGAAAGAAGAATAGCTAGAACGTCCTCCTTGACCACTAAACTTCAAGGCTGCGCTCATACCCACAAGGTCATTCTGTCCATAAGCCTTGGTATCTAATACCATGCTCTTGCCTATCTTAAATAACCATCCTAATACTGCATTTGCCTTGGTTTTTTTGCTATCATTAGCATCCTTGATCAGAGAACCCTTGAGATACACATCAGATTCACCACCAAAAACATCCTTAAACTTAAATGACGCGCCGGAACCTTCCCAGCCTTCTTGGCCTAATCTTGTATAAACATCCCAAGATCTTCTGGCCCTATCAGCTCCGAATAGCCTAGCAATCATGTCGTAATCAGCGACCTTACCGTCTTTGATGTTAAGGTCGCCGTATACGCCAGCTAATAGCCAATTCTCAACGAGGCCTTTCTTTAAAGAAGCTTTAAGCTCATAGTCATCTACTCCAGCAAATTTTGATTCAAACATAAATTGCGGGAATCCTAAATTCTCTTCAATGGTCAATTTAGCATATGGCCTAAATTGATACTTATTGTCTGAACTTTCTTCAGCGTCTGTTTGGAATCCTTCTTCTCTGTAAGCAATATCTAGCCCTACTCCTACAAAATATTTATTATTCACCCTTCTCTCAACGCCTACTTGACTGCTGTAATGTTGATTCTCTTTCCAGTCCGTATCCATAGCTATATTCATACGCCAGCCATTATCTGCTCCAAACATAAACTTAGAATATACTCCTGCTTTGGTATCTTGGTAGAAGACTCTGACATCTCCATTATATGCGCCTGCCTGATCCCTAAATATCTTGCGGCCGCCAACGAGGCCAGTTACCTTATAAATATCTTCGCCAGCATCGTTTACTTCTGGATGAATATAGAGGCCTGTGTTTAAGCTGAAATCTTTGCTGTAATAGTCGAAGTCGACAAAATAACTAATCTTTTCATCCTGGTCGACAAGCACGAAGACCGGCAACTCTAATCTGTCCCCGTTCTTGAAAGTCAAACGGTAGGCTACGCCGATATTGCCAAAATACTGAGCTTCATTTTCGACCTTTGTCATCTTCAAGGCGTAATCTACATCTATCTCATCTTGACCAAAGAGCTCTAAAGGTATTTCCATCTTATCTACCGCCTGGATAGCATCGATAGATCTATCAAGGCCTGGTCTAACGCTGCCGTCTATCTGCATCCTATCTGACCTATCTCTTAAATTCTCAGAATTAATATAGCGCATGGTAATTCCGTCAGAAGTATGCATCGTTCTGACCTCAACAAGGCTGCCCTCATCCGTTAAGACGGTTACTTGTTCCCCTGTAGCTCCATCCCCATATGTAAACCTTACCGCGCTTAATATAGAAGCCCCATTTATAATTTCAGAGTCAATAGAGGTTGTCTGATCATCGATATATTGGAACTCATCCTCATCCATGGTCTGAGTGACAGGAAGCTCAAAATCTCCATAAGCTGCTTTAGCTTCTAAAGTCGCTAAGTTATAGGCAGCCTGATTTAGGCTCGACTCTACCTCAGATTCTTTTCTACTATTATCTTCTGCCTCGATCATTTCTCTCTCAAAGTAATCTATGCTCATCGTTTGACTTTCATAAGACTCGAGGAGTTGTTGCTCTGACTGAATTCCTTTTGCATTATTTGTTTCTATCCTGTTTAATTCTCCGGAAAGAATTGTTATCTGGTTAGCAATCTCTTTTTTATCCGGACCGGCTACCCAATTGATAAACTTAGTCACAAACGGTAAAGCAAACATTACGGCTGCCGTATAAACCTCGGATGCACCCTGTATTACCCAGTCACTCTTATTTTCTCTAAGTTTCCAAATATTGGCAAATATGATTCTTTGATTTAACTCATCACCTAATACGCTGAAGTCGATTAATTTATTATCCTGCTCGATGAGGTCAGTAAGCTTCTTATATGTAATATCCTGCGCCTCTAAATCTTTTAATTCTTGGCTATCTTGCATTGATGCCGGTAGATACAATTTGCTTATCTCTAGGTCTCTCTTAAGCTGCGCTGCTTTAAACTCATCGCCGCCTTTTCCTGTCCAGTTTTGGTACTCTAACAAGGTGTGGAGGTAATTTTCGTAAGCGTCTGTAGCCTTGAAAGCGATGAGCTGAGCATCGATAATATTCATAAGGCCTTCATAAGCTAATTTGTATTCTGTGCCTGCTATCTCGCCTTTAGAGAGCGACTGAATCTGAACCCTTAAGGTAGCCATGGCAATAAAGTATCCTGTTTTGATGCTTACGCCTCTCTTTTGGGCTAACCTAAGCTCCATATTGCTTATCTCAGTAAATATATTATTTAAATCGAATGCGTCTTTTTCTTCTCTAATAGCTTCGTCAATGATTGTTTGTAGGGTTACGTCTGCGGTGTATGGCAATCTGTCGTGAACGATTTTTATTAATTCTTCTGTGTCTTGGTATCCTTGGAATGTCTTGAAGTAATCTGTGGCTTGCTCGAGGGTTAAAGGAAGTGTTGCAGCTTCTGCGGCTGTCTGCGGAGGAGCGTTCACGTGCTCTCCCTTTAATAGAGAAGCCATATAGCGCTTAAACCAGCCATCTCTTTCCTTGTCAGATAGGATAGTATATGTTTCTAATGCTTCTAGCTTTATTTTGAATTCACTGTCTAGAGTTCTGTTTTGTGTTTTCTCAAGCTTGAAATAATCCTCAAATAATTTAGCTTCAGCTAAAATATCATTTATTTCATTGGCCTTCTCTGTAGGTGTCTTCTTGTTTTTGTTATTGACCTTGTCTATGTCCTTGAACCATTGTTGCCATGTATCTCTAAATTCCTTAACTTTTTCCTCATCAATTTCCGTCCTGTTTTTAACAATTTCTCCTGATCCGTCTTCTAGCTCTGCTTGCGCTATTGCAGATTTTTTAATACCTAGATTTAATCCGGCGCGCATTTTTGTGATAGCTTGACGATCAGGTGTGAGATTGCTTAAAAGCAGGCTTGGCAAATTAGCCTTCTGAAGTTTTATAGAATCTTTAAGTTCTTTGGCCTCGAGAATGGAAGCTTCTTTGATTGGCAAGATAGGATCTAGCTTTTCTATGAATGCCTCAACCGGCGCTTGATATTCTCTAACGAGAGCAATGTCTTCGTTAAAGTTCATTGCTTGGTCGACTAAGTTGCTGTAGTGAGCATCATTGGCTAATGTCTTTTCTATCAGGTCTTCTTTTCTCTCTCCTATGACGCTAAAGGTTACTTGATCTTTTTGTTCGCTAAGCTTTCTTTCACTGTCTAGAACCTTGAGGTCTACCCCTAGACTAAATAATCCACTTCTGCCTTCTGCGAGACTGAATCCAAACTGTACATTGACGTTGCTCAATAGTCTGCCTATGAAATTCTTAGCTAAATTATTTTCTAAAGCAGTTACGCCTTCTGTGTGCCCATCGATATTCTTTCTATTAATTTTTGTATCTAGAATTTCCTGTTTTAGGTCAACTAGGCTGACCGTCTCCAGCATAAACGGATTGACTTCTATGTTGGTTATGTCCTGGAAAGCCTTTTTCGATTCTTCCCAATCAGCTCTTGCTTCTTCCCAGTTGGCTAATTTCTCAACAGGTATATTCAGGTATCGTTTCTGATGAGCATCAAACGCGTATCCGTCTTTCTTCCAAACATCTACTAAATCCTGTGTCAATTCTCCACCCTCAAACATTCTTAATCTCATCTCAGCTGATAACAGGCCTATATAAGCTTCTTTAATTTCTCTCTCCGCATCTAATCTGGCATCTTCTAAAGCAATCAAGGCGTTGAAATAGCTGAGTGTAGCCTCTAGCGAGATGCTTTCATATTTGCTGTCTTTTCGGAATGGTTTTACAAAAATATCGTCTAATCTAGATGCAAACCCTAACCAACCCATTTTTTCTAGAGAACCTTCATTAAGCTGTATAGAGCCGCCGATATTAAATTGATGATCTTTAAGCATTTTAACGAATTTTTTAAAGCCCTGTTGATCTAACTCCTGCAACATTCTTTCAAAAGTAATCAAGGCGTTGTCAACATCTTCATTGCTCCTGCGATATTCTGCCTCAAATTCTTTGCTGTTTATACTCTCCAATGCTTTTTCAAGTGTTACAACATCAGCATTTTCTGTACGGGAATTCATAAAATCTATTAAATCTTGTCTGCGTCTGGTGTCTTCTCGATCTTGTCTGATTTGCTTGATTGATTCGTGTGCGGCTCTGTCTTCATCGGCCAAGTTCTCGTACAGTACTCCATTTAAAGGATTAACCGCAGCGCCATTGATAAGCACCTTAAGATGCATGTATGAATCTTTACTCTCGCCTAGCTTGTTTCTCTTGATAACCATGTCGCCTACTTTAAGGTCGCCCTCGACTTTGCCTAAGTTTCTATAAATGCTCTCTATATTGTTGCCGTGGTCTATTTTGATAATACCTTTTTTGTTGTCTACAAAAACGACCTCGCCATCTGCTATGGCGTGTATTGTGGTGCCGTCTTGGGTATCGATTGTAATGCCGGTATTAACATGTGACTTGCTGTCAAAGCGACCTTTAACAAATCCGAACCTGGATGCCACATCATCTTTAGCGTCTTTTCCTTCAATTGGGAATTCCGGCTTCAAGCTATTTAGCTCTGTTCTATATTCTGCGATTAAATCAGAAGAGCGCTGGTTCAACCATTTAGCTTGCATATAACCTTGCTCGAGCCTAGAGAAATATTCAGTTGTTTCTAAATTCCACTCACCGGTTATTTTATCTACCGGGAACTTGGCATCGGCTTGGAATCCGTCAATTATTTTAGAAATATTTTCTAAATCGGCAAATACATCTTGATTGGATTCATAATTATCTGCCTCGTTATAATAGCCAGCATTCTTAAGCAGGCCGATATGATAAGTAGCCAATACCTTTTCGCTGATAAAGTCTTCTGCAGCGGCGGCGGTCTCATCATTCCATTTTCCACTAACTTCTACTCCTAGCTCTTGCTGTAAGCCTTCGATAACTTCACTCATCTGATTGGTAAAAATTCCTGTGATATCTATACCGGCGATGCCTTTTATTTTTTCAGTGGCATCAAACTCCTGGGTTAACAGTCTGTATAATTTCTCGACATTGCTACCTGTGTCTCCTAGCTGAAGATCAACATATAAATCTATCATTGTTAATTTAGCGTAGATGTCTGCCATTCTCTGCTCATAGGCTTCTTGGCTTCCAAAAAGTTTATCTAGCTCTGCCAATTCATCGTTCTGATTAGAAATATTCTCATAGCGGCTACTTCTTATGTCTCTTATTTTGGCTATATTCTCACCGAAAGCTTCTTTCATGCCATTGACTTCTTCAGCCAACGCACTTCTTACCTCATCATTTGCATCTTGCTCGTCAATCTCTACAAGTTCTTCTTCGCCCCAAGCTTGAGCCATTGATTTCTCTAAAGACTCCTTTGCTTCATTTAATAGTTCCCTCAAATTAGCTTCTGTCTCTTTAAGTGAAGCTGTCTTGGATTCAAGGGCTTCCAAGTATCCCTTAGCTTTATCGGCATTCTCATTGCTATCAAAATAAATATTTAGTTTATCTAAAGCTACGCGCACATCATCTGTGTATTCATAACCATCAGCTATGGCGACAGTATTAAGCACGCCTAAAGAATAAGTTAAATAATCAACAAAGTATTCAGCCTCTTCTATTTGCTGAAGTAATTTTTCTGAAGGCAAATAGCGTTTGTCTTTTATTGCATCCCAAATCTTCTGCAAGGTAAAGTCTCTCTTTGCGTCATGGTTGTCCTGAGCGATTACTCTGTTGATTTCATAATAAGTATTTTTTAAGTTAATCTTGTCTGCGGTTCTCTTCTGGATATCCTTTTCTTTGGATATTCTTAGTTTCACATCAAAGATGTTCACTATTGCTTGTTTTGTTTTGTCTCCTATTTCGATACCGTTATTATCGTTTGCAGGAATATTTAACGATCTTTCTAAAATGTTAAGAGCCTGTTCGATGTCGCTATCGCTAGCTTCCGCGTTGACATCTTGAGGTTGTCTAAGGACTCCTATGCTATTTAAAATATCAATTAAATCTTCTCTGACGACTTCAGATTCATTTAATTTTTCTTTAAAATACTCACTTTTTAGGTCCGCGAGTTCTCCGTTTAGGTCTCTTATTTCTTTGTAAAGCAATGCAATTTTTTCTCGATTCTGGTCATCTTCTGACTTTTCTTTTTCCTCTAACACCTCAACCTGCTTGGCAACAACTTCTTTTTGTTTCTCGACGATGTCTCTCCTACTTTCGTTCGCAATTCCTTCGCTAAGTTCTAACTTATATCTTAAGTCTTGGTTGCGAAGAATTTCTAAATCACTCTTATTTCTTAAAGCATTGTCTTCAGCGGCTAGCTGCTCTAATCTTTCTGTGTACCCGTTTAATCTATTCACAACCTCCTGCTCCTTCTCTAGCTGAACCGGAGCGGTTGTGATTAAGGTTACATATTCTTTGCTGTCTGCTAGCTGATTTAAGGCTATCTGCGTCATTTCTCTACTATTGTTAGTTCTCTCGATATCATTGTTAACTAAAGATAGATACGCATCGACTAAGGCCTTGTCTTCGTC
Organism: Candidatus Aceula meridiana; assembly: GCA_030765185.1. Classification (GTDB taxonomy): domain Bacteria; phylum Omnitrophota; class Gorgyraeia; order Zapsychrales; family Aceulaceae; genus Aceula; species Aceula meridiana. Next base: position 51,479 of record JAVCDE010000011.1, on the reverse strand, counting down.
TGTTTCAGAATCAGCAGTGTCTTTTCGTGCTGCCTTGAAGGCTTTCATGCTTCTTTCAGCATTTTCATCTTCCGGCAGGCCATAGCCTAAAACAGAAAGCATGTTGGTCTTTTCTGTTTCGCTTAATTCTGAAAGTGTTTCTACTCTCTCTTTTTCTTTTAATGATTCTTCAAGTTTATGCTCTGCTTCTAATATATCCAATTCTTTCTGCAAGAGATTAATCTGCTCGTCTATGTCACCAACAGGTAAGTCAACTCCCTTAGCCTGAACAACATTACCGAATTTGATGATGTTCTTCCACCAGCCATTCTCAGAATTGTAACCTTCCTGAACAGCTTTCTTGGCCTTAAAATTTTGTAGCTCTCTCATTTTTGCAGCTTGTTCTACAGAGATTCTATGTTGTTCTGCCATCTGGATATCTTTAAGATCCCCTTCCGCTCCTAGAACTTTAGAATATACCCACTGACTGCTTAATCCTTGAACTTCCTCTATTGTCTCTCCGTTAACAAATCCATATGCTCCTTCGAAGGCTCCGATTAGCTGGTCACCAATGCTGATTAACCCGCCTTCGCCTTCAAATGCCTGCGCCATATTGTCTACTGGTTCAAATACAAATCCTACTCCGGGAATATGAGTTAAATACTCTGCGCCGTGAGTGATTGCGCTAATCTCTGTACCGATAATATACATTCCGCCGAAGCTCTTCCAAGATTGTGCTGCTTGTTGCGCGATAACGTTTGAATAAGGATGTTTAGCTGCAAAATCTTGCCTTGCCTTAAACATTAAACTAACCAAACCAGCTACTATCGGCAAGGCCAAAACTGCTGCCCCTAAAATCGGATTGATTGCCCATAACATTTTAGTTAATAGAGGTAAAACAAATAATGCTATGCCTCCAAGAGCTATCAACATCGGAACAACGTTGTAAACAACTTGAGCTTTAATACGCTTTCCTATAGAATGCATATCTTCTTTGTTCATGCCTAATTCTTCTTCTATTAATCTTTTTGTACCCATTCCAAGAACATCATTTACCAAGCCTAATTGATATAGACTCTTTATCTGATCCACTATCTTCAAGTTCTCTTTGTTTTCTACTAAAGCCCTAAGAACATGTGTTGACTTGGTGCCAATGCCAAATTTTCCTTGCTGGGCTGCTCTAAATCTATTAGCTAAACCAACGACCATATAACCTAAAACGATAAGCAAGACTCTGACGAGTTGTCCTTGTGTATGCTGTAATCCTAATTTTACCAAGTTAGCTATGGTGCCTTTGATAAACTCTGCTGAAAAACCAATGGTCTCTAATACTGGCTCCAGCACAGAATCTTCTACGCCAAATCCTAAACCTACTCCCACAGGTCCAGCGACCCACACACCAATAGCAGCGATTAAAATCCTAGAGAAATACAATCCGAGATATCCGGCGAAGGTAGGATTATTCTGAACTCTTCTCTCCATCCATGCGTTAAATCTATATATGGCGTTTCCTACCTTGCTGGCTCTTTTAATCCTTTCCTCGTATTCTTTGGCTCTCTTCTCGATTATTCCGATTGTTGCGTCAGGCAATGCTTCAGAATCATATTCTTCTCCGTTAGCTCTTTTGGCGTATTCAACGATCTGATCCAAAGTCTTAACATTAGCGTCAATTCTATCCATAAAGAAATTCCAGAACACATTAACAAGATAGCTTCCAAAGACAGCTAATAAAGCCCCAACAAACCAGGCAAAGGCCGATATCTTTAAGGCCGGATCAGCAACAATAACAGTCAACACTAAGGCTGTGACACCAACTACCTTAACTATTGCTTTCCAGTTGCCTTTCTTAACATCGTTAAAGAGTTTAACAAAATGTGCCTTCATAGATGTCTTTAGCTCTGCTCTCTTTGCTTTTCTCAAGTCTCTTATAGATAGCCAGACCGCTCTGCTAAGTTTAGGCATGCTCCCAAGTCGAGATTTAATTCCGTTCATCAACTTAACTTCTTCGCCATTTATGATCCTGCCAATGTTGTCCACCATTCCATTTAATGCCCAAACCACGATAAAGAACAACGCTGAAAACATTGCTAACTTAATAAACGGTAACAAAGTAGCGGCAATAGCTATTGATGCAGCAAATTGAGACTGAGCAATTACCCATAAATAAGTGGATCCGATAAGAACGGTAAACTGCAATGCCGGCACCCAGAAAGAAGATAGCGCTGATTTTAATTTACTATTTTTTATGTTCAAAATCTTTGCGATAAATTTCGCTGTTAAAGCAGCCACGATAAGCGTGCCGCTTAAGAACAACATCGTCGCCTCTTTAGACAATGCTACTAATAATGTCTTAAACGGAACCAGCGAGATAAACGTGGCTATAGCCCCGAAGTTGATGCTTACTCCAACAATTGATAGCGCTATAATTGCAAAGATAACTACGGCTTTGACTACGCTTCTTGCTTTTTCAGTCTTCTTAGATACAGGGCTAGCTGAAGAAGAAGCTGCTGGCAGAACGTTTCTACTTGTATTCCTGCCACGGAAAGGTACAAGAATCCCGGCCAGCAGCTTAATGGTGTTAATAATAGAAGAAGGCGTTGTCATGAAATCTTCAATCCCACCGCCACGGTTAAGGGATGCAGTTGACAACGCCTTCAGCATGAAATCTTTTAGTTTTCCACTGATCCGATTTGGTGCAGAAATTGTCTTAGCAAACCATTTTCTAAGCAACCAAATAATTCCAAAGAAACCTGCGGCAACAAGTGCACCCTCTGCGATAGCAGATGCGCTTACGCCAGCACCTAACATAACAGGCATTAAGAGAAGTGGGCTTACGCTATAAATAATTGGAGAATTCGCTGAATTTAAAGGTAGCGAAGGTAACGCTGGAATATTGGAATCCATTTTTCTATCAGGGCTAGAAACCTTGGAAGCCTTTTTGGTTTCAACAGCGCTAGAGCCTTGCTCCCATTTGTTCCCTTCATCTTCATCATCAAAATCTTTCGTATCTTCTTCCCATTCCTCTTTAATAGCTTTACTAATCGCTTTGCTGGTCTTCTCAGCTAAGTTTCTAAGCTTTAAGGCAACCGGAGTAAGCCAAAGACCGCCAAAGGCATATGCAACAACATCCCAGCGATCAGGAGTAAGTCCGCTATATCGTGTCTGCTGTCCTTTAACAATATAAGTTTCGTAAATATAGTAAGCTTCAACTGGGAAAATCTCCGTTAGGGTTAGAATGACAAAGGTTGTAACAACGCCTGCGATAACTTGACGAGTCGTAAATTTTGGTTGAGCCCTATAAGTGACCTCTGCAAGAGCAGAAAGGATTTGAGCAGGAATAGTGCCAAAGTTATCTTGCATTGCTTTAAAGCTAGAATGCTCTAAGAATTTACCATTAAGAAGTCTCCAGCCTAGCCTAAGGACTTCTGCCCCGGCCATAACATAGGTCATATAGAAAAGCATGTCGATAGTTGCATTATAGCCATAATTGCCCCAGAATGTTCCAGCACCACCAAAGTCCATCCAAAGAACTGATTTTACAAATAAGTGCAATGACACAAACGGCATGTTTCTTGCTAAGAAATAGAACCCAAAGCCCCAAGAAAGAATTATAATTCTAACGATAGGATGATTGAATACGCTAAGGTCAGTCCCTGAAATCTGAATATTTTGTACTAAGTTTAAGGTTTCGGGAGACACAGCATTCCCGTTGGGCAGTATTTGGAGAACCTGAAGTATGAAGAGCGTCGGAATAAGGATTCCGGCGATCAAGTTTCTCGCGATGCTGACTTCTTTGCCCTGAAGCTCGAAACCTCTGTTGTTTCTTTGAACGATGGCGCTGTAAACTGCACTGAGTGCCTTCTTTATTATAGAGCCTATAGAACTAGCTGCTCTGGCAGAGATACTTCCTGCTGGGGCAGTGATTGGGGCTCGGTCTTCGTAAGACACACCTTGTGCACCACCGGAAACGCCAATTTCTGCAAAAGCTGGCTGTGTGAATAGTCTTTTTAATCCTTCTTGTGATAGACTATTTCGCATGTTAGACACTGAGTTTGCATCTGCAGCTTTTCCGGCATCTTCCCCTACTATAGGGAAGGTGATCATGCGGCCTCTTAGAGGCGCATCTACGCTTAGAGCTGGTTTGGCCTTAAGCTCAGCTACAGTCTCTACATCTTCTTCGACTGTTTTAGCAGCATCGCTTGAGGACACACCTCGCGCACCACCGGAAACGCTTATTTCTGCAGCATACACAGGGCTAACAAACAGGCCTGCGATTACAGTAAGCACTTCCTGTAACGATCCATTCATCCAAAGAGCAACGTCCTTGACATCAGCATAGATCACATTAAGGACATCATTTACCCTAGTATAATAGGCAGAGCCTAAGATACGGGCATTTTCAGCGCCTTTAGCAATCACGCTTTCCCTAATAGTGCTAGGGGCAGCATTCACTATGTTCAAAGAACGGTTCAAGCTCATTCGTCCCTTTGCAAGGACCAGGCTGGCTAACCTGAAGGCATTTCTCTGAAGATCAACAACTACTCCAGAACGCACACCTTTGGCTTTTTCGTCTCCGTTGTTTAGACTAACTACGTCTAAAGCGTTCTTAGAGAACAATTTAACAACATTTGCTTCTTTTTCTTCTTTTGCGTCTACATCGGTCAAAGCAAATACCGACACAGAGTCCATGGCTTCTTGTTCCGCGCTTCCTGTTATTCTCCCGCCTGACTCGTTGCGGAAACGAGCGGCAGCTGAAAGCGGATTCGGATCTAAGCCAGTAGTAAGGCCCTTTGTCGATGTCGCTTTAGCAATCTCGATCTTCCAACCTGCGCCATTCTCTCTCGCAGCGCTTGCGGCAAGGCCTACTGGCTGAACTATGTCAGTTTTGTTTACATTAGCTCTTGCAAAGGCAATCATCTGATGCGTAGGTGCCTTTCGAACAGGATTATTGCTGCCATTGCCTCCGGTACTAGGATCATTCTCAGAGACAGGGACATCAGGCAATGCTGGCACTAATGGCATCACAGCGTGTTCGGTATGTATGGGTATGGTATAAGGCCGATTTTGACCTGCGCTGTTTGGCTCTGCTTTTGCAAGACTATATACAAAGGTAGTCGGAGGCGCCTGAGCCATCTTTTGGTCTGATTGTACTTCTTTTTTACCAAGAAGAGGTGTAATCATAAATGTTGGCGCAATCGGAGCTGTTGGCACAGCCGGAGTAAATTCAGCCGGCGGAGTCATGTCCGGAACCTCAAATTGAGGAACATCTACAGGAGCAAAATCTTCTTCTATCTCTGTTTCTGTGGTTGAAACAGTTGCTTTAAGAGTGTAGAGCGTCTTATCAAAGAAGTATGTGCCTTCAACAACCATGAATCTGTGCTTAGCGTTAAATGCCTCTAGTAAGTCTTCTTCTGCAACAAAAATACTAAATTGACCGGAAATATCAGCAAATTTAATTGTGCTTGTGGTAATGCTGCCGTTTTCACTAACCGGATGAATGTTTTTACCATCATAAGCATAAACAGAATGCGTTGGCGCTAGAGAAGCTGCTGTCTTTTTCCAATCTTCAGGCGCAACATAAATAATAGAGCTTGAAACAACAAGCGCTAATTGATCCGCTGGCAAGGCCTTTTTAAGCATATTAATGTCACTAACAACGCTGCTAGACATAAGGAATGTGCTTCCTGGAGGCGTATCGCCGCTGAAAACTGTGGCTGCATATTGCGGTGCAGCAACTGTTGTCGGCATGCTAAAGGCGTTAGGATCAAACCATCCTAAACGACTCATATCCGAAAGCGGATCAATTGGACTGTCTGAAGGAACGATGACAACACCATTTTTAATAATTTCGATATCAATTTTCTCGTTTAAAGTAAGATCTGCATTAACACTATAAACATCACCATCTGTGCTCCAATAAACATCAGGATAATTATTGCTAAAATAGAAATCAGTTAGCTCTTGCGGAGTACCCACGGTAGCCGAAGACGAAATAATAGAATATCCAGCAATTAAAGGAATTTCTTTTTGACGGCCATCTGCTTCAAGACTCTTAATAACGTCTTGAATCGCTTGTGGCAATGAGCTTGAAACAAATGTGCTGCCGACGCGGTCAAATTTTGCGAATGCTGTTGGCATCGTGATCTTTTGCGGTGCAGCCGGCATTGCAATCTTCGGCGCTGCGATATCCAAAGAAATTTTCTTAATTTCAAAAACTTTCGAAGGATTGCCAGCCGCGTAAGAATTCATTCGGTAGTAATCTACGCCTGCTCTCTCAGCAAGTCCTTTTTGAGTAAGTCCTGTCCATAATTGCTTTCCTTTCTTAATTTCTTCTGCAAATTTCTTAGTGTCTTGAGTCTTCGAGAATGTCCCACCTTTTGTGTATAGGATGCCTTGTGTTTCTGTGCCTAAGGCTTCGTTTAGGGCAATATAGATATTCGATCCGATGCCATGTCCTTGATAACGTCCTTCCAGGCCGATGCTCTCGACAAGCAAATTGCCGTTTGTCTTAGGAACTGCCTTAACGTCTCCTATTTCTTTTCCATCTTTTAGAATTGCCCATTCTTCCCATCCTAAACCGTTTGCGCCATCTGATCTAAGCTCTAAATCTAATCCTGTTTTCGCTAATCTTTGATTTGTTTCTTTTGTAATGCTCTTAGTTTTTCCAACAGCTGTTATATTTGATGATATAGTCTCAGCCGCCATCAGAGATGGTTGTTCTTCTTGAGGTGCAAAACCAAAGAATTCTTTAACAAAGCTGAATACCCCAGCTGTGCTCGTTGGAGCAGCTGGCATAACACTTCCTGCTTGCGTTACGTTTGTCTGCTGTGGTGTTGATGTCTTTTGCTGAGTCTCTTGAGATTGATTCTGAACGTCTCGAGCCTGATCTTGTAATTTTCTTAAAGCTTCATCGCTCTTTCTCTTAATTTCTTGAGCTTTAGAAAGAAGATCTTGAGCGGTTGTGTTTGTAGAATACGTATAAACCGGATTGCTTGTCCAATTATAGGCTTGTGGCGAAGTATAGTTAACGCCTGCACCATAGCTTGTTCCATTTGATGTGCTTGTGTTTGATGGAACATAGCCACCGTTTGGCACATAAGCCATGCTTGCGTTTCCTGCTGGTGGCGTGTAAGCCATTTGTGTATAACCAGTTGCAGTAGTGGTCGCTGGTGCATAAGTCATTGCGCCTGTCGTATTTGATGCTGTTTCAATAGCGCTTGCGGCTAAACTAGCAGAGGTGCTTACTTCTGATGGAAGAGTGTTTTCTGATAGTGAAGCTATTGCAATATTCTTTACTTTTGCTTGATTGAGCAAGAACGCTCTATGATGACCATCGTCAATATGAACAGTATTATCAGGTAAAATAGTAATTTCGATCGGATTCATGTTCGTATAATCAATCAATTTCTGAACATTAGATTTCTTAGACAAAAATGCATCAACCATCTCTCTCATGGTAAAATTCTCACCTACGTTTAGCCCTAAAACATTGTTCAATATTCCACGTACTTGTTCTGTCGTTACACCTTGATTGCCAACTGCACCATTAGGTCTAAGTAATCGGCTTATAGAAATGGTTTTAATTTTTTCTGTAGCAGAAGCAACTGGTGTCGTGGGCATCTGAGGAGCGGTTGTGCTTGCCGACGAGGCAACAAAAGTCTTTGGTGCCGTATATTGCCCTGCGTTTCTAACAACAGAAGGAATGCTAACAGTATCGTCTTTGTCGGCTCGAGACATGTACAACAAGGCCAATCGAGTGTTTCCGTCAACAACATGGATAGCGGGCTTATCGTTTTTATTGGATGCTCGTGACCACTCTTCCAGCTCAATAGGATACTTTTCTATCTCATCAACAAGTTTTTGCCTATCAGTAGGATTATTTTTTAAATGATTAATAATCAGCGTTATCGGCCTCTTCATAGAAGAACTCTTCGAATAATCAATATTTTTAATGCCTAGATCCTTCATGATGTTCTGAGCTTGATAAAAAGTTGGTGTTTCTAATTTTGTACTAGTTCGAGAACTCGCAGGAATGCCATTTAAAGTAACTTTTCCTTCCTTGTCCTTGGTAACAGTAACCAATATTGACCCGGAATTAGACGCTAGTCCTTCGCCAGGGACAAGAATTCCTTGTGCAGTTTTTGAGATTCCTATGCTCGCTGGAGCAGCTGGCATACCGTTTTTAATGTCTGAGCTGACAAGCGAAGGCTGCGCTTTTGCCATCAGAGATGGTTGTTCTTTTTGAGGTGAAAAACCAAAGAATTTTTTAACAAAATTGAACACCCCTTTTGTGCTCGTTGGAGCAGCTGGCATAACACTTCCTGTTTGCATTACGTTTGTCTGCGGTGGTGTTGGCTGAGTCTTTTGAGATTGATTCTGAACTCGAGCCTGATCTTGTAATTTTCTTAAAGCTTCATCGCTCTTTCTCTTGATTTCTTGAGCTTTAGCAAGAAGGTCTTGGGCGGTTGTGTTTGATGGAACATAACCACGGTTTGGCACATAAGCCATGCTTGCGTTTCCTGCTGGTATGCTTGCAGGTGCTGCTTGGATAGAAAGTGCTCGTGTTCCATCAAAACGACTCAAACCATCTCCGTTGAGGCTTGCCGTTTGGTGTGTTATGCCATCATATATTGGAGCATCTGCATTTAAAGAAATGCCGGATGGACTAATCTCAAGCCCTAAAGAAGTTACTCCCTTTGTTGCACCGAGTACATGAGCAGCCTGAGGAAGCTGCGAAGCTAACCAGCTAACCATGCTCCCCCTGTTTTGATTTATTTCTCTGCCCGTCGAACAAGCATCTAAAAGAACACTGCCGCCATTTTTCAAAATTCCTTGATTTAAAGAGAAATCTTTAATGCCTTTAGGTGTACCGTGATGCGATAAGACAATGATGTCTGCCGGTGATTCAGAAGTAGCCTCTCCTAAAGTATTTAAGAAAGCTTTCGCTTCTGATAAACGATCAGTTGCATCTGTCGCCTTAACTTCATAATAAAGAACGTTAAACCCTGACCGGACAAGTTCTTGCAATGTATCGTATTGGAAGAAAGTACCTCCTGCATCATTTGTCGATGCCACAACAACCGCTTTAGGCCTAGAGTCCACCTTTCCCTTTTCATACTGAATTCTGTTTTTAAATAATTCTTCGCCTAAAAACACTTTTTCGCCGGATTCTTTAGCCACAGATATTTGATCCCACACAAGCGGCCGAACCATACCCTTTTTAATAGCCGAGAGATAATATGAAAATTCTTCTTTTTCGTCTATCGCTTCCGGGCCTCCTATTCCAGCCGCATTAAAGACTGCGGTTAAAATTCTCTGTCTTAGTCTTTCCGTCACAACAAGATTAAGATCTTTGAGGCCCGTTCTTCCATTCTTTAATCTTTGAACTAGCTCTGCAATTTCAGGCTTCCACTGTTCTATTGCCTGAGATCCTTGTGATAAATACTGGTCAACTTGATTTTGATACTGTGCATCTGATTTCGCTTCGGAGGCAAACGTTAAAATCTTTTGAAGCACATTTGTTTTAAACAGATAGCCGCTATACGCTGTCATTTCCTCTTCCATCTGTTGATTATCTTCGTTCCTTAAGAATTCGCTAGAAATCAAAAGATTCGGAGATTTCTTTAGTACATCTTGATAAAGCTGATTGACCTTCGGCGCAGCTAGAGATAATCGCTGGCTCACAATCGGTTGAAAATCAAGCTGCCCTTTAAGATTGTTGAAAATATCAACGGCAGGCGTATTTAAGAATGATGAAGAATTCTTTGTGCTCAAGGCTTCAAGACCAAGAGTATCTTGGATATAGAACCTTCCCAAAGAAACATCACTTTGAAAAACATCGAGAGGATTATCAAAAACCTCTAGCCCGGCAGAAACATCTTTTAAAATAATCGTCTCCATCGCATTTAAGAACTCTTGTTGGAAACCTTTATCTCTCTTCTGTAAAACTGCGCCAAGATCGTTAGAATTAATTTTGAGACGTGCAAAAGGATTAGATATATCGTAAACCTTTGCCGCCATCTCCGCCGGTGATTGCTTGGAAAGTTCGTTAAGGATTTCTTGTTGAGACCTGCCCTGGTAAACGGATGCCGTTGCTTGGCCCTTGTCATATTCTTCATTAAACTTTTCATAAGTCCGATGAGTCGCCTGCGCGAAACTGATATCGCCGACATGCCCAGACTTCGAATAAAACTTCCTTAGGCCTTCATAATTAGAATAGCTTCCTAAGGCTTCTTCTAAACTTTTCGTATTCTTTAAATATTCGTAATATCTCGCGCGTTCGCTTACGCTGCCTTCACTTAAATTCTGGGCTATAATATCAACAGCGCCTCGTATTTGGAATTTGTAATAATCCTTAGAAGATTTATCCCCTGAAAACGAATCAATAGACCGTTCCATCGCTTTATAAATGTTTTCTTTATGTGTCTGTATCTGCTCAATCCCAAAAACATTCACAGCAGCTTTAAATCCTGCATATAATTCTGCCGTTGCCCATTCGTCACCATCTTGATAATCTTGATAGTCAGAAAGTGCATGTTTTTCCATGCGTGCTTTTTCGCGTTCAACAGAAAAATGACTTTCATTATTTCCCTGGCTCATTTGTTCATAGGCTGATTTCGTGATAAAGACCTGGTCTGCGATATGGAATGCTGTGCTTTCGTTTGGCGTTATATCCAAAGCATCATATCCTGAGAGAGCTCCTAAAGTTTTGTCATCGACAACATAAAAATCTTCGACCTTCCTTGCCGTTCCTAAGCTATCTTGTTTAAGCGCCTGAACAAACTTTTCGGCGTCTTTGGATTCTATTGCCTTAGCAATAGCGTTTGAACTTGCCGACGAGGTTTTTGCGATGGCTGGAATAGAGACATTAGTTGTTGTCGTTTGCGATAGTGGTCCGATTACCGAAATAGTCGAAAGTGCTGGAGCAACAACTGGAGCTAACGTTTGAGGAACAGTCATAACAGGATCTGCTTGAAGCTCTTGCTCAAGGTCTTGAGGTGTTACAGAATATATATTTCCTTCATTAATTGATGAAAGCTGGTTTTCTGCTACAGAAATTTGTGTAGCAGCAGGTGCCATGGCTGGCAAAACTTGTTGAGTATTATCTTGTGCTTGTGTGTTTTGAGCAAGGCCGAAAGTAAAGGCAAGTGCGGTTAAGAAGGTTCCTGCCCCGCTCTTTGGAGAAACGTTATTGTTAACAAATCTTTGCACTCTTTGCCATCTCGTCGGCGGTGCACGGGTTGGCTCCGAGGCTATTGCACTCGAAGAGACCTTTGTGGCTTCAATGATCGTGATATCTCTTTTTCCGAAAGCTCCTTGCGCTCTACCCGATGCCGTTTTTGCTTTTACATTTTTGAAACCATATTTCTTTAAATAATCGTTTGTTACTTCTTTTCTCGTTAAAATATCCTTAACAATTCTTCCCTCAGTATTATTTTCAGAAAGAACTTCAGCCGCTACAATCTTTCCGCTTGGCGTTAAAACACGATTAACCTCTTTGAACGATTCTGGGCTTAAATGTTCAATACTCTCTGGAAAAATAGCCACATCAAAAGACTCATTCGCAAATGGAAGAGGCTGGTTTCCGTCTCCCTGTATTGTCTTAACACCATTGTTGTTGGCTGTTTTTGCCAAACCAGTATTGTACTCCAGACCTGTAACATCAAATCCGTGCTTGTCCATTAGCCATTTCTTTTCAAAAGTACCAGTTCCCAAACCAATAGACAAAACGCGAGGTTTTTTAACAGAAGATGGGACGCTGTTTACAATTGTTTTAGCAAATTGATCTCTGAGCTTTGGAACTGCGCTTAAAGTGCTGATTACTTCCCCGTCAGTTTCATCCCCCCCTGCTTTTCCAAATTTATCATAAATTCCTTCTTGTTTTTGAGCTACTCTTTTAAGCCATTTCTCCTCAATCTTATTTGCTTTAACAAGCGTCTTTTTTGCTTTTTTATGCTCGTTGTTCTCATGAAACTCTCTGGCTTGTTTGTGCAATTTTAAGATATCAGATTGTTCGGCTTCTGGAATGCCAAGAGCCTTGTAGGCCCTCTTTCTTTCTTTCTCAGCAGCGCCAAACATCTTTGCTCCTTCTAGTTTAACGGCATGCGTGATATAAATTTGAGCAGTAGCTTGTGGAACATTAAAAGCGTCTCCTAGGACTTTACCGAGTCCTTCAACAGCCTGAACAGCTTTGCTATATTTACCTTCTCTAATCCAATGATCTCTTTCAAAGCTCAAATTCTTAACTTGCGTTATTTTTGCATCATACTTTTGTCCTGCAATCTGGCTAATTTTTTGATCAAGATCTATAATTTTTTGATCATGCTGTGTTGTAGATGTTTTAGTCTTCTCTTCTCTTAAATGATTTACTTGCATCGTATAGATGCTTGTTTCAGCGCTGTTGATGTCAAACATCTTATCGCCAAAATCTTTATTGGCTCTGTGAACAAACGCAACAGCCTGATCATACGGAGCTGAATCATAATTTTTTGTTTTTAACTTCTCAGGCTTCACCAAATCTTCAATAATGTCTGAATAAAGCTTGGCTTTAACTTCTTTTTTATCAATGCTCTTACCAAAATTCTTCTCTGATTGTTCAAAAAGATCGATTGCCTGATCGTATTGTCCGTTTTCAATCATTTTGTTAAAATCTTGTGTTTTGACAATATCACTGTTTGTGTCAGAAACGAATCTTGGAACACTTTCCATAACAAATGTCTTGGCTTCAACAGATCCGACGCCGCTTGGAACACGCATAAACGGCCTAAGACTAACAACGTCTCCCTGACGAATCAGTCCCTTTAGCTCTCTGCCGTCATGATGCTGACCAAAACTAATCGGTCCCACTTCTTTGCCGGATACAATATTCTTTCTCGCATGCCAGAATCCATCGTTGCCATATCCAGCTTCTTCAATCACGCTTCGCATTTCATTTCCAAATTCTTCCCAAGTTTCGATATCGCCTGTTTTAACCTTTTCACGAGCAATAGCCATCGCTAATCGTGCGGCCTTGCTTCTTTTTTCTTGATTTGTCCCGCTCTGTTGCTTTACCCAAGAGTTAACAGTGTTCGTGCGGGTTCCGGCTTGAGAAACAACAGGCTTCTGCGTTGCTGGATCAATAAAGGTTACCTGATTTTGCTTTTCTTCTTCTGCGATAATCTTTGCAGATTGATTAATCTCGTTTTGCTGTTGAGCAAGATCTACAGTCTGGCCAAGATGCCAAGTTGTTGCAAAGTTATAATTTTCATATCCCATGTCAACAGCATCTCCACCAATTTCTAAAGAAGCTGTCGGTGCTTGGATAGAAGCGTTAATTGTAATATTTTGACCTTTAAAAACAAAACTTCCGGTATTCTCTGGCTGATACTCCGGAGTAGAAATATCTAAGCCGCTTGCAACTGATGTTAAGCGAGGATCGTCTCTAAGATTGCTTCCTTTGGCCTCAGCAATGCGATTAAACGTCTCTGTATAAAGCTTGGCAATTTGAGTTGTGCTTTGTCCTGAAAGATCTTTATTGGAAATTTCTTGCACTGTTTCGTTAAAGATTTCGTTTCCTTCAACAACCTGATTATCCAAAGCTTGGTTTCGGCGTCCGGCCTCGTTTCCGTAAACCCATTCAACATTTGCTATCATAGTTTCATTTGCTTTGCCGCCCGTCTTGCTTAAAGATAGTAAATCAGACAAGCCATTATTTGTTCCCAAGCTAGAAGGATTAAAATGATGATTTAAGTCGTAAGCAAGCGTCATCATTGAATCATCAATTTCTGTTAGCAACTCTGGCCTGTCTTTCATTGCCTTAAACCCAAGAATTCCACTTCGATACATTGTAATAACTTCATTATCGCCCATTTCGTCCAGTCTTAAGTCAACTTTACTAAGGTCTCCCCCATAACGAACATCTGCTAACTCTTGGGCAGCTTTTCTTAATTCTGTGCCTTTTCGCCCATACTTATCATCCCCTTGATTGTTCTTCCATGCTGATTGAACACCTAAATGGATAAATTCATGAGCACCTTCGCCGGCGTTATATTCACCAGTTGCATTTGGCGCAACAGAAACAACTTGGTTGTTATTAGAATCAAAGCCTACATTAAAATTGATATTTGCATGAGAATCCACCCAAACTTCGTTGCCACCTTGTGCTTGGGCTGTGACCATATTCTTAGTCTTAAAGTTTCGCACTTGACGTTTTAAAACAATTTCTGCTCCATCAAGTTTTTCTCCAGTTTCCTTTTCAGCAATTGCAATACCACGCTTAGCTAAATCTTGATAAACACCTTGGTATCCACCATCTTTTGCCGCTTTATAAGATAAAACAGGATGCAAAGCGAGTGTAACTGCTTTTGCGCCATAGGCATCTGTTTTTCCTAAAACACCTAGCTCTTTAAAAACATTAGCAAACTTTACTTGAGCTTCGTCTTTTGTCATTTCACCAGACGCAACGATCTTTTTAATTGCATCCTTTGCATAGACAGCACCGCTATAAGCGCTGAACCCCTGCTCAGCTCCTGTTTCAAGGCCTCTTTGATTTGTAAACCATTTTTTATATTGTTTGTTAAGGCCTCCTAATGACATATAATAATCAACAATAGATATTTTTTGTTTTGCAATCTTAGTCTCAAGCTTCTTTTCTTGTTTCTCAACACCCTTAAGTCCGGAATCATATTTTTCCTGGCTGATTCTCTTATCTTCAAGGTCATACTTTAATTCATTTCTCTTGTCGTCTAATATTTCTTTAAGCTCGGTTCTCCGCTCTTCCCTCACAACATTTCTAATTTGTTGTCCTTTAACACCCAAACCAAACAAACCAGCTATATGATACCCAAGTCCTGCATCTTTATCCTTGTCCTCTCCTGCAGCCTTAAACGCAAGATACTGGCCTTGAGCGCTGGCCATATCCTTAGAAATATCCTCCATGATACCCTGAGCAGTATAAGCACGAATTTCATGATGATATTCACCTGTTCGCATCTGATCTACCATGGCATCGGCAGATTTGATAGAGGCGGTATAATACGCAGGGAACATCTCTTGTGTTTTTTGAGAACGATCAACCTCGCCTTTCTTTTCTTGTGCTTTTTCTATATTTCGATCTAGCTTAAATGATAACAAGCCGCTTTGGCTTCTAATCTCTTCTCCTGGCTTCATAGAAAATGTTTGACTATAGAGGCCTAATTCTTTTTGAGCGCTGCGAACAGCATCGTCGAATTGCTTATCAACAGCACGACGGTTAAGGATAGCTTCCATGCTAACGGAGATTGCTATCTCTATCATCTTACCGTTAACCTCGATTTTCGGCGACAGCTTAACTCTATCGTGACCGCTCACCCCTACAAGGGCAGCAATCTTCATATCGGCACCACTATTGACATCAAGAGTATTAATTAAAATATTTTCAAAAGCCTTTCGTCTATTTTTAGACAAATTTCCTATTCTTAAAGCACGGTAAGCAACTTCTTGTTTTTGTTTCTGTGAATAACCTTTCTTTTCAAATTGATTCTCTACAGAAGCGCTTATTCTTTCAACATTTAAATCTTCGCCCCATTCTTCTTTGTTGCCAACCTCGTAAACAACTTCGACGTCGTGATTAGATACAGAAGCGAAGGCAGGAACCCCCGCTGGAGCTGCTTGAAAAACAGGAACTTCTCCTGAGCGTGAAAAGCCAATAACAATTTCTGTTTTTTGTTTTAATTCATTCAAAATATCAAGACTCTTCACATCACTAACGAGATCCTTGTAACTTTTACCTTCCAATGTAGCAATCTGATCTTGCTGCTTGTCGCTAAATGATTGACCTTTGGCTGCTCTAATCTCAAGAATGCATCCATTATTAATGCGCAAAGCATCAATAAGGCCCTTGCCACTCTGATACTTATTCATGTTAAAGCCCGGGCCGTTGTTAACAATTTCTTGAAGAACTTCTTGGGTTTGAGCACCTAATGGCAAAAGGCTGATAGCGGCCCCTGTAATGTTTTCATCGAAAACTTCTTCACGAGTACCGTTAACAGCCATCGAAATTTTATTTCTGACTGTATTTCTAAACCAGCTATGAAAATTAGTATGCTTTGATTTAGCGGCTTGCTTTAAAGCGCTAGGAGATAAAGATTCGAAAGCCTCAGCTGTTGCTTTAAAATGATGCCCAAAGTTTACTACTCTAATTTCAGGAAGAACACCTTGAGCTAGAGGACTTAAAAGGTTAAGGCTAACAGCGAAAGATTTATTAGTGTCGCTAAGAACATCTGTCAAAAGAATATTAACAAAGTCACCAATCTTTTCTCGGCTTGTTCCTTGGCTACCCGAAGCTTTAAGACGGCCTGCCCTTCTCTCTCTTACAGCATCAACAAGATCAGAAATAGATTTAATCTTTGTTGTGCCATCTTCGCCAGCGCCGAGTCCAACAAAAAGAGAACGCTCTACGTATTTTAAAGCACGCTGCATCCCCTTATAATTATTTAAGTCACTATATTCTGAGACAGTTGAACGCATCATGTCTTTAGCAGCTCCGCCTTGCTTATAGGCGTCAATATTCTGGGCCAAAGCATCATTTTCTGTGGTATAGAATGCGCCAACGGTGCTATCCCAAATTGTTTTTTCAATGCCAGAAGAAGCAGATTTCGACATAATTTCTTTTCCAAAATAAGAGGATACGGTTATAACGCCATGCAATGGGGCAATGACCATAGCCATGTTAACAGCACTGTCAAAGATTAAATCTTTTCCTAAAAACCGGCTTGCCGCTGATCCTGCTTTAGCAGTAAACTGTGAGAATTTCAAAAGAGACTTCTTGCTTCCCAGACTAACACCCTTGCGAGAGGCTAAACCTCTAGCTGCTAAACCAGCTACACCTGTTGCAAAAAGCGTAGCTCCTACAGCCTGCATAACCGGTTTAAGCCTTACGCCTTTTACGACTTCTGTATCATCGCCGACAAAAAAGGATGCAGCATATGCTCCTGCGCCGCCGGCAGCAACATAAGCATTGTATCTTCCGGAATGATGCTCTGCGCGCTTTAAAAGCTTTCCAAATCTTTTAACGGCTTCTGTCTTAAGAGCTTCCTTTGCGCCACCTATAGCTCCCTTGCCGACTTGTTCATATGCTCTTCCCTTGCGTAATAAATCATTTCGTGTTTTAAAGAATTTCTGGCCTCCTTGGAAGAAAACCCCTAGAGCAAGCGCAGAAGCCCAATCATTTGTTTGAACATTCTTGCCTGTTTTATAAAGCGCTTCGTGTTTTGATGCGGCTGCTGCCATGGACTCGTTAACTTTAGTTCCTGCGGCATATTCTTTTCCATTGATATAGATCGCTTTAGTAAGCTTGCCATTTTCTACAAGACTACTAAGATCTTTAGTAGATTTCACTTCATCAATTTTGTGTCCTTTGCTATCTAAAACATCATACAAGTCAAAAAGATGAGGTGTTGAGGCTTCAACATATGTTGAGATTTTAACATCTTTGTCTCTCTCACGATGACCCATCCAGTTCTCAAAGCCAGCAAGCATTGGATCAACAATTGCTTTTTTGGTTCCATAAACAATCGCACCTGTGGCAGCCACATCAGCTAAACCAGAAACAATCTGAGGAGCTTTCTTTACAGCTTTTGTAGCTACCATACCACCTAGAGCCCACATCGCGAGATCCCATTTGTTAAAATTCTCATTATCTTTATTTCTAATATATCCTGTTAAAACACCGGCACCGGCTCCAACCGCATAAAGTCCAGCATTATATTTTATTTTCATTTTAACCAGAGGAGCTCCGCCTTGGGTTGCAGGGCTAATATCAGGAGTAAAGAATTTATTGAATTTTTCCTTAAAAGTAGTCGCAGTTGCCTCTGTAATACCGTTGCTGATCCATCGGGCCTTTATTCCGCCTTTAAAAGTTTTAGTTGCTTTGTCAAATTTCCCTCCTATACGCCAGACGCCATCCATCTTTTGTGGCCTTAATTTCTCTGTCACACCTTTTGCAAACTGAGAACCTCTAAAATTTTTCAATCCTGCTTTAACGCCCGTGCCGGCAATTAAAAGCCCTGCGTTGGCCATAAGATTGCCGCCCAGTGTTCCTTTTAAATTTAAACCGCTTTTCCAACCAAAAATTTCAGTGTCCGTACCAAGAATGTACATGCCAGCTCCTAAACCTAATTTAACTGTAGGCGTTATGGCTTTTCCAGTAATTCTATAATTTTTTCCTGTAATTTTAGATACTGTGCGATAGTTCCCAATAGCATAATTGTTTGCTTTCTTCATCCATTCCGGAGCGCTACCCTTTGTTACATAGTTATTTATGCGTCGATTAACGCTTTTTAGACCGCCGCTCAAAGCTGTCCAGGTGACAGCGATACCGATAGTTGAGCGGGCAATTTCCTCAGGAGTATAGGCAATTTGAGACGCCGAAGACTGAATAGCATCAAATCTTCCGCCCGTTCCCCCTCCTGCCTGCAATGTTGGATACAAAAGGCTAAAGGCTGTATTGATAAGTTGAAAATTACTCGCCATGTTCATAGTTTCCACAGTAAAAAGCGCACGACGGTAACCAAAAGTCTCCAATAGCTTTCCTTTTTTAAACTTAAGGCTTACGGTATTTTTTGCTCCCCACTTTGATGTTCTTGTATTCTTGTGCCACACGCCTTTGTCGCGCACACGCTGCATAGCCTGCTTGAGAGGCTGAGTTTTTGGATTCAGCAATCCCTTATGATTCATGCTTGCTTCGCCAAGGCCCTTAGCACCTTTTGAGAACCCATAAAGCGAACCAGCAATACGTCCAAACTGAGCCCATCCGGCTTTTTCAGGAGGTCCATTAATAGCATCTTTAGCTCTATCCGTAACAATGCCTGGAAGCTCAAGAGCAGCGCGTAGAGTTTCCATAGGATTGCCGAACGCGCTAACTATAATAGCCCCAGAGCGTACAGTCAGATAACTATCCAATGCTTGAAGAGCAAAAGACGAGAAGAAAGCAAGAGGCGCAAAATTAGTTCCCGCCATTCCCGTAATAGTGTGATCAAATAATCCTCTTTCCCTCTGACGATTGAGCCCAATATTCTTTTCTATGGAATTCTCAATCCCAACCCAATTTCCAAACTTCCCAGCTCCAGATAAAATCTCACGGCCTCCTGTTTTATAAATACCTTTAAAGGCATCCCACATGGTCGTGTCTTTTTCTGCTTTTGCCCCATTAGCACCATCGGTAGCCCAAGATGCAACGGTGGATGTCGCAAGATAAAAATTGCGCCCACTAACTCGCAAACCAAGTTTTGCTCCCTCTTTTGCTGCCCCGAGTGCAAATCTAGCCAATTGATTATTTTTCAACCCATTCTTAACGACAAACCGAGCGAGCTGTTGATAAGCTTTATTGCCTATCAATTCTCCGCTCATCAGCCGGTTAGCGCCTTTGAAAACTGCGCCAGCCCCTCTCAACACTAAAGGCGCAGCTACGCCCATGCCAAAACCAGTTGCATAATTCTTCCAATTGCTATAACCGCCGTTTTTCGGATTCAAAGCAGGGTTAACGCCTGCGCCGATTACGCCATAGGTAAGGAGTTCTCCTGCTACAGCTTGATATGCCACTTTTTTAGTGACCAATGATCCAATCTTTTCAAAAATGGCATTTTGTAATCTTGAAGCCTTTCCTCCCTTGCCAAGCAAGTTTTTTGCAAAAGAAATAGATCTTATAGCTGCAGGAGAATTCAAAACTTTTGCCCCACCAAATAACACTTTTCCACCAGATACGACGCCCTTGATCAGGCGGCTTCCGAGAGTCATCTCAAGGGCAAACTGCCCAAGCTCTCCAGCTACGCCAACACCTGTCCAAAAAACCCCTTGGCCTGTTTGCCCTGCTTTACGTAAGTTTTTACCTTTTTGAACTTCCAGGTAAAATGGCTTGGCTCCCTGAAGAAAGTCAACTTTCTGTTCAGCAAAATTAGAAAAATACATCCATTTAGCAATATCACTTGTGCCAAAAGTGTTCTCAACAAATAATTTCTCCTGATCCATCATTATTCGTCTTTCTTCGCTAGCGCTTCTTCTGAATCCAATGCCCACCGCCTCAGACGAAGAAAAATTATCGGCAACAACATCCTGATATTTTGTTTGGCTCCAAGAATGGTTTATCAGTCGTATCAAAAAGCTATCTGCATCCTGAAGTGCCTTAATCCTTCCGCCTGTAGCAAAATTCAAGCCTCCGCTAAATTGCCTAAGAACCCAGGTTCCTCCAGTGAGTGAAAGGAAGCCAAGTGCATAAGCTCTATGTTCTGCAGCATCAGCGCCATCTCCTAACTTCTTAAAGAATCCTATTTTCGGCTTCGAATTCAAACGTTCCATTTTTGGAGTAACAAGCCTTAGGCTCTTGCCTTCATGCACGAACATCTCTGTTCCATGCATATTTCTCATTTCAGCAGATTTATCCAAATAATCAACAGTAGGAGAAAAGAAAAACTTCCCTTTATCAGAAGAAATCCCGGCTTTGGCTAAAATGGTATTGTTCCCTATATAATTATAAACGCTCGGCAGCGCTGCTTGGCCATTATCTCCTACCTGATTGGACTCATCGGCTACCTCCTTAGGATCAGGCGTGATAAACTTACGCATAAGTTCTCCATACTTTTTAAAATCTTTCCCTTCAACTCTGTACCCATAGATAGCTTCCCTAACATCGTCTCGAGATAACTCTTTTTTCTTAACTACATACACAACCTGAGGATCTCCTTGAAATCGTTCGTTCCATCCCTCATTGCTAACCCTAGCACGGATGACATCAGAAGCTCTTTGAAATGACATCGTCTCTTCTGCCCCTTGCGAATTCTGCGAATCTGGAGAAAAAGATTGTTTAAGGTCCTTTGAAAGGGCTTCAATAAGGTCACCTTCCGACATTCCTTTTTTATACCTAATGCCATAAATGTTGACATCTTCATCTAATATGCCATCACGACCAAACATCATGTCAAGAATATTCAGGGTTGTAGGCTCTATTTTTTCTCGGATCCCCGGACGAGCCATGCCAAGATTATACGTATCGTCCTGAAAAGTAATATCAGCAGATATAGGAAGATCATTAATTTTTGTCATGACTGACACAAGAAACGTGTTAGGATTCGCGCTAAAATCAAAACCTGTCTTTTTTAAAGTAGCAATTTCTTTCGCAGAAATATCATCAAATTCTTCTATTGACATTCCTTTTTTATAATCAACGCCATAAATGCTGATATCGTTAGTGAGATTACCTTCTGAATCAAAAAATTGACCTAACTCACTTGCGCTTATGGACTTCCATCGCGGCTGAAGAGAAGTTTCAGAGAGCTTCTTAGCACCTTTATAATTTTCTTTAACATATCCTCCGTTAAAATGCCATCTTCGGCTTGTATCCCGTTTCCACTCCCATTTTCCTTCTTCTTTCTTTTGAGTCATTACCATCGGAATGACTCTTTGTTTAACTTCAACGCCATTCTCCTCAACAGTAAACCACCCGTCATCATTTGTTGTTGTTTGCTCCTGAAGGCTGATAGCCCCTTCAACCTGTCCATCAGCTCTGTACGCAATAGAAGGATTGGCTGTGTCAGGATCTCCCATGGCACCAATAAATGTTTTTGTAACAATTCCGTCCTCATTTTTAGACAAAGAAGAAAGAATCGCGGTATCCGGACTAATGTCTATATTTCCTTCCCAAGTTTTGTATAGCGGGGACCCAGTTGAAGCAACAGGAAAAACAATGTCAGGCTTAGGAGCATTTCTATTAAAACCTCCGGAATAAGAAGCTGTTCTATCGGAAGCCGAATAAAGTTCGTTAGAGAAAAAGGGGCTATCTTGAAGATGAGGAACAGAAGCATCGTCTTCCAAGGCCTTGTCAACATCCTCTTCGCTTTGCTCCGCAGGTTGGCCATCACGTAGGGCAAGAACTACGGTCTCAGCAAAATCACCGATTCGGTCCTCTTGACCCATAACGCTATCAAACTCATAGCCCATACCAACCGCCTCAGCATGTGAGGAAACAGTTACGCCATCCGCCCCTAAAGTAACAGTAGCCGGAACAGTTGCTGCAAACCCTTCTACAGAATTAATCGTGTTGTCTTTGTCTGCGGCCTCAGAAGTGTGGACAATGCCATCGGTGTAAAAATCCTGACGAACATGAACCTTAGAAGCAGAGGTTAGCTCTTTCTTTTCACCCGCTGAAGAAACAGTATGCTGGATTCCCGACGGGATAAAAGACATCCCTTCAACACCATAAACAATTTGTCCATCTTCAAAAGTATCCTGATATTTTGCTTTTTTCGAAGATTTCTTAATCTCATCACTTAAAATAGCGACTTTGTCTTGTTCCTGGTCTGCATCAGCTGCAAGGACATCTCCTTCTTCGCTTTCTTGTAGCTCTATATCCTGCCTTGAAACTATTTTTCCAGGGAAGCCTTTTTCTACGTCTTGCTTTAAAGCTCCTTTTTTATAATTATGGCCATAGGCCGCAAAATCTTCAGTAAGACGGCCTTTGTCGTCAAAAGAAGGAAGGGCTTTTTTAACATCTTCCCTTGATACTCCCTTTTTAAAAGACTGCCCATAGACAACAATGTCGGAAACAAGGCTTCCATTTTCGAAAACCTCGCTCTCGTTTCCAAGAAAATCTTTAAAGCTCATATACGCTATGGTACGCTCGTATTCTTTAGTCTTAAACTGGATATTATCTCCTAAAAGGACGAGTTGTTGCGTAGGGATAACGAATTCTCCCGCGTTATTCTGTTCCATATATGTCCATGTTTCACTATTACCATATCGTAACGCACCCGGGGTTTTTAAAAGTTCAACACCAACAACATTGCCATCTTCATCTTTAACCTCAAAGTCCTCTGAAGCCAAAACAAAATCACTTAATTGTTCTGTTGACGAAAATAGGCCTTTAAGCATAAACGCATTACCTTCGGGGATAGAAACAAAATTTTTGTTTCCTTTCTTGCTGTCTCGTCCAATATAAGATTCATTTATAAGGCCACCTTCTTCCCCCCAGCTGTAAGCAATAAGATGAGGGGTTTTGTCAACATGCACAACCGTTCGATCAACCAGATTACCTTTGCTGTCTTTAATCTTTTTTTTGCTAATGGTTGTTGCGTCAACGTTGTGCCATTTTCCTTGTTTTAAAGCAATAGAACTTACATCAACAGCCCCTTCATTCTGAAGGTTGCCTTCTTCGTCAAATTTAAATCCCTGCGTAAAAACAAAATAGGTATTTCCGGAAGCCTTGTTTAATTTCCACCGATGGCCATTTTTGGTTCCTTTTCCATCTACAATTCCTTCGTGATTTAAAACAACCGAATTCTCAACAGGATCAAAATCTCCTGAATCATCCCCGGTTCCGCCTTCTTTAGTCGCTGGAACATAAATAGAGCCTCCATCGCGAGTTGTTACCCTAAAGCCGAGCATTTGTTGAGCGCCTTTATCTTTTGTCACAACTGCCTTTTCAACGTCAAATTCTTCTGTTGTGACTTGCTTTCCTTCAGCTAGAACCTCTTGGCGGCCGGTCACCCCTTCCATCTCAAGAGAAGGAAGATGAATTTCATATCGCTTCGCGGGATCTTCCGCATTTGGATTGACCAATTCAGCAATCTTATATCTTTCAATCTCTCCATAGGCAGATAAGCCCGCGGCATCTGCTTGGGCACTAATTCTCCATTTCTTGTTCCTCCCCATAGATACCTTGGCATATGTGCTCTCCTCATCAACAATCTGGCCATTTTCGCCAAACGTAATAGCGCCAGAGGCATGATCAAAATCACCAATCCAAAAATTACTGCTGAAATGAATGCCGGTATAAGGATTAATTTTTCCTTTTTTATCTGTTTCAAAAAGCGTTTTGTTAAGCCAGACAACGTTACTAAAAGTAGGCTGATAATTTGTTTTGCCAAAAGAGTAGTCTTCGGGGTCATCAGGATTTTCACCCTGAAAATAAATATCTGTCAACCCTAACCCAATCTCACCCTGGGCAAGATTGATGTCAGACCCCGTTTTTATATTTGTAATCCAATTAATCTCGTTCTTTTCGTCAGTATTCATTTGAAGTTCATCAATCTGTTCAAATTCTTTTTGATCAGAAACATATTTATCTTCAGAAGGTGAAATGATTTTATCCTCATCAACGGCAGTAATGACTTTGCCTTCTTCGGCTTGATGTTTTTCTATTTTTTGGTCTAAAAACGGAGAAAAAACAAAAGCAAGGCCTTCTTGGGCGACGATATCAACACCATTTAAGCCCGACTTCACAAGGGCGTCCTTCAGAGAATATGTGCTTCGCAGTCCATCACCAACTTCTTCGAGCTGATCAATGGCATTAAGGGCGTTTTGAAGCCTAAATGTATAGCCTCGTTCTGTTTTACCGTCGCGGTGTATAAGATTGTCTGCTATTTCTTTTTTTAACTCACCTTTGGTAATACCGGTTAATGTACTCCTGGCGTTATCTCCTTCAAAATAATAAACAGCATTTTTTCCTGATTTTGTTGTTCTTGCAACAAAAGGGTTTTCAATTTCTTCGGTTAAAAGATTATCGTACTCTTTTGCTGTATCTTTAACTACTTCTTGGACCTCTTGAAAATCTTCTTCTGAAAATGCTTTACGCGGTGATATTGGTGTTAGAGGGTATGCTTCTGAAAGACTATCTATTCCTCCCCACAGCTTTCCCTTAAGATTGCCCATCAGATCAAAGCCTGATCCTAATCCTTTCATCTTTGCTTTTAAACTATTGTTTACATATCTCTTTTTTATCTTATGCTCTCCGGTCTCTACCCAACCTTTCTTGCCCTGCGCATCTAAAGTATCAGCCTTAATAGTGCCTTGATTTTTGTCATTATAAATTCTTGTGTTAATCGAGGCGTAGCCTTCTTTGGCGTCATATCCCACTTGTTCAGAATCTTTAACTGTTACTTTGGTTGTTTCTTCTTGATGGATAATCTCTAGAGGGTCGTTGCTAAGACCGCCAGTCCCTATCCATCCATCCGGCGTTAATGCTTTTAAACGAGCTAAAGGGACGTCTTTCGTCAAATAAATATCTTTTTCAACTGTATTCAAATATCCCCAGCTTCCGCTGGCTTTCATAAACAAATCGCTATCGATGCCATTATCGACTCTCTTTTTCAGGCCTAATTTTCCTAAAATGCCTTTACGCGATTTTTTATCAGAAAAAGAAATGTGTCCGCTAATATTTACAAACTGTCCGGCCCAGTCGGAATTAAGAATGGAAAATTCAACTTTGTCATCCATCCGTCTCGGACTGGCAATAGCGCGGGCCTTTTTACCAGCTGGATTGTTAATGACGACTTTCGTATATCCTTTGGCTACTATTCTGCTCTCTTCGGGCTCTCCTTTTAAGCTCGCTCCTCCCCACCCTTTTCCTTTAAAGCCCATCACGTCTGTTTTTATTTTGAGAGCTGTTATATCTTTATAAATTATTTTATATTTTATTTTTCGCCTATTTTTAAATGCATCAGAAATAGAATCAGAATAGGCAATGCTTTTGTTATCCTCGCCAAACAGAGCAAGCTCTTCGCCACCTTTGATAAGCTGGTGTGCCTGCGAAATGTTTGGCAGAACAACGTCTTCAATATTAAAATTAACCCATCCTTTTTGTGTTTTCTCTTTAGTTGCTTTATCTTTTTGAGTAACTTTTTTATAGTCAATGGTTCCCCGGCCGTTGCTCAAGATGTCGCTAGTTCCATAAGCAATTTTTACTCTATTGCCATCTTCGTCTTTGCGCCTAATAATTCTATCCCACGAAGAAAATGAATCTGCCCTGACATTAAACCTATCTTTCGGCGTAAGCAAAATATTTTCAATAGAACGGTCGCCTAAGCCAAACAAGCTTAGGTCAAGAGGGCCTTTGGCATATTCTAAAGTCGAAAGAATGTTTTGCGAAACTGCCTTACGAAGTTTCTGTGTCTGATAAGCAATAGTGGCGCTAAGAGGAGTAACATTGATAAGCCCGTGAAACATGTAGTCGCTAATAACTTTTTCTTCTGACTCTGGGCCTTCGTCAATAGACGGTGTCGTCGGATCATCTACTTTTGCAGCATTTTTTGCTAAGGCTTTTTCCATGCCCTTATCAAACTCAACAGCCCAATCGAGGGTTAATCCGCTCAAGCTCATGATAATATCGATACGGTTATTAAAGCCTTGAACTCCTTCTTTGTAATAATTCGTTTTGCCTTGGGCCTCTCGGTTTTGTTCATCCTGTAAGGTCATTCCTGTGTTGGAACCTATGCCACCGAAATAAAGATAGTCGTCTGCAAAATCTTTTAAACGTAGCAACGTGATTTTTTTTGCGTCGCCTACGATGCTTAACGCTATTCCCGCGTTGGTTTTAGGAATTGAGGCCTTAAGGGCAGCGAGATCTTTTTCTTTTGCATTAAAATATGCTTCGCCCTGAGCGTTCCAATTATTAATTTCGTCGCCTTTCCTATCAAGAGTCCCCTCGGTTTCCCAACCTTTATTAACGGCCTTCCTCAGATCTCTGCCGGTCAGTTCTCTGCTTCTTGCTTTTGCATCATCAATTATTTCTTTTTCTAAATTCTTCTTGGCTTCTGCCCTAGATGTCTTCAGCTGAAAGGAATGCAGACGGGCAAGTTTCCTATCCTGCGATGCCGTAGATACATTAACACCCTTATCTTCACCTTTTGCTCCTGCAACAATATTTAACTTATCGAGAAGAGTTGCTTTTTGATCGGTGAAGGCATTTTTAAATCTTTTACCTTTTAACCCTTTAGCCTTTAGACCTTCCCGCAAGCCTTTTTTGCCTTGGCGATAGCCCTGGCGCAACCCTTTCTCAATTTGTTTTGTAGCTTTTTTATCAAGCTTAAACTCTGCCTTTGTATTTACGTTGAGACCAATTTCTTTTTCGGTAATCTCTTCAGCAAGCGCTAGCGCGGTTCCAAAATCTTTTAAAACTATCGCAGCTTCCCACTCTTCTCTAAGTTGCTTGATCTCGAAAACGCTAACATCGCTATGCTTAAAATTATCAAGACTGGCTTCTTTTTCGGTAATCTCTTCAGCAAGTGCTAGAGCGGTGACAAAATCTTTTGAAACTATCGCAGCTTCCCATTCTTCTCTAAGTTGCTTGATCTCATTAGAAAGAGCGGGAATCTCAACATCTTCGCCCTTCCAGGCTTGACGTGTTGCTTTTCGTAAGGCTGATTTAGTGAGTTGAATGCCTTGTGCTTCTGCCGCTTCAGCAATTTCTTCAGATAATTCTTCTTTAGCTAGCGCCCTGCTTCCTTTAATATTAATGGCTTCCCATGCTGCGGCGGAAAGACCCGCAGCAGCCGCTGTCGTTAAAGTAGCTAAGGCATAAAATCCAGAACCTGTTTCTTTGCCTTGTTTTCGTCTTTTCATCGCAATCTTATCAAACTTAAAAGCAAGAGCTGCGTTTATGCTTCCCCTTGCAAGGGTGCCAACCAATTTGTGCCCTGGGCTTTGAAAATCCATAGGATCTCCAGAGTCGTCGAGCATGAAGACCAGCTTTACTCCGTTCTTTTCTTCCAAAGCCTTAAGCTTTTCTTCTTTTTGCGTTTTTGAAAGCCCCTTTTCGTTCAAAATCTTTTGACGGGCTGTTTCATACTTTACGTAAAGCTTGTCTATTTTCATTTCATATTTTTTATCCAAGACCTGAAGGTCTATTTCTTGCTGTTCTTTTGAAAGCTTCTTGTTGTCCAAAATCTCTTGACGTTCTTTTTTATACGCGTCGCGAAGAGTGTCTATGTCTTTTGTCGTAAAGGCATCTGGACCAAGGACCAACCACTGCGCGCTTTTCCTCTCATCGTGATATTTCTTTCGCCAATCTTTTGAGTTGTTGGCTCGAAGCTCTTCTTTTCTATCTTTTTTGACATCCTTCCATCTAACCAAATTCCCATTCTCATCTTTAAAATAACGTCTTTGTCTATTAGGCGAGAGCATTTCCTCAAAAACAACCTGTCCTGTCGCATTTCCGAGCTCCGTTAAGGCTTGCACAAAAAATGTTTTGCTGGCATCACCGCCGCCAAACCATTCGTATTTTTCTGCAAGATATTCACCAAGAGATCCAAGAGCAATACCAACGATTTGGCCTCTTTGCGTTTTCCACTCGTTGCTTAATGTGTCTCCTACTTTTGCAAAAAATTCACCGAATAGCGTTTTTCCAGTGTCATCTTGAAGGCCAAAACCGCCATCAATGTCTACCTTGGCGAATCCGGCTACTTTAAGCATAAGCTCTGCCCCACTTGCGACAACAACAGTTGTCAAAGATCCGGCTAAAGAAACAGCCGTAGCAATAATAGCATCGCGCAAGACGCTGTCGTCCATCTTAAGCTCTTCATCTAAATATTTATAAATTTTCATCTGAACAACAGCCTTAGCATAACCAACTCCAGCGCCTA
This sequence comes from Candidatus Aceula meridiana, assembly GCA_030765185.1. Taxonomy (GTDB): domain Bacteria; phylum Omnitrophota; class Gorgyraeia; order Zapsychrales; family Aceulaceae; genus Aceula; species Aceula meridiana. Next base: position 23,136 of record JAVCDE010000011.1, on the reverse strand, counting down.
CTAACAAGTTTTTGGCAACTGCTCCGATAAATTCTGCCGTTCCCATCTTTACCAACTCGGTCGTAGTCGTAGTTATTGCCTCTGTTGCCACCTCTTTTACAACATGTACCCCAAGCTCATCTACAACAATGCCTGTTATGACCTCTTCTCCAGCCTTTGTAACTACTTCTTCTGTAACTGTTTCCTTAAAACCGCTTGTGCCCATAGCAAGTGTCAAGGCCGTCGAAACAACAACGCCAATGATATGGGCAGTTTCCCCAGCATCTTTACATTCCTCTGCGCTACCTCCTTTATCCATGCACTTAAGAGCCTGTCCTCTTCCGATAGCGTTTGTCATCTCGCTGATAGATTTTGAAAGAATATAGGCTTGTATGGCTTGAGCGATAATTTTCGCGACATCCGCCCCGGCTTTTAAACCCCCAGCCATTCCAAAAGATAAAATCATTGAAGCAATGTCGATAGCAGCACTAATAAGGACTTGCTTGCCAGTTATTGTTCCCGGCAGACCGTCTTCAAATTGGTTACGCCAACGTGAACCCCAGACAAATGCCTTTTTCTCATCTGAAACTGTTTCGGCTTCGCTTACCGCATCAGTCTTAGGCGCCAAAACAAACCCAGTAAAATCCTTGGCAAATTCTTCTAAAGGAACAACCGCAGTCTCACCCACATCCTTTAAAACAACATTTTCTTCATCTACGCTTGCCACAAAAACAAAGTGTTCCGGCCTTAAATTCGCAATAAATGGCCCTTCAATCTTGGAAAGATCAGAGATATCCACCCTAAAAGATGCCATGTCAAGCCCATAGGCTGTGGCAATTTTCTCAATAGCGTAAAGCGAAGTCTTAAGCTTTTCATCAGAAGGCTTAATAATCTTACTTAAAATATCGACCGTAAGCGTAAGCACAGAAACCTGCTCAACTTCAAGGCCAATTTGATGTATGGCTAATAGGTCTCTTAAGGCATAAACACCACAATTTAACGGATGGGTTTCAGGATTTCTAAGCCAAGCTAAAATATCCTGGATATATTCGTTTGTGAAGGTTAGAGTAGAATTAACTAAAATGGCTTTTTGACTACTCTGAGTTTCTGCATCAGGGCTAGGCAAAGGAACCTGGACTCTAGGATTTTCTTTTTCAGCGATTTGTTTTAAAAGATGCTGGATGTTTTCTGCGACAGAATTAGTGCCTTGTGCCTGAGTGGACAAATATCCATCAGCGCCTCTGCGACTCCACAAAACAGATGGATTGTAATTAAACGCCCAGCTGACTTGTTCCGGGATAAAAACGATTAAAATAGTGAGTGCAACAAGACGCATCCAGTCTTTGACTCGGCTTTGAAATGCCGGGCCATATTCTGCTAAGCGGGCAGCTTCTTGATCTTTAGCGGTTTGAATCTCTTGAGCCTCAACAAAAGCAAGCTCTGGGTTGGCTTGAACTTCGGCCTTAGTAGACTTACGATAAACAAAAAAAAGAACTCTTAGTATAAGACTTTGAATCTTATTATAAGAGTTTTTGATAATGTCTATTGTTGAACTAAGTCTGCTCATTATCCACCTAAATTTTTAAGGGCTGCGTCTTTGTTTCCCTCTTCAAAGCCACAGCCCTTTACCTATTAAAATAACGTCCCAAACTTCTTACTTCTTCCGTGGCTTTTCCGTGGCTTTTTTCTTCTTAACGACAACTAAAATATAACATATATTCTTGAAGTGTCAAGAATTGGACATTCTGTAAGTCTATATTTTGCAACAATTTATAATTTATTTAACTTATTTCTTATGTTTTCTGAAAAAGGCCTTTAAAGCAAACGCTTCCTTTTAAAACAGCTGTCAAGGTGCTCGCCAAAAAAAGACAAAAAGAAAAAAAGCCCACGAAAAAGCTTGTCCTTTTTTTCTCCTTAACCCCCTCTAGGAAATCCTATCTCTCGCCGGTAAATCAGAAAAAACGTAAAAAGAAGAACTATCTTCCGTTGCAAAAATTTCGTTTTAAATTTTTTCTTTTTCTTTTTCCGAATATATTTATGATATAAAATGCTAATGGCGGGCTTGTTTAATTTTTCAAAAAAATATCACGAAAAAAAATATTTTATTGATTGGACATTATAAATTCCAGATTGGACGCGCATGAGGAAATTTTATTCAAATAAATAGCGAAAATTTACTGATTTTTTCAATAAAATCAAATTGTCCAATCAGAAATTACTATGATAGAGCTTTGAGAGGATTTTCTTGCATAAACTGTAAAAGAATCGGCCCGGCAACAAGAATGCCAACAACGGGGAAGATACAAAACAAAAGAGGGAAGAGCATTTTTAAAGGTGCTTTAAGAGCTGTTTGCTCGCCTCTTCGGAAGCGAGAAACACGCATATCTTCTGAAATAATATTTAAGGCGTCAGAAACAGAGGTTCCCATGCGGTCTGCTTGGACCAAAGCCCGGGTAAAAGTGGAAAGGTCCGGAATCTGATACTTATTTGCAAAATCAACTAAAGCATCTCTTCTAGGCTTACCAACCTGGACTTCTTGCAAGACATGATTCAACTCTAAAATAAGAATCGAAGGCACAGATTTATCAATAACCCATTTTAGAGCCAACAAGAAATCCAGCCCAGCATTAACACAAAGAGACAAAAGATCAATCGCATCAGGAAGGTCTTTAATAACCTGGTTCTTAATTTTCTTAATTTTTGTCTTGATCCAGAACTCCGGCAAATACCATCCTGCCGCAATCATTGCAATGAGCCAAAACATTCTGTTGTTCGGATCAGAATAAGGATAGGTAATAAACAATAAAAGAATGACGGCTGATTCCTTAACAAAAATAAATTCCTCAGGGAAAAGCCCTACGCGTGATAAATTTAAATCCTTCCTCATGCGCTCTCCTATGGGGCCAGCGCAAAGAGGTTTGTTAAAAAACATTAGTGCCCGTATTAAGTGACGAAAAATCCCAAATCTCTGTTTTTTCTGGGTAGTCCTTCCAATGATTCTGTCCAGCGTGGGACGGCCCTCTAGTTGAATCGCTGAAGCGACACCTAAGACAAAAGTAAAAACTGAAAAAAAAGCTAAGATAAGAATCATAACTAGCATATAATTAGAATTCCTTAATTTGACTAATTTTTATAATCATAATAGCCCCAACAACTTCCAGAATTGCAGCCAGACCTAAAAGATTACGCCCCAAAGTAGATTCAAGCATAATGTCAAAATGCTCAGGGGTGGAGGTGTAAATAAAAGCTGCAAATCCTATCGGCAAAAGAGACATAACAAAGCCCTGCAGCTTTCCTTGAAGGGTAAGGGTTTCGATATTTTGTTGAATTTTTTTATTTTCCCGGATGGTTCCAATAATGCGGTTAAAAATGATTGGGAGGTTTCCGCCGGTTTCACGCGCCAAAAGAACTGCCGAAATAAACTGCTGAAGGGCAGCAGATTCCATCCGTTTGTAGAGCCTATCAAAAGATGTTTCCAATGAAACACCCATCTTATTCTCTCCTATAAGAATAGCAAATTCTTGACTAATCGGAATCGGCATTTCATCAGCAACAACTTCCATAGCTTGCAAAAGGCTTAAGCCACCTTTTAGTGAGCTATTCATCATCATCAAAGAATCAATAAGCTGGTTATAAAACATCTTCTTTCGTCTGCCGACAAGAAACTTAAAATATATTCCCGGCCCGACGAATCCAAGAACAATTCCACCGATCACGGCAAAAAGCCGAAGTTGTCCAGCAAAAAGAAAAAAACCAAGGCCGCCAAAGATAATAGGGGCCAAGGCATAAACCAACATCACCCGCTTTCCCTTAGATTGCAAATACATCGCATCCATTTTATCGGAAAGTTTTTTTTCGCGCTTGTTGGCAACAACCTTTACAACCTGAAAAACTCTTGGCAAAATAAGATATGCCAAAAGAAAAGCGCATGTAAAAATAAGAAGAATGATAGCAAGTAACATTTATAAAATATTAATATAGTTTTGTTTGTCTAACCCTACTGAATTTAGGGAACTGTTATAAAAGGCCTACCACCGGGGCATTCGGTAAAACGCATCCCAAACATAGATGTCTCTTCTGCTACATCCTTAGACTTATTTGGGCCTCGCTCAGACGGTGCAGTCGAGTTCATCCGGCAATAATATTCAGCACAAGAAATAGCCTGCGTTCCTTGATTTAAAAGCACGTTCAAGTGATCCCAGCACGGCGCATTCTGCTCAGGTCCCCCAGCAATTCTCTTCACAATAAAAAAAGCCTCTCCCTCTGGATTTCCCAGATCAAGATAATCCGAGCAAACAGCATTTATATTGGGAGAAACGACAGTCGCAACAGAAGGATTTTTAAACAAAGTTTTCCAGAACTCTACGTTTGTAGCCCATGAAAAAGCTTGAGATCTTGGCTGATCATAGCGCGCAACCCTCGCACCGACAAGCCCGCCTTTAAAACATTTGTTGTTCCCGTTGTTGTCGCCGCCGTTCACCTGATCCTCTTTATAGCTTGTCTTGTTCCTTCTTCCCGAACCACATTTATCATAATTGTTCTTATTTTCCTTATAATTATGAATACCGCATCGTCCTTTACAGTTATAGTCTGTTAGAGTATGAAAAACATTTGCGCCACCGCGATCCCAGCGCACAATCTCAGGAAAATTCGGCTCTTCGGCAGGAAAGTTATCACCATCATTATATTTCGAATCAGGCTCCAGATCTCTAAAGCATTGTTCGTTGCAGCGCGTAGGAATTTTAACATCAGTACGTACAACGTGCCAAAGCCCTACTGTGCCATCAGGCTCGTCTGCGTCTTTCCAAACATATATTCCTTTATCAAACCCTAACCATTCTCCAGAGTTAAGCGAGGCATCAAGGTCGAGGAGGTTATTGTTAATATTATAATCAGATAAAAATCCATAAATGTTTGTTCTGGCTATGGTTAATTTGCCATCTGGCCCTAGTGTAAAAAGGTCATCATAATCATTTGTAAGGCTTGTCAAGAGTTCCCCGCGATAACGAAACATTTCCCGATAAAGATGTGCTGTTTGTTTAAAAGAAGCGCTGCAGGAGTCGAAGGCAACTCCAAGCTCTGTGGCGATGTCTGTACAATTAGCAGCGGTGCAATCGGTGAGGCAAGCGTCATAGACATTTTTCTTGGTTGACAAGCATGTGGCAACCTCATCCTTGGTGCAGGCAGCAGAATCGGCACATCCTTTCGGACAGAAATAATTTGGGTCTTCGCTTGCAGTCCAAGTATCAAAATCTTGATAAAAACCCTGAAGTTCATCAATCCTCTCTGCCCATTCAGGCAAATAAATATCTCTCCACTGAAGAAAAATAGGATACCAGCTATTTAAATCTCTGATTAAATTATTAGGAGTTTTTCGTAGCAAACTATAAGCAAATTTAACAAAATCATCAATACCTTCACTTTCTCGTAAAGTCTCAGCTCTGTCGCTTCTCCAAAGCTCCTGGTTAGGAACAGAATCACCTTCTTCATCTTCATTGCAGGAATAAAGCTCACAAGCTTCTTCCGCAGCCTCAGGAGTCTGACAATTTTGCTCACAATTTGGCGATCCCGCGTCACAGCTCTTTTGATCACACATATAATACGGAGGTTCATAGTCGTTGCAATAAGCATTAACGCCCTTCTTCCAGAAAAAATCTTCCTCTGGAACATCCTCGTCGTCAGAATAGCAGAGGTTTTCGTTTCCCGTCATGCCAGTTACCTTCAAAGGATCTATATTAGAGCGAACATAGCAGTTTGGAGCACATGGAGGAGGTCCATTTCCCCCGACAGATTGAAGCTCCCAAAGCCCAGTATCTTCGCATCCAGACGCATCTGTTGTTTTCCAAAAACATTCTCCTCCATTAACAAATTGAAAAGGAGAAGTTGACTTGTCTAAATCTGTCAAATATAGTTTCCAAAGTGCCTCGTAAACACCCGTTGCGTCCTTGCTGCTAAACTGCTTGTCTGCTGCTAATAGCTTAACAGCATTCAGGTCACGAAGCTGCTTGCTCATGCCGCCTAAAAGATACATGTTCTCATCATCACGCCCTATCAATTCACGAAAAGATTCAAAAGTGTTGTCAGGATCCTCATAAAGCTCATCTCCGGCAAAACACCACGGCGTATTAGGGTCTGAGCAAATCTCTGGATCGATATCAGTTGTTCCTGGGCATTTAGTTTGGCCAGATGTTAAGGCTAAGTTTTCATAAACAGAATAAAGATCCACGTGTGAATTATAAGAAGATTTTTGAGGAATGCATGCAGGGTTGCACTGATTGTCCGTCAGGCAGGGGTCCAAATCACCTAAAGTCGTCGAGGAAGGATCATGCGTATTGGCTCCTTTGATTCCATCATGATCAAAAACACCCCACTCATCCGGCACAAAAACGCCATCCGGAGCAGTCAAAAGATAGTTTGGATCAATCACAATGCTTCTGTCAAGCCCTGATGCATAGTTCTGCGAAAACATAAAGCTAGCTAAAGTCTGACCAAATCTTTTCGCCTTGTTTACGGCGCTCTCGGGAATAGTGCTCGTGCTCCCCTTCGTTACCTTTACACCAAAACGGCTGGTTTTATACGCACAATTCGGGTTGTCCTCCTGACAATAAAACCCATCCATATTATAATCTCCGGTATCCGGAATTTGAACAGAATCTGTAGCAGCCGACTGAAGAGCAAAATTTGTCCCCATCTTAATAAACTGGTCTGCATAAGGCAGGTCTTTAAACTGTTTCGCCCACATACTTTGAAACATCGGTTCAACCACCGCAGTTTGATAGACAAGCGCCCCTGTTGAAACAATACCTCCGATGATGCCGCTAGCTAACAATGGTGCCGTAAGCGCGGATGTCGGAGGACAAATGCAAGAAATAATAATCGCAACAGCACAAATGACTATTGTAATCATCGTTGAAAGTCTTTCGCTTGAATTTCTACGCGTTAAGCCAAAATTCTTTCCATGGTCTCCTGTTTGCCTTGAAGGCAAAATAATCGTCCTATAAAGGCTCTCACTATAACTTGCCATATTTGATGCCAAAGATGCTGCCGTAGAGTCAGCCGTAATCTGCATCTGGGTTTTTGTCATAGAAATTTTGCCAAGGTTAATGGCAACGGCAACGAGCATAAGCACTATGCTGATAACAACAAGCAAAATAATCGCAATTTGTCCTCTTGCGCGATCACGATTTCTCTTTTTTATTCGGAGACAATCTTTCATTATTTTATTTATTGTTTGCAACATATTTTGATTCCCTTCTCTAAAATCTTTAATAAGAACCACCAAAAGTTTTATTGCGATACATTAAACGCAAAGGCGTATACTGATCAACAGGAGCATCCATTTGATCCACAACTTCGCGCAAGCCGCCATCACTGTCATATGCACGAGATTGTTGATAATGAGGACCGATAAGTGCTTTGCCCAACCATTGTAGCGCTTTAACACAGCTATAAAAAATAAGCATCACAATAAAAAAACAAAAAACAAACTCCAAGGTAACTTGGGCTTTTCGTTTTATGTTATATTTCTTGTTGATGTCTTTATTTCGCATTCCTGTCCTTTAATATTGTATCGTTTCAACGTTTTCTGTTGTGATTGTTTTATATCCGGTTTTTGACGCAATAGTTGTTCGAATATAGAGCATATTATGATCGTTATATGGAAGATTAACGCCTGTTGACACTTCGTCGAGCTCCATAACTTTCTTATATTCAAAACATGAAACAGAAGGACGGTTTTTAATATATACATCGTCCTCGTCACAGCAAAAATTTCCCTCTTCGTTGCAGCAAGGCTCATCGCCGGTTGCACAACATTGGCTACAACATCCTTCTCCTTCGCAAGCGTATTTGACAGAAAGATTGTCCGCTTCACAATAACTTGGTTTCCCGTTAGGCGTAGGAGTCTCAACCCCCCAAGGAGGGGCGAGATATGTCCAAGGCCCTCCTGCACTATCCTGACAATTTTCCCAACCATTATTACCATAGGGGTCGTCGTCATCCATCCTCGCCGGACAAAAGCATCCTGTGTTGTTGCTTAAACGAAATTGGCGTTCGACGATGTCATAAGATGTTCCGCTTTGGGTCGCGGTTTGTGTACGGGTTTGACCGGACATGCTCTGGTCGATCAAAAAAGTGCTCCCCCCTTCGTCTCGAGGAACAAAGCTTGTAATCTGAGACTCTTCCAAAAGTCCTGGTTTTTTAGTCTGAAAAATTGCTTTATCTACCTCATTATATGTCGCATCAAAATCTCCTTCTTGAAAATCAATAACGCTCAGCAAAACAATCGGTTTTCTGGTATAAGGTTCATCGGAAGAGCCATAACCATGATCTTCCTCAGTAGGATCTGGCATATTGCTGCCGTTATCAAGCTCATAGCTCGTTCCTGTCGGCGAATAATAGACGCTGTCCTTTTCTGGGTTGTTAAAATGACGTGTTACAAAAGACATGACCGTTTCTTCCTTTAAGTCTCCGTCAACATCTAAAGAAGTCCAGCTTGAATCATAAAGATCAACACCTTTGCTTGTGAGAGCAACAGGAAACCACTGCCAAGACATTTTAATCCAATCCGCCTGATCAATCGGTGAGGGAGAAGCAGGGGTCCCTTCTCTTTTTAAATCAAACCGCCAGTTAAGCTCCGTGGAATTTATTCCCATACAATGGTGCCCAAAAGCGCCTAAATTACAAAACTTTTCATGATTAAAAGGAATCTTTGTATATACAAATCGCACATCGCGGCATCCGGCTGGATAAGCATTTTCATCCGCAATGGCTCCCATCCAGGAATAAAAAGTATAATTCCAAGGGTGAGGAAAAGCGATCCCGTGACCATCTACATCACGGTCAAGATATTGAGGTCCGACATTTGGATAGTCAACATCTCCAATAGTCCTTGACCAGCAGTTCGGGGTGTAAGAAAAATCGCCACAGGCATAGTTAGCCTGTTCCGTAAAACATGGCACCGTCAAATACCTTACAAATTTTGCTGTGCGAAAAACAAAGGGCTGTCCATTAACACTCATATCCATAACAGGAATGTTCTCTGTTTCGTTAAACTCTAGAGGAAGTTGTTGAAGGCTACTAAATACCCCTGATCCATAAGCCATATAAGGACTTCGCGAAGATGCGCCATATTTTTCGCCGCCTTGCACCGTGGGCCTGTCCTCAATAAAAATAAGCGAAGCGTTTTTTCTATTACCTTTAGGATGCCATGCATCTGTTTGGGGCAGGTCATCACCCGACAAAGAATACTTCCCTTCAATCGCATCTTCGCCAGATAGCTTCAAGGCTTGACGAAAAGCTTTGTATTGCATGTTTTGTGTCTCAGCAAAATTCATTCCATAACGGATAAGCATGCCAAAGACAAATAAAAGGATAGACCCTAATAATGCGAGCTCAATTGCGGCTTGCGCTTTTTCGTCAATTCCTAAAGTTCTTATTTTTCTTATTCTTCTCATAATACTTTTTTCCTTAATTACAATCCTCGTCTTTGCAAGCATCAGCGCAACATGCTCGTCGCAACAGAGGATCAGCCTCAGCCCGGCAACCCAAAAGGTCTGCCGCTGTGGCAAGACCCGCTGGGCACGTAGTCGGCCCAATTCTATCCATACAGCACTCATAACACCTGTAGTTATACCAAACCGGATCTCCCCAAACAAGCGGCAATTCCTCAGGATCTACGATAGGCACATACTGGCCGCATTCTCTAGTCACGTTCGGGTCATAATCAAGCTGCTGTCCATGCATAAAACTATCGCCTAAGGTTTTCCATCGACCCATAAAAATACGGGCGATGGGTTTTCTCATAATCATCAAAGATGCAATTATAAAAACAATACATGCTGTATATTCCAGAGTTGAGAATGCTTTTTTTTTATGCCTATTCTTATTCATTTTTTTAGTATGTTACGGTTACGATTTCGTTTACTATTTCATTCATATTGCTTGTATCTGTACGCTGGGTGTAGACTCCTCCACCTCCGCCATCCTCAACGCTCGTCACTGTTCTAGACTCAGCTTCTGTGTAATGATTAGATTGAATATCTGCCTGAGGGTCATATTGGCTATCGAGGCTGCTCAAGCTATCCATCCATTTTCCCTGCATGCCTCTTTGTACATAACGTTGGACAACCATCAAGGCCACCATAACAACTACAGCTAAAAAGGCATATTCTAAAAGCGTTTGCCCTCTTAAAAAACCCGTTTGTTTTTTTGAAATTTGCTTAATCATCGACGACCCCTCCGCTTGAATAAGAAATGCTGTTCGCAGACGTCCGTCCCAATTTTTGTGCTGTCTGAACGCCTGCAGAGCCATCTTTTAACTGTGTCATTGTCGCGGTAGAATCAAAAGCACTATTGATCAGCTGCCCTTGAGTAATGTCTTCGGAAGCCTGCTCGGCATCAGCCTGCAAGCCAATGACGTCGCAAACATCTTTGACAACGCGCTGAATCGTTCTTCGAAAAGGAGTTCCCATGGCAACCAAAACAACAGCAATAATTCCGGCAACAATCGTATATTCAGTTAAAGACTGCGCTTTTTTCTTTATTTGTTTCATATTTTTTCCCGTATCTTTTCCCGCTACTCCCCAGGGATAACAGCATTGCCCCACCAGAAATCATTTTCTGCCGGCGCTTCTTCTGATACGCTTTGCATGCTCGTTCTTGAATTAATACTTTTTTTATGCGTTCCTTGCGTTCCTGAAAAATCTGTCATTTGATTCGCATCTCTCTCAACAACAGCTCCTTTTTTTTGATAATATGGCTCATATCCATAAAGAACATCAGGAAAGCTCCCAGCAGGAACCGCGCCTCCTGTGCGCTGTAGTCTGGCTGCGTCTGCTTCGCTATCTAACGTCACAGATACATACTCTCTGGCGTCACGAATGCGTCCTTGTAGGCCTCTTTGAACAAAAACCATCATTGACACAACCGCTAATATAGCAATCCCTAAAACCATAGAAAACTCAGAAATAACCTGAGCTTTTATATTTTTTTTAAAAAATAGCACTTACTATGCCGCCTTTCCTAATTTTTTACCATTTTTCGCGATAGTTCTACGATTACTCTCATTAATGCTGCCCGCAAAAAAGCGCAGGGAACGACCCCTGTTCTTGATGAAAAGTCCCCTACGCTTAAATCATAACTACCAAAGCTTCTGTAATTTCCACGCCTGCTAACTATTCAAAGTACATATTTATTTTTGTATTTGTTACTTCAGGCGCCAACATGTTTGACCATGTCTCTCCATCTAAAGAGATTTCATTTGTCGTGCTGGAGGTATTGGTCGTCTTAATGTGCCGCGTAATACTAGGGTCAAACTGTGTATCGCTAATATCGTCAGTGGCTTGTTTAGCCCTACCTTGGATACCGCGCGCGATATACTGCTGCACAGCCATTAAAGCTCCTAAGACAACAACAATTAAGACAGCATATTCTAGAGTGCTTTGGCCTTTTGTTTTCTTTCTTTTTCTAATTTTCTTAAGCATTGTGCCTCCTTGATTTTAGCACGTAAAATTTATTATTTTTTGCATGCTTTCTTGTTATCTTAAAGATAACAACCACTTCTTTATTCTATTTTTCTACTTCTTTTATGGCGTCAACGTGTTGTCGAAATACATATCAATCGTCGTTGTTGTTGTTTCATCCGCATCTCCCTGCAGTTCAGAATTTGTTTCGCCTCCTTGGGCCATTTCTTTTGTGTTTGATGCTGTTACTACTGTCTTTGTATAAACTGTCTGGTCAGGAACAAACTGCGTATCGCTAATATCGTCAGTGGCTTGTTTAGCCCGACCTTGGATACCGCGCGAGAGATACTGCTGCACAGCCATTAAAGCTCCTAAGACAACAACAACTAAGACAGCATATTCGAGAGTGCTTTGGCCTTTTGTTTTCTTTCTTTTTCTAATTTTCTTAAGCATTTTTCCCCCTTTTTTTTCTTTAACGGGAAATTAACTTCATTATTGTTAACTAACTCCCTTGGATTTCTGCATCTTTAAAAATTCATACCTCCATCAACATTTTGAGTGTCGTCATAAATTGTCCTCTGGTAACCATTTCGCGTAACATCAGTGTCTGCATCAACTTTAAAATTAACTTCTCCGCATAATGTCTTTGTGTCAGAAGAATCACGATAAACATCATACGAGCTTTCAGAATAATACGGCTCGTACTGTCCCGTACTATGTCCTATCTGATCATTTCCTTGAGCCACCATCCACTCCGTTGCGTCACGAACTCTTCCTTGCAGGCCTCTTTGGGCAAATTTTTGCATGGCAATAATTGCGCCGACAACAAGGGCAATCAAAATTGCATATTCAGCGACATTCTGCCCTTTCTTTTTTTTATTACGTTTTATCATTTTTTTTGCCTCCTTAAGATTCTTATTTTAGTCACAACTAAAGGCTTTTGTGTTTATTACCAGCTATCTACCATGTCGGTTGCTTTATTTTCCATTCCATCCAGCACTGAGGTATAGGTTTGATTTACAGCTTTCTTGAATGGACTTGAATCGCTAGCAAGAAAAACAACAAGGCCAGAAACAAGAGCAGCTACTAAAATAATATACTCTAAGGTGCTTTGGCCTTTTTTCTTTCGGTTTCTCTTTAACATTGATTCCTCCTTTTATTAATGATGATAAATACAAAACAACTTATTTTTCTATTTTTCTACTTAACTATTCTTCTTCTTCTTCTTCGTTTATTGCTGTCCAATTAACTACAGAACTGCCTCCGCCGCTGCCAAACTTCATCCCGTCTCCGATATCATGCGACACTTCATATGTAGACCTCTGATAGCCGCCTGCTTGTCTATGAGTCCTTCCGTATGAATCAATTTCAAAGTTGGTGTCGCCTGTTAAAGTTTTTACCTCGTCAACTCCTTTTTCGACTTCATACGAACTTTCAAAAAAATACGGCTCATATTGCCCGGTGTCTCCAAGCATGTCTGTTTCCTCGACCATCCACTGTGTTGTATCACGTGTTCTTGCCTGCAAGCCTCTTTTCACAAACGTCTGCATGGCTAAAACAGAACCAATAACCAAAGAAATCAGAATTGCATATTCAGCGACATTCTGTCCTTTTCGCTTTTGCTGTTTCTTTCTAAAATCTTCTTTTTGTATCTGTTTCATTTTAATGTCATCCTTCTTATCCTGCCATGCCAACAGTAAAATCTTTTGTTAAAAACCCATGCCGTTACTAATAGCCCCTGCATCAACATTATAAGTTGTTCTCTGAGAACCGCCGACAGCGCGAGAAGAAACTCCGTTTGAACCGATTAAAAAGTTAGTCTCTCCAACTAGTTCCTTTTGTTCGTTAGTCTCTCTTGTTGTCTCATATGCGCTCTCAGAATAGTATGGTTCATACTGCGCTGTGTTGCCCCATCGAACTTCTGGTGGAAGGTCGGCTGACGATGTTTCGTCCACCATAAATTGTGTAACGTCACGAACTCTTGCCTGCAAACCGCGCTTGGCAAATGTCTGCATAGCTAAAATAGCACCGACAACCAAAGCAATTAAAATGGCGTATTCGGCGACATTTTGTCCTTTATTTTTTTTATTCTTTCTTAACCCCTTCATTAAATCCTCCTTACCGTTAAAATAAATACGGTTTTTACCTATGGTTAATTCCGTAGTTCTCCGTCGATCTGCTTTTGGACCGCCTGAACCGAGCGAAAGATATACGTACTCATGGCGACCATAGCAGCTGAAACTAACGCTATGACAATAGCGTACTCAATTAAATTTTGTCCTTTGTAATTCTTCAACCTGGGTTTTGCTGATGCAAAATCCACCCGAAGGGCCGCAGCGTCGCGCCTTGTTGCGACTTGCGGGGTCAAGCCCCACCACCATGCCTCGTCAAAGGCGAGGCTCCATAAATGTGGGACCGAGGGAAAGCGGCTTGCATTTAAATACACTTTTTTTGTTAAACATTTTTGTTTTATGTTTTTAGAATAACAAAAATTTTTTAATGCAAGTTTCAGGTTCAATAGATAAGATCCCATTTCTTCTCCCGTGGCTAAAGGATTTTGAGAAAAAAAGGTTTAGCAGCAAAGCAAAAAAGCAAAAATTATTTTCTCACTAAACTCTGTTTAGAACGTAATATAAATATAACATATCTTTAAGTGAAAATCTACGAAATTACAAAAATTTTTAACGGCCTGTCATTTAATAAAAAGAAATGTTTTTCTGCTTTTGTTTTAACTTGAAGGACTTATGGAGCTTCCAGGCTAACAGCGAACATTTTCCAAGGTAGAAAATAATCCTTGCCGCGCTAAGATAATATGGTTTTCTGCGAGGGGGGGACAAACAATAGTCTTTGGCCGGTTAACGGTTCGAAAATAGCAGCCTGATTTACCCGAAAGGCTATATGTTGCAAGGCTTTCCAGTTAGAGGAGTTTTTGGGGGGGTCGAGGTGTACTTTGATAAAATTATTATCTTTCGCTATAAGCCCTTTCAAACAAGAAAAAGCGCGGCACGTCTCTTCAAAAGACCTTTTTGTCTCTGCCGGTGGTAAAAAATATTGTTGCGCAAGCTCATAAAGTCTTACAACAATATTTTTAACAATAATCCCGGCAAAAGGTGCTGTTGAAAAAGCTGAACAATCAATCCCAAGGGACTCTTTCTCGTCGAGAGAAAAACTTTTTTGGGCTCTATCTGGATTTTTGTCTTTTTTTTCATCTCCGCTTTGGGCCCAATTAATCCAACGCTTGGCGTAGGAAGAAATGTTCTGCTCTATCGAAGCATCTTTTTCAGAAATATTTGTTATGAGGGCGGCTCTACTGTTAGGCTGGCCTTCAATTGAAAAGACAGCCCCCCTTAAAGAAAACGCATGAGAAGAATTTACAATTGGCATTGTCGTTTGAAAAGATTGATATACAACGTTTTTTTGAAAAAAGGGCAAAGAAAAAGACTTTTTTTGCGCATTATCATCTACAAGCTGCCTTATCTCAGGCTGATCAGCGCTAAGGCCAATGATTGCTTGCCGCTTCCGGTTTAAAATATTATCAAAAGAGGTCATAATCTCTTGTTTCCCATCAATAAGCTCGATTCGCTTAATGCGAAAAGAATCAACATTCTCAAAGGCATAAAACATCGTGGAAAGGTTTAGCGCAAAACTCTCTTGGGACACCTCTCTAAGAATCACTGGAGAGTTATTTGCAACAATCTCTCTTGATAAAAAATCAAGCGCCTTATTAAGAGGAAGAGATCCACTAGAATGGACATTATCTTTTGTCCAAACTGAGTTCATCCTTGCATCGATACTCAGTTCAGTGTCGTTTTCTAAAATAATTCTAAATAATTCAATCTCTGTAAAAATCTGAGAATATTCTAAAAGAATTTGAATTTTATTCTTCTCAAGAGCTTGCAAGCTATTTAAAACCTTGCTTATCTTAACAAGGTCAAAGGGTTGGCTAAGCCCAAGAAACTCTCTCAAAGACTTGCCTTCTGGATTAGAAAGGTCTTCGGCTCTTCTTATCCCAAAAATCGGCATCATCAGAAGCGCGTCACAAATAGAATCAATTTCCCGAGAAAGAGGGCAATCGCTATATTTGCTTAAAATCGCGCTTAAAAGAGGCTCACGGCATACCTCCCATTGCACTGCCTTTAAGAGCATAGCAGAGATGCTTCCTGAAGCCCCTATTTCGATTTCTGGTTCTGGCGCCTTAGGCTCTATTTTTGGCGTTTCAACAAGGTGAAGAGGTGCTTTTTGAAAAAGCTGTTCTTTTCGATATTCTGGAAGTTTAAAGACTGAAGGAGCTTTCTTTTTGCTTGCCCTGCGGCCAATAGGGCTGCTTAAGGCAGTTTGCTTTAAAATGCTGTTAACAGAAGATTTAGAAATTTTCTTATGAAAATGTTCGCTTGCCATTTCTGCAAGTTTTCTGCAGCTGAGGCTAGAATTTGCCTGTTTTTGATCAAGAATATATCCAACAACTTCTTTTTTAAGCTTGTAAGTAATTCCCATAAATGAAATCCAATTTTTGCAGAACGTAGTGGACACAAAAGGTTAGGTTGAATTTAGTCTCGCCGCTCCCGCATTCGTGGGGCAAAAGGAGTAGTCCTTTCGCCCTTCTAAATTACAGTGCTAAGGATTTGCACCTTAAGTGCTCACTGAATGTCCAAAAATGTTTTTGTCCAAAAAGCTTTTTTATTATATACCACCCTGACATAGACAGCAAGAGCTTAAAATACTTTAAGCTCTAAATCTTTTACTAGAAATCTCTGCCCGAAGGGCTTAAATTCTCGAAGACGATTAGGGGCTCCCCCCCCCCCCAACCAAGCCTTCCCTTGGTTCAAATTTTCATAATACAAAAATCGTAAAATATCAAAAAATGTAAAATTCATCATAAAAATTTTAGGTTAAAATTTTTCTTGTCAACCCTACCATTAAAAGGCACAATATACCATAAAGACAACGAAAGGATTTTTGTTATGATTAAATGTCCCTATTGCTTTGAGGTCTTGGAAGAAAAAATTAAGAAATGCCCGCATTGCGAGCAGTTTATTATTGATACAATTATCGAGACAGAATTTAAAAGTTTAGATAAAAAGAAATGTTTTTTCTGCGGGAAAAAAATCCTTAAAGAAGCCCACATCTGCCGGCACTGCAAACAATGGCTCGATAGCGTTGATAACGGCGCCAGCACTTACGATCAAATATAAGAAGTGTCTACTCCTCGATTGAAATCTTGTCCCCGAGATGGGTTTGCGTAGAATTAACCACCCCGGAAGGAAGCTCAATAGCAAAACTCGCCTTTAAAAAGATAGGGCTTAATCGAAAAGGTTTTATATTTTTGCATAGCCCGACGACAACATTATCTCTGCTAACAAAAACCGCGTCGATGGCAAACTGCATAAAAAACATATGAATCGATTGACAGTGAGAAATGACCAGGGCTTCTCCTTTATCAAGATTTTTTTTACCCAACAGGCCTTTCGCGCGGGCAAAAAATCCATCTGCCGATAAAGCTGAATCAGATAAAATATTTTTTTGAGTCAAGTTGATGATTTTCATCAAGTAAGATCTTTTAGAAAGAAGAGCGTTCTATTTATTAAAAATACTCTTATCGACGTGGATACCTCTTGTAATAAAATCTTCATAGCATTGCGGGATATATCCGGTAGCCTTAAAGTCTCCTAAAACTTTTCCGCCTTCGGCGATCCCTGTTTGATGAAAACAAAAGATATCTTTTAAAATAATATCTCTCTCGTTGTCAAGGCCAACGATTTCTGTAACACCTGTAATTTTACGAGAACCATCAGAAAGACGAGCAACATGCACTACAACATCAATAGCGGTTGAAATCATTTCATAAATAGCCCTCAAAGGAAGGTCAAGGCCACTAAGCAAAATCATCGTACTCATGCGAACTAAAACATCACGTGTTGAATTCGCATGCAAGGTTGTCATTGATCCGTCATGGCCGGTGTTCATCGCCTGCAACATGTCTAAAATTTCAGGCCCGCGGCACTCACCGATGACAATCCTGTCAGGCCGCATACGAAGAGAGTTGACAAAAAGGTCACGGATTGTGATGGCTCCTTTTCCTTCAACGTTAGCAGGGCGAGACTCCAATCGCCCCCAATGCCTTTGTCTTAACTGTAGCTCAGCGGCATCTTCAATCGTCAAAATACGCTCCTCGTCGGAAATAAAAGAAGAAATAATGTTTAAAAGCGTTGTTTTTCCAGAGCCAGTTCCTCCAGAAATAATAATATTTTTTCGACACGCAACAGTTGCTTTTAAAAAATCCACAATAGGCTGTGAAAGCGTATGATAAGTATGTAAAAGATCCTCAACGGTAATACGCTCTTTGGAAAACTTGCGGATAGTTAGCATCGGCCCTCTTAGAGACAAGGGTGGAATAATTGCATTAATACGCGAGCCATCAGGAAGACGGGCATCAACCATAGGAACCGACTCATCAATGCGCCTTCCTAGAGGAGCAATGATGCGCTCAATGGTCGATCGGATTTGGCTGTTAGAAATAAATTTTTTTTGCGTTAACACAATCTTTCCTTTTTTCTCTATATATAGCTCATCCTTGTTGTTGACCATGATATCTGTAACATCCGGGTCGGCTAAAAACTCCTCTAAAGGACCTAAGCCTAACGTTTCATCGGCAATTTCTTTAACTAAGTGGCGACGTTCTTCATGAGAAGAAATAACTGCGCCGGCTTCTTCTGCTAAAAGATCTCCAATAATTTTTTCAGTGCTTTCACGAATTTTTTTTGCTTGTGCCGGATCGCTTAAAGCATCGCTTGTAAGGGATCCTAAGTTCATTTTGTCAACCAGCTTGTCATGAACAGCTTGCTTTAACTTTATGATATCGTCTGTTTCTTTGACAACAGCCATAACTTCTTGACTTTCCATAGACTGCTGAGAAATGCCAAATTTTTCCCAAAAATTATCGTCTTGTCCTGCACCTGTAATTGTCCTAACTTTAGCAACATCAGTGCCTTGCATAAAAATATCTTTTCCTTTTAAAAGGTTATCCGCAATCTTAAAAAAAGCCTCTGAAGTTGCGCTATCTGGGCCGTCAATGACACACGGAACACCTCTGTTTAGGGCAAGACCTACGGCTCGCCCATCTGAAGGAATCTGGGCAAAAATTTCGCACGGAAGAGCAGAACGGACCTCCTGCCAAGCAACGCCTCCGCGGCTTTGCGACCGATTTAAAACTAGTTTAATAATTTGGGTTGGAAAATGTAGGCTTTCTAAAACAGTGAGAGAATTCTTGGCTTGATAAACAGCCAAAACATCAGGAGTCGTCACAAGTAAAATCAAATTAGAATTATCAAAAACTGTAATCAAGGTTTCCGTAAATGCCCTGCCTCCGTCAACCACAATGTAATCGTAAGCAGAAGAAATGTGCTTTAAAAAAAGTTTAATCTTTTCTTGTTCAATTTGAGGAACTTGGTTAATGTGAGAAACACAAGCCAAAAAATCAATGCCGGAGGAGTGACGGACAATTTGCTTTTTGATAATCTCAATTTTTTCAAGAGCCTCTCCGCTTGTCAAAATGTCGACGATAGAACGGCCGGTTTTTATGTTGATCATGCGGGCAAGGTCATTGGTCGCTTGTAAATCAAAATCAAGAAGAAGAACTTTTTTCTTCTTTAAACTTAGGCTAACAGCAAGGTTGACAGCCGTAAAAGTTTTTCCAACGCCACCTTTGGTGCTAAAAACAACTATGGAGTTTGCGCTCATATAATTTATTTAATATAATAACCCGAGATTAAATTTCTTTTTATCTTTATAGCAAAATATCACAAAAAATCAATTCTTTATTCAAGCCGATAAACAATAGGGATGGTAATGGTCAGCTTTTCTGCGCTAATCAATTCGGGGAAGTGTCCGTATGGCGAATTTTGTCTGGCTGTTTGTAGTGCTGCTTCATCTAAGAGGGTGTGCCCGGAAGACTCTCGGACAGAAGCTAATAAAAGGCCTCCGTCCTTATGCACAGAAACATCTAAAACAACCTGTCCTTGCTGATTATCGTCCTTAGCCGCTTGAGGATAGATTAATTTTTTAGCAATCTTTTCCTGTATGCGGCGCACATACGAAGCCAGGTTGCCTGGAACAGATGCTGACTGATAAATTGGCTCAGGAGGCTTAGAAGCTTGGGCTTCTTTTTTGTCTTCCTTTTTATCCGCATCTAAATTGAGCCCGGCAACAATTTCTTCAACTGTTTGCTCTTTTACAACTCCTTTTTCATCTTTTTGAGATTCTTCTTCTCCTCTTCGCGCAATAATTGTAGGCGTCAAGGTGATAAAAAGCTCTGTCGAGTTGTCAGGATCTGTTGTCTTGTTTCGAAATAAAGCGCCTAAGATAGGAATGTCGCTTAAAAAGGGAATGCGGCTAATCGTTTCGGCCCTATTTTCTTTAATAAACCCGGCTAAAACAACTGTCTGTTTGTTATCTAAAAATAGCTTTGTTGCTGCTGTTCTATTCGTATAAGCAACAACATCCCCAGCTTTGTTAGAGGCATCGATATCTGAAATATCAACATTAAGATCTATGTCGATGCTCTTATCGTTTTTAACCGTAGCTTTAATATTAAGGTCGACCCCATAAGTTTTAAAAGTAATATTTTCTACAGTTCCTTCACTAGAAATAGTTGTTGTTCTAATAGGAATTTCCCCCCCCACGTGAAAAGAGGCATCTTCTCCGCTTTTAACAACGAGTTTAGGGCGCGAAAGAACTTTGGCTTTTCCTTGAGTAACAAGGGCATTAACGCTTGCTTGAATAGAAGAAGTTCTAGTAAAGCCTCCTATCTTAAAAAAATCTTTTAGCCCTGGTTGAAGGTCCGGAAGCGTTTCATTCCAATTAAGATTATTATCTCCATCGCTATTTGCCCAAGAGATGCCAAGGTTCTGAAAATAAGAAGAGCTCATCTCAACAACTTGTACGTCAATCTCAACAAGTTCAATTTCTTCTTGCTCTTGGACTAAATTAATGATGCTTTCAGAAAAGGGTTCGATAATCTGGTTGTATTCTTTAAGCTTTTTCTCTTCAAGTTCCCCAGAAATAACAATTTTTCCTTCCATCTCATTTCTTGCAAGCATTAAGTTTTCAATTTTTATCGTTCTTAAAAGTTCTTGTATTCGCATCTCGACAAGCTCTAGGGTTTCTTTAAAAACCCAAATGCGCACCGATCGCTTGCCTGTCTTGTCCCAAACAAAAAGTTCAGTTTTTCCGGGCCTCTTGCCTAGAAGAGAAATCTCCGATGAAGCAACTTCTAAAACATCAGCTACTTCAGGATTAGTAATCGAAACGCGGGTAAGCTCTTTAGTCCAAACAGTTTGAACATCTCCGACGATCATACGGATTTCTCCAGATTCGCTGGTAAGGTACCTCTCGGAGGGAGAAGCAGAAAAAACAAGCGAAACAAACATAAATAAAAAGACAATTTGAAATAGTGCGATAGTCTTCTGTCGAGAATTAAACTGTTTGTGAGTCATAATAATTTTGTGTTATTTCCCGCCGTCAGGTTTTCCTGCGCGGATAACCTGAATACTGCGAGCAGGTGTTCTTTTAGGAGTAGCCGTTTTCTTTTTAGGCTGATTAGGCTCTGCAGGCGCATTAATATCGATCCCTTGAGTTTCTTGCAAATATTTTTCTAGCGACCCCCAGTTTGCTGGTTCGACTTGATAAGAAAGGTCTTCTTCCGGACTTCTTAAAATAAGCTGAAGCTTTCCGTTTTTTTCCGCAAAAGTTAAAAGCTCCGCTTGCTGCGGATCAACGGCAAAAGTAATCGGAAGACTGCCAGCTTTTTGATGACTCTCAAAATCTGATGGCTGGCTAACATTTGTCCCTATTGCCAAAATCTGAACGTGCTGAAACAACGTAACAATTGTTTTAAATGCTTGCGCTGGATTCTCTAAATCTAAAGGAATATCAAGATGGGCCAAAATATCGACATAATCTCCAGGATTCAAAAGCCCTCCGACAGCAGAAAGCGTTTGAATCTGAATGGTAATAGCTCTTTTGTTCGAAGGAGTTCTTAAGGCCAAGGAGTCGGCAACAGGAGATTTTTCTCCTGATTCTCGAGTCGGGCTCTGAGCCCTTTGCTGGGCGACAGCGCTTATTTGTTGGCTCAGCTGCTGGGCAGCTGCCTTCTGCTTTTCATAAAGAGCTTGGTCGTTTTGTTCCAGCTGCTGAATTTTTCCCATCATCTGTTCAATAGCTTCCGGATTAGCCCCTTGCGAAACCTGTGAATTAATATAATTGTTTGTTAACGCTACTGCCCCAAGCCCAGCAACAATAGCAACAATGATAATGCCTGCTTTTTTCTTGTCGATCTTTTTTAAATCAACCGGCATAAAACTCCTCTTACTTTAAAAGGTCCTCATTAATTTGAACATCCGTTTGAGATTTTAATTTTTCAATATACCCAACGACTGCTTCCTGCTGTTTCATGGCCGTGAGGCCTTCAATAAGTTCTTGCTTGACAGTTTCAAGAGGCTGGAGTTCTCCACCTTTTTGTTCTTCAAGCTTAATAATATAATAGCCTTTTTCGCCTTTAAAGACGCTGCTCGTTGAGCCAGGCTCAAGAGAAAAGACCATGTTTTGTACTTGTGGATCTGCAAACTCAGAAACAAACCCTATGTCACCACCGTTAGCAGCCGAAGTAGTAATAGAATTTGCTGTCGCAAGAGTAGCAAAATCTTCTCCCTGCAAAAGGCCAATCAAAAGCTCTTTAGCCTTGGCTTCATCAGGAACGAGGATTTCACGGATACGCCATTGCGGAACTTCGCGAAACATGTCTTCGTTTTCTGCATAAAAATCTTTAGCGTCTTGTTCGGTGGCTTTGACATTTTCTGTTAATTGAACGGCGAGTTCTCTGACAAGCAAAGTTTTTCGAAATTCGTCCATGGCGGCTTTAATTTCTTTTTTATTTTGAATTCCTTTTTCTTCCGCGGCCTTAACCAAAAGCTGCTGACGAACAAGTTCTTCTAAAACAAGTTTTTTTGTTTCAACGTCCTTCCCATCATACTCCGGCAAAACTTCTTTAAGATTTTTTAGTTTTTCGTTAAACTCCACTAAAGTAATCGTCCAACTGCCAACCTTGGCTAGCGTGTCTTTAGTCATTATCGTCGGTTTTGCAGCAATTTTTTTCTCTGTCGGAATAACAACGATTTTTTCTTTTTTCATCGACGGAAAATAGTCTCCTAAAATGTCGGATATCTGGTCACATCCGGAAAAAACTAAAACAAATATAAAAAGACCAACAACAGGATAAAGTTTTCTCACCTTCATTCCTCCTTAATTTGAAATATAATTATTTATATATAGATTATAAAAGGGAACAGATTTTAAAACAAGAGGTTTCTGCAAAATTTTTTGTGCTTACGGATGCAGTGGATTCGGTGCGTCATCGCACGTAGGACAAGGCGGATCCTTTGCTCCTATTGAAACAATACAGCAGCACTCCGAAAAATCAATGCTTTGACATCTTAGTATGCCAAACGTCTTTGACTTGCAAGAAAATTGTGGAGCGCCGCTTGCGCTACAGCTTGTTAGATGATAGTCACTAATCCAAACACATCTGTCTTTCCAATCGTCACAGCATTCTTCCGCTGTTTTATGGACACCACAATCTGGCAAAGGGCAGGCGTCCTCATCAAAATACCCGCAGCATCTATCTGAATCATATTCTTCTTTC
>JAVCDE010000016.1 GCA_030765185.1 Candidatus Aceula meridiana | reverse complement strand
CCTTAGATAAACCATGCGTTGTGGTTGCCGGTGCAAGAGAAGGAGTTCGTTGGCAGTTAAATCCGGGACATCAGTTCCTTTATCGAAACGGCGCTATGAAATGCGCCCCTTACGATGGGTGTTGGCGGTCAAAGATAGATGAATGCGATTTTAAAGCGGAAAGTGGGCAGCCCATGTGTCTAGAGCTCATAGAGCCTCATGAGGTGGCGCGCGCGATACGATTATATTACTTAGGCGGCCGGTTAACTGCGGAAAAAAAAAGGGAAAAACCACTAATGGAAATAAAACCAAAAGACAAAGTAGTGGAAGAAAGAAGAAATTCATCAAGCGACAGAAGAAGCACAGCTTATTATTACGAAAACGGAGGCGTGGTAAGTCTTGACCCGCTCACTTTCTTCAGACACAAGCACGGACACTCAATATCGAACTCCACAATCTTCAATGTGCTGAGAACATTGAAAAAAATCAACCCTGATGATGGATACTTGGAAGCATATTATTGGCATTACAATAAGCGCAGAGATGTTTTTACTGATTTATACCATTTCCTTTGGTGGGTTGGCGCGAATTATCCACCGAAACGGATCCTTGAGATCGGAACGAGGACAGGCGTTTCGATTTGTCAGTTACTTTCTTCTATGATGTTCTATGAAGATATTGAAAAAATTGTTCTTTGTGATAATTTCAGCGAAATAGGAAGTCCAGAAATTGTTATGAGGAATTTAGATTACTTAAACATTCCAACTGATAAGATTGAATTTATTGTAGGAGATTCATTGGTAGAAATTCCTAAGTTAATTAAGCCTACTGAAGGTTTTGATTACATATTGGTTGATGGTTGCCATGATAAGCCTTATGCAACCCAAGACCTAGCCAATGTTACGGAATTAATAAAAATGAACGGATATATTGTAATGGACGATATCGCACCGGACGGTTGTTCTTTGCAAGATGTATGGGACGATTTTAAAGTTAAATATAAAGACATGTTCGATTTTACAGAAACCCATTGTGGAAAAGGGTTAGGTGTCGCAAGGAGGATTAAATGAAAAAGATAATGGTAGAACGAAACGGTAAAAAACCTGAACAATATACTATTTATCAAGATTATGGTGCAGGTTTATATATTACAACTCGTGATTTAGATGGACTTCCCAAACCTTTATATCTTGTAAATTTAGGAATGGGTAAAATAAAAGAGCCCCCGTTCATTTATACACAAGACGGACACAAACTGGGAGGCAAAGAAGATGGATCCTGAGAGACAAGCATTTTTAGATACGTTAGTCCCATATTGCCCCAACAAAAAAGAGATTTGGCATCCGCTTGATATTGAATACTTCAAAGAATATCCAGCTCCGGTAATGGAAAATGCTCAACGAATGCATTATACAAATCTCAATAGCACGATTACTTTCTTCGGGCCTATGCTTTATTATTTTGCAAGAGCAATTGGCGCTGAACATATTCTTGAAATTGGAATGGCAGAAGGGTACACCTCTTTCTACTTAGCCAATGCTGCAAAAGATAATGGCACTCGATATGGTATGGCAGGTAATATGTATTATGGCGTTGAGATTTTGGGGAAGGCATTGGATATTAAAGAGCAAATGGATAAGCTAGAATTACCTAACGATATTCGTGTAATGAGTTCTGCAGATATTACTCCGGAAACTTTCGATAACGTTACTTTCGATATTATTTTTCAAGATGGAAATCATGAAAGAGATTATGTTGTTAAAGAAGTCGAAACTCTTTATCCGCAATTAAAAGGAGAAGGCAAAGGATTTTTAATTTGCCATGATGTTTATGGGCCTGCGGAAGATGGCGTTCATGAAATCATTAATGATCCTAGATACAACTGGGAATATATTCGTATTTGTGAAATTTACGGAATTGCCATTTTAAGAAAAATGGATGGATACAAAGAAGGTAAAAGGTGGACTAATTAATGAAATTTGAACCACAAGCAAAATTATTATGGCATGGGGATATTGTAAAGGAATGGGTTAATACTGGAAGAACGAGCCCTATTCTTGTTGAGGTCGCGCCAACTGGATATTGTAATGCAAATTGTCCTTGGTGCTTTTTCAGTAAACAACAATCCAAACAAGAGATCCTTCCTCAAACAATGATGCAGGCGTTAGTGGAATTAGCGGCCGGTAAAGTCAAAGCGATTAATTGGTCTGGCGGTGGTGAGCCTACGTTGCATAAGAAGTTTCCGTTATTCGTTAAGTACGCTTCTTTGCAGGGATTGAAACAAGGCCTGTTTACAAACGGCCTTAAAGAAATCCCGCATCAAGATAAATTTGAATGGATAAGAATTTCTTTAACAGATCAAGGATTTAAAAAAATCGTAAGGCCTAAAGTTCCTTTTGGAATATGCGTTAATCAAATCGAAGCATATGGGTATCAGGAATTGCGAAAATTTTGTTGTTTAGCAAAACAATACGGTGCAAGTTATTTTCAAATAAGACCGGCATTGTCTGAATATTATAAAAATCAAGTTAATCTAAGAGTTCCTTCTTTCTTAAAGGAATACGAGAATAGAGATTTTAAAGTTTACATCACGGATTATAAATATAGAGAGTCAACAAAACCTAAGACATATAAATATTGCTATGGTTATCATTTCTGTCCTTCAATAGATTGGAAAGGAAACCTCAGTGTTTGTCTTTATTTAGGATATAAAAAAGAATATGTTTTAGGAAACTTAAATAAAAAAGCGTTTAAAGATATATGGAAAAAAATTCCTAAAAGAAAAAAAGTAATTGATTCTTGTCAGAACTGTTGTAAGAACCATGAGATAAATAAAATTTTATATAACGTAAGCAATTTAGAGTCTGTGGATTTTTTATGAACAAACATATTTTAGTTACAGGCAGTCGCGGTTTTATTGGAAGAAGAATTGAAGGTGGAAAACCGTTCAAAGGAGATGTTTCTGATTACACTTCTCTTTATATGCAGACAGAGAACGTAACTGGAATTGTTCATTTAGCCGCAAAGGGTAACGAGATTGATTGCCAGTTGTATTTAAAGAAAACAATCGAGGCAAATTTATTAGGAGTTCTTAACGTTTTAGAAATTGCTCTCGAAAGAAAATTGTGGGTATTATTTATAAGCACATATCAGATAAGGAAAGAAACTTTTTACGGATTATCTAAATTGATGGGTGAGGAGTTGTGCAGGTTGTATGAAAAAAAAGGTGTGAACGTAGCAATATTAAGATTGCCTATCGTTTACGGAGAAAATGATAAGCAGTATAAAGTTGTTACAAAATTTATTAATCAATTAAAGAATGGCATTGAGCCAACAATCATGGACCTTAACATGTTCCAGTTTTTGTACGTTGATGATGCCGCTAAAATAATTGAACGAGAAGCAAATGTTTTAGATTGTAAATTTGGGAATATGCATTCTCTCTGCGATCTAAGAGACGGCATTAAAAAATGCTTACAAACGGAAGGAACAAAAGATGATAGATGACAGAGAAGGATATTTCCAACAGTTCAATGCGCCAATTTTTGAAGCAACGTGCAAGGAACATATTGATACTGTAATGAATCATAGCACACCGT
Organism: Candidatus Aceula meridiana; assembly: GCA_030765185.1. Classification (GTDB taxonomy): domain Bacteria; phylum Omnitrophota; class Gorgyraeia; order Zapsychrales; family Aceulaceae; genus Aceula; species Aceula meridiana. Next base: position 1,855 of record JAVCDE010000016.1, on the reverse strand, counting down.
ATTATGGGCCTTTACTTTATTGGTTAGTTCGATCAGCTGGGATTAGGTTTGCAGTTGAAATTGGAGTTTGTAAAGGGTGGACTTCATATTTTATCGCTGCAGGAATAAAAGATAATTTGAATAGAGCGGGATTAGATAAAACAGTAGAAAGCACAAGTCATAATGGTCATTATTACGGAGTTGATATTTCCGGTATTGTTGTAGAGTTGGAAGAAAAACTTCGCGCAAAAGGATTGCCTGCAACGATGGTTCAAAAAGATAGTTATCATATGACAAAAGAAGACTTTCCTTTAGCATCAATGTTTCATTTGGCATTTATAGATGGTTGGCATTCAAGACAGCATTTGTTAAAAGAATTCGAGATACTTTATCCAATGATGGCAAAAGGCGGAACGGGGTATATTGTTGTGCATGACGTTTACGGTTGGGTAGCTGAACCAATGCAGGAAGTATTAAAGGATCCAAGATATAAGTTTGAATATGTCCGGTTCTTTGACAATTACGGTTTAGCAATATTAAGAGTAATGGACGATTACATTGAAGACCCTAAGCATTACTGGCCTCAAGGGCCTGAGCCCGATTGTATAAACGAAGATGGAACGTATAGGACAGAAGAAGACATGCAAGCAGAACTGGCTCAAAGAAAAAAAGAGGCTGGACTTGAATAAAAAAAGCGATTACGCAATTATAATATCATGCAATCCCGGATATGGATTTGGCATGATCTCAACAATGAATGCCATGAAGCATTTTGGAACAGATGCAGATTGGGAAGTTGCCTATGAAGGGTACACAGAAGAAGAACGGCATAAGATAAGCGGTTCTTTTCCGTTCAATGTTAATTGGACTCCGGTAAGCGAATTAATGAGTACGGTTGTTGATAATAGATCCAATAAAGAGATAGGGCCTTTAAATCGGATGTGGCTATCATACTGGCTTTTGCCTCTTAAATTATTACGAGAAAAAAAATATAAAGCTGTTTGTGTTATTCAAGCAGATTGTTTTGTATTTGTTAATTTAGATGTGTATTTTAAAATGGCAGAGAACGGGATTATTGTTTCCGGTGAACATGCATTCTCTTGGATTGAAGCAGAAGACATGCCTTTTGGTGACGATAAAGCTATTTGGGATAGAAGCATGTGTGCGATATTTGATAATATTAATTTTATGAATGGTGAACATATTGACTTAATAGAAGATATTATTAATTTTCAATGTGAAGACTCTTTCAAGGGAGAGGCAAATCATTCTGTTATTGCATTAAATCGAGCTGTTTGTAAGCATGGCAAACGAGGGAAAATATTAGGATTAGATCGTAGATTATGGACTTGCGATTGTATCTGGCCTGAAACAGATTTACGTGTAGGGCCTGATGGATTTAAAATATACAATTCTGATAACATTCCTTTAAGCGCTTGGCATTGTAGGTGGTGGCAAAAAGGAAGATGCGTTGCAGAGTTCGCTAATAACATTGAACCAATCAAGCAGAACTCGGGAAATAAAGATTACATGGACACATTGGATAGAAACGAGAGGAACTTCAATGTGGTCAAATCATTTATGGAAAAGTTTAATGCTATGACGCCTGATGTAGCATCTGAGGACTTTGCTCATGGTGCGATCGTAAGGCCTAAATACGAATTAGGAGAAGTGTAATGCCAAAAAATCAAAATATTTATATAGTTCAAGATGTTTATATTCCTCATTTCGGGGAAGATGCTGTACTCAAAGGAGTTGAAATAGGAGTTGCTGGGGCGTCTGGGAGTTTCTTCATGCTTCATAGTATGCCTAATTTAACGGTATATTCGATTGACCCTTGGAAGTATATTGAGAACGCGCCATTTGAGGCAGGGCT
>JAVCDE010000020.1 GCA_030765185.1 Candidatus Aceula meridiana | reverse complement strand
TTGCTAACGGTAAAATTGATTGTGTGGTTGTTTATAAAGTCGACCGCTTGTCCAGGTCACTTTTGGATTTTACACGATTGCTGGAAACCTTTGAACAGAACAATGTCACGTTTGTTTCGGTGACACAGCATTTTAATACCAACAGCTCCATGGGACGATTAACACTCAACATTCTTTTATCCTTTGCTCAATTTGAACGTGAGATGATTAGCGAACGCACCGCTGATAAAATAGGCGCTGCCCGTCGTAAAGGCAAATACACAGGAGGATGTCCAGCTCTTGGATTCAATGTAGATAAAGAAAAACATGCGCTTATTACCAATCCAAAAGAAGCCGCCTTGGTTCAGCATATCTTTGACCTCTACATCAAGGAGCAACCTCTGTTAAAAGTAGCTGAGGTGATTAACTCACAAGGATACCGCACCAAACTACATAAAAGAAAGTCTGGGAAAACAGCCGGTGGAAAGTTATTCAAAAATACTAGCATCCAATGGATCGTAAAGAACGTCCATTACATAGGGAAGGTGTCGCACAAGAATGAAATTTACGACGGGCAACATAAAGCAATTATCTCAGAAGAAAAATTTGCCAAGGCTCAAGCTATTCTAAAAGAAAATACTCGCCTTAGAAGCTCACCTAAAAAACAAAAAAACCTTGGGCTTTTATCCCACCTTCTCTACTGCCATCCTTGCCAAAAGAAAATGATTCATACCTATGCCCGAAAGAAAACCCGTCACTACAAATATTACATCTGCCAAACAGCAACAAAGCACGGATACAAACACTGTCCAACAAAGATGATCGCTTCTCATCTAATTGAAAACCCAATCATTGCTTCGCTTAATATCCCAGGATGGGACAACCTATTGTTTAAAGAACAGCGTCAAAAAGTTATTGATCTTATCGAGAAGATAGTCGTCGACAGAGAAAGCGGATTGCTGATCGCTCATTTGACAAACGGCACAAATATCCGGATACAAATGCAATCAATCGATAAAACCGATCCCAAAAAAGAGTTCGCAAAGCTTCCTATTGCAAAACAACTCTTGCTTCTCGCTCATCAAATTCATGGTTTTGTCGACTCAGGGAAAGCCGCGAATCTTAAAGAAATATCTGAATGGACAGGCCTTTCCCATCCTAGAATATGTCAGGTTATGAATTTCTTAAATCTCTGTTCGGAGATTCAGGAGGAGATCCTCTTTAACAATAATGACACCCTCCACAAAATCCCCGAATACAAAATCCGTCCTATCTGCAAAGAATCCGACCAGAAAATCCAGCAAGAAATGTGGCAGAAAATCGTCGCCCGTTAACTAGAGAGTTTTCAGAAAATACATAACTTTCCTAGTAAATGCCCTGTCAGTCCACCCGAAACAATCCACTTAGTACAAAATATCGACGAATATGCGTTAACTAGCCGCCATTTACTAACTGCCAATTGTGAGAGTCTTCGAGAGATTTTTAATGAATGAGACAAGACCAGCGAACTTAGACTTTGTTAATTATGCGAGACTGGCAATAGCATAGCAAATTACCTCGATGATCAAGGCGTAACCTTTTGACACGATTCAAAAGAAATCCCGAGACGCTTTTTCTCGTCGAGAAATAGCGTCTCGGGATGTTTTGAGAGAAACTCCTTCCAAAACAAAAAATTCCTGGCTGAACGAATCAACCAGGAATTTCTTGTCTTCTCAGAATAAATTCTAAGCAGAATACTTGGTAGCCCCAACTAGATTCGAACCAGTTGAGAACACTCTCTCTGCTTCAATTCTGTCCTTTTTTATTATCTTTTCCTAATGTCAGCTAAAATCTTAACTTTCGAAGTGCTTTTATCGACTTTAATATTGCGTTTAAGCATCAATCTTTATATTCTCAGATACTGAAATCTCGAGCTGACACTTCGAATTTTCATACCATTCATTGCTTTTCCGCATATCCAGCCATATCCTGCACCCGAACATACCAAGTCTTCCCTCTTTTAACACCCTTTAATTTTCCACGATTAATTAAATTACGAAGATAATCTGGAGAGTAATTATAGATTCTTGCCAAATCACTCAATGGCAACTCAGCTTCTTTATTAATATGACGAATATCTACTTCCTTAAGGCGCCCTACAGCATCATCCAACCGATCTATAACAATTTCTTTTATCTCATTAAAACTTTCTAAATGAATATATTCATCCACATCATTAACATCAAACTTTTTTCCCTGCTCTATTTTGCGATGAATTAATTCAAAAGCATCGTCTGCTTTTTCTAAAGCATTGTAATAATACTCACGATCTTTTTTAGAAATACCTTTAATTGCTATATTCATCAACCCGCATCCAATAAGAATATATGATAATAAAATCCGTCCGGCACGCCCATTCCCATCAGAAAAAGGATGAATCGACTCAAACCAGACATGCGCTATTGCTGTTAATTCGATAGGATTATATTTTTCTTTTTTTAGATGATAATTGATCCATTTAACCAATAATGTCGTCACTGGACGTATATAAAATTCACTAATGGGCGTAAAAGTAGATTGCGTAACCTCTGCTCGCCCTTTTCGAAATCCTCCTAAATCTCCAATATAAAATCCCATTTCTTTTTCATAGCGCATCAAAAGTGTATGGATCTGCTTAACGTCAGATATGCGCACTGAAAATTCCTCTTCCTTATATTGGTTTGCCGCATATTCATACATCGCAGATGCTGCTTCAAAATAACCCAAAATGGATGCCGCTTTATGCTTATCCGTTCTTTTATTGTTCTCAAGAACATCAATCAAATCTTTACGATTAGCAAATACTCCTTCAATCGCAATGGAGTTGCGTATCTCATCCTTAAACAAAGAATACCATTCGACATTAGAAACGCTAACCAAATGATCCTTTGTTTCTTTTAACTTATTGAACTCTTTTAAAGCGGCTGATAATTTCATGATATATCCTAAATTATGTTAAACTCCAGATATCTATCGAACCTTTCTCAACTAAATGCATCCTCTTTCGCCTTCTAGATGAGAAAGCCTTGCGAACCTTTTCTTATGATTCGATAATAGTATACCATACTCATGTGTAAAATCAAGCTAACTCTGATGCTTTATCGAACCTGCTCAGCAAAAGGCTATTCTTACTCTTATCCATTATCTACCGAACCTTTGAACATAGTTCGATAGAAATCGAAATACCTGTTTCTTTCCCATGCTCAATAATTCTCGTACACACCTGATACAAATGTAGCACGGAGGTTATTATACGATTAACGAAATACAAAAATTTACTTTTTATTTACTAGAGAATTTTTACAATACTTAAGCAAAATCCTAGCAAATGAAGTTCTGGCCATTCTGCCTAAATAGAAGAGTTTAAACATTTTTACAAATAAGCATTTACTAGGCGCCATTTACTAAAGGTCAATTATGAGAGGAACTTCAAATATTTTAACTATAACGACATCTCCGTCGAGGACCAATCTTTTGAAATGTTAAGAATTACATCAGTTCGCATAAATACCGTCGGAAAGATGCCATAACCCTTTGACACGTCAAAACATAAAATCCCCGATCGTGGATAACGACCGAGGATTTTTTGCTCCCAGAGAATCTCTTCTGTGAGAGCTGAAAAGTAGGGTGAGCCCATCAGGTATCGACCTACCCTCTCTACGACACACCGCCATTCTATATGATTATATCAACTTTAACTAAGAAACTAACAAAATTTAAGAGTGCTTTCTCAACTGGAGAGAAACATTCCAGTCTATACCGCTAATTTCTGCCTGCACTGCGAAGCTCAAACATGCAAATTTTTGAGCGAAGAAGTGTCCTATTTGTCCACTATTTTCAGCCTGAAAGTTACATAACTACTTGATATATAGTCAATTAGCAAATGTCCACCCCGTCGAGGTGGACATTGTTAAATTTTGAACATTAAAGAATTGTTATCCGTATCGCTTCATCAATTATTCCTGAGAAAACACCCATTTTGATATTTTCACTATAAAAAATGAAAACTCTTTCTTTGTTGAAAGTGACCCACAGTTTCAAAACGAAATATAAATATCAATACGATTTTTCTAAACACACTTTAACCAATCTTGCCTAAAAGTGCCTTATCTATTTTTACCCAGAAACATGCGCCGATAAACAATGCCGTCCCCTCTAAGAATTTAGTCTCAAGCAATAAAATCAAAATAGACGGCCAAAATAAGAGAAAGGAAAGATATTACGAAAATAAAAAGAAAGTTAATCCGCTCTTTGTGGGCACGAATTTTACACAACATCAAGGCGATGGCATGATAATCTTCTTCTTCTAATTTTTCCGGATTGGAAAGCTTTTCAAGCAATTGCTGATCTCTGATTATTCTTGCTCTTTCGACAAAAACCCGATACTTATAAGCGAAGAATGCAATAAAGCCCACAACACCCAAATACCAAGAAAATTTTCCCCAGAAAGGGCTAATGTTCATTAATATTGTTACAATACGGATGGCCACCGTAGAAATAAAACCAATGGCAACAAAAATCCAAGAAAGGTCTTCCTTTTGGCACATATGGCGATTTTGGCAATAACGACATTGACTATTCAAATTACATCCTTCTTCATAAGTTCTTTATTATAGCAAAATAAAGTTTACGCATAAAGCGCTCCGCATTTATACCAAGAAAAAAATTTATTCTAAGATTCTATGGACATAAAACCCCATGGGTTGGGGCTAATGCGAACTCGCCAACAAATAAAATAAATAGTTTATAGAATAGTCTTCAATTTCTCTAATAACACTTTTTTACCGTCAGCTTTATTGTGATATTCTCTTGCCCCTGGAACTTTTAACCTCTGGTCCTTAACGGGAAAAATGCTAGAGACGACAACAGGTATTTGCGGAGCATACTCCTCAATAATTTCAAAAATACCACGCCCATCGACTTCGGGTATACTGATATCCAATAAAATAAGTGCAATATTACTTTTTTCGCGCATCAAAATGTTTGCTGCTTCAAGCGCGTTAGAAGCTTCAAGAGCGGCAAGCTTCAAAGATTTGATTATTGTTTTATACTCTTTTCTGAATTTACTTTCATCATCGATGATTAGAATTTTTTCCATTTTGTCGTCCTGTCTAATAAAAAAGGGTTATCCTTTATGGCTGAGGCTCAACATATCACCAGTTTTAAAATTCTACAAATTTTTTAACTTAATCAAGGCCCCAAGGGTAGGACTTCCATCTTTGTTTAATGTTGTTTTCTATTGAAAAGCCTGAATTTTATTCAAAAATGTTCCTGTTCCTTTCAAATAGGTTCTTTGATTCGGCGAATTGAGAAATAAAGCCGGTTAAAATTTCCACTTTTGTCAATTTCTTGAAATGTTCTCTGGACTCACGAAAGAAAGATTGAGTAATTATAGTTTTGCACTTCGCAATCTTAACGCATTCCCAATAACCGACACCGAGCTGAAACTCATAGCGGATCCGGCAATCATAGGATTAAGCAACAAACCTATAAACGGATAAAGAATGCCGGCGGCAACAGGCACTCCCAGCGCATTATAAATAAAAGCAAAAAAGAGATTCTGGCGGATGTTCCCCATAACAGACCGGCTTAGTTTTATGGCTTTAACAATTCCATTCAAATCACCCTTAACCAAAGTGATCCCTGCGCTCTCTATGGCGACATCTGTTCCCGTCCCCATGGCCACACCAACTTCTGCCTGGGCTAACGCAGGGGCATCATTGATACCGTCTCCTGCCATCATGACCAAAGCGCCTTTTCCTGTTAGTTCTTTGACAATTTCCTGTTTGTCCTTTGGCTCCAGTTCGGCGCGAACATCGTCAATGTTCAGCTCTTTGGCGATCGCCTGGGCTGTCTTTTGATTGTCGCCTGTCAGCATGATAACCTTTAACCCGAGAGCATGAAGCTCCTTGATAGCTTCCATAGTTGTTTTCTTGATTGGGTCAGAGATTCCCAGGATTCCCAACACCTTCTTTTCCTGTGCCACCCAGACAACCGTTTGAGCATTCTCCTGCATTGCCTCTGCTTTTCCCTGTAAAGCCTCGGGCAACTCTCCGGCAAAACCAGCAATAAATTTTCCCTTACCCAAATAAACATCTTTAGCATTTATTTTGCCTTTTACTCCGCCACCTGTCACAGAATCAAAATCTTCGACATCCTTAAAATCAGCATTCTTTTCTTTCGCATAGTCAAGCACAGCCCGCGCCAAAGGGTGTTCACTGGATTGTTCTAATGAACCAGCAATAAAAAGAAGGTCTTTTTCTTCAACTCCTTCTGCTGTTTCAATTGCTGTCACACGCGGTTTTCCTTCAGTCAATGTTCCTGTCTTATCCGTTAACACATGCGTAATTTTTTCAGTTTTTTCAAGCGCCTCAGCATTCTTTATTAATATCCCCGCCTGAGCACCACGACCCACACCGACCATAATGGACATCGGCGTTGCTAATCCCAATGCACAAGGACAAGCAATGATTAAAACAGCAATAGCGTTTACCAAAGCATAGGCCAATGCGGGTTGCGGGCCCCATAGAGACCAAATCACAAATGTCACAACAGCAACAACAAGAACAATAGGAACAAAAACCCCTGCCACTTTATCCGCCATGCCCTGAATCGGGGCACGGCTGCGTTGAGCATCAGCAACCATATGCACAATTTGAGATAATAAAGTTTCGGAACCGATCTTTTCAGTTCTCATAACAAATGTTCCGGTTTGATTAACCGTAGCTCCTATGACTCGGTCACCTTCTTTTTTCTCTACTGGCACAGGCTCTCCTGAAATCATAGACTCATCAATTGTGCTTTTTCCTTCTGTGATAACACCGTCCAGCGGCACCTTTTCACCAGGACGCACACGCAACAAATCACCCTTTTGAACCTGATCGACATCAACTTCTTCTTCACCTGAACTTGTAACCTTGTGAGCCTTTTTCGCCGCAAGTCCTAACAATGCCTTTATCGCCTGTCCAGCTTGAGCACGGGCTCTGGCCTCTAAATACTGTCCAAGGATGACCAATACAGTAATAACCACGCCTGCTTCAAAATATAAACCCAGCTTTCCTGTCATTTTTAATGATTCTGGAAAAATGTGCGGGAATAAAACCGCGGCAGCACTGTAAAAATATGCGGCTCCAACTCCCATAGCGATTAATGTGAACATATTTAAGCTACGATTGACAATCGACTTCCATGCTTTTGTGTAAAAGAATCCCCCTGACCAGAAAATAACTGGTGTTGCCAAAATCAACTGTATCCAACTGGATGTCTTATGCGAAATAAATCCAAACTTAAGGGTGGGGATCATTTCTTCCAATGCAAGAAAAACAACCGGAAGCCCAAGAACCAATCCTATCCAGAATTTACGTGCAAGCTTTTTTATCTCTTTCTTCTCCCCGCTTTCCTCTGCAACAGCATTCTTAGGCTCTAAAGTCATGCCACATTTAGGACATTCTCCAGGATGATCCTGCTCAATTTCCGGATGCATTGGGCAAGTATATTGCTGTTCTTTCGATTCCACCTGTTTTTCATTTTTTTCCTGTTGAGATGACTTTTCCTGACCCTGGATAAACTTATCTTTGCATTTATCGCTGCAAAAGTAGTATCTTTTACCATCCCTTTTAATTGTTTTGGCATCCTGTTCATCTACGTCCATGCCACATATAGGATCTTGCGCCATAATCATTCCCTTTGTTTAATATTCTTCACCTATTTTATTAAATTCCGCATTCTCAACCCATCTCTCTGGCTTAGTAATAAAATCAATCATGTTCTCAATGATGTCAAAATGGGTTTTTTCTTCTTTTGCGATTTTATCAAAAATTTCTTTTTCGTTAGCATCATTGCTTTCCTTTGCCTTATCCTTATAGAAATCAATACTCTTTTTCTCGAGGTCTAAAGCTTTTCGATAAACATCAGCTTGCAAAAGGCTAAAATCAATCTTATCTTTATTCTCTTTCCAGCCGGTAAAAATATTCTTAACGTCATCCAAAAACGAATCTTGAGAAAATTCAATGTCCTTTTTTTCTTTCATTCTCTGAAACGTTTCGAAATGTTTCTTTTCCTGATCATGTAGCATCCTAAAGATTGTCTTCATCCCTTGGTTTGGTGCACTTTTTTCAAAGTCCTTATAAAGTTCTTGTCCGCGGAGTTCTACCTGCATCGCAAAATCTAATATATGCATTTTTTCCTTCCTTGAAGATTTATTTCTTACTTGTTTGAGGAAACAACATTAAGAATTTCTTTAAAATTTTCATTTTGTATCCATGTTTCAGGATTATGAATCATTTTAATTAAATTTTCTATTAAATGCTGATGTTGTTTTTCTTCCTTGGCAATACTTTGAAAGAGTGCCTTTTGAGCAGGATCCTTTGCTTCATTGGCTTTTTCATTGTAAAAATCAGCCATCTTTTCTTCAATGCTTAAAACGATATCATAGGCATCTTTTTCAAATCCTTTAAATGAGACTGACGTTTTGTTTTTCTTCATTTCTGTAAAAATATTAACCGCATCTTGCAAAAGAGAACTCTCCTGGATAGAAGGATTTTCTTGATTTTTCATTTTCTGAAAAATATTATAATGATTTAACTCTGCCTCAGCCAACCAATCAAAAAGCGCTTTCATCTCGTTGCTTGATGATTGCGCTGAAAGCCCTCTATAAGCCTTTTCTCCTTCTTTTTCAATCTCCATCGCATAGTCAAAAATATTCATGGTGAATCTCCTTCCCTGATTGATAAATATTGTTAATTCTATTCTTTCCTCACAAAAACTTATTTAAAATTATCAAAGATTATTTACCTAAAGCCTGCTTAATGTCCATCGCATGCTCCTGCTCCATCCCAAGAATTATTCGCAATTGCTGAGCCAGGGCAAATTCTTTTAATTCTTCAGCTTGCTCAATGCGGGCCTTGTACCTTTTAATAGCGTCCTCTTCTCCAGCCAAATCTTGTTCTAGCATCTCATCATTAGACTCAGCTGTATAAATTTTCCCCACATCAACGCTTGGTTTTCCGCCTAAATAATCAATCTGATCGGCTAAAATTACAGCGTGTTGAATTTCTTCATTCACATGTATTTTAAGCTCCTTAATAATATCCCCATAAGCTGCGCCGCTCATGACAGCTGCATGATTAATATATTGAATCGCTGCGGAATATTCTAACTCTAAGTCATGGTTTAAAAGTTCAATTAATTTTTCTTGAGTAACAGCCATTAATCATTCCTCCCCGTTGATGGTTTTAATTTATTAAAATTTATAAATACTTATTAAATCCTGCAGTTAAACTAAAAACACCTTTTCTTTTGCTTCTTTTTGCATTCTTTGTTGCACCGATAACAAATTTCATTCTTTAAATAACCTCCATTAAAATACTCCTTAATATTTTCTAGGGTCGTATTAGCTATGTTTGTCAATGCCTCCTGCGTAAAAAACGCCTGATGAGACGTTATCAACACGTTGGGAAAAAGCAATAGTCGCGCCAGCATATCATCGCTAATCATTTCAGACGAAAAATCTTCGAAAAAGTATTCGCTTTCCTCCTCGTAAACATCAAGGCCGGCTGCTCCTATTTTTTTATCTTTTAGCCCCTTTATTAAGCTCTCTGTCTCGATAATCTTTCCTCGGCTGGTATTGATAATAAAAACCCCTTTTTTCATTTGATTGATGCTCTTTTCGTTGATCATATGGTATGTTTCTTTAGATAAAGGGCAATGCAAAGAAATAATATCAGATTGTTTATATAATTCTTTAAGGCTTACATATAAAAACCCTTTTTCCTTGGCAAGCTTATCATTTGGATATTTGTCATAAGCAAAAACCTTCATTCCAAACCCTAATGCAATATCAATAAGGCATTGCCCAATCTTTCCTGTTCCAAGAACCCCTAAGGTTTTTCCATGCATATCAAAGCCCAGCAATCCGTTGATGGAAAAATTACTGTCCCGAGTCCTGTAGTAAGCTCTGTGCGTCTTGCGGTTTAGGCTAAGCATCAACGCCATAGCATGCTCAGCTACGGCATAAGGTGAATACGCAGGCACACGAACAACATAAATATTTTCATAAGCCGCTTTTAAATCCACATTGTTATACCCTGCGCTGCGTAGGGCAATCAATTTCACGCCACACTTTTTAAGAACATCAATGGTTTTTTTATTTAAGGAATCATTGACAAATGCACAAACAACACCATACCCCTGGCTCAAACGAGCTGTATCATAATTTAGATGTCCATTAAAATATTGAATATTAAAATCATACTTTTTGTTTGCATCATCAAAAGCTTGTTGATCGTATGGTTTTGTGTCATAAAAGAATATTTTCTTATCAGTCATAAGAGTCCTCTTTTTTATATTAAATTAACGATTAATCAGGGCCGAAGCTTTCTTTACTAAATCGCCTATTACTTTCTTTTTATTAAGGATAAAACATCCGGCAACATCATGATGTCCTCCCCCGCCGTATTCTTTTGCAATCTCGGCAACATTGATGCGCCCTTTAGACCGCAAGCTAACACGCAACACCTTATCATCCTGTTCTCGGAAGAGGATAGAAATCTTTACCCCCTCTATAGAACGCATAATATCAGGAACAGCATCCACATCCTCATCTAACCCTTTAATCCTTTTAAAATCATTTTGCTTTATCAGCGCCCAAGCAATTTCGCCATTGTTCAAGAACTGACATCGAGATAAACAAATGCCTGTTAACAAAACCGATTCTTTCCGTTGCGCCCAATAAACTGTGTTAGTTAATTTCTCAAAATTAACGCCTGTGCGCATAAGGTCGGCACATATTTTAAATGTTAGTTCTCTTACCTGTGGCAAACGAAAAGAATTTGTCTCAACAATTATTGACGTCAAAAGATTTTGCGCAATCTCTTTAGAAAAATCAACCTTTAAAGAGTCCAAAAGCAAATAAACAATTTCTCCGTTAGCCGCAGCTTTTTCGTCAATAAGCGATATTGTGCCGAAAGATTTTCGAATCTCATGATGGTCAATTTCAAGAACATTTTTTACCTTTTGAAACTCTTTAAGATCTGCTCCTAAAATATCTGGGGAGCTACAATCTACAGCGATAGCAAGATCATATCGTTTTTTTGTAATATTCTTTTTTATTTTTCCTATACCCGGTAAAGAGCGGTATACTTCAGGTATTTTATCACTACAAACCATCGCGACCTTCTTGCCCATACTTTCAAATGCCAAACCTAAAGCAAGCATTGAGCCAATAGTGTCTCCGTCCGGATTAATGTGACAAGTAATAACAATATCCCGAGATTCTCTTATTAGTTTTTTTATTCTTTTAAAATTCTTCATTATTCCCTTTATCCAAAACTAAATAGTGTTCTTTCTGAAAATCATCTGTACGCCGCCCTAAACGTCGTCTATTTAATATATCAAATATAATCTTGAAATATAAATAAAATTTATTTCTCTATTTTTATAGCTGTAACCGGACACCCGTCTGCAGCCTCCTGACAAGATCCCTCAACTTCTGCAGAAACTGAATCAACAAAAGCAACAGCTTTATCATCTTCCATCTTAAAGACCTCAGGACAGGTTTGAACGCACAACTCACATCCGGTACATGTTTGTTTATCAACAACGGCTTTCATAAGAAACCTCCTATTGCTAAAATTTAGAAATCTGATTAATATTGTTCTTTCTTAGTCCTCGATGGAAATGGCCCCTGACGGACATCCATCTTTTATCGAGTGACATTTTTCTTCTAGCTCCTTTGGAACGGTATCGACATGGACAGTTGCTTTGTCTCCATCCATCTTAAAAACCTCAGGGCAAGATTTTGCACACCCTCCGCTTCCCACGCATACATTTTGATCAACTTTTACTTTCATTTTCAAACTCCTTTATTTATTTTGGTTCATAAAGTTTTCTAACATGTTTTTCATATTACTCCAGGCCTTATCAGTTCCTTCCTGGAGGCTTTCCCATTTATCTTCTCCGATTTCTTTTAAAGCATCTAATTTCTGCACAATGCCTTCACGGCTTTCCTTTAATACCAACAACTGCTCTTCCATTCTAATTTTTGCCTCTGCCTTAGCTTGTTGCGCTTTAGCCTTTAACTCTTCAACTTTTGCATCCCACTCTCTTATTTGAGCTTCAATTTTTTCCTGATAAGCTTCTTTTAATCCCATAACAACCTCCTTTTTGTGACAATGCGTTACGATACTCTCAATTCTTTAAAACCTTGCCAAAGTCCGTGAATATTGCACAAACTCGCGGCATAAATTGTCCCCGTCTTATCCGTCTTAAAGCTTAAAGAAACTTCATGATGGGTATAAACGGAACTTGTATCTGGGCCATCTTTTGATGCGCCATGTGCTGAAAAATCAGCCTTGCCGATTTCATAAGGAAACTTTTCCCCTTCAGGATGAAAATACAAGGTAATCCAGCTAATATGATGCTCAGTTTTATTAGGATGAGCCACTTCCTTCCCTATCGTGGCGGTGACCTTAACGAGTTCGCCTTTCTTTGCTGAATCCGGCGCTTCGATAATCGGCACATGCTTTTCGGACTTCCAGTCCCCTGATTGAAATAATTCTTTTAACTCAGCCATTATCTTCTCCTTCCCTTCTTTTAGTTTAAACATTATAAACGAAACATAAAATCCATATAAGAATCATTGAAGCGGTGTGACATGCGCTTATAATATCTACCCATATACATCATAGAAATACCTGTTAGGATAAAAACAAACGCCACCATAAATGCCAATATTTGCGGGAAAGCAATTAAAAGGATCCCCGCCAAAATATACATCAAACCCATAATCATATCGCCCTCCTTGTCTTATGCTGAGCTTCTATTATTGTTAATTTTTTTAAGTTCTCCAATAACCTCGTCGAGCTTTGAAACAATAATCCAAGGTAAAAAAAGCCACATGATGCCTAAAATAATGCCGATAACCCAAGCCATCATCATAAATATTTCTATCACCTTGCCTCCCTCCTTTAATTACAAGCTAATCTTTCTAATTTTTTCTTTAATAAACGGTATTCGACTGGGAGACACGCTTAATTCTTTAACCCCAGCTTTTAATAATGGTTCAACATATTGCTCATCCCCTGCTATTTCCCCACAGACACTGCAAGGAATTGAGAATTTATCAGCAGCATGAACCACATCCTTGATCAATTTCATAATCGTTTCTGCCCCTTCATGATAATATTGAGCCATACTCATATTTTCTCGGCCTACCGCCATCGTGTATTGAATCAAATCATTGGTCCCGATGCTTAAAAAATCAGAAACTTCAGCTATTTTGTCTATATTCGCAACAGACGCAGGCGTCTCAATCATCGAACCAACCTCACACGCTGTCTCTAATTTTAGTTTTTCCTTAATTTCTTTAACAACTTCTCTCACTTCAGACACTTCTTTGGGTAAAGTTATCATAGGCACTAATATTTTAATATTAAATTCGCCAACTAAGCCCAAAATAGCCTGAAGCTGAGTTCTCAATATCTTTTTATGTTTAAGAAGCAATCTCACACCCCTCAATCCTAAGAATGGATTCCTTTCTTCTTCAATATTAATATACGACAGTTGCTTATCTCCTCCTACGTCTAGTAACCTTATAACGACTTCTTTATTGCGTGCGCTTTTCAAAATTTGCTTCAGATGCCGAGTTAAATACTCTTGCGAAGGAGCTGTTTTATGTTCGAGATATAGACCTTCTATCCTGAAAAGCCCTACCCCATCACAACCATTTTTTATTGCTTCCTTAAACTCTTCTTTATTCGAAGCGTTGGCACGCACTAAAATCCTTTTTCCCTTTTTTGTTTCCGCTTTTTGCTTACTTTTCTGGGTGGTTAAATCTTTCTGTTTTTTAAACTTTTTCACCTTCGTTTCAAATCTTCCTATCTCCTTCTTATCGGGGTTCACGACAACTTTCCCGCGCTCCCCATCAAGCAAGAGAGCTGTTTTTCTCTTAATGTTCAAAATAGACTCATTTTGACAATAAATAGCAGGGACTCCAAGACCACGCGCTAAAATAGCGCTGTGTGAATTATAACCCCCCTCTTCAAGAAGAATCCCTTGAACATTCTTTCTATTCAAATTTACTGTGTCGGAAGGCAATAATCTTTTCGCAACAATGATACTGTTAGGTGGAAGTTGCTCTAGAACATTTCTTTTATAGCCCAACAGTTCACGAATAATTCTTCGGCTTAAATCATCCATGTCATCAGCCTTATCTTGAATAAATTCATTTTCGGAAGAACGAAATCGATTTGACCATCTGCGAAAAACATTGCGAACAACCTGTTCTGCGTTTATTAATTCACGATTAAGCTCTTTTTCCAAGCCCATTAAGAGCTTTTCATCTTTGAGTATCATTTTGTGAGCTTCAAAAATATCAGCATTTTGTTTATTAACAGTTTTTTTAACGACTTCTTTTGTCTGATGCAATTCTGAATGTACTTGATCTAACGCATCCTGGATTCTTTTTAATTCCTCCTCAACCTCTTCTTCTTTTACAATATAAGAAAGAAAATCTCTCGTTAGAATATCTCGAT
>JAVCDE010000007.1 GCA_030765185.1 Candidatus Aceula meridiana | reverse complement strand
GATCAAGTTCATCAACTTCGTTTCGCAAGTTAATCAATTCACTTTCCTTCTTCTCCAGAACAGACCATTTTTCTTCCAACTGTTTATACTGATTTAAATCAAAATCAAACTCTTCCTGATCATGCTCCGTAGATGTTGCCGTTAGTAATCCAATTAAATATTCCGCAAGTTTTACCTGATACTGATTTGAGCCCATTCTTAATAAAATAGGCCTAGAAGCTAAATTATTAATTCTTATTTCAACGACATCAACTGCTTTGTTGTTCTTACTGGCAAACAAAACTTTCTTTCCCTGCCATGCTGCGTTAACGAGCAAATTTGTTACAACCTGTGATTTTCCTGTTCCCGGTGGGCCCGTAATAATAGTTAGAGGATTTGTTAAAGACTGCTGTATTGCTTGCCTTTGTTCAGAATTAAGGGGGAGAACCTCTAAAAGAGGCATCTTATTATCTTCGCCCTTACTTCCTATCTCTCCTTTTATCCATTGCCCCAAAGCTGTATGCTCATATTGTTCAGGGGTAACATCAGCCAATGATTTTAATTCTGTTTCCAAACCTTGTGTATATGGAGAACGTTCGCCAACGATGAGGACAGCTCTATTAAAAATACCTTCTTCCTTAATAGTGCTAAGTGCTGGATCTTGGACAAGTTCAGCAGGATCAATTTCTTCTTTCCATGGCCATTCAGTTCGAATACTTGCCAACCTTCTAACTAGATCATCGAATTCAGGAATATCCTGATCAGAAGTAAGCCCCAACTCATCTTCAAGCTGCACCAACTCATCCATCAGCTGCTCTCGCTGAGTATTAGTAAATCGTTTTAATGCCGAAAGGTTAAACATAGGAAATCCTTGGCTTAATTTCGGACTTCCCCCGCTAATTTCGATAGGAAACAAAAGGATCGGCTCAAGAATATAACCTGTCCAATTGCTTTTCTTTGATCTTATTTCCTTGAGTGACGATGGATAACCTAAAAACATCGCCAAACGACTACGATCTTTACGCATTTTTCCAAGAAGCCTTTGCGCATCACTAGATTCAAACAGTGAGTCGCTTGCGCTAAGCGGTAAATTGGGAAGTTCAGCATAATCCAAACCTCCATATTTACTTTCAGCAAAAGCACTTACACCGCCCTCGTCATCCTGCCCTATACACGACAAATAATACTGAGCAAGACTTGATAACGCTGTTTTTGGTAATGCCTTTTTTTCTTCTTTCTTATGGGCAGGGGCATCTTTCAGCAAAAACCAACAATACTTCTCATCCTGCACGCATTGATCTTTAAGCTCTCCGTATAAAAAACTATTTATTTCCTTTTTCTCAAGATCCAATTCTATCGCAAGGTCACTTGCTCTTTGACCAGGATTTGCTTTTAAAACCTCAAGAATGGCTTCTTTTGGGTCAAGAGGCTCAATCGGTTCGATTAAATCATTTTCATCTGACATATCTAAAGGGCTCCCTTTTAAAACTAAAAACTAATTATTATTTTGAATATCCGCAATGTTTCGGCCAACACAATCAAAGACTTCAAAACAATCTTCAACCTTTGGAGTGTAGCCTTTATGCAATATGTTATTCCTGCTCATCGTTTATCACTTTCAGAAGAATCCCAGAGCTTTTGTCCTTTATGCATAGCTCTTGTCGCTCAAAAGTCTTTACGATAACCTTAGTTTTTAAATAACGTTCTTTGTCCTCATATTTATTCAGCCATCCCGGAGATGCCGTAATAATTTCGCCTCTACTCTTGTCGTCATGACTTAAATCAATAATGCGTATATAAAACTGTCCATGAAAGTATTTACTTTCGTCCTCATCGTCAACAGGCCTTAATTGAATAAGACTGGCAAAACTTTTTAAATCAAAAATGCCAATAAGCCCTTTATTATTTTTCTGAAAAAGGCGCACTACCGGGATATCCCCTTCCTTTAGTTTTAGAACTCCATGTAAATTTGGGATATCTTTCTTTGGGCAATCTTTATGCCAATGCGGAATAAAGCTATCATTCGAGAAAAACAATCGCTGGGCATCAAAATTCAAGGAAGTTATTATAACATTAGGGACGCAACGCTTTTTCAGTTCCTTTATCGTTGATTCTATTTGATTAATTATATCGCCACTTGTTATTTGTTTTGCTTGTAACGGCGCACATAATTGTTCAAAAAAGTAATTATTCTCTGAAGAAGCTATCCCGCTACCATACTGCTCACCCCAGCTTGAATAATGCACATGCCAACCCTCAACGAACACACCTTTCTCATCAAGTCGATTAAATCCCATACTTTTTTGTGGTCCTTTATATGTATCTTGAGCTTGATCTTCATATTGCCCAAGTGTTTGAAATAATGAATGCATCGCGCAATTTTCATTATACCCTTTCAAGAAACCTTTAATAAACTCATTAATTTTCACCTGATTTAAATTTGAATCAATCAAGAAGTCCTCTTGTTCCTTAATCTGTCTATCCTTAGCTGCATCAAAAGCAACAAATAATGCTTTTTTCTTGTCTTCGCCAATTGAAGGAATCAAGTCTCCCCATTGATCTACTTCGTCCAGAAGATCGCTTATTGTTTTTTTAATAATGCTATCATTTTTTTCTATCATATGAACGAAGTCACGATTATGTGAAAGTTTCGCTTTTTCCAAAACCTGTTTTTGCATTGTATTAGAAATTTGCAATGCTTTAATGCAATAATAAAATGCTATTTTCCCCAAGAAATCAATTGAATGAACTTCTTCATCCATCGGAAGAATCCACCATTCCCATCCCCAAAAATGCTCGATATCAAAATCGTGGCATTTAAGAAATATGTCTGTTAGTTTATTTAAATCTGAGGGTAGTGCTGATCCAACAAAATTGATGTACTCCAATAAGTCTTTTTTGTTTTTATCGTTACGATATTCATCACAAATAAAGCTTGCCAGCCCAAAAAACATTTCATTTCTTTTCTGTTGTATTTCCTCCTCAATGCTCTCAAGAAATTCCTTTTTCTTCAATTGGACTTCAATTCTAGCCTTTTCATCGGCACTCAAATCAGACAATTTAAGCTGCCATCTAAGATGATCGGCATCAGGATGATCTTCTGATGGACGAAAATGACGAAACAATTTATCTCCAATAGAAATCAATTTTTTAAATACTTCTAAATCTTTCGCATCGTAAGCTTGTTTCAATAATTGTTGCAACTGCAAATAAATCTCAATTGCAAAATCTTTAAACTGTCGGATTCTGTCCTCACCTAGCTCTATTTTGTCAAGTTCATACTGGATTGCGTAATCTGCGGTTTCTTTGATATAAACACCGCATCGGTCTTTCATAAAGAACTGCAAATCCTTATCCTTTTCACGAATAGCAAACATATAAAACAGATTCAAAAACCCCAAAGATTTCTCGAAGATATAATGGTCAAGTCTTTTTATGGCTCTATGGGCAATCGCAATTGGCAAGTAGCCGATTTCTCTAATAATCTTCCTATCATGAGTTTCCATGGCTACTTCATAAATATCACGCAAATCATCTGTTAGCCATTGGACTTCTACCCATTCCCCTACAATATTTCCACGCTCCTTCCGTGCCATTTCCATAGTATAGTTACTTGAATAAGTCTTCATAATATCGAGAAAAAGCTCTGCTAGCGAAATATAGACCTCTCGAAGGCTACTAACCCTCCCCAAGCGTTTATTACGAATATCATCAATAAACTGGTCCTTTAAATTCCGCAATTCTGTTCTTAATTTATCTTCCTCCTCGTCTATTCTTCGCACATCAAAAGTCTTGCCGATCAAATCGTTGATTTCATCCAAGGAGGATTTCTCAACAAGTAACCTTTTTCGAAAACTCAAAACATACGGGTTTTCATCCGATACTTGGTCCATAAAACGCTTCTTCAAATAACGGCTCTTATCTTCTTGAAAAGTCTGCAACTGAGAACCATCACTACGCAAACTTGCAATATCCTGATTTTCATCCGAAGACAAATCGAGAACGTTTTTATAAAAACTAAATCCGTTCCTGCGCGATGCCTCTTCAATTATCTTGGCAATTTTATCAAGATTAGCTAAATTGATATCAACTATAATACCCCTCTTTTTTAGATCATATTTGATGTAGTCTTCACTGCTTTTTTCTAAATCAAGAATCGAATACTGAAGTTCTGTTTTATTTTCACCCAATTCTTTCAATAATATATTGTTTCCAAGTCGCTCCTCGATAGTTTTCTCAATAGATCGTCTCAACTTGTCCTTCAACAAAGCCTTACTTTTCTCAAGCAGTCGTTTATCATTTAAAAGGAGTCGAATAACACGAAAAAGAACACATCCATACATAAAAGCGCTCAGGATTATTTGGACAATAACAATATAAGATGCCCTTGCCCAAATAAGGTTAACTAGAAAGAAAAGGCCAGCAATTCCAGCAGGGAATAAAAAGCTTTCCCTCAAAAGCACTTCAGAAAGATTTACTCCAGATGCCTTCTTGTTACCAGAAAACCCAATAATAAAAATCATTACAGGAAAAATAAGCGCAACAATCCCTATCTGTATTGGTACCAATGTTCGATAAAACTCTGCTTTTTCATATGGAATCCAAAAGCATTTGTTGCCTATACCAAAGACAACAGCCATAGTTAAAATCAATAAGGTGAAATTTGATGCGGTAGGATAATATAATTGAGTAATATTAAGCAACAGTTTTTTATACCATGGAAGCGACTTTGCCTTGCCCTTTAGTTCATTCTTCGCCTTAGCAATTCGTGAAGATAGCCAACAATCCCTTCTCTCGCCTAATTCGCGCTTAAACATGGAAATCAATAACAATAAAAATAATAGGCCTAAAATAAAATATGTCGGCAACCAGTTAGCTAAAAAACTCCCTATAAAGGAAAAGGGCTCCAATATCTCTGCAATACACCAAATTATTGTATGCCAGATATTAATCATCATTTAAAACTCGATTCTCTTTAAAACTATAATATTCATTGCCGCCAATTATAATGTGATCGAGCAACTTGATATCAACTGTCTTAAGTGCTTCTTGTACTGCTCTGGTCATATCTTGATCTTCATCAGAAGGTTCTAACGAGCCATCGGGATGATTATGTGCGATAATAACGCCTACCGCATGATGGTATAGAGCCCGCTCTACAACCTTACGCGGAAACACTACTGAACGATTCACCGTTCCGGACTTCAATGTTTCCATTTCTATCAGCTGATTACGTCCATCCAAAAATAACATCTTAATTTCTTCATCAGCTAAACCCTTAAGTGCAACTTTCAAATAATCACAAACAACTTGAGGTGATGAAAGCAAATCCCTGTTATGGATTCCTTGTTCCATATACAAAATCGAAACATCTTTCAAAAATCTTAAAAACACTGAAGAATGTTCCGATATTCCCTTAATGCTTTCGAGTTCTTTCCTTTCTGCGTCTAAGACACCATTAAACGTCTTGAAATGAGAAAGTAAGTCTTTCGCGATAGATTTGGTATCTTTGCGTGGAATAGCATAAGACAAAGCCAGCTCTAAAACTTCATAATCCAGCCAGCCATTCATCCCTGACTTCTCATATTTTTCTTTGATTCTCTGTCGATGACCCGAATTGCTAGACACTGCCTCTTTCATAATATTTAACCCACCTTATACGTTTCACGGAAGATTGTATCACTCAGCCATTTCTTAAAACTCGGATTATCCATAAACTGCTTAAACAATTCCGTATCATCTTTCAACAATCCAACCATAACTTTTTGTAATGCTTTATCATGCTCTATCCGCGCATTTTGTTTATCAGAATTAGCTATCGCATTCTTATACGCTTCATTTTCAGCCACTTTAACAGGAATTTCTTCTGTGATTAATTTTGAGATTCTGTCTTTGTCATCCCATTGAATATTCCCAAAATGGTCGTTAAATGATTTAACAATATTACTCAAATGATCCATTTCCGGCTCTGCTTTGTGACCACCTCCGCTCGTCGGAACTGGATCAATTTCCGCATCCTCATCGGGAAGACCAATCTTAATTGTCGGCTGTACCTCAGCCCGATAACTATCCATATCAATGGTTTCCAAAATTCCTTTCGACATATCATCTTCTTTTGGCGAAGGTAATTTCGGTATTAAGAAATTCAAGAATACCGACAACTTTTCCCATTCAACATTTACGTAGGGAAGCACTGAACTCAAGAATGCATAAGTTCTCACAAAAGCCTTCGCCTTCCCCTTAAAGTCAACTTGCCCGTCTTCATTCAAATCGTCTTTATATGTCGCAACACAAGCATCAAGAATAGGATCAAGCTCAGTCCTATCAGAACCTTGAATATATTTAATAACCAGCTCCTCAACATGACTACACGCATACACTTGATATCCGTCTAAGGCAGCTTTTAAATCATGCAATTTATTTGGATCAGTTTCTTCACTTAAAATGGTTGTCCTATAATAATCCGCAAACGCCTCTTGGATAATCTTCGTTTCATTGAAAAAGTCTAAAACAAAAGTATCGTGCTTTTGAGGATGAGCGCGATTTAAACGTGATAATGTCTGCACTGCTTTAATGTTGGAAAGCATTTTATCCACATACATTGTATGCAATAGTGGCTCGTCATAACCTGTTTGGAATTTATCAGCAACAATCAAAAATCTATAAGGATCATGTTGAATATTTTCCGTGATCAACTTGCTTGGAAACCCATTAAGCTTCATTTCCGTTACTCTTACGCCACTGAATTCATGTTCGCCTGAAAACGCAACAATTGCTTTATATGGACTTTTGCGTTCGTCCAAATACTCATTAAAAGCATGATAATACTGAACAGCTCTTTTAATCCCGCTAGTCACCACCATTGCACGCGCATTTCCGCCAATCTTTCTTAAGCCGATAACATTCTCATGAAAATGATCAATCATAATCTCGGCTTTTTCTTTAATAGCATGACTATGAGACTCTACATATTTTCGCAATTTCTTTTGAGCTTTTTTAGTATCATAAAGGGGATCACCCTCTACAGTTTTTGCTAATCGATAAAAACTACTCACCGGCGTATAATTCTTTAAAACATCTAAAATAAATCCCTCTTGAATTGCCTGCTTCATAGTATAGGAATGAAACGCCTTATGCTTAACCTTCTCTCCCTCAGGGAAAGGTTCCCCAAATATTTCAAGGGTTTTATTCTTAGGAGTAGCAGTAAAAGCAAAAT
>JAVCDE010000006.1 GCA_030765185.1 Candidatus Aceula meridiana | reverse complement strand
TTAGAGTCAGTCGACCCATTGAAGTGTTGGTATTAAAAGCTTGAGTAATTGAAACAAAAGCGACATTGTGCTTATCAAAGAATTCTAAGAGTTGCGTAAAGTCCATAAGAGAGCGAGAGAGGCGATCCACTTTGTATACAATAACGCAGTCAATGCCACCGGCTTTAATATCGGCAAGAAGTTTTTGAAGCGCCGGCCGATCAATATTAGCACCAGTAAACCCACCGTCATCATATCGCGTTGGAATCACAAGCCAGCCTTCGTGTTTCTGGCTGCTGATATAGTTTTCAGCGGCTTCACGTTGGGCATCGAGAGTGGTAAAGTCTTGATCTAAGCCTTCAGACGTAGATTTGCGCGTATAAATGGCGCAGCAAATACGTTTTTTTGGTTTCTTTTCCATGTTATTTTTTATAGGTTAAAGAACAAATAGCCATTCCAATGAGCTCCTGTTACTTCTTTGGCAATCGAGCTTAAGCTTCGATATTTTTTGTTATTGTATTCATAGCCCGATTCAAGAATTTTTACCTGCAGAATTTTTCCTTTGTATTCCTTAGTTATGACGGTTCCCGGGATAGGAAGGCGTTTATCCCTTTTAAGTTTTTTAGCCGATCCATTTATTACAGTCGTGTCTGGCCTGAGTGTCTTGTTATTTATGGGATCGTATTTTTGGATAAGCTCTTGAATTTTGCCCTCTGCTTGAGCTGAGAGTCCACCAGAATCGATTTCCTGTATCCTGTAGGCAATCTTACGCCATAAGTAGACCTTATTGCTGGATGGCGCTTTCTTGCCGTCAAACAGTTCCTCATATGTGACTTTAAGGTCGGAGAGGGAGTTCTCTTTAAGTGCCATAATTTTAGATAATTTTGTTTCTGTCATATAGTTAAACTCCTTTATTTTCAGACGATTGCAGACCTTTGTACTACTATATAGCCATACAATTCGGCAGATAGCAAGTCATTCAGGCTGGTATATTTTGTTTGTCGAATTGTAGCCAAAGTTGTATAATAATTAACTCATTGTTACATTTTGATACATTAGGGGTGACAGAATGGAAACATTCACAGTAGAAGAACTAGCAAATTATTTAAAGCTCCACGAATATACTGTTCGTCGTTTAGCTCGCGATGGAAAGATCCCCTCTTTTAAGGCAGGAGGGCAATGGAGGTTTGATAAATCGGAAATAGAAGAATGGCGAAAAAAACAAAGCCTAGATAAATAGAAGTAAATATATGAGAGGATAATTCATGAATTATATTCAGCATGGTTCGATAACAAATTTTATTTGGGGAATAGCAGATGATGTGCTTCGGGATGTTTATGTTCGCGGGAAATATCGAGATGTTATTTTGCCAATGGTAGTTATTCGTCGTTTGGATGCATTGCTTGAACCGACCAAACAGGCCGTTCTAGACATGAAAAAACAGTTAGATAAATCTAAAGTTGCCAATCAAGATGCGGCTTTGTCGCAGTGCGCAGGTCAGGCTTTTTATAATTCTTCGCCATTTATTTTGCGGGATTTGAAAGCGCGCGCTAAACAACAACAGCTCAAAAGCGATTTTGAAACCTATTTAGATGGATTCTCTGAAAATGTTCAGGAAATTTTAAGCAAGTTTAAATTTCGCAATCAAATCCCAACATTAATAGAGTCAGATATTCTTGGCTCTCTGATTGAAAAATTTCTTGATAGATCAATTAATCTAAGCCCTGATCCGGTAAAAGACACTAACGGCAATGTTGTTCTTCCTGGATTAGATAATCACTCAATGGGAACAATATTTGAGGAGCTTATCCGTCGTTTTAATGAAGAAAATAATGAAGAAGCTGGGGAACATTTTACTCCCCGAGATGTTGTTAAATTGATGGCTGATTTGATTTTCTTGCCTATTGCTGATCAGATAGAGTCTGGAACATATCTTGTTTATGACGGTGCGTGCGGAACAGGAGGAATGCTTACTGTAGCTGAGGAACGCCTTATGGAATTGGCTAAGCAGCACAAGAAAAAGGTTTCTATTCACCTTTACGGTCAAGAATCCCAGCCGGAAACATACGCGATTTGTAAAGCTGATCTTTTGCTGAAAGGTGAAGGCGATGAGGCCATGAACATGAAGTTTGGTTCAACCCTTTCATCGGATGGATTCCCATCGCAAGAGTTTGACTTTATGCTTTCTAATCCTCCGTATGGTAAGAGTTGGAAGACAGATTTAGAACGTATGGGCGGTAAAGCAGACATGAAAGATCCTCGCTTTATTATTCAGCATGGAGATGATCCTGAATATAAAATGTTAACTCGTTCAAGTGATGGACAGCTTTTATTTTTGGTTAATAAGCTTTCAAAAATGAAGAATAAATCAAAGTTAGGCAGCCGTATCGCTCAAGTACATAATGGATCATCATTATTTACTGGAGATGCGGGCGGGGGTGAAACAAATATTAGACGTTGGATTATTGAGAATGATTGGCTTGAAGCAATCATAGCTCTTCCTGAGAATACATTTTATAACACAGGCATCGCAACATACATCTGGCTTTTAACAAACAAAAAGCCGGCTCACAAAGAAGGGAAAGTGCAACTTGTTGATGCGTCACAATGGTTTGATCCTCTTCGCAAGAATTTGGGAAAGAAAAATTGCCAGCTTTCAGAAAACCATATTCAGGATATATGTAATTTGATAACGACTTTTAAAGAATCGGAACAGTCAAAAATATTTCCGAATGAGTCTTTTGGTTATAAAAAAATTGTGGTTGAGAGGCCACTTCGATTCAAAGGAATTATTCCGAATAAAGCATATAGTACTAAAGAGATTAAAGAGTTAAAGGCAAATAATGTTTCTGATGAGAGTGGAGTTCCTGTCATCAAGAAGATTCATCAAAAAGGTAAAGAGGCGGCGAATCCTTTGTGTGGAATTTATGAGGTTGAAAGTAACGGCAAAAAACAATTAGTTGAATATGAACCCGATGCAGATTTGCGTGATACAGAACAAGTGTCTTTATTGGAAGAAGGTGGAATTGAGGCATTCTTTAAGCGAGAAGTATTGCCGTATGCTTCTGATGCGTGGGTAGATGAAACCAAAACACAGATTGGTTATGAAATATCGTTTACACGTTATTTTTATAAACCTACAAAGCTCAGAACGTTGAAAGAAATTCAGGAAGACATTTTTGCCTTAGAAGAAGAAGCTGAAGGAATTCTGGAGGATATTGTAGAGGAGTCGAAACAATGAAATTAAAGCAATATCCGGATTATAAGAAAGTAGAATTGCCATGGATAGAAAAAATCCCGTTAGATTGGTGCATATTAAGAGCTAAATGTATTTTCCGTCAAATAGATGTGAGATCAGAAACTGGAGACGAAGAATTGCTTAGCGTTTCTGAGAGGAAAGGTGTTACTCCTCGCAAAAATGTTAATGTGACAATGTTTAAGGCTGAATCGTATAAAGGTTACAAGTTGTGTTGGCCGGGAGATTTGGTGATCAATAGTTTGTGGGCTTGGATGCAGGGGCTTGGTGTCTCGGAGTATCATGGAATCATTAGTACGGCATATGGCGTCTATCGTATAAAGAAAGAATATAAGGTTGACAATAAGTATTTCAATTACTTATTTCGGTCTACGGCTTATCTTTGGGAACTGAGGGTTAGATCAAAAGGTATTTGGAGGTCGCGTTACCAGCTAACAGATGATGCTTTCATGACAATGCCTGTTATTAATCCACCAGAGAATGCGCAAAGGCAGATCGTTAAATATCTGGATGCTAAATGCGCACAAATAACAAAGTTTATCCGAAACAAACGTCGATTAATCCAATTACTTAAAGAGCAGAAACAGGCAATTATAAATCAGGCAGTGACACAAGGCATTGATACTAAAGTCAAAATGAAGCCAAGCGGGGTTGATTGGGTGGGAGATATTCCCGAACATTGGGAACTAAAAAGATTAAGAACAATGTCACATGTTATGCCAAGCGGGGTTGATAAACACATTGTTGAGGGTGAAATTCCCATAAAGCTTTGTAATTATGTTGATGTTTATAAAAATGATAGGATATTGGATTCTATCGATTTTATGAAAGGCACGGCGACTTCAGATGAAATTAAAAAATATAAATTAAGAGGCGGAGATGTTCTTATAACTAAAGATTCAGAGTCCTGGGATGATATTGCCGTTCCTTCGTTTGTTCCTGAGAAGATTGATGGAGTTATTTGTGCTTATCATTTAGCAATTGTTCGTGCATACGGAATAGACGGAGAATATTTGTTTTGGGCTTTTCTGTCTGAAAAGGTTGCGGATCAATTTAGAGTATCAGCAAAAGGTGTGACTAGATATGGTTTGGCGCAAGGGGCGATAAAAGGCGCATGGTTTCCAGTGCCACCAAAGAAGGAACAACTAGCAATTGTTAAACACATTAATCAATTTCTTTCAAAGAATTATTTAGCTATAGAGAAATTAGAACAAGAAATTAAGCTTATCCAAGAATATTGCACACGTCTTATTTCAGACGTAGTTACTGGCAAAGTGGATGTGAGAAATATTAAGGTCGAGGATGTCGCTGATGATGATTTAGAAGATGCCTTGTCCTCAGATGAAGAAATAGAAGAAACTGAGGATAGTTTAGAGGAGGTTTTTGATGATAACTGATACAAGTGAAAAAGGTCTGGAAACAATTATTGTCGAGTCCTTGAAAAATGATGCCGGATATATTCAAGGTAGTAACGAAGATTATGACAGGGATCATTCTATCGATCTAAAGATGATGATTGCCTTTCTGTCGGATACACAGCAAAAGAGTGTTGAAACTTTACATTTGAAAGAAGAAGGGTCAAGCCGAACGCAGTTTTTGCATCGTTTGCAGGGCGAAATTGCTAAAAGAGGCGTTGTTGATGTTCTTCGTACCGGCATTAAGCACAAACAGTTTTCAATAGACTTGTTTTATGGTTCTCCGTCAGAAGAAAACGAAAAAGCCAAGGAGCTTTATAGGAAGAATATTTTCAGTGTTACTCGACAGCTTCATTTCAGCAAGAACGAAACCATGCTTTCTTTGGACATGGTTATTTTTATCAATGGTTTGCCGATAGCAACCTTTGAATTGAAAAATAAGCTCACAAAACAAACAGTGCAGGATGCTATTTGGCAATATAAAAGAGACAGAGATCCGAAAGAACTTCTTTTCCAATTTGGACGATGTGCCGTGCATTTTGCTGTTGATGATCATGAAGTATGGATGTGTACCCACCTTAAAGGTAAGAGTTCTTGGTTTTTACCTTTTAATAAAGGATACAAAGATGGAGCAGGCAATCCTCCTAATCCTCAAGGCATAGCAACAGATTATTTATGGAAAAGTGTTTTGAATAAGGATAGCTTGACGAATATTTTAGAAAACTATGCTCAAATTGTTGAAGAGAAAGATTCTAAAAACAGGAAGAAACAAAAGCAAATATTTCCACGTTATCATCAATTAGATGTTGTAAGAAAACTATTGAAAGATGCTGAGCAATCCGATATGGGGAAACGCTATTTGATCCAACATTCGGCTGGAAGCGGGAAGAGTAATTCTATTGCGTGGCTTGCTCATCAACTAGTAGGGCTGAAGAAAGATGAAAAGGTATTATTTGACTCTATTATTATTGTTACAGACAGAAGAAATTTAGATAAACAAATACGAGATACGATTAAGCAGTTTGCGCAGGTTTCTGCAGTTGT
Organism: Candidatus Aceula meridiana; assembly: GCA_030765185.1. Taxonomy (GTDB): domain Bacteria; phylum Omnitrophota; class Gorgyraeia; order Zapsychrales; family Aceulaceae; genus Aceula; species Aceula meridiana. Next base: position 425 of record JAVCDE010000006.1, on the reverse strand, counting down.
TGGTGCAGTAACAGAGGGGTCTAAGCAGTTAAAGACATTCATTGAAGATGGGAAAAAGATAATCATCTCAACAGTGCAGAAATTCCCTTTTATATTGAAAGAAATTGGAGATAGTCATCGATCAAATAAATTTGCGATTATTATTGATGAGGCTCATTCAAGCCAAGGAGGGCGAGTTTCTTCTCAAATGAATGTTGCTTTAGCTTCAAAGGATAATACATTTGGAGAAGAGGAAGAAAAATCAATCGAGGACACCATTAATGAACTTATGGAATCCAAAAAAATGATTTCTAACGCGAACTATTTTGCTTTTACTGCTACTCCTAAGAATAAAACCCTTGAAATATTTGGGGAACCTTTCCCTGAGGGAGAGAAGGTTAAGCATAAGGCGTTTCATTCCTATACTATGAAGCAGGCAATTCAAG